>NZ_CP108032.1:4856990-5464114 GCF_036169555.1 Streptomyces sp. NBC_00306 | reverse complement strand
TTCGAGTACGGCAGCTACATGGAGAACGTCACCTTCGCGCCCGGCTTCACCGGCCCGGGCAAGGGCAAGGCGCCCCACGGGCGGTGGAAGGTCCGCGCCATCCAGGTCGACGACCGCTGGCGCAGGAACACCGACGCCTCGGATGCCGTCGACTACGCCTTCCTCACGCTCGAACCCGATGCGAAGGGCCGCGACGTCCAGGACGTCGTGGGCGGCACCCCCGCCGACTGGGCCTCCCCGGCCGAGCGCCGGGTGACCGTCGTCGGCTACCCCAACGCGGAGCACAACCCGCAGAACCGGCCCATCTCCTGCACCACCGACACCCGGCAGGACCCGGAGCTGGACGTGTCGGTGCGGATGGAGTGCGCCGGTTTCTGGGACGGCACGAGCGGCGGTCCCTGGCTCGCCGACTACCGCGACGCCGAACACCCGGGCCGGATCATCGGCGTGACCAGCGGCGGACAGACGGACCGCGAGTCGACGGCGGTCCGCTTCACCGCGGACGCCCGCAGGCTGTACGACAAGGCGGCGAAGGCCTGACCGGGGGACGGGCGGACAGCACGGAGCCCCGGGCGAAGGGGTGTTCCCTCCGCCCGGGGCTCCCGCGTCACCGGACTTCCGTCAGGCCGCCACGGTCACGGCGACCTCCGCCGGGGCCAGCGCGATCTCCAGCACCTGCCGGACATCCGTCACCGGGTGCACCTCCAGCTTCTCGAGGATCTCGGCCGGGACGTCGTCCAGGTCGGCCTCGTTCCGCTTCGGGATCACGACCGTCGTCGTACCCGCCCGGTGAGCGGCCAGCAGCTTCTGCTTCAGACCGCCGATCGGCAGCACCCGTCCGGTCAGCGACACCTCACCGGTCATCGCCACGTCCGTACGCACCAGCCGTCCGGAGAGCAGCGACGCCAGCGCCGTCGTCATCGTGATGCCGGCACTCGGGCCGTCCTTGGGGACCGCGCCCGCCGGGAAGTGGATGTGCACACCCCGGTCCTTCAGGTCGGCGACCGGCAGCTCCAGTTCGGCGCCGTGCGAGCGGAGGAAGCTCAGCGCGATCTGCGCCGACTCCTTCATCACGTCACCGAGCTGACCGGTCAGGGTCAGTCCGGAGCCGCCCGTCTCCGGGTCGGCCAGCGACGCCTCGACGAAGAGCACGTCGCCGCCCGCGCCGGTGACGGCGAGACCGGTGGCCACACCGGGCACCGCGGTACGGCGCTCGGCCGGGTCCTGCGCGGCCTCGGGCACGTGGTGCGGCCGTCCGACCAGTGCGCGCAGCTGCTCGGAGCCGACGGTGAACGGCAGTTCCCGCTCACCCAGTTCGTGCTGGGCCGCCACCTTGCGCAGCAGCCTGGCCACCGAGCGCTCCAGGTTCCGCACGCCCGCCTCACGGGTGTACTCGGCGGCCAGCTTGCGCAGTGCCGAGTCCTCCAGGACGACCTCGCCGGGCTCCAGGCCCGCCCGCTCCAGCTGACGCGGCAGCAGGTGGTCCCTGGCGATGACGACCTTCTCGTCCTCGGTGTAGCCGTCCAGCCGGACCAGCTCCATACGGTCGAGCAGGGCCTCCGGGATGGCCTCCAGGACGTTCGCCGTGGCGAGGAACACCACGTCGGACAGGTCGAGTTCGACCTCCAGGTAGTGGTCGCGGAACGTGTGGTTCTGCGCCGGGTCCAGGACTTCGAGCAGCGCGGCCGCCGGGTCGCCCCGGAAGTCCGAGCCGACCTTGTCGATCTCGTCCAGCAGGACCACCGGGTTCATCGACCCGGCCTCCTTGATGGCGCGGACGATCCGGCCGGGCAGCGCGCCCACGTAGGTGCGCCGGTGGCCGCGGATCTCCGCCTCGTCGCGTACGCCGCCGAGCGCGACCCGGACGAACTTGCGTCCCATCGCGTGTGCGACGGACTCGCCGAGCGAGGTCTTGCCGACGCCGGGCGGGCCGACGAGTGCCAGCACCGCGCCGCCACGCCGTCCGCCGACCACACCGAGTCCTCGGTCGGCGCGGCGCTTGCGCACCGCCAGGTATTCGGTGATCCGCTCCTTGACGTCCTGAAGGCCCGCGTGTTCGGCGTCCAGGATCGCCTTGGCGCCCTGGATGTCGTACGCGTCCTCGGTCGTCTCGTTCCACGGCAGTTCGAGCACGGTGTCGAGCCAGGTCCGGATCCAGGAGCCCTCCGGGCTCTGGTCGCTGGACCGCTCGAGCTTCTCGACCTCCTTGAGGGCCGCTTCGCGGACCTTCTCGGGCAGGTCGGCGGCCTCGACACGGGCCCGGTAGTCGTCGGACTCGTCCTCGGCGCCGTCGCCGTCGAGCTCACGCAGCTCCTTGCGCACGGCTTCGAGCTGCCGGCGCAGCAGGAACTCGCGCTGCTGCTTGTCGACGCCCTCCTGGACGTCCTTGGCGATGGACTCGGCGACATCCTGCTCGGCCAGGTGCTCGCGCAGCTGCTCGGTGGCGAGCTTGAGGCGGGCCACCGGGTCGGCGGTGTCGAGCAGTTCGATCTTCTGGGCCGTGGTCAGGAAAGGTGAGTAGCCGGAATTGTCCGCGAGCTGCGAGACGTCGTCGATCTGCTGGACACGGTCCACGACCTGCCAGGCGCCGCGCTTCTTCAGCCAGTCGGTGGCGAGCGCCTTGTACTCCTTGATCAGGTCGGTGACCTGTCCGGGCAGCGGGTCGGGAACGGTCTCCTCGATCCGGGTGCCCTCGATCCACAGAGCGGCGCCGGGGCCGGTGGTGCCCGCGCCGATCTTCACGCGGCCGCGGCCGCGGATCAGGGCACCGGGGTCGCCGTCGGAGAGCCGGCCGACCTGTTCGACGGTGCCGAGCACGCCGGTGGCGGCGTACTGGCCGTCGATCCGAGGAACAAGAAGCACCTGTGGCTTGCTTGCCCCACTGGAGCGGGCAGCGGCCTGTGCGGCCTCCACCGCGGCGCGTACGTCGGTGTCGGAAAGGTCAAGAGGCACCACCATTCCGGGCAGCACGACCTCGTCATCGAGCGGCAGCACGGGCAGGGTGAGTGGTGTGGACGTCAAAGCCATGATCTCCCCTTAGGCAGTGAAGTTGAGCTATGTCGACTCAATGCGTGGGGGGCCGCAGATGTTCCCCGGCCTCTGTTCGCTCTCAGCGATCAGCCCTCCAGGTGAGGGAGAGGGCAGCGGACCGGCAGGGGGCTTCTCAGCCGAATCGCCCTCGACGGGACCGCCCGGTCGCCCATACTGCGGCGACGGACCACGGCCGGAGCTCAGCCCTCCTGAGCGGAGCACCGGACGCCGGCGGAGCGATCCGAGGGAGGTGGGCGGCCGATGACACGACTCGGACGCGGCACGGCGGGGGCACTGGTGGCGGTGTCCCTCATGGCCTTCGCGGCGGGATGCGGGCAGGGCGGGGACTCGGGAGCCGAGGCCGGCACGGACGGCGCGGGCGGCCCGCAGAGTTCGCCGGCCTCTTCGCCTTCTTCCGCCTCACCGCCGTCCGCTTCTTCTGCGCCGGCCCCTCCTTCGCGGACCTCTCCGCCTCCGCAGCCCTCACCGCCGCCCGCTTCGTCGGCGCCCGCCCCGCCACCCCCGGCCGCCGGACGGCAGCTGGTCGCGATGACGGTCACGGGCGGGATCGCCGGTGTCCACAACCGGCTCGTGGTCCGCGAGGACGGCGCCTACACGACCACGTCGAAGACCGGGGCGGAACGCTCCGGCCGGATGAGCCCGGCGGAGCTGGCCGAACTGCGCGGGGCCCTGAAGAGGGCCGACTTCGCCCGGCTGCCGAGCACGGCGACCGGGAGCCCCGTCATGGACGGATTCACCTACCGGATCACCCACGCCGGCCACACGGTCACGACGGACGACACCGCCGAGGTGCCGAGGCTGCGCGAGGTGATCGCGGCCCTGCCCGAGCGGTAGGGCCGGCACCCGGGTCCGGTTGCCGGACCGGGACCGGCGTACGGCCCGGACCGGACCGGACCGGCGTACGGGCCGCCGGGATCAGACCGGGACCGGCGTACGGGCCGCCCGGATCAGACCGGCACCGGCGTACGGCCCGCGGTGCCTCCCGCCCAGCGGCGGACGGCGGGCCAGCAGGCGAGACCGGCGAGCAGGGCGAGCGGATGGCCCCAGTCGGTGAGCGGGTCCGTGAAGGCGAGCAGATCCTGCAGAAGCATTATCGAGACGAAGCCGAGGACCGTGACCCGCAGGACGGGGCTCAGCAGTCCGGCGAGCGCGCCGATGCTCGCCATCAGCCCGAAGCTGATGCCGTAGTCGAGCCGGTGCAGCGAGGTGGCGGGCAGATGACCGGCCGCCACGGATATACCGACCGGGACCTCGGTCGCCAGGGTCGCGCCGACATGGCCGACGAGAAAGACGAGAGCGGTGCGCGGACCGCCTATGCGGCGTTCCAGCGCGGTCAGCACGACGACGAAGGCGATGGCGTACGGAGACGCCAGACCGCCGGCGATCCACAGCGCGCTCGCGCCGAGAACCAGCAGCGGCCTGTCCGCCAGATGGGCGACATCGGTGCTGGATCCGTGCAACAGCGCGGAGACGGTGGCGGGGTCCCCGTAGCGGGCGAAGAGGGAAGTCGCGAGCAGGACGAGGAGGTAGCCGAAGGTGAAGGGAGTGCCGGTCGGAGTGGGCAGCAGCCGCAGAGCCTGCCGCCACCGGGGCGTCCGCAGGGGGCCGGCGGCCGGAATGGCCACGGCGGCAGGCTGTGCGGCGCGTACGGGCCCGGTCCGCTGCGCCGGAATCGCGGGGAGCAGCTCCGTGAGCGCGGCCTGCTCCCCGAGCACCGGATCGATACGGCCTCCATGAGCCTGGACCGGCGTGGTGCGGGGGCGCGCGGCTCCGTCGCCCGCGCTGGTCCGGTCGCGCCTGGTCCGGTCGCCCTTCGTGTGCTGATGCACGGCGTGAGGCCCCTTTCGCCAAGCCCCCGAACAAAACCCCACCCAATGCGATCAGCGTGACCCGCGTCTATGACGTACGCCACACGAGGCAACCTCCGCCCTCGTCCGTGCGTCGCGGGCCGCGCACCCGGCCGCCGGGCCCCGCCGTGACGCGCGTGTTCGCCGTCGGCGCGAACACCGCACGCGTGCGGGCGCCTGCACGGGGCAGGAGCCCCTCGGGCCCGCGCTCCGGAATATCGGTTTGTCCCGGTCGCGCCGTCCCGCAAGCATGGTCGACGCCATCGACGGCCAGCCATCCGGAGGTACTGCCATGCCGCTGCACGCCGACGCCGAAACTCCCGTCACCCTCGACCGGCGCGAGGGGCCCTACGGAGAGATCGTGCTGCGGCAGCGCGGGGAGCATCACGAGATCATCGCCAACGGGTGCTTCCTGATGGACACCTCCGACGGACGCTCCGAACGGCTGCTGGTGGACGCTGCGAGCGAGGCGCTCACGGCCAATGGCAAACATCCGTCCGCCCTGCTCATCGGCGGGCTCGGGGTCGGCTTCTCGCTGGCCCACGCCGCCGCCGACCCCCGTTGGCGCCGGATCACGGTGGTCGAGCGCGAGCAAGCGGTCATCGACTGGCACCGCACGGGACCGCTCGCCCGGATCTCCGGCGGGGCACTCGGCGATCCCCGTTGCGTGATCCTGCACACGGACCTCCTCACGCATCTGCGGGAGTCCGCCGATCACTACGACGCCCTGTGCCTGGACATCGACAACGGACCCGACTGGACCGTCACCGACGACAACGAGAACCTCTACTCCCCGGACGGACTCGCCGCCTGCCAGGCCCGGTTGACGCCCGGTGGAGTACTGGCCGTGTGGTCGGCCCAGCCGTCTCCGGCTTTTGAGGATGCGTTGCGGAATGCCGGATTCACCGGGGTAAGAACCGAAGAGATCCGCCTTGCCCGAGGCGTACCTGACGTGGTCCATCTCGCCGTTAGCCCTGCGTAGCCGGGACGCCGTGACTGCCTTTACGCTGCTCACCTACACACCGGATCAAATAACCAGATGCAACTCGCGAGAACGCGTACAGGGGCGGGCGATGGAGCAGACACACACCACGCACAACGGCGTCGCGGCCACGCCAGGCGCTCAGCGCCGGGTGCTGGTGGTCGAGGACGACTCGACCATCGTGGACGCCATCGCCGCCAGGCTGCGGGCTGAGGGCTTTCTCGTCCAGACGGCCTCCGACGGCCCCGCCGCCGTCGACGCGGCCGAGGCCTGGCAGCCCGACCTGATGGTCCTCGACGTGATGCTTCCGGGCTTCGACGGTCTCGAGGTCTGCCGCAGGGTCCAGGCGCAGCGCCCGGTACCGGTGCTGATGCTCACGGCCCGCGACGACGAGACCGACATGCTCGTGGGGCTGGGCGTCGGCGCCGACGACTACATGACGAAGCCGTTCTCGATGCGTGAGCTGGCGGCCCGGGTACATGTGCTCCTGCGCCGGGTGGAGCGTGCCGCGCTCGCCGCGGTGACACCGCGCAGCGGGATCCTGCGTCTCGGCGAGCTGGAGGTCGACCACGCCCAGCGCCGCGTGCGCGTCCGCGGTGACGACGTGCACCTGACGCCCACCGAGTTCGATCTGCTGGTGTGCCTCGCGAACACCCCGCGCGCCGTCCTGTCCCGCGAGCAGCTCCTCGCGGAGGTGTGGGACTGGGCCGACGCCTCGGGCACCCGCACCGTCGACAGCCACATCAAGGCGCTGCGCCGGAAGATCGGCGCCGAGCGGATCCGTACGGTGCACGGCGTCGGATACGCCCTGGAGACGCCTGCCCCATGAGGCGCCGCCTCCGGGACGAGCCGCCCGGCCGCCCCGACCGGCTGAACCGGCTGCGGTCCGCCTCCCTGTCGATCTCGATCAAGACCAAGCTCGGCGCGCTCGTCGTCGTCTCGGTCTTCATCACCACGGGGCTGCTCGTCGTCGCCCTGCGCACACAGACCGAGCTGCGCTTCATCACGGTCTTCTCGGTGATAGCCACGCTGCTGATCACCCAGTTCGTGGCGCACGGCCTGACCGCGCCGCTGGACGAGATGAACACCGTCGCCAAGGGCATATCGCACGGTGACTACACCCGCCGGGTGAGCGGCGCCGACCGCCGTGACGAGCTCGGCGACCTCGCCTCGACGATCAACCGCATGGCGGACGACCTGGAGGCGGTGGACCGGCACCGCAAGGAACTGGTCGCCAATGTCTCGCACGAGCTGCGGACCCCCATCGCCGCACTGCGGGCCGTCCTGGAGAACGTGGTCGACGGGGTGTCCGCGGCCGATCCCGAGACGATGCGCACGGCGCTGAAGCAGACCGAGCGGCTGGGCCGGCTGGTCGAGACGCTGCTGGACCTGTCCCGGCTGGACAACGGGGTCGTGCCCCTGAGGGCCCGGCGTTTCGAGGTGTGGCCGTATCTCTCCGGGGTACTGAAGGAGGCCAACCTGGCCGCCGCCCATCGCCGTGTGGCCTCGGGCTCGGGCAACCACACCCGTACCGACGTGCATCTCCATCTGGACGTCTCACCGCCCGAGCTGACCGCGCACGCGGACGCCGAGCGGCTGCACCAGGTGGTCGCCAATCTGATCGACAACGCGGTGAAGCACTCGCCGCCGCACGGCCGGGTGACGGTACGGGCACGGCGCGGCGCCCAGCCGGAGTCGCTGGACCTGGAAGTGGTCGACGAGGGCCCGGGCATTCCCGAGCAGGAGCGCCACCGGGTCTTCGAGCGGTTCAACCGGGGCAGCATCCTGGCCCCGCACGGCAAGGGCAGCGACGGCGGTACGGGTCTGGGCCTGGCCATCGCGCGCTGGGCGGTGGATCTGCACGGCGGGCGCATCGGCGTGGCCGAATCCGCCCGCGGCTGCCGGATCCGGGTCACCCTTCCGGGAATCCCGTCGCCACGCGGTTGACGTAGGGTTCGAACCGGAACCGGCTGTTCAGCGTGATGTTCTGTGAGGACGGGCCCGCGCGGCCGTTCCTACGGCGGGCCGGAGGGCCACGGCCACGGTGTCGCCGACCCGTGGCGCGGTCGAACCGTGCTTGTTTCCCGCCATTGTCAGCCCCGAAACCCGCCTTTCGGTGTGACTTGCGCGACGATGACCAGCCCGGCCTGCATCTCCCGGCCAGGGAGGCGTAGCCTTAATTCCCGCTGTCCATCACCTTGTGAAGCGGAAGAGGGCGGTTGCCGCCGTGTCGTCTCAGTCCCCCAGTAACTCGAGCATCTCGACCGACCAAGGCGCGCAGGGCGAGAACCCTGCCGCCGCATTCGGGCCCAATGAGTGGCTCGTCGACGAGATCTACCAGCAGTACCTCCAGGACCCCAATTCCGTCGACCGCGCCTGGTGGGACTTCTTCGCCGACTACAAGCCTGGCGGCGGCAGCTCTGCCGCCACGGCGGCGAAGCCCTCCGACGGAAGCACGGCCGCGGACGCTGCTCCCGCGCAGCCCGGTACCGCAGCCGCGGGGGCTGCGGGTACCGCCGGTCAGACCGGCAGTGCCGCAGCGAACGGCGTGAGCGCCGCTCCGCAGGCCGCACCCGCCGCGAAGGCCCCGTCCGCGCAGCCCGCCGCACCGGCCCAGGCCGCTCCCGCGGCGAAGGCGGCCCCGGCCGCCGCGCCCAAGGCGGCGCAGCCCGCTCCGGCCAAGGCCGCGCCGGCGAAGGCCGCACCCGCCAAGGCGGAGGCCGCGAAGGCCGCACCGGACACCGAGGCCCCCTCGGGACCCGAGTACGTGACGCTGCGCGGCCCCTCGGCCGCCGTTGCGAAGAACATGAACGCCTCGCTGGAACTGCCGACGGCCACGTCCGTGCGCGCGGTCCCGGTGAAGCTGCTCTTCGACAACCGCATCGTCATCAACAACCACCTCAAGCGCGCCCGGGGCGGGAAGGTCTCCTTCACCCACCTCATCGGGTACGCGATGGTGCAGGCCCTCAAGGCCATGCCGTCGATGAACTACTCCTTCGCGGAGAAGGACGGCAAGCCCACCCTGGTCAAGCCGGAGCACGTGAACTTCGGCCTCGCCATCGACCTGGTGAAGCCGAACGGCGACCGCCAGCTGGTCGTCGCGGCCATCAAGAAGGCCGAGACGCTCAACTTCTTCGAGTTCTGGCAGGCGTACGAGGACATCGTCCGCCGCGCCCGGAACAACAAGCTGACGATGGACGACTTCACCGGCGTCACCGTCTCGCTGACCAACCCCGGCGGCCTCGGCACCGTCCACTCGGTGCCGCGTCTGATGCCCGGGCAGTCGGTCATCATGGGCGTCGGCTCCATGGACTACCCGGCCGAGTTCCAGGGCACCTCGCAGGACACCCTGAACCGCCTGGGCATCTCCAAGGTGATGACCCTCACCAGCACGTACGACCACCGGGTCATCCAGGGCGCCGCCTCCGGCGAGTTCCTGCGGGTCGTCGCCAACTTCCTGCTCGGCGAGCAGGGCTTCTACGACGACATCTTCCAGGCGCTGCGCATCCCCTACGAGCCGGTCCGCTGGTTCAAGGACATCGACGCCAGCCACGACGACGACGTCACCAAGGCCGCCCGGGTCTTCGAGCTGATCCACTCCTACCGGGTCCGCGGCCACGTCATGGCCGACACCGACCCGCTGGAGTACCGCCAGCGCAAGCACCCCGACCTGGACATCACCGAGCACGGGCTCACGCTGTGGGACCTGGAGCGCGAGTTCGCGGTCGGCGGCTTCTCCGGCAAGTCGATGATGAAGCTGCGCGACATCCTCGGCGTCCTGCGCGACTCGTACTGCCGCACCACCGGCATCGAGTTCATGCACATCCAGGACCCGAAGCAGCGCAAGTGGATCCAGGACCGCGTCGAGCGCGGGCACACCAAGCCCGAGCGCGAGGAGCAGCTGCGGATCCTGCGCCGGCTCAACGCCGCCGAGGCGTTCGAGACGTTCCTGCAGACCAAGTACGTCGGTCAGAAGCGGTTCTCGCTGGAGGGCGGCGAGTCCGTCATCCCGCTGCTCGACGCGGTCATCGACTCCGCCGCCGAGTCCCGCCTGGACGAGGTCGTCATCGGCATGGCCCACCGCGGCCGGCTGAACGTGCTCGCGAACATCGTCGGCAAGTCGTACGCGCAGATCTTCCGGGAGTTCGAGGGCAACCTCGACCCGAAGTCGATGCACGGCTCCGGCGACGTGAAGTACCACCTGGGTGCCAACGGCACCTTCACCGGTCTGGACGGCGAGCAGATCAAGGTCTCGCTCGTCGCCAACCCCTCCCACCTGGAGGCGGTCGACCCGGTGCTGGAGGGTGTCGCACGCGCCAAGCAGGACGTCATCAACAAGGGCGGCACGGACTTCACGGTCCTGCCGGTCGCCCTGCACGGTGACGCGGCCTTCGCCGGCCAGGGTGTCGTCGCCGAGACGCTGAACATGTCGCAGCTGCGCGGCTACCGCACCGGCGGCACGGTCCACATCGTCATCAACAACCAGGTCGGCTTCACCGCCGCCCCGGAGTCGTCGCGTTCGTCGATGTACGCGACCGACGTGGCCCGCATGATCGAGGCGCCGATCTTCCACGTGAACGGCGACGACCCGGAGGCCGTGGTCCGCGTCGCGCGGCTCGCCTTCGAGTTCCGCCAGACGTTCAACAAGGACGTCGTGATCGACCTCATCTGCTACCGCCGCCGCGGTCACAACGAGGGCGACAACCCGCAGTTCACCAACCCGCAGATGTACAACCTGATCGACAAGAAGCGTTCGGTGCGCAAGCTCTACACCGAGTCGCTGATCGGCCGGGGCGACATCACGCTGGAAGAGGCGGAGCAGGCGCTCCAGGACTTCCAGGGCCAGCTGGAGAAGGTCTTCGCGGAGGTCCGCGAGGCGACCAGCCTGCCGGCCCCGGCGCATGTCCCGGACGCGCAGGCCGAGTTCCCGGTGGCCCTCACCACCGCGGTCTCCCAGGAGGTCGTGAAGCGGATCGCCGAGTCCCAGGTCAACATCCCCGACCACGTCACCGTGCACCCGCGGCTGATGCCGCAGATGCAGCGCCGTGCGGCGTCGGTCGAGGACGGCACCATCGACTGGGGCATGGGCGAGACGCTCGCCATCGGCTCGCTGCTGATGGAGGGCACCACGGTCCGGCTGTCCGGTCAGGACACCCGCCGCGGCACGTTCGGCCAGCGCCACGCGGTGCTGGTGGACCAGGAGACCGGCGAGGACTACACCCCGCTGCTCTACCTCTCCGAGGACCAGGCCCGCTACAACGTCTACGACTCGCTGCTCAGCGAGTACGCGGCGATGGGCTTCGAGTACGGCTACTCGCTGGCCCGCCCGGACGCGCTGGTCATGTGGGAGGCGCAGTTCGGTGACTTCGTCAACGGCGCGCAGACCGTCGTCGACGAGTTCATCTCCTCCGCCGAGCAGAAGTGGGGCCAGACCTCCGGCGTCACGCTGCTGCTGCCGCACGGCTACGAGGGCCAGGGCCCGGACCACAGCTCCGCGCGCCCCGAGCGCTTCCTCCAGATGTGCGCGCAGAACAACATGACGGTCGCGATGCCGACCCTGCCGTCGAACTACTTCCACCTGCTGCGCTGGCAGGTCCACAACCCGCACCACAAGCCGCTGATCGTCTTCACGCCGAAGTCGATGCTGCGTCTGAAGGCCGCGGCGTCGAAGGCGGAGGAGTTCGTCAACGGCGGCTTCCGCCCGGTGATCGGCGACGAGTCGGTGGACCCGAACGCGGTCCGCAAGGTCGTCTTCTGCTCCGGCAAGGTCTACTACGACCTGGAGGCCGAGCGGGTCAAGCGCGGCGTCACGGACACCGCGATCCTGCGTCTGGAGCGGCTGTACCCGCTGCCGGGCAAGGAGCTCCAGGCAGAGATCGCCAAGTTCCCGAACGCCGAGAAGTACCTCTGGGCGCAGGAGGAGCCGGCGAACCAGGGTGCGTGGCCGTTCATCGCGCTGAACCTGATCGACCACCTGGACCTGGCCGTCGGTGCGGACATCCCGCACGGCGAGCGTCTGCGCCGCATCTCGCGTCCGCACGGCTCGTCCCCGGCGGTCGGCTCGGCCAAGCGCCACCAGGCGGAGCAGCAGCAGCTGGTCGACGAGGTCTTCGACGCCTAGTCGTCGGGACCGGTTCCGCACGGAGGGCCCGGACCGCATCACCCGATGCGGTCCGGGCCCTCCGGCGTTCCTATCCGCCGTCTTCGAGCCGCTCGATCTCCCGCAGGAACGGCTCCACACCCGGCGCGTCCGCCGGCCGGACCCGCGCCAGCACCGCGACCACTGCCCGGTGCTCCTCCAGAGCGCGCTCGGGACCGGCGGTGCGCTCCAGCCGGCCCGCCCGCAGCCACTGGGCGTTGACCAACTGGTCGAACAGCACCGGGCCGGCCTCCGCGAGTGCCCGCCGGCCGTGGGCGACGGCGTCGCGGTGGAGCGGGTGCGCGGACGCCGTACGCCCGGACAGCAGGGCGGCCGCCACCGCGCGGTGCCACCAGGCGTGTGCGGCGAGTTCGGGGTCGGTCGCCGCCCGGGCCGCCGCGCCGAGCGCCCAGTCCGCCTCGTGGAGGTCGGCGACCGTGCCCTCCGCGCGGAACCGTTCGATGTACGCCAGCCCCAGCAGGGCGCGGCGGCGCGGGAGTTCGGGGTCGCTGGGCCGGGTCTCCTCGATGGCGCCACGCAGCGCCCGTACGGCCGCCTGGATGTCGGCCCGGGCGTCCTTGTCCACGCCCCGCTCGGTCAACTGGCGGCCGAGGGAGGTGAGGACGAGCGCACGGCTCGGGTCACGCCACGGCAGCAGGGGCAGCGCCTCGGTCCAGGCCGCGACCGCGGAATCACGGTGGGCCCAGCCACCGGTGGACACATACCGCTGCTCCAGCACCCGGGCCATTCGCAGCAGGATGTCCGCCTGGGTCTCCTCGTCCCGGCCGGTGTGCTGGCGTGCCTGGTCGAGGGCCTGGAGGATACGCAGCCGGGCGTCGTCGTCGAGGTGTTCGTGGGCGAACTCGATGGCGTCGGCGTAGTCCAGCCAGGCGCGGCACAGGGCGCTCTGCTCGACGCTCTCCCAGTCGATGGCGTCGATGCCCGCGTGCAGGTCCTCGTCCGCCTGTTCCGCGAAGGTCCGTGATGCGGCGAGGTCGTGATCGCCGGCCACGCGCGGGACCGGGCCCTCGCCCCGGTGGTGGCGGGCCAGGTCGAGGAGGAGCCCGCCGCGCAGCAGCAGGGCCGATTCCCGGCGCTCGCCCTCCAGCAGCAGTTCCACGACGCCGAGCGCGGTGTGCAGGGACTCGGTGAAGAAGCCCTCGGGCCCGATCGGTCCGCGCAGCCCGTAGGGCGCGCCGGTCACGGCCAGCCGTCGCAGCACCCGGATCCTGGCGGACGCGGCCGCCTGCACGAGAGCGGCCGGTGTGTCCCACGGCGCCGGGTCACCGGTGAGTTCGGCGAGGCTGCTGTCGGCGGTCGACAGCAGCACGGCGGCCACCAGGTCGGTGTCGTCACCGGCCGGGCCCGCCTGCACCCATACCCATTCGGGCATCAGCTTGGGGCTGAGCCGACCCGCGGACACCTCCTCCGCCATCGCCTCCAGGACCTGCGCCAGCGTGAGGTAGGCCCGAGCCCCGCCGGAGATCGCGTTCTGCGCCGCCTCCAGGGCCTCGGGCAGGTCCTCCGGCAGCGGGCGCACCAGCCAGCGGCGCAGCAGCGCCTCGGCCAGTTCGCCGTAGAGCGCGGCCCGTTCACCGGTCCGCCGCTCCGCCTGGGTCGCCGACCCGAGCAGCCTGATCGCCGCGTCCAGGTCCCGTACGGTGCCGTACTGGCCGAAGTGGGCCAGGCAGCTGCGGGCCTTCGCGACGAGCGCCGCGGGGCCCTCCGTCGTCGGCCCCGGGGTCACGGCGGGCTGGGGGCCGCCGAGGCGGCGCAGCACCTGGGTGGAGACCTGGGCGAAGGCCCACAGGCCGCGGTTGTCACCGGCGGCCGGGGCCGGCGGGTGCGGATCCACCGATCCGGCGAGGAAGGCGGAGGCCATCGCGGGGAAGTTGCGCACGGTGCGTCCGTAGCGGGAGGCGACGTACTCCGAGCAGTGCTTGAGCACCAGCGACGCGCTGCTGGCGCCCAGTTGGCCGAGGAGCTCCTCGCGGACGCCGTCGAGGAAGGCGTACGCCGGGCCGCCCTCCTGCGGGCCCGTGGTGGCCGCCGTCTCCTCGGGGTCCCTCCGCAGCAGCCCGCTCAGCAGCACCTCCGCCAGGACGTCCGGGCCGCTGCGGACGAGCATCGCGCGCTGGACGAGCTGCATCACCGGCAGCACCAGGGGAACGGCCGACAGATAGACCGCGAGCTGGGCTGCGGCGGGCGACGCGGTTCTGCGGAAGGCCCGCACCCGTTCGGCGGGGTCGATGCGCCGGGCCGCGCGGGGGCGGACGGCGGCGGGTTCGTGGCGGGGCAGGACCAGCGCGGCCGCGGCGTTCATGGACTGCCCGGTCGCGCCCGCGATCAGACGGGTCCAGGCCTCGAAGGAGGAGCGGCGCAGCGCGAGAACGGGGACCGGGATGCCGTCCGCCGGGCCGGGCGCACCGAGCCGCGGAGTGAACTCCAGCCGCCCCGCCGGCCCTTCGCGCCGTTGCAGCAGTCCCGGCCGTGCGGGCAGATGCGTACGCCCCCACATCCGCTGCGGCAGCGGCTGGACGACGGCGACGGGCGCGGTCGACGCCCAGATGTGCAGCAGCCGCTGCATCCGGCCGCTGCGCCACAGCGGGCCCGCGCAGTCACTGAGCACCACGGTCAGCTGCCGCCCGGTGGGATCGCCGAGCTGGGCCGGTACGGGCCGGTGCTCGCCGAGGCGGTGCACGGCCACCTCGCGGAACGCCCCGGCACGTTCGCAGAGCTCCCGCAGCTCTTCGAGTGCGGTGCTCCACACGACGTTCGACGACGACTCGTCCATCACGAGGGCGAGCCGGGCCTGACGCCGCCGGACCGTGCGGAGCACGGGCACCACCAGACCGGTCTCGGCGGCCCGGTCGGCGGTCGCGATCTCGTCGAGCTCCCGGCGGATGAGCCGCATGGGCGGACGGTAGTGCTGCAGCGGGCGCAGGGAACGCTGGAGATCAAGGGTGTCGGGCAGCGCCGCGGGAGCCGGGACCGGGACGCTGCGCGCGGCCCCCTCCGGCAGGGACCCGGCGACGGTGTCCGGCTGGGCGGGCCCGTACAGACCGGTTGCGGGCCGCGCAGGAGGGCGGGTTCCGGGCGAGGAGACGGCCGGCTGCTCCGGGGGGCCGGCGGACGGCGGGTCCGCAGATCCGGACGGCAGCGTGGGGCCGGGTGCTTCGGCCGTGCCGGCCCGGGCCGCGGGTACGTACCGCGACAGCCACAGCGCGTCCGCCAGCTCCTCGGCGGTCGGATTCAGTTCCGCCTCGCGCAGCCGCGCCACGAGCGCGGTCAGGGCCGCGGAGTGCACGGCTTCACCGCTGCCGGATGTCGAGCGGACGTATCAGCAGTTCGGCGACCTCGTCCCGCCGCCCGGGCTCCGCCTGCACGGCGTGCTGGGTGAGGTAGATCGCGTTGAGCAGCTGGTCGGTGGGGCGCAGTTCGCCGTCGCCGTCCTCGCGGGTGAACCGGCCGATCAGATCGAGGTTCCGCTCGTCGGCACCGGCACCGAAGTGGGCCTGCACCATGGCGGCGAGCCGCTCGTCACGCGGCGGATCGAGGTGCAGATGGATGCAGCGGCGCAGCAGCGGGGCGGGGAAGTCGCGCTCGCCGTTGCTGGTCATCACGACGAACGGGAAGGCGGCGCAGCGCACCCGGCCGTCCCGGACGGGCACCCGGCGGCCGTCGTCGGAGAGCACCCGGACCTCGCCGTGGCCGGGCCGGTCGGCCATCCGCTCCAGCTCCGGAAGGGCGAACTCCCCTTCCTCCACCACGTTCAGCAGATCGTTCGGCAGGTCGATGTCACTCTTGTCGAGTTCGTCGATGAGCAGTACCCGCGGCCGCTCGGACGGCAGCAGCGCGGTGCCGAGCGGTCCGAGCCGGATGTACCGGCCGATGTCGTCGGAGTGGCGCTCGGCGAGCTGGGCGTCGTGGAGCCGGCCGATGGCGTCGTAGGTGTAGAGACCGTCCTTGAGCTCGGTGCGGCTGACGACGGGCCACTGGAGCACGCGGCCGAGGCCCAGTTCGTACGCGACGGAGTGCGCGAGCGTGGACTTGCCGGAGCCGGGCTCGCCGGTGACGAGGAGCGGCCGGCGCAGGTAGAGGGCGGCGTTGATCAGTTCGAGCGCTTCGGCGTCCTGGGCACCCGGCGCCTCGACACGTGCGCCGAGCCGCCGGGTGGACGAACTGTCCACGGGGGGCGGCGGATCGGGCAGCGGCTCGCCGGAGAAGGCACGCCAGGGAGGGGGCGGCGGCAGCCGGCGGATCCGGTCGGGATCCGGTGCACCGACACCTCGGTAGATCAGCCAGTCGTCCATCGCTCGCTCCTCGTCGGCGGCCGGTGGGCACCGTGGCGGACCACGCCGGGTATGTACCCAGCGACCCGCCGTCCCATTGCTCCGGTGCCGCTCCTCATGGGGAGTCCACCGGTCCGTTGTCGTCGGCGGGCAGCGGCCGGGTCGGGTCGTCGTACAGCATGGCCACCCCCTCCGCCCAGTGTCCGCCGTTCCTCGATCCGCTGATGTCGTCCCTGATACGGCGCAACCGGTCGGGCAGCTCACGTGCGCCCGCCGTCTGCGCGAGGAGCGCGGCCGCGCCGTCGTGCATCTCCTCGCAGAACTCGGTGCAGCCGTGCTCGGGATGACCGTCGGTGTGCCACAGCGCGACGCCGTGCCCGGCGTCCAGCGCAAGCCCGATCGCGCGGCGTCCGACGCCGCTGCCTGCGGGTCTGCACAGGACGGGCACCGCGGAGGGCGGCATGTCCGCGAAGTGGCGGGCCCGTGGGACCTGCCGCGGCGGTGGCGTACGGACGGCGGTCAGCGCCCCGGCGGCCACCGTCGCCTCCCAGCGGGCCCGCCAGGTGCCGTCCGGTCTGCCTCGTCTCAGAAGGTCACGCAGCACCACCATCCGCCGTACACCGACATACGCAGGATGGTGCAGCCGCGCCATCTCGGTGAGCTGCCAGCGGTGCACGGCGGTGTCGAAATGGTCGACGGGCAGGGCGACTTCGAGCGGTGCGGGCGCACCGGGGGCGTCCACCGACGCGAAGACCTCGTCCAGCGGTCCGCGCAGCCGGCGTACGAGCTGTTCGGGCGGGACACCGTCGCCGGTCTGCTCCTCGTGCAGCGGTTCGTTGACGTCCTGGCCGTCATCGACACGGATGCGCCAGTAGAACCGGGCCGTCGGGGCGTCGCACACCGGATCCAGCTCGACGATGACGACGGTCGAGCCGTCGCCGGGTCCCGGGTAGCGGACCACGGCCCCGTCCCGGCCGTCCGGGCCGCGGGCGGGGACGAGCCGGGGCGGCAGCGTGGCCTGGGTGACGACGGTGTGCACGATCCGCGGGACGTCCTGGAGCCGGTGCGCCACCCAGTCGGCGAGCTGCGCGGGGTCACCGCCGCGGCTGCGTTCGTACTCCACGACCAGCTGGAGGTAGTGCAGCGCGGCGATGGCGGCGACGGGCTGCCCCGCCTCGTACAGCAGGCCGTGTCCGTCGCGCCAGGCGTGCGGGAGCAGCTGGCCGGGCGGGGAGGCGACACCGCCACGTGCCTTCTTGGCGAGTTCGACGACGGGCCGGATGCCGTCGGGCGGGCGCACCCCCGACAGCAGGAACAGCGCCTCGCGCCGGTCGCGGGGGCTCCACTGGTCGCCGCCGGTGTGCACGCCCGCGCCCGGCAACTGGTGCTGGCGCTCGATCCAGTTGTGTCCCCCGACCTTCGGCGACTGGCCGTGCCAGCGGTCGTGCGCGGCCATCAGCGCCTGATAGGCGGGGCCGAACCGGCGCAGGGCGGTGGCCGCGATGGCCATACCGCCGTCCCGGCCCGCCCTGCGGGATTTCAGCACGCCGACGACGGCGCCCGTGTGGGCGTCGAGAACGGGCGATCCGGAGCCGCCCTTGGGGAACTCCGCCTCGGGCCGGAAGCGCATGCCGTAGTCGTCGTCGAAGCCGTTGATCCGGGCGGTCGCCTTCCAGCGCGCGGCCCTGCGTACGACGGGGGCGGAGCCTTCCTCCTGATGCTCCGGCCGGTAGCCCTGGACGACACCCTGCCCGCCGGGATAGTCCGTGCGGTCGGTGAGCCAGACGCACTCGTGCTCGACGTCCGGATCCAGCAGCCGGACGAGGGCGAGGTCCTGCTCGACGGGCACCCGCTGCTCGGAGCGCGGCTCGCCGTCGAGGAGCCAGCGGTCGAGCCGGGCCTCCAGCGGTTCGCCGTCGTTGACCTCGCTGCCGCCGAGCCGGAAGACGCGTCCGCGGTCGCCCCGCAGATGCGGCGCGAGCACGTGCGCGCAGGTCAGCACCCAGCCGGGCGCGACGAAGAACCCGCTGCCCCACATGGCGCTCTCGCCCTCGCGCGCGGAGGAGAAGTGGACGGTCGCGGCACGGGTGAGGGCGTCGATGACGGAGTCGGACTCGGTGTCACTCATGCGGTACCGGGGGCGGCGGCGGTGTGGTGGGGGCGGGTGGGTGCGCGCCGGCGGGAGGGGCCGGCGGGGCGGGCGGCGCGGGGGCGGGTACGTGGGAGCCGGCGGGAGTGGACGGGGCGGGCTGCGTGGGCTGGTCCTTGAGCTGCCAGGTGAGCGTGACCTGCACGGATGCCTTGGCCTCGCCCGCGGCGAGCACGGCGAGCGCGACGCCCGACTTGGCGGTCAGCTCGACGCCGAAGGAGACACTCGCCTCGTCGGGACGAGCCGCCGCCGCGGCCTCCAGGACGGATGCCCCGACCTCGGTGATCAGCTCGTGGAGCTGCCGCACCTTGGCGGTGGCGTTCTCCACGAAGCCGACGTCCTCGTCGTCCTCGCCGTAACCCCCGCCCGCGGTGGAGAGCCGGGCGAGCACGACGGCTCCCCCGGGAAGTTCGATGTGCTGGATGCGTCCGTTCACGGCTCCCCCGTTCTGACGGCCGACTCGGCCTTGTGCCGGTGCAGTTGGGCGCTGTGCGAAGGGCGACGACGTTACCGGCCCGTCCGGTTGCGGGGGAGAGCGGGAAGTCGCCGTAATCTGAGGAGGTAGTCCCCCATCCGTCCCAGGAGCATGTCTTGTACTTCACCGATCGCGGTATCGAGGAGCTGGAGAAGCGGCGCGGCGAGGAGGAGGTCACCTTCGAGTGGCTCGCCGAGCAGTTGCGTACGTTCGTCGACCTCAATCCCGACTTCGAGGTCCCGGTGGAGCGCCTCGCGACGTGGCTGGCGCGCCTGGACGACGAGGACGAGTAGCCGGGCGGTCGTGACAGCGACCCCGTAGCGCTCGCACGGTACGGGCGGTACGGCGCGGGGTGCGGGTTTACCGGGGCGGGGTGTGCGGCTGCTCGCGGATCCGGTCGTACGTCAGCGCCAGCGCCCCGTGCGTGATCAGCACGGCCCCGGCCACCAGCCAGCCGCCGCTCCCCCGCCGCAGCCCCCACGCCACGAGGGGCAGGCCCGCGGCCATCTCCACCAGGCCCACCACACGCACCGTCGGGCCCGGCCGTCTGTGGCCGAGCACGCCCTCCTCGACGGCATGGAACTCCGCCCGAACCGCGTCGCGCCAGCCCGACCACTCCACGGTCTCCGCGCCGATCGCCCGCGCGACGGACCGGAGCCGTTCGGCAGGCTCACCCGGCGCGAGCCCCTCGGGCAGATCGAGACCCGCCCTGGCCAGCACCGCGAGCAGGCCGAACAGCCGCGACTGGGCGTCCGCGACGGGGTCCGGCAGGGTCAGCGGCTCCAGCGCCTGCACATCGAGGACGGGATCCAGCCCGAGCCGAGCGGCGAAGGTCCGCATCGCCTCGTCCTCGCCCACCGGCGTCCCGTCCCCCAGCCACACGTACCCCACGGGCCTGCGGAAACCGGACGCGAGTGTGAAGCCGGCCCGGTCGCCGTCCCACCACACGGCGAGGGCCGGCCGGTTCGTACCGATGGCGACGGCCGAGGCCCAGCCGCCGAGCACCTGGTCGACCGGCTCGCCGGCCTGCTGCCAGGGTGTTCCGTCGGGGACGAGGACGCTCCAGTCGTCACCGGCCGCGACGAGGAGCTGCTGCTCACGCAACAACTGGGCGGCCGGCCGTACGGCGGAGGGGTCGGTCCGGCACAACAGCAGCGCCCCCACGGGTGTCGCGTTCATGCGACTCACGCTAGGGCACTTTGCCCACTTTTGACGTCTCATGCCCCGCCAGGCGCGCCTTCAGCCGGCTTCGCGCAGGCGCTTGACATCCCGATCTCGCGATATATCGTATCGACCAGAAGACGCGATATGTTGCGTCGCGGACCGCCCTGGGAGGTCAGGTCATGACAGATTCGACGTGGGCAGTCTCCGAGCCGAGGAAGCTCACCTTCGACGAGCCCGTGACGGCGCTCAATGTGCGCATCGTCAACGGAACGGTGAACGTCGTGGGCACGGACGAAGGTTCCGCCCGCCTCGAGATCAGCGAGATCGAAGGCCCCCCGCTGATCGTGACCCACGAGGGCTCCACACTCACGGTCGCCTACGAGGATCTGCCCTGGAAGGGCTTCCTCAAGTGGCTCGACCCCAAGGGCTGGCACCGCAAGGCGGTCGTCTCCCTCGCCGTGCCCTCCCGGGCGCGGGTCGAGGTCGGCGTCGTCGGCGCGGGAGCCGTCGTCTCCGGCATCAAGGGAGCGACGTCCGTGCGGGGGGTCAGCGGGGACACCACACTGGTGCGGCTCTCCGGGGACGTCCACGCCGAGAGTGTCTCCGGGAACCTGGAGGCCCACTCGGTGACCGGCGGCCTCCGCTACAACTCCGTGTCCGGTGATCTGACCGTCATCGAGGGCGCGGGCTCCTCCGTCCGGGCCGAGTCCGTCAGCGGCGACATGGTCGTCGACCTCACCGTGCTCGACGCGGACGGAGTGCCGAAGCCGACCGACATCAAGCTCACGACCGTCTCCGGCGAGGTCGCCATCCGGCTGCCGCATCCCACGGACGCGCAGGTCGAGGCCAACACCGCGAGCGGTGCCGTGTCCAACGCCTTCGACGACCTCCGGGTCAGCGGTCAGTGGGGCGCGAAGAAGATCACCGGCACGCTGGGCGCGGGCACCGGCACGCTCCGGGCCACGACCGTCTCCGGCTCCATCGCCCTGCTGCGCCGGCCACCCGAGGACGACGAACCGTACGAGGCCGCCCCGACCGGAAAGGTGCTCTGACATGCCGCCTGTCTTCGCCCACGGCCGTCTGCGCCTGTACCTGCTGAAGCTCCTGGACGAGGCCCCGCGCCACGGCTACGAGGTGATCCGTCTCCTCGAGGAGCGCTTCCAGGGCCTCTACGCACCCTCGGCGGGCACCGTGTACCCCCGGCTCGCCAAACTGGAGGCCGAGGGCCTGGTCACCCACGCCACCGAGGGCGGCCGCAAGGTCTACTCGATCACCGACGCGGGCCGCGAGGAACTGGCCGGCCGCAGCGGTGAACTGGCCGACCTGGAGCTGGAGATCCGCGAGTCCGTGTCCGAACTGGCGGCGGAGATCCGCGACGACGTACGCGGCGCGGCGGGGAAGCTGCGCAGCGACATGCGCGCGGCGGCGTCCCAGACGCGCCAGTCCTCCGGCACGGAGAAGGGCGAGGCGGCCGCCTGGCGCTCGGCGAAGGAGGAACTGCGCAAGGTCACCCACGAGTGGCAGGAGCAGGCACGCCGGGCAAAGGACGAGTCGCGCCGGGCCCGCGAGGACGCCCAGCAGGCACGGCGCCAGGCCAAGGAGGCGCAGGAGACGGCCCGCCGGGAGATGCAGCGGATCGCCAAGCAGGTCCAGGACCAGATGCAGGACCACTTCACGCGGGGCGACTGGCCGACGGGCGTACGGGAGGGGCTCTCGGAGCTCACGACCCAGCTCGGCGGGCTGGCGCGCGGGGGCGGGTGGCCGTACGGCAAGCCGGAACGAGAGCCGACGGAGTCGGTACCGGATGACGCTCCGCAGGCCGAGAGTGTGCAGGTCGATCCCGAGTGGCCGTCGGGGACGGAGACGACGGGCGAACCGGCCCGCGACCTGGACCGCCTGCTGGACCGCTTCCGCGACGACATCCGGGACGCGGCGCGGGACAACGGGGTGACGGACGCGCAACTGCGCGAGGCGCGACGCCACTTGTCGACGGCGGCGGCGCATGTGGCGGCGGTGCTGCGGCGGAAGTGACGGTGCGGGTCCCTTTGTGAGGGGCCTTGTGCTGCGGGTTCTTGTCCGGCGCGGGTGCTTGTGGTGCGCCCCTGTTGTGGTGCGGGTTCTTGTCCGGTGCGGGTTCTTGTGGTGCGGGTTTCTTGTCCGGTGCGGGTTCTTGTGGTGCGGCTGCGCCGGGTTGGTGGGTGGGTGCGGGGTTCGGGTTCTCCGGAGGGGGTGTCCGGACTGCTTTCTCACCGCGCTTCGCGCGAGTTGCTGAAGCTTTGACGTCCGGACACCCCCCTCCTGCGCCCCCGCCCCCCTCCCGCCGTCCCCGCGACCCTCCGTGAACAGGGGTGCGCTGCGAGCGTGGGTGAGGCGAGGGGCGTACCGCACTGGTGGAGTTCAGGGACGGGGACGTGCAGGGGTCGTGTCCGGGACGTCAAAGCGCCCGCAACTCGCGCGAAGCGCGGTGAGGACCGCAGTCCCGGACATGACCCCGGAACGGCACCGGGACAGCAACCGCACAACCGGCCGCGCCACAACCACCTCGGCCCGAGCCACAAGCACCCGCACCGAACAAGCAGCTGAACCACAAGGGCCCGAGCTGGACAACCGGCCGCGCCACAACGCCCCGCAGCGAGCAACGGCCCGAGCCGAACAAGGGGCTCAGCCACAAGCACCTCGGCCCAAGCCGCAACGGCCCGAGCCGAACAAGGGGCTCAGCCACAAGCACCTCGGCCCAAGCCGCAAGGGCCCGGGCCGAACAAGGGGCTCAGCCATCACCGCCCAGAACCCTACGCGCGGACCGGGAACAGCACCCTCTCCAGTGACTGGTACGTCACCCCGTGGTCCGCCAGCACCTCCGACACCACCCCCGGCCCCGACGTCAGCGCCAGCAGCAGATGCTCGCCGCCGATCGCCCGGTCACCCCGGCCCGTCGCGATGCGCAGCGACTTGACCAGCACCTCCTTCGCCGCGGGTGTGAACGGCCGGTGCCCGGACCACCAGGACTTCGACCTCTTCGACGCCTGCAGGGCACCCGGCCCGTGCGCCTCCTCCACGCGCGCGACGATCTCGCCGACGTCGACGCCGAACCCCGCCAGCGCCTCGACGTCGGCGTTGGAAAGGCCGCCCCGGCGCCGTCCTTCGGCGAGGGCCGTCTCGACCGAGGCCCGCCGGTCCGTGACGCCGAGCGCGGAGAACGCGAACGCGGCCTTCGTGCCCTGCTGGTCCAGCAGCGCGAGCAGCACATGTTCCTCGGTGACGGAGTCCGCGTCCGCCTTCTCCGCACGCGCCACGGAGTTGGTGACGGCCTCCCGCGCGTCGCGGGTGAAGCGCTCGAACATCACTGCCTCCCGTATTTCTTGTGCACGGCCTGCCGGCTGACACCCAGCTCGGCGGCGATCTCCTGCCACGACCAGCCCTGGTTGCGGGCACTGCGCACCTGCACGGCCTCGAGCTGTTCGAGAAGCCGCCGCAGGGCGGCCACCGCTCGCAGCCCGACCCGGGGGTCCCGGTCGCCCGCCCGTTCGGCGAGATCCGTTGCATCCGTCATGACTGTCAACCTACATTGACAGTTGTCCACAGTCAACCCAGGTTGACAACCGTCCGCCGTACCGTGGTCTCGTGATCGATTTCCGCACGTCCTCACCCGTGGCCGGCACCCTCGACGTCCCCTGGCATGCCGGCTGGCCCTCTCCGAAGCACGACCCCGCTCCGGAGATACAGGTGCATGCGTACGGCGAGCACACCGCGATCCTGCGGCAGAACAAGTCGGTGCACTTCGAAGCCCCGTTCCTCTTCCTGCTGTTCGGGAACGAACGCGCGCTGCTGCTGGACTCCGGCGCGACCGCCGACCCCGCCCACTTCCCGCTGCGCGCGACCGTCGACGAGCTGATCGAGGGCTGGCTGTCCCGCCATCCCCGCACCCCGGGAAGCGCGCCGTACGGACTGGTCGTGGCCCACACCCATGGGCACGGCGACCACATCGCGGGTGATCTTCAGTTCGCGGACCGCCCGCACACGGAGATCGTGGGGCCGTCGCTCGCCGAGGTGCGGGAGTTCTTCGGCTTCCGGGACTGGCCGGACGGGCAGGTGGAGCTGGATCTGGGCGGCCGGGTGCTGGATCTGCTGCCCGGCCCCGGCCACCAGGAGGCGGCCGTGGTCTTCCACGACCGGTACACCGGGCTGCTGTTCACCGGCGACTCGCTCTACCCGGGCCGGGTGTACGTCGAGGACACAGCCGCCTTCGCCACGACCGTGGACCGCCTGATCGCCTTCTGCGAGACGAGACCGGTCACCCATGTGCTCGGCTGCCACATAGAGATGACGACCGTCCCCGACCACGACTATCCCCGGGGCACCACGTATCAGCCGGACGAACCGCCGCTCCAGCTGACGCCCGGGCATCTGCGCCGGCTGGGCAAGGCGCTGGCGGAGGGCGAGAGCCGGTGCGGGGACTTCATCGTCGTCCGACAGGAGTGACGGAGACGGTGATGCGCGCGCCGGGGAGGGCTGCGACACGCACCCGGTGCGACCGGCCGGCCACGGCGGTGCGGATGTCGGCGACAGCCGGTCCGGTCACGGAGATCCGCCGTTCGGACGCGCTCGGCGGCAGCGAGATCTCCGTCGTGCCGGGCCGCATCGACGCCCGGTACGTCAGCCGATAGGTCCCGAGCCCGGGATCGATCCCGGGGTCCTGCCCGGAGACAAGGCCGGGGTCCTGCCCGGGGGCAAGGCCGGGAACGAGGCCGGGGTCGTGCGCGTCGGAGATCACACGGCCCGCGACCGCGGCGGCATAGGGGGTCGCCGTCTGCTCCTTGTTCGTGCGGAAGCGGCCGCGTTCGTCCAGCGCGCAGTACCCGCCGCCGTAGCACCAGACATAGCCTGCCCAGCCCGAGCTGTAGCGGTTCAGAGAAGTCAGGGCGTCACGGTAGAAGCGCCCCATGTTCGGAAGGGAGTTGTTGAGGGGACCCCACTCCCCCACCACCACCGGTACGCCGTACGTACGGGGGTAGACGGTGACGGCCGTCTCGTACGACTCGATCCAGCCCGCCGAGGGGTCGTAGTCCGCGCCCGCCTCCATCGCGGCGTTGTAGAAGTGCGGTGCGTAGACGACCCCAGGGTCGTCGATCCGCCCGAGGCCGGTCGGTACCCCCTCGCCGACGATCGGCGTCGGCTCGATGAAGAGACGGCTCTCGTCGTCCACCGAACGCACCGCGTCCGCGAGGCGGTTGTACATCGGCGTCAGCTGATCGCGTTCGATGCGGCGGGCCGCCGTGGGGAGATCCTCGCCCTGTCGGAGTTCCCCCATGGGCTCGTTGATCAGGTCGTAGCCGAAGACGGCCGGGTGGTCCCCCAACCGGCCGGCGAGGACGCGCCACATCTGCGCCTGGGCCCGGCGCAGATCGTCGTCCTCGTAGAGATGGGTGAACGCGCGCTGCACGGCGGGTTCGAAGTACTCGGCGAACCAGTCGTCGGGATGCGGGGTGAAGGGGAGGCCGTCGGTGCGGGTCGCCCAGGCGGGGATCCCGCGGTGACCGAAGGCGGGACCGAAGACGTCCTGGTGGGCGTCGATCAGCACCTGGATGCCATGGGCGCGGGCCCAGTCGAGCACCCGCTCGATCCTGCGCAGATACTCCGCGCTGTAGTGGCCGCGGCGGGGTTCGAGATCGTCCCAGAAGACCAGCAGACGGGCGAAGTTGAAGCCGTTCGCCCGCAGATCACGGAAGTGCTTCTCCGTGATCGCCTTCAGGGCCTGGTCTCCGCGGCCGGTCTTGTCCTCGACGTTCCAGCCTCGCAGCGTGAGGGTCCGCCCCCGGTCGTCCAGAAGCGGCGGAATACCACTCGGGCCCACGGCGCCCGAGGCGGCGGAGGCACCCACGGGGCCGGAGGCACCCACGGCAGAGGAGACAAGCGCCGGTCCGCCCGAGGACGCCCCAGGCGGACCGCCGCCCACGGCAGCGGGCGGACCGGCGGCCGCGGCGGGGACCGGGATCCCCGCCACCGACAGGAGGAGGCAGCCGATCAGTGTCCGGATCGTTCGGCGTGCGCGCATGGGGCGGATCCCATCAGCACACCTGACGGTCCATCAAGAGGGCGTCAGCACGATCTTCCCGAAGAGGTCGCCGCCGGCCATCCGCTCGAACCCCTCACGGGCCCGGTCCAGGGGCAGGACCTCGTCGATCACCGGACGCAGACCGGTCGCCGCACAGAAGGAGAGGAGGTCTTCCAGTTCGTCCTTGGAGCCCATCGTCGAGCCGACCACCTTGAGCTCCAGGAAGAAGATCCGGGTGAGTTCGGCGTGCGAGGGGCGGTCGCCGCTCGTCGCGCCGGAGATCACCAGGGTTCCGCCCGGGCGCAGCGACTTGACCGAGTGGGACCAGGTCGCGGCACCGACCGTCTCGATGACGGCGTCCACGCGCCGGGGCAGTCGCGCGCCCGGCTCGTACGCCTCCTCGGCGCCCAGTTCGACGGCGCGCTTGCGCTTGGCCTCGTCGCGGCTGGTGGCGTACACCCGCAGGCCCGCCGCCTTGCCGAGCGCGATCGCGGCAGTGGCGACGCCACCGCCCGCGCCCTGGACGAGGACCGAATCACCGGGCCGGACACCGGCGTTGGTGAAGAGCATGCGGTAGGCGGTGAGCCAGGCGGTCGGGAGGCAGGCCGCCTGCTCGAAGGTCAGTTCCTTCGGCTTGGGCAGCACGTTCCAGGCCGGGACGGAGACCTGCTCGGCGAAGGTGCCCTGGTAGCGCTCGGTCAGGATCGAGCGCGGCTCGTCGGGGCCGACGCCGTGACCCGTCTGTCCGATCACGGAGTGGACGACCACCTCGTTGCCGTCGGCGTCGATGCCGGCGGCATCGCAGCCGAGGATCATCGGCAGCTTGTCCTCGGCGAGGCCGACGCCCCGGAGCGACCAGAGGTCGTGGTGGTTGAGGGAGGCGGCTTTGACGGTGACGGTGGTCCAGCCGGGACGGGCCTCGGGCGCGGGGCGTTCACCCAGTTCGAGGCCGTTCAACGGGGCGTCACGGTCGATGCGGGCGGCGTAGGCGGCGAACATGACCTTGACCTTAGGGCGGCGGCACGACGCGGCGGAACCACACAACGGTGTGACACGCACCGCGCCGCCCCCGGCCACGGTGACGCCGGACCGCACCTGTTGGGCACCCGTACGGCCGAAAGGCCCGAGGGAATCGGCGCAGGGGGCGATCCCGCAGAAGCCCGCCGGAACGGGGGCCGCGCCGCGCGTGAACGCGTACGGGCCGTGCCGCGCCCCTCTCGGAGCGCGGCACGGCCCGTAGCCCGTACGCCCGCGGCCGGAGACCGGCCGGGTGGTCAGGTGGTCAGCGCCGTGCGACACCCTCGGCGCGCGCCGCCGCCGCGACCGCCGCCGTCACCGCGGGAGCGACCCGCTCGTCGAACGGCGACGGGATGACGTAGTCGGCGGCGAGCTGGTCACCCACGACGTCGGCCAGCGCGTTCGCCGCGGCGATCTTCATGCCCTCGGTGATCCGCGACGCCCGCACCTGGAGTGCGCCCGCGAAGATCCCCGGGAAGGCCAGCACGTTGTTGATCTGGTTCGGGAAGTCGCTGCGACCGGTCGCCACGACGGCCGCGTACTTGTGCGCGACGTCGGGGTGGACCTCCGGGTTCGGGTTGGCCATGGCGAAGACGTACGCGCCGGGGGCCATCGAAGCGACGGCCGCCTCGGGCACGGTCCCGCCGGAGACGCCGATGAAGACGTCCGCGCCGGCCAGCGCGGTCTCCAGGGAGCCGCTCAGCCCGGCCTTGTTGGTGATCTCCGCGAGCTCACGCTTGACGGAGTTCAGGTCCTGGCGGTCACGGCTGACGATGCCCTTGCGGTCGGCGACCGCCACATCCCCGAGGCCGGCCTCCAGCAGGAACTTCGCGATGGCCACCCCGGCCGCGCCCGCGCCGGAGATCACGGCGCGCAGCTCGCCCAGGCCGCGCCCGGTCAGCTTCGCCGCGTTCCGCAGGGCCGCGAGGGTGACGACCGCCGTGCCGTGCTGGTCGTCGTGGAAGACGGGGATGTCCAGGCGCTCCTGGAGCTTGCGCTCGATCTCGAAGCAGCGGGGCGCCGAGATGTCCTCGAGGTTCACTCCGCCGAAAGAGGGCGCCAGGCGCACGACGGTCTCGACGATCTCGTCCGTGTCGGTCGTGGCGAGCGCGATCGGGACCGCGTCCACGCCGCCGAACTGCTTGAAGAGGATCGCTTTCCCCTCCATCACCGGAAGAGAGGCTTCCGGGCCGATGTCGCCGAGACCGAGCACCGCGGTCCCGTCCGTCACGACGGCGACGACCTGGGACTTCCAGGTGTAGTCGTGGACGAGCTCGGGCTGCTCGGCGATCGCGCTGCACACCTTGGCGACGCCGGGTGTGTACGCGAGGGACAGGTCGTCCTTGTCCCGCACCGGCACGGTGGCCTGGATGGCCATCTTGCCGCCGCGATGCAGCGCGAAGGCCGGATCGAAGGGCTCTTCGGGAGCACTCTCCGAACCGCTGTCGCTGCGAGGATTGACGATCTCCGCTGCCATGTGTTTGACCCCTTAAGTCTTCATCAGTTGAGGGTTTCCACTCCTGGTTGAGGAGGGGTGGGCGGGCACCGCGTACGTGCCCTGCCTCGGCGGTTGGCCCGCTCCGGCGGGGGGAGGTACATACGCGCGGGCGCGCCGCACACGCGCCCTGAGCCCCGGATGAGGGGTGTAAGCGTCCTTCTTACCTGACCAGGAGCACCGGCGACGAGTCGGTATCCAGTTGCTGACACGACTCGTCGCCGAATGTCAGGACACGTCAGCTACGCGCCCTGAATGCCGCCCGTAGCAGGCTACGAGCCGCAGATCTTCCGGTCGGAAGCAGGTATTCCCGTGAATGGTCCGGTCGTGATGTACCGGCCCGGGAGGGGGTCGGGGGTGTCCCGTTACCCGATTTTGACATGCGTGGCCCCCTGAATGGGCTAGTCCGAATGGCAAGATGCCGAAAACACACAAGGTGGCGACACTCGAAGATGAGTGCACGACCGCTGAAATGGCACTTCCCTCACCCGCCGGAGGACCCCGATCATGACCGCAAGCACCACTCGTCGTACGACCGCCGCCAGGACCCGGATCGCCGCGGTCGGCGCCATCGCGGTCGCGGGCGCGATGCTCCTCACCGCCTGCGGTGACCAGACAGGCAGCGATTCGGGTAGCGACTCCACCCAGACGAGCGCGGCCCCGCTCGCCGACAAGCTTCCGCAGTCGATCCGCGACAAGGGCGTCATCAAGGTCGGTTCGGACATCGCGTACCCGCCGGTAGAGTTCAAGGACGGCGCCGGCAAGACGGCAGGTATCGACCCGGACCTCGCCGCCGCCATGGGCAAGCAGCTCGGTGTGACGTTCCAGTTCGAGAACGGCACCTTCGACACGCTGATCACTGGCCTGCGGGCCAAGCGGTACGACATCGCGATGTCGGCGATGACCGACACCAAGGACCGTCAGGACGGTGTCGACTCCGCGACCGGCAAGAAGGTCGGCGAGGGTGTCGACTTCGTCGACTACTTCAGCGCCGGCGTCTCGATCTACACCAAGAAGGGCGCCGACAAGGGCATCGCCTCCTGGTCGGACCTGTGCGGCAAGAAGATCGTCGTGCAGCGCGGCACCGTCTCCGAAGACCTGGCCAAGGCCGAGTCGAAGAAGTGTACGGAGGGCGGCAAGGGTGCGATCGCCATCGAGGCCTTCGATAATGACCAGCAGGCCCAGACCCGTCTGCGGGCCGGCGGCGCCGACGCCGGTTCCTCCGACTACCCGGTCGCGGCCTACGCCGTGAAGACCTCTGGTGGCGGCAAGGACTTCCAGCTCGTGGGCGAGCAGGTCGAGGCCGCCCCGTACGGCATCGCGGTCGCCAAGGGCAACGAGGAGCTGCGCGATGCCCTCAAGGCCGCCATGGACGCGATCATCAAGAACGGCGAGTACAAGAAGGTCATGGACAAGTGGGGCGTCAGTGCTGGAATGGTCACCGAAGCCAAGGTCAACGGCGGTTCCTGACCGGCAGACGACCGCGTCGGTACTGAAAGGCACCCCGTGACTGACATCAAGAAGACGGATCCGGCGGACGCCGTGCCGTCCGCCGGACCGGAGGCCATCAAGGCCATCCCGGTCCGGCACTACGGCCGGTACGTGACCGCCGTCCTCGCGATCGCCGCATTCGCCGCGATCGTCTATGCCTTCTCCCAAGGCAAGATCAACTGGGGCGCCGTCCCCGACTACTTCTTCGACGAGCGCATCGTCGACGGCATGGGTCAGACACTGCTTCTGACCGTGCTGTCCATGGCCATCGGCATCGTCGGCGGCATCGTCCTTGCGGTGATGCGGCTCTCCCACAACCCGGTGACTTCATCGATCGCCTGGTTCTACATCTGGTTCTTCCGGGGCACCCCGGTCCTGGTCCAGTTGTTCGTCTGGTTCAACCTCGGTCTCGTCTTCGAGTACGTGAATCTCGGCCCGTTCTACAAGGACGAGTGGTCGGACTTCATGACGCCGCTGCTGACGGCGCTGCTGGGCCTGGGACTCAACGAGGCCGCGTACATGGCCGAGATCTGCCGTGCCGGCCTCCTGTCGGTCGACGAAGGTCAGACCGAGGCCTCGCATGCACTCGGCATGAGCCACGGCAAGACCCTGCGCCGGGTGGTGATCCCGCAGGCGATGCGGGTGATCGTGCCACCGACGGGCAACGAGGTCATCAACATGCTGAAGACGACCTCGCTGGTAGCGGCTGTGCAGTACTACGAACTGCTGCGCCAGGCCCAGGACATCGGCCAGACCTCCGGTGCGCCGGTGGAAATGCTCTTCCTGGCCGCAGCGTGGTACCTGATCATGACGTCGATCCTCAGTGTCGGTCAGTACTACCTCGAGCGGTACTACGCACGCGGTTCGAGCCGCAGCCTTCCCCTCACCCCCTGGCAGAAGGTCAGGACCACCGTGTTCTCGTTCCGCCGCCCGAAGGGAGTTTCGTCATGAACCCCATGGTCAAGGCGGAAGGCGTCCACAAGTCCTTCGGATCCGTCGAAGTCCTGAAGGGAATCGACCTCGAGGTCGCGCCGCGTGAGGTCTTCTGCCTGATCGGTCCGTCCGGCTCCGGCAAGTCGACCTTCCTGCGGTGCATCAATCACCTGGAGAAGATCAACGCCGGCCGGCTGTCCGTCGACGGCGAGCTGGTCGGCTATCGCCAGAAGGGCGACAAGCTCTACGAGCTCAAGGACAGCGAAGTCGCTGTGAAACGCCGGGACATCGGCATGGTCTTCCAGCGCTTCAACCTGTTCCCGCACATGACGGCCATCGCGAACGTCATGGAGGCGCCGATCCAGGTCAAGGGCGAGTCGAGGGCCGTGGCCCGGGCGCGCGCCGAGCGGCTGCTGGACCGCGTGGGCCTGGCCGACAAGGCCGGGAACTACCCCTCGCAGCTCTCCGGCGGCCAGCAGCAGCGGGTGGCGATCGCCCGTGCGCTGGCGATGGAGCCGAAGCTGATGCTCTTCGACGAGCCGACCTCCGCGCTCGACCCGGAGCTGGTCGGCGACGTGCTGGACGTCATGCGGGGTCTCGCCGAGGACGGCATGACGATGATCGTCGTGACGCACGAGATGGGCTTCGCCCGTGAGGTCGGCGACGCGCTGGTCTTCATGGACGACGGTGTGGTGGTCGAGTCCGGCCATCCCCGCGAGGTCCTGACGAACCCGCAGCACGACCGGACGAAGTCGTTCCTGTCGAAGGTGCTCTAGCAGGTTCTCCGGACGGCGCCGGTACAGGAGTCGTCACACGGGAGGGCGGTACGGACCTGGTCCGTACCGCCCTCCCGTGCGTTGCGTGTCAGCGCCCCGGCAGCCGGGTCACTTCAGCGCGAGCAGCAGGGTGTCCGAGGGTGAGCACCAGACCGGGCGGGCCTCGCCGAAGCCGGCCGTGCGCAGCGTCTCGGCGTGCCACCGGGCCGAGGGGGTCTCGCCGTCCGCGTGCTCGCCGTAGATCTCGTACCGGCGGGCGGTGGGCTCCGCCAGGACGGGGTCCTGACCGGCCAGTGCCCACCATTCGGCCCAGTCGACCGCTCCGGATTCCTTGGCTCGCTCCATCTGGACGTGCCGGTGGGCGCGCTCGACGGCGTTGATGCGCGGGGTGGTGCGGTCGATCATGTGGTCGGCGTTCATGAAGACGCCGTCGGTGCGCACGAGCGAGGCGAGCTGCCCGTAGAGGGTGGCGAGCGGTCCGCTGCGCAGCCAGTGCAGGGCGGTCGCGGTGAGCACGGCGTCGTACGCGTCGTACGGCAGGTGCGACGTCCAGTCGGGGTCGGTCAGATCGGCGGTGACGAAGGTGACGCGGTCGTCGGCGGCGAAGGAGCCCCGGGCGATGGTCAACAGGGCGGGGTCCAGGTCGACACCCGTGCTGGTGGCCTTCGGGAACCGCTTGAGGACCCGGTCCGTAATACTTCCCGTACCGCACGCGAGGTCCAGCACTCGTGGTTCGGGGCCCACCGTGGCCTCGACCATGTCCAGCATGATCCGGAACCGCTCCTCGCGGTCGGGCATGTACCACTCCTGCTGGCGGTCCCAGCTCTCCTGCCAGGCCTGCCAGTCGGTGCCCGCACCCTTGCTCGTCACTGTCTCCGACACCGGAAACCTCCCGTCCGTAATACCCTCGAAGCAGCATCAGCTGTTACGCAGACCCTAGACCGCCGCGGTAAGGACTACAAGTGGAACTGGCCTATTACTCGGACTACGCCGTGCGCCTGGTCAACACCGAGGAGCCGGCCCGTAACAAGGACTCCCTCACCTCGGTGGACGCCGTACGGGAACTGTTCGGCGAGTCCACACAGTCCGCGCGCCGCGCGACCGACGCGGACGTCACCCGGTTCCGTTCCGTACGGGGCCGGCTGCGGGCGGTCTTCACGGCGGCCGACGGCGGCGACGAGACGGGAGCCGTCGACCTGCTGAACTCGCTGCTGCTGGAGTTTCCGGTCAGCCCGCAGATCTCCGGCCACGACTTCCGGGACGACGACGGCCGCCCGAAGTGGCACATGCACCTGGCCGACCACCCGTCGAACGCGACCGCCGGATACGCCGCGATCGCCGCGATGGGTCTGGCGTTCCACCTCACGGAGTACGGGGTCGACCGGCTCGGTCTGTGCCAGGCGCTGCCCTGCCGCAACGCCTACCTCGACACCTCCACCAACCGCTCCCGGCGCTACTGCTCGGACCGCTGCGCGACCCGTGCCAACGTGGCCGCCTACCGGGCCCGCAAGCGCCTGGAGACCGAGCGGTCGGAGAGTACGGGACGTACCGCGGAGAGTGCCCAGGAGGCGAGCCCGCGGGCGGATCGCTGATCCTCCGCGAGCGGGCGGTATCTCCCCCGCACCCGCCCCAGCAGCAGTTCGTGGGGCACCGATCCGAACACCCGGCTGTCGCCCTCGGCCCCCGGGTTGTCCCCCAGCACCCACCAGCCGTCCTCGCGCCACTCCACCAGCCGCTTCACGATGAGCAGATCCTGCTGGAGGGGATGGCGCAGCACGGCGATGTCCCCGGGCTTCACCTCGGCGCCGTAGTGCACCAGCAGTTGATCGCCGTGCCTGAGCGTCGGATACATGGACGGCCCCGTCACTTCGGCCACCCCGAACGGCGCTCTCGGCTCCCGCCCCTGCTCACTCATCCGCCACCTCCGAGCCCCTCGGTATGTTCGGCCACCAGTCCCATACTGACCCTGGACTTTTGTCCTAAGCCCTAGGGGGCACTCGCGAAAACAGGTCTCTCACGGAGTAATGTCCCACCTGAGAAGACGATCACGAGGAAGGACAGCTCAATGCTTTCCCGCCTGTTTGCCCCCAAGGTGAAGGTCAGCGCCCACTGCGACCTGCCTTGCGGTGTCTACGACCCGGCCCAGGCCCGCATCGAGGCCGAGTCGGTCAAGGCCGTCCAGGAGAAGTACCAGGCCAACGAGGACCCGCACTTCCGGGCCCGCGCCACGGTCATCAAGGAGCAGCGAGCCGAGCTCGCGAAGCACCACGTCTCGGTGCTCTGGAGCGACTACTTCAAGCCGCCGCACTTCGAGAAGTACCCGGAGCTGCACCAGCTGGTGAACGACGCGCTCAAGGCGCTGTCGACCGCCAAGGGCTCGACGGACCCGGCGACGGGCCAGAAGGCGCTGGACTACATCGCCCAGATCGACAAGATCTTCTGGGAGACCAAGAAGGCTTGATCCGATCCGTCGGATCGCTTCGCGCTCCTGCCGCACCCGGCTCCCCATCCTGGGGGCCGGGTGCGGTCGTTCGTCTCCCGGGGCGCACACGATCGAGAGCGGTGGTGCGGTCCCGCCTCCCGCGACCTCAAGATCTCCTCAGATCATGGATGATCACATGACAGGTATTGATCAACTCCCCTAGGGTCCCCCGTGACCACCGCCTTCAGGGCGGGAACAAAAAGGGAGTTCACTCTTGCGTAAGTTTTCTCGAATGGCCGCATGCATCCTGGGCGCGGCTGGAATCGCCGCTTCGACGGTTGCTACGGCTCCCGCGGCTCACGCTGCGGCAAACGGCGGGTGCTGGACCTACTACGCGTCGCCCGACCCCCGCAACCCCAGGGCTCAGATGTCCGTGACGCCTTGCATCAAGAAGGCCTCCGCGGGCGTCGTGGCCCCCTCCGCCAAGTTCACCAAGAACACACACTGGAAGACTCCGAAGGGCTGCCAGATCATCATCACGGCCGTTCGGGCGGGCGACCGCAAGATCATGTCGCGCAAGGCCCACGCGTGCCCGACGGCGGCCACGAACAACAAGGTGTTCACCGCACCCACGTTCCGCGCCACGAGCGGCCAGTACACGACCTTCGTTCTCGTCACGAAGCAGGATGAGCTCACGCAGAATGCCCGGAGCCAGTTCCTGAAGATGTAGCAGCACAGCGACGGGGCAGCCTCCCGGAGAGGCTGCCCCGTCGGCCGTGTGTCCGGCCTCCCTGTCATCCGTCCAGGGCCCGCCGCTCCGACCGTGCCGGGAACCTCGGCCCCACGGGGTGCGGTCGTCACTCCGCCGGCGCCCGCCGGATGTTGGCCCGCACCACGTCCTGGCTGCGGACCGCCCCGTACCGGGACCTGTGCGCGGAACATCACCGCGACGCTGCCCTGCCCGACGGCCGGCAGCGTCAGCGCCCCCGCCGCAGGCGAACCCGCTTCTCCGGATCGGTCATGGCGTCATCCTGCAGGGCGCCACCGACACTCCGCGGGCCCGGACCGGAGCCCCGGCCCGCGGGGCGGTTCAGTCCAGGGAACGGAAGAAGTCACGTACGTCCTGGGTGAAGAGGTCCGGCTGCTCCAGGGGAAGGAAGTTGCCGCCGCGCTCCAGCTCCGACCAGTACGTGATGTTGTGCTCGCGCTCGGCGAAGCGGCGGATGGCGATGTCGGTGGTCAGCGCCACCGCGACTCCTGTCGGTACGGTCCCGCGCTCCTTGGGGGCCCACGCCGCCGGGTCGTGAGCCGACTCGTAGTAGAGGTTCGCGGACGAGCCCGCGGTGGCCGTGAACCAGTACAGACTCACGTTGGTCAGCAGGTGGTCCCGTCCGACCGCGTCCTCGGGCAGGTCCTTCTCGGCGTCCGTCCACTCCTTGAACTTCTCGACGATCCAGGCCAGTTGACCGACCGGCGAATCGTGCAGTCCGTGCGCCAGGGTGTGCGGGCGGGTCGACTGGATGACGTTGAAGCCCATCATGTCGTCGCGGAAGTTCTGGAGCCGGGCGAGGCGGCCCTGTTCGGCTTCGGTCAGACCCTCGAAGTCGGCGGGGTCGTCGGACGGGAAGACGATGAAGCCGTTGACGTGGATGCCGATGACGCGGTCCGGCGCCTGCCGGCCCATCTCGGTCGCGATCCAGGCGCCGCCGCCGGTGCCCTGGACGCCGTAACGCCCGTACCCGAGAAGGGACATGAGCTCGGTGTACGCGGCGGCGATGCGGCCGTTGTTCCATCCCGGCGCGCTGAGCGGACCGGAGAAGCCCACGCCGGGCGTACTCGCGACGACGACGTGGAAGTCCTCGGAGAGCGGACGGATCACCTCGACGTACTCGATGATCGAGGCGGGCCAGTCGTGCATCAGCAGCAGCGGTGTGGCGTCCGGGTTCTCGGAGCGCACATGCAGGAAGTGGATGTTCTGCCCGTCGATCTCGGCGATGAACTGCGGGAACTCGTTGAGCGCCTTCTCGGCCGCGCGCCAGTCGTAGTTCTCGGCCCAGTACTCGGCGAGCCCTTGCAGATAGCCGGCCGGCACGCCGCGGCTCCAGCCGGTGCCCGGGACCTCGGCGCCCCAGCGGGTGCGGCGCAGCCGGTCGCGCAGGTCGTCGATGTCGGCCTGCGGGATCTCGATGCGGAAGGGGCGGATCTGTGCGGAGGTGTCGGTGTCCATGAACAGAACGGTAGAAGGCGATTAGGCACGTTCGGTTCCTGAATTGCTGGCAGTCTCGACTTCATGCTGGAAACCTCCGCACGACTGCCGGTTGGGGCTGATCAGGGAACGGGTGCGGGTGCGGGAACGGGTGCGGCCGCCGGTGCTCATGCGTGAAGAACAGAAAGGAGCGGGACAACCACACCTGGATCAAACCCTGGAACGAGAACCCGAAGCTGTCTGGACGAAACCCTGGGACGAGATCCTCGAAACGCCTCGCCGGACATTTGAGCCGAAACCACGACCAAGGACACCGGCCGATCGGGGCAGGCCGGCTGAACCATTGATGGAAACCGACGTCGATCGACTCGTACGCATATGCCTGCCTCTCCCTGAGAACTGCCCTCCGTTCGAGCATCGGTCGGCACAATCCTGCCCCGGTGAGAGCAGCTCACCGGGGCAGAATTGTTCAATTTTCCGATTGCTCAGGAACTACCGGCCCGAAGTCCAGGCAGTAATCGCCTGTCCCATGTTCGAGGGAGCGCCCGTCGCCCCATTACGGTTCTCCAGGTAGAACACGACGACCTCATTTTCCTTGAGGTCGTAGTCACAGGTGGTCGGAGGGTTGTTGGCGCCGTTCGAGTCGTGACACTCACCGGACCTGCCGTCCGTGGTCCTCCACTCCAGCACGGTTCGCAGCCCGTCAGCCCGCATGTCCTGCACGGTAAACTTGTCGCCGGTCGAATAGAAGCACCCGTTGCCAGCAAATTCGAACGAAATGTTGCAGAATTTCGTCGTCGCCGCCTGGGCCGGCGCACCGGTAGCCAGCACTGCCGCAATTGCGGCCAGCGCCGTGACCGAAGCTGCTGCAATATTCTTGATTCGCATGTCCCCCACCTCGAGTACCGATTCCGAGTTTTTTCGCGATCAGTAAACTTACTGTAATCATGAGGTGACTTCGCCACAATGAACTTGAGCAACACTTGAGCTTCTCCACAGCGAAGCCTAATCGTCTCGATTCGCCAGTGGGGTTTGTTCACCCCGCAATGTCCTCGTATTGTTCGAGCAATCAGTACACCGGTACCACAGGGGCGGATCAAGAATCCGGCCCCACGCAAGCCACCACCAGCTCCCGGCCGCAGCACCAGTGGCACGATCTCCAACTGGAGGATGAGGCACGTTCGGTTCCTGAATTGCTGGCAGTCTCGACTTCATGCTGGAAACCTCCGCACGACTGCTGCGTCTGCTGTCCCTGCTCCAGACGGCCCGTGAGTGGCCGGGCACCGAACTGGCCGAGCGGCTGGGGGTGAGCGGCCGTACGGTGCGCAACGACATCGACCGGCTCCGCGAACTCGGTTATCCCGTCGACGCCACCCGTGGCCCGGCCGGCGGTTATCGGCTCGCGGCGGGCACCGCGATGCCCCCGCTGCTGCTGGACGACGAGGAGGCGGTCGCGGTGACGATCGCGCTGCGCACGGTCGCTCAGGGCGCGCTCTCGGGCATGGAGGAGACGTCGCTGCGGGCGCTGGCGAAGCTGGAGCAGGTCCTCCCCGCACGGCTGCGCCGGCGGGTGCAGACGCTGCAGACGTACACGGTGCCGGTCCCGGCCGACCAGCCGCGGCCGGCCGTGGACGCCGATGTACTGACGGTCCTGACGGCCGCCTGCCGGGACCGCGAGCGGCTGCGGTTCGACTACCGCGCCCACGACGGTTCGGCGTCCCGCCGGGTGACCGAACCGCACCGGGTGGTCTCCTGGGGGCGGCGCTGGTATCTGGTGGCGTGGGACGTGGAGCGCGGGGACTGGCGCACCTTCCGGGTGGACCGCATCCAGCCGCGAACTCCCACGGGACCCCGGTTCGCGCCGCGTGAACTGCCCGAGGGCGGCGATGCGGCGACCTACGTCGCTCGGCGCGCCTCGGCGGCCGGCTGGCGCCACCGCGCCCGGGTCACGGTGCACGCCCCGGCGGAGGCCGTCGCCGAACGCATCAACCCGGCCGTCGGGGTGGTCGAGGCGCTCGACGACTCCACGTGCGTCCTCGACACCGGCGCGGACTCCGTCAAGACGCTGGGCGTGTATCTCGGCATGCTGGGCCACGACTTCGACGTCACCGGCCCCCCTGAGCTGCTCGCTCATCTACGGGAGCTGGCGCGGCGCTACGAGCGCTCGACCCCCGCGTCCTGACCGGCCGCTCGCCGCGGTGCACGACGACGACCGCCACGAGCGCGAGCGCGAGGCCGAGCCCGGTCTGCAGCCCGAACGGCTCACCGAACATCAGCGCGCCCCAGACCGCCGTCACCGGCGCCATCAGGAACATCAGTGTGTTCACCCGGGTGACCCCGGAGCGACGCAGCACCAGCCAGTACAGCCCGTATCCGCCGAAGGTGGAGAGCACCACCAGCCAGCCGACCGCCAGCCAGAACGAGCCCTCGGCGGGCGGGGCCGTCGCCCCGAAGGCGGCCGCGAGAGCGGTGAAGACGACCGCGCTGGTGGCGCAGTGGACGGTCATGGCGACCGAGGGGGCGACGGGCGTGCGGGTGCGGCCCTCCAGGAACGTGGCCGCGACCAGGGAGAGCATCCCGGCGAACGGGACCGCGTACGCCCAGGGCGGGACGCCGTGCACCGCCGAGGCGTCGGCGAGGGTGACGACGGCGACGCCGGAGATGCCCAGCCAGAGACCGAGCCACTGCCGGCGCGAGACGTACTGCCGCAGCAGCGGCCCCGCGAGCGCGCCCGCGACCAGCGGCTGGGTGCCGTCGATCAGCGCGGTGGTGCCGCTGGAGACGCCGAGCTGGATCGCCGCGTAGACGGTGAGCAGATAGCCGCTCTGCGACAGGGCTCCGATCACGGTCTGCCGCAGGACGTCCCGGGCCGTGAGGCCGCGCCAGGACGCGCGGGCGACGAGCGCCGAGACCAGGGCGAGGACAAGGGCCAGCGGCAGGAACCGCCACATCAGGACCGTCACGGCGTCGGCACTGCCCGCGCCGAGTTTGGCCCCGATGAAGCCGGAGCTCCAGCAGAGGACGAAGGCCGCGGAGAGCAGGACGTTCATGTCGGTCGCACCGCCCGGGGAAGCAGGTATACAGATCGGTCTACCTCTTCCACTATACAGATCGGTATACTCGACGTCATGAGCAGCACCACGGCCCCGCACCGCATCGCCATGACCCCGGGCGCCCGCCGCGCGCTGGACGCCGCCTCACGTCTCTTCTACGAACGCGGCATCCACGCGGTCGGCGTCGACCTGATCGCCGCCGAGGCGGGGGTGACCAAGAAGACCCTCTACGACCGGTTCGGCTCCAAGGACCAGATCGTCGTGGAGTACCTGGCGGCGCGCGACGAACGGTGGCGGGCCTTCCTCGCCGAGCGCCTGAACGGGGCCGGACCTGAACGGGACGCCCGCGTCCTGGCCGTCTTCGACGCCTCCCGCGTGTGGGCGGGCGAGCACAGCACGCGCGGCTGCAGCATGGTCAACGCCCATGCCGAGATGAGCGATCCTGCGCATCCCGCGTTCCCGCTCATCACCGGCCAGAAGGCGTGGATGCTCGGGCTCTTCACCGACCTGGCGCGGGATGCCGGGGCCAAGGACCCCGACACCCTCGGCCGCACTCTGATGCTGCTGCACGAGGGCGCACTCGTGGCGCACGGCCTGAGCGTCTTCCCCGACGCGCTCGGCGCCGCGCGCGAACAGGCGCGTTCCCTGCTCGCGACGAGCTGAACCGGCTCGCCGGCTGCTGAGCCCGGCGCCTGCTCCGAGCCGGGAGCCCGGACCTCTGAAGCCGGCTCGTGTCCGGCACAGCCGGCTCGTGTCCAGCTGAGCCTGCTTCCGACGGGCCGAGCCGGGCGCCATTCCGAGCCGGGCCGCGCATCCCGTCGCCGCTCCCGCCCGCCCGGTTTCAGGGCACGCAGGTCACGGGCGCCGGCAGGAGCGGGCTGTTGTTCCGCAGCAGCCAGTGCCGGTAGGTGGCCGCCCGGGACGCCGCCTCGCGGTAGGCGCTCTCCAGATCGGCGTACACGGCCTCGTAGAGCTCGTACGCACCGGGCAGCGAGAACAGCAACAGCCGTACCGCCAGAGGGTCTCCGCGGAGGGGTCGGATCGCCATGTCGTCGCGCGGCCCCGAGGTGGGCTGACAGGGAGCGACCGCCTCGCCGACCGCTATCAGGGAGGCGGCCGTGTGGTAATCCCCGTGCAGCACACGCGGGTTGAGCCCGGCCGCCCCGAGGACCCTGCGCAGCCCGTCCCATTCGCCGTCCACCGTGGGGTCGACGATCCATCGGTCTTCGGCCAGATCGGCGAGCTCGACCACAGGAGTCGCGGCGGCCGGATGATCACGTGCCATGGAGATGAACTGCGGTTCGCGCTCGACCAGGACGCGTACCGGCAGTCCGTCCGGCACCTGCAGCGGACAACCCTCCACCTCGTGCACGAAAGCGACATCGAGCTGACCCGCGGCGACCATCCTGAGCAGGGCGTTCGCGGAGACGTCGACATGCAGCGAGATGTCCGTGCCGGGCAGCCGCTGCCTGAGTCTTCGAATCCAGCCGGCGAGCGCACGGCTCGCGGTGGATCCGATCCGTAACCGGGGGCCGCCGGCTCTGCCCGCCGCGGCTCTGGCCTCGACGACGAGGGCCGCCATTTCGGCCACCAGGGGGCGGGCCCTGCTCAGGACGGCGCGGCCCAGCGGGGTGGGCCGGCAGCCGGAGCGTTCACGGGAGAACAGCTCCGCGCCGAGGGAGTTCTCGATACGCCGCAGCTGGGTCGTCAAAGACGGCTGACTGACGCCCAGTTGTCGGGCTGCCTTGTGCAGGCTGCCCGTGTCCGCAATCGCGCACAGGGCGCGGAGGTGCCTCACCTCGAGCTCCATGCCCCGAGAGTAGGGCGGCACCAACTGCCACACCAGACACATAGTTCGGGCACAGGGGACGGACAGGACAGGTGATGCCCCGGAGTTATCGGCAGTTGACATCATCCGCACGAGGGGGCGGCTCCCCGACACTCTGACGCACCGAACCCGTTCATAGGACGAGTAGGAGCCCCCCATGCGTCACCTGAGAACCGTACTCTCCACGGCAGTCGGACTCGGCCTCGCGGCCGCGCTCTCCGCCGTGCCCGCGACCGCTGCGACGACGGCCAACTCCCCTGCGGCCACCGCGCACACGTCGTACGCCGCCTACGAAGGATCCTCCGAGGACGCCAAGGCGACCAAGGCGTTCTTCGACGCGGTCGTCAAGTCCGTGGCCGAGAAGCGCGCCGCCAACCCGGGCGCGCAGGCCGTGACCGTCGTCTACAACGCCTCCAGCGCACCGACCTTCCGCTCGCAGATATCCCGCAGCACCCAGATCTGGAACAGCTCGGTCACCAACGTCCGGCTGCAGGAAGGCAGCAGCCCGGACTTCCGGTACTACGAGGGCAATGACTCCCGCGGCTCGTACGCGAGCACCGACGGCCACGGCCGCGGCTACATCTTCCTCGACTACCGCCAGAACCAGCAGTACAACTCGACCCGGGTCACGGCCCACGAGACCGGGCACGTGCTCGGCCTGCCGGACCACTACTCGGGCCCGTGCAGCGAACTGATGTCGGGCGGCGGCCCCGGCACGTCCTGCCAGAACGCCAACCCGAATGCCGCGGAGCGCGCGCGGGTGAACGCCCTGTGGGCGAACGGCCTGGCGGCAGCGATCGCCAAGGTCTCCTGACGCGCTGACACCCGCCCCAGCCGCAGGGGCGGACCGCGACACGAGGGGCGTCCTGCGACAAGTGGCAGGGCGCCCCTCCGCTGTTTCACACCTAGGGTTGCGCCATGACCGATCCGAGTGAGCGCACCGGGACGCTCTACGAGGCCGTGGGCGGCACCGAGACCTTGCGGCGACTGAGCAACACCTTCTACGAGGCCGTCCTGGCGGATCCGCTGCTCGCCCCCGTCTTCGCCGGCTTCACGACCACCCACATCGAGCATGTCGCGGTGTGGCTGGCCGAGATCTTCGACGGGCCCGCCCGCTTCACCGGCGAACTGGGCGGCCATCAGTCCCTGCTCCGCGCCCATCTGGGCCTGCGGATCACCGAGGAGCAGCGGCTGCGCTGGATGGAGCTGATGACCGCAGCGGTGGACAAGGAGCTCCCCGACGACGAGCTGCTGCGCCGCCGGGTGCTGGAGTACTTCGAGTGGGGCACGAAGATCGCCCGTGATGTGTCGGCCGAGCCGCCGGGCACGGATCTGGGAGATCCGGGCCCCACCCCTCGCTGGGGCTGGGAGGGCCTGGGCTGAGCCCGGTGCGGCTCAGGCCTTGACCGGGCCCGGAGCTCCGGCCGGTGCTCCGGTCCCGCTGCGGGTGTACGCCCGCGGCTCAGGCCCCGACCGCGGCGTGCGCCCCCAGCTCCGCGCCGGGGGGAAGCTGCTCGCGGATGCGGCCGAACGCCTCATCGAAGTCGCCGCTGGCCACTCCGGACTCGTACGCCGTCCCGCCGTAGTGCAGGGTCAGATTGAGGTCCGAGCGGTCCAGGAACCCTCCCGGCTTCGGCTCGCCGAGCGTCAGCAGGCAGCTGAGCGTGGCCCGCTGGACGGCGCCGGCCGTGTACACGGGCAGCGGTATGTCCCACTCCAGCACGCACGAGGACAGCAACGCCTCGCCCCCGACGGCTCGCAGGGCAGCGAACGTCGCCCCTTCGTACTCAACACCCCTGATGCGCGTGCGCAGTTGCCGTTCGTGCGCCGCGATCGATACCGCTTCCGCGCCCTGCCGGTCGCGGTACCAGCCCGCCCAGACTTCCGTCGACTCCGATGACATGGCGCGGACTGTAGCGGTACCGCACCCGCCGCCGAACAGCAGGGATGCCTCAGGGACCGGGCCGGGGATCCTCAGGCGGTGTCGACGGCCCGGCCGGGCGGGTCACCCGGCCGCTCGCCCCCGGATTCGGCGCTCTGCGCGCAGTCGGGATTGTGGCAGGGGCCGGGGCCCCAGAAGGGGACGTACGCCCCGAGTGTCTTGCGTCGCTTCGTCACGGTACCGACAGGCTGTCCGCACGCCGGGCATCGGTGCTCGGTCTGCGGGCTGCGGACGGTCCGACGTCCTTCGCTGCCCATATCTCCAGGATATGGCGGTACGGACGGACAGGACACCCGGCGGTCAGCGCTTCCTGAGGTACCTCCTGACAAGGACGCCGTTGTCGAATGCGCGCACGGAGTCGAGCGTGAACGCGTCGACCCGGAAATCCGCGGCGAACATGGGCATGCCGGTGCCGAGCGCCACCGGATAGGTCTTGATGACGAGCTCGTCGACCTCCTCCCTGAGCTGACCGGCGAGATCGGCACCACCGCAGAGGTAGATCCCGAGGCCCTCCTCCTGCTTGAGCTCCCGGACCTTGGCGGCGACGTCCCCGGAGACGATCTCCACATGCGGGTCGGGCGACTCGGTGATGCTGCGGGACGCCACGTACTCCCGCAGATGGGCGTACGGGCTGGTGATCTTGGCTTGGAGTGCGAGGTCGTAGCTGCCCCGCCCCTGGATGATCGTGTCGTACTCGGTGTTCGGGACGTCGTCGACACCGAGCGCCTGACGGCCGGCGGTGGGCAGGGTATCCGGGGCTTCCGTCCTGAGGTACTCCAGGAAGTCCCCGGCCACGTACTGCATGAAGCACTCGCCGCTGCCGTCCGGGGCTCCGATGAAGCCGTCGATCGACGCCGCGATGAAATAGCTGAGCTTGCGCAAGACAGGATCACCTTCGGTCGTGGAGGATCCGCCGGGACCTGGCGAACCACTCCACTCATAGTGCTTCAATCATAGTGGTCAAGCAAGGGCCTTTCTCCTCCCGGATCCGGCGGGCCCGAACGGCACCGCGGACTTCAACGGCCCCGCGGCTCCCGCCACATCGGCCACATCACCGGGCCGTCCGGCAGGTGCACCGCCGTGCCCGTGAAGGTGAAGCCCAGCCGCTCGTACAGCCTTCTGCTGCCGGGGTTGCTCGCCTCCAGATAGGCGGGAGCTCCGTCCCGGTCGCAGCGCTCCAGTGCGGGGGCCAGCAGCGCCGTCCCCCGGCCCTGCCCCTGGTGCTGCGGCGAGACAGCGATCAGCTGGAGGTACTCGTGGGACCTGTCGTGCGGATGGACCTCGTCCGTCAGCCGGCCGACCGTCTCCGCCCGGGCGCGGCTCCGTCCGGCGATCGCCATCAGCCGGGCCCCCGTTTCGTCGTCGACGTCCCCCTCCCCCGCGGCCCCGGGCTTGCGCGGGAACCAGAGGGCCGCGGCCGAGCCGTCCTCGGTGACATCGACCCGGCCCACCGCGAGGGCCAGGTCGAGAAACACCGCCAGGAAGGGGGCGTGGGCCCGGTGGAGCTCGGCCGGGTCCGGGAAGACCCACCGGCTCACCGGATCGTCCCGGAACGCCTCATGGATGAGGTGGACGAGTCCCTCGCGGTCCTCCACCGTCGCCTGCCGTACCTCCACGCTCATCGGTCTCCGCCTCTCGCCCCCGCGTCGCGTCCATGTCGCCTTCGGTCAACCCGCCTCCATGGTCGGTGAGTCGGGGCCCTCAACGGGTACGACGGGTGACGAATTCGGCCAGGGCCAGCAGATCCCCCGCGGCCCCCAGATCGGGCACCGCCCGGGAGAGCTCATGGACGGCGCGGGCCATCCGGTCGGCTGCCTGCAACTGCGCCCAGTCCCGGCCCCCCGCCCGGTCGACCGCCTCGGCGGCCCGGCGCACCGTCGCGGCGTTCATGGGTCCCCGGTACAGCTCGGCCAGTTCCGCCCCGGCGGTGGTGCCGGAGGTCAGGGCGGCCACCACCGGCAGCGACTTCTTGTGCGCGGCCAGATCGGCACCCGCCGGTTTCCCCGTCCGGTCGGGGTCGCCCCAGATGCCGATGAGATCGTCGATCAACTGGAACGCGAGGCCGGCCTCCCTGCCGAACGCGTCCATGGCCGCGGTCTCCTCCTCCCCCGCTCCGGCGTACAGGGCTCCGAGCGCGCACGCGCACCCCAGCAGCGCCCCCGTTTTGGCGGTCGCCATCTCGAGGCACTCGTCGAGGGACACGTCGTTCGGCGCACGCTCCTCGAAGGCACAGTCCGCCTGCTGTCCGGCGCACAGCTCGATCACACAGTCCGCGAGCCGCCGGGACGCCGCCGCGGACGCCGGATGGTGGTCCTCGGCGAGCAGACGCAGCGCGACGGCGAACATGGCGTCACCCGCGATGATCGCGTCGGGGGTGCCGAAGACGGTCCAGGCGGTGGGGCGGTGTCTTCGGGTCGGGTCCTCGTCGATGACATCGTCGTGGAGCAGTGTGAAGTTGTGCGCCAGCTCGACGGCTGCGGCGGCCGGCACCGCGAGGCGCTGGTTCCCCCCGAGTGCCCTGGTGGCGGCGAGGACGAGCGCCGGCCGGATGGCCTTGCCGGTGGATCCCGCGGCCGGGGTTCCATCCGCGTGCTCCCAGCCGAAGTGGTACATCGCGACCCGGCGCAGGGAGCCGGGCAGGGAGTCGATGGCTGCTCGTAGTTGGGGATCGACGACCTCGCGGGTGCGGTCCAGAAGGGCGATGGCCTCACGGCCCTCGACGGCCTCCGACATGGTCAACTGTGCGGTCCTTTCGGGGATCCGGTGCGAGGTTGCGGCCGGTTGCTCCGCTCCGAGGAGGGCGGCCGGGAGCGCGGGTAGCAGGCGCACTCCCGGCCGCCGGCCGGGTCACCTCCAGCGGCTCACCTCCACGTTCTCCAGGACGCCGAGGGCGTCGGGCACCAGCACCGCTGCCGAGTAGTAGGCCGTGACGAGGTAGGAGATGATCGCCTGCTCGTCGATGCCCATGAAGCGCACGGACAGACTCGGCTCGATCTCGTCCGGGATGCCGGACTGCTGAAGGCCGATGACTCCCTGTTCGGCCTCGCCGGTACGCATACAGATGATCGAGGTGGTCCTGGCCTCGGTGACCGGGATCTTGTTGCACGGGAAGATCGGGACACCCCGCCAGGCCGGCAGATGGTGGCCGGCGACCTCGACACTGTCCGGGACGAGCCCGCGCCGGTTGCACTCACGCCCGAAGGCGGCGATGGCGCGTGGGTGGGCGAGGAACATCTTCGAACCGCGCCGGCGCGACAGCAGTTCGTCCATGTCGTCCGGGCTGGGCGCGCCGTCGTGCGGCTGGAGGCGCTGTCCGTAGTCGCAGTTGGCCAGGAGACCGAAGTCCCGGTTGTTGATGAGCTCGTCCTCCTGGCGCTCGCGCAGCGCCTCCACGGTGAGCCGCAACTGCTGCTCGGTCTGGTTCATCGGCTGGTTGTAGAGGTCGGCGACCCGGCTGTGCACCTTCAGCACCGTCTGGGCGACGCTCAGTTCGTACTCGCGCGGCGCACCCTCGTAGTCCACGAAGGTGTGCGGGACGAGGGCTTCGCCAACATGGCCCGCGGACAGGTCGATCGCGGCCTCGCCGTACTTGTTCGTCCGCTGATGCGGAAGTGCGGCGAGCCCCGCCAGATGGGCGCGGAGCGAGTCGGCGCGCTCCGCGAGGTTCAGCACGTCGTCCCGGGTCAGCACCAGGACCGTACAGGCGGTGGCGGCGCGGGCGGTGTAGTCCCAGGTGGCGTCGCGGTCCACCAGGGACTGCTCGCCGAAGTAGGCGCCGTCGGCGAGGACTCCGAGCACCGCCTCGTCGCCGTAGGGCCCGGTGCCGATCTGCTCCACCCGGCCGTGCGCCAGGAGGTAGACACGGTCGGCGGCCGACCCCGCCGGGGCCACCACCTCGCCCGCCGCGAACTCCCGCTGCTCGCAGCGGTTCGCCAGCTCGGCCAGCACCGACTCCTCGCCGTACTCCCGGAGGGCCGGCAGCTCGCCCAGCTCCGCCGGGATGACCGACACGCGGTCGCCGGTCTGCACAAACGTCACGCGCCCGTCGCCCACGGAGTAGCTCAGGCGGCGGTTCACCCGGTAGGTGCCACCCTGCACCTGCACCCAGGGCAGCATGCGCAGCAGCCACCGTGAGGTGATCTCCTGCATCTGCGGCACCGACTTGGTGGTGGTCGCAAGGTTCCGCGCGGCGGCCGTACCGAGGCTCTGCTGCTTCGGCGTGTGCTGCTCACGGACCTCGTCGCCGACAGAGCCAACCGAACCAACCGACATTAGGACTCCCTCTCGATCATGGTCTGACCTGCGAGAGAAAGCCTTTCAGTACGCAGAGTGCTGCCGCCATTACACAAACGGATGGGACTACTTATCCCCCAGTGGGGCACATGGGGCGGAAGCCGGTCGTCCGGTCCGGTGACCGGATCGGCTCGATCACCGCCCGAACAAGTGGTCCGGCCGCGGGAGTTCGGGTAGAAGCCCGGTACGACGCATCCGGCGTCCACCACCCCCCACCATCCCCCACACCCACCATCCCCATCCCCCACCCCAGGGAGCTCCACCGATGGCCGCACCCATGTCCGCGAGCAGGTTCCTCGACGCCTTACGCGACGAGGGACTGACAGTCGTCCAGGTCGGCGAATGGCGCACGCACAACCGCAACCACAAGGGCCCGTGGGGCCCGGTGCACGGCGTGATGATCCACCACACGGTCACCAAGGGCACCGCGAACACCGTCCGTATCTGCCGCGACGGCTACGCATCCCTGCCCGGCCCGCTGTGCCACGGTGTCATCGCCAAGGACGGCAAGGTCCATCTCGTCGGCTACGGCCGCGCCAACCACGCGGGCCTGGGCGACGACGACGTCCTGCGCGCCGTGATAGCGGAGAAGGCACTCCCCGCCGACAACGAGGCGAACACCGACGGGAACCGCCACTTCTACGGCTTCGAGTGCGAGAACCTGGGCGACGGCAAGGACCCCTGGCCGGCCGTCCAGCTGGAGGCGATCGAGAAGGCGGCGGCCGCCGTCTGCCGCCACCACGGCTGGAACTCACGGTCGGTGATCGGTCACCTCGAATGGCAGCCGGGCAAGATCGACCCGCGCGGCTTCACCATGAAGGCCATGCGGGAACGCATCACCGAACGCCTGAAGTGACAATGGCCGTGTGCCACCGGAAGCGCTCGACCTCACCGCCGCCCTGCGGCCCCGTCTGCCGTCGCCGCTGCAGCCGGTCGAGGACGAGCGCTTCTCCCGGCACGGCATACGCCTGCTGCTCAAGCGCGACGATCTGATCCACCCCGACCTGCCGGGCAACAAGTGGCGCAAACTGGCGCCGAATCTGCGGGCGGCCGCGGGCCGCCCGCTGCTGACCTTCGGCGGCGCCTACTCCAACCATCTGCGGGCGACGGCCGCCGCCGGCCGGCTGCTGGGCTTCCCCACGGTCGGCGTGGTCCGCGGCGACGAACTGGCGTCCCGGCCGCTCAACCCGTCCCTCGCGCAGTGCGCGGCGGACGGCATGCGCCTGGTGTTCGTGGACCGCACCACCTACCGGTCGAAGAACGACCCCCAGGTGCTGGCCCGGATCCTGGGAGCAGCGGCGGAGGCGCGGGCCGATGGACCGGCACACCACCCGGACGCCGCGGACGACTTCTACCTCGTGTCCGAGGGCGGCAGCAACGCTCTCGCCGCACGCGGCTGCACGGCCCTCGGACACGAACTCCGGCAGCTGGCGGACGTGGTCGCCGTCGCCTGCGGCACCGGAGGAACGCTCGCCGGCCTCGCCGCGGGCCTCGCGCCGCGGCAGCGCGCCATCGGCTTCCCCGTCCTGCGGGGCGGGTTCCTCGCCGGGGAGACGGCGCGTCTCCAGCGGGAGGCCTTCGGTGGCCGCACCGGCGACTGGACGCTCGACGAGCGCTTCCACTGCGGCGGATACGCGCGCTCCACTCCCGGGCTGGATGCGTTCGCCGATGAGTTCGAGGCGCGCCACGGACTGCCGGTCGAGCGGCTGTATGTGGCCAAAATGCTCTACGGTCTGGCCACCCTGGCCGCCGAGGGTGCGTTCCCGCCGGGCACCACCATCGCCGCCGTGGTGACGGGCCGGCCGGACTCCCCCGAGCCCTCGGAAGCGCCCTGACCCGGCCCGGCCCCGTCCTCCCGACAGCTCTATCCGGCCTCCTCGCGGTACGCCGCCGCCTCCTCCAGATCCAGCCGCCGCAGCAGCGTCCGCATCATCTCGTCGTCGATCCGCCGCTCGTCCCGCAGCTGCACGAAGACCTCGCGCTCCGCTCCGATCATCTGCCGGGCGAGCCTGCGGTAGGTGTCGTCCGCCGACTCCCCGGTCGCTTCGTTCACCGCGCCGAGCCGCTCCCAGACGGAGTTCCGCCGGCGCTCCAGGACCGTGCGCAGTCGTTCCTCCAGCGGCTGGGGCAGTGCGTTGGCACTGTCGTCGAGCAGTTCGTCGAGCCGCCGGTCCGCCGCCTCGGAGGCCTCGTTCTGGGCCTGGGCCTCGGCGAGCGTCTCGGCATAGGTGTCGCGCTGCGGCAGCTTCAGCTTGCGGATCAGGACCGGCAGGGTCAGCCCCTGCACCACGAGCGTGCCGATGACCGTCGTGAAGGTCAGGAACAGCACGAGGTTGCGCGCAGGGAAGGCCTCGCCGTCGGCCGTGGTCAGCGGGATCGAGAAGGCGATCGCCATGGAGACGACCCCGCGCATCCCGGCCCAGCCGACGATCACGGGCGATTTCCAGTCGGTGTCCGGTTCCCGCTCCCGGACGCGTGAGGACAACAGCCGCGGCAGATACGTCCCCGGGAAGACCCAGACGTACCGCACCACCACCACGCAGACGAAGACCGCGAAGGCGTACCAGAGGGACTCGCCCACCCCGTAGTTGCCGAGGCCGTCCAGGACGTACGGCAGTTGCAGTCCGATCAGCGCGAACACGGCGGACTCCAGGATGAAGGCGATCATCCGCCACACGGCGTCCTCCTGGAGCCGCGTCTCGAAGTCGACCTGCCACGAGCGGTGCCCGAGGTAGAGCGCCACGACGACCACGGCGAGGACGCCGGAGGCGTGGACGTGCTCGGCCGCCGCGTAGGCGACGAAGGGGATGAGCAACGACAGCGTGTTCTGCAGCAGCGCTTCCTTCAGATGCGTCCGCAGCCAGTGGAGCGGCACCATCAGCAGCAGGCCGACGGCGATGCCGCCGAGCGAGGCCAGGGCGAATTCCCCGATGCCGCCCGCCCAGCTCGCTCCTTCGCCCACGGCGGCGGCCAGCGCCACCTTGAACGCGGTGATCGCGGTGGCGTCGTTCACCAGGGACTCGCCCTGGAGGATCGTGGTGATGCGGTTCGGCAGCCCGAGCCGGCGGGCGATCGCGGTGGCGGCCACCGCGTCCGGCGGAGCGATCACGGCCCCGAGGACCAGCGCCGCCGTCAGGGGCAGGTCGGGCACCAGCAGATAGGCGAGGTACCCCACCACGAGCGTCGCGAAGAGCACATAGCCGACCGAGAGCAGCGCGACGGGCCGGATGTTGGCCTTCAGATCGAGGTAGGAACTGTCGACCGCCGCCTTGTGCAGCAACGGCGGCAGCACCAGCGGGAGCACGATGTGCGGATCGAGCGTGTAGTCCGGGACTCCGGGCAGGTACGCGCAGATCAGCCCCGCCGCCACGAGCAGCAGGGGTACGGGTACGGGCGACCTGCGGGCCAGCCCGGCGATCGCGGCGCTGCCCGCGATCAGCGCCACCAGTGGCAATACGTCCATCTCTCGCCGTCCCTCGGTCCGTCCACGCCTCGTCCGGCACCCACCGCCGTAATCTGGCAATCATGAGCGAGTGTGCGCATGCAGCAGAACTGCCCGTCCCCGCACCGGCCGCGCTGACCGACACCTGCGCGGAGTGCGATGCGGGCGGCACCCATCCCGTGCACCTGCGACTCTGCCTGACCTGTGGGCATGTGGGGTGCTGTGACTCCTCGCCGATGCGCCACGCGTCGGCACATTTCGCGGAGACGGGCCATCCGGTGATGCGCAGTTTCGAGCCGGGAGAGAACTGGCGGTGGTGCTTCGTGGACGGTTCGATCGTCTGAAGCCTGGGTACGTCAACCCTCCGCCGGTTCCTCACAATTGGGCCCGCAGACCTCTAGCCACTGTGTGTGGTCATATGCTTACCATGAGTGACGGCCCTCGAGTGGGGGTCCGGCGACAGGGCACCATGGATCGCGATAGCGTCGCCGGGCCAGTACCGGCTGCGTTCTGATTGCGTAGCCACGGCTTCGGGATCTTTCTCCCGCGGCCCCGAAAGAGCTTGTGCCACCTTGGAGGTGAGGGTGTCCCAGATCGCAGGCGAGCCCGGGACTCAGGACTTCGTGGAAGTCCGGCTGCCCGCTGCGGGTGCCTATCTGTCCGTGCTGCGTACGGCGACGGCCGGTCTCGCAGCGCGCTTGGACTTCACCCTCGACGAGATCGAGGATCTGCGGATCGCGGTCGACGAGGCGTGCGCGATCCTGCTGCAGCAGGCGGTTCCCGGCTCCGTCCTCAGCTGTGTGTTCCGCCTGGTCGACGACTCGCTCGAGGTCACGGTCTCGGCGCCGACGACCGACGGCCGGGCGCCGGAGCGCGACACCTTCGCCTGGACGGTGCTCTCCGCACTGGCCGGCAAGGTCGACTCCTCGGTCGCCGACGACCGTACGGTCTCCATCAGCCTGTACAAACAGCGCGGCGCGGGACCCGGGCCGGCGTGAGGAACGGGGACGGTCCGGTGCGGAACGAGCCACCCGCGGTGCACGGCATCCCGGAGCAGCAGGCGCGGCCGCACCCGGTGGACGGCCTTTTGGACGCGGCGGAGCAGGCGCAGGCAGAGCGGGCGGCCCATATGAGCGAGCACGTGCACGAGCAGCAGCACCACGATCCACATGACCGCAGCGGGGCGCGGGCGATGTTCATCGAGCTTCGCAAGCTGCCCGACGGCTCCTCGGAGCGGGCGGCCCTGCGCAACCAGCTGGTGCGCATGCATCTGCCGCTGGTCGAGCACCTGGCGCGGCGCTTCCGCAACCGCGGTGAGCCGCTGGACGACCTCACCCAGGTCGCGACGATCGGTCTGATCAAGTCGGTGGACCGGTTCGACCCGGATCGTGGTGTCGAGTTCTCGACCTACGCGACGCCGACGGTCGTCGGTGAGATCAAGCGCCACTTCCGGGACAAGGGCTGGGCGGTCCGCGTCCCGCGCCGGCTTCAGGAGCTGAGGCTCGCCCTGACCACGGCGACCGCCGAACTCTCCCAGCAGCACGGCCGCTCCCCGACGGTCCACGAGCTCGCCGAGCGTCTGGGCATCTCGGAGGAGGAGGTCCTGGAGGGCCTGGAGTCGGCGAACGCGTACTCCACGCTGTCCCTGGACGTCCCCGACACCGACGACGAGTCGCCCGCCGTCGCGGACACCCTCGGCGCCGAGGACGAGGCGCTGGAAGGTGTCGAGTACCGCGAGTCGCTGAAGCCGCTGCTGGAGGATCTCCCGCCGCGGGAGAAGCGCATCCTGCTGCTGCGGTTCTTCGGCAACATGACCCAGTCGCAGATCGCGCAGGAGGTCGGCATCTCCCAGATGCACGTCTCGCGGCTGCTGGCCCGCACCCTCGCGCAGCTGCGGGAGCGGCTGCTCGTCGAGGAGTAGCAGAGCCGCACTCGGTCGTGCGGAGGGCCCGGCACGCAGTGCGTGCCGGGCCCTCCGCACGACCGAGTGCGGGCCGCCTACGAGGCGTCGTGGGCGCCCGGGCCGCGGATGCCGAGGGCTTCCGTGGTCGCCGGGTTGACCAGCAGCACCAGACCGGCCACCGCGACGATCGCGGTCACGATGCCGAGCGGGATCAGCGCGCCGGAGGAACGCAGCAGCGTCCAGGCCGGGATCAGCGCCATGAGGTGGGTGATCAGCGCGGGGCCCCGGCTCCAGCTGCGCAGCCGCAGCAGTCCGCGGGCGGCGATCAGCGGGATCGCGCCGAGTGCGATGAGTGTCACACCGCCCATCTCCGCCTGCGTGGGGCTGTCCGGCCGGCCGAGGAGGCCCATGACGAGCAGATAGACACCGCCCGCGACAAGTGCCAGCCCTTCGAGGCCGGACACCGCGGCAGCGGCGGTCAGGCGGACGGGGCGGGGGGTCTGGTCGGTGCTCACCCCAGCAGGGTAGCCCGCCCCCAGGTCCCGGACTGGGCCAGGTACCGCACGGTAGGTACTCTGCATCGCATGCGCGCACTCCTCGTGGTCAATCCGGCAGCAACCACCACCAGTGCCCGCACTCGTGACGTCCTGATCCACGCTCTCGCCAGCGAGATGAAGATAGAGGCGGTCACGACCGAGTACCGCGGCCACGCCCGCGACCTCGGGCGCCGGGCGGCCGATTCGGACGACATCGACATGGTCGTCGCCCTCGGCGGCGACGGCACGGTGAACGAGGTCGTCAACGGTCTGCTGCACCGCGGCCCCGACCCGGACCGTCTCCCCCGTCTCGCCGTCGTCCCCGGCGGATCCACCAATGTCTTCGCCCGCGCGCTCGGCCTGCCGAACGACGCCGTGGAGGCCACCGGCGCGATCCTGGATGCGCTGAGTGACCAGAGCGAGCGCACCGTAGGACTGGGGCTCGCCTCCGGCACGCCGGGGACCGAGGACGAGGCGGCACCCGCGCGGTGGTTCACCTTCTGCGCCGGGCTCGGTTTCGACGCCGGAGTGGTCGGCCGGGTCGAACAGCAGAGGGAGCGCGGCAAGCGGTCGACGCACGCCCTGTATCTGCGCCAGGTGGCCCGCCAGTTCCTCGACGACCCCCACCGCCGGCACGGGCTGATCACCCTGGAGCGCCCCGGCGCGGACCCCGTCAGCGACCTCGTGCTCTCCATAATCTGCAACACCTCCCCCTGGACCTACCTGGGCAATCGTCCGGTGTACGCGTCCCCGGAGGCCTCCTTCGACACCGCGCTGGACGTGCTCGCGCTGTCCAAGATGTCCACCCCCGCCATGGCTCGTTATGCGACCCAGCTGCTGACGTCGAGCCCCGAGCGCGGTCCGCACGGTAAGCACGCGGTCACACTGCACGACCTGACGGACTTCACCTTGAAATCCAAGGTTCCACTGCCCTTCCAGATGGACGGCGACCACCTGGGACTGCGCACCAGCGTGACGTTCACAGGCGTACGCCGTGCACTGCGTGTGATTGTGTGAGTGGAAGGCCCGAACCGCCTTTATCTCGAACGTATGGGCTGGGCTCCACCCCATAGAAGTACGGCTGTGACCTAGTCGACACCGAGGAATCAAAAAAAACTTTCCGGAAGGGGTTGTATCCGCAGCCGAGGTTTGCGAATCTCTACATGGCGATCGGGACGGCCCGCAGGATCGGCCCCCACAGACCGCCAGAACCCCTCCCAAAACCTCAGGACCACGCCGGTTCGTCCGGCGGTCGGCCCTTCCGTTGCGGGGGGATTCGTGAAAGCGTTCACATTCACAAGCAACGTGCATGTAATACCAAGGAGAGGTAGCAGCCATGGACTGGCGTCACAACGCCGTTTGCCGCGAGGAAGACCCCGAGCTCTTCTTCCCCATCGGCAACACCGGTCCTGCGCTGCTGCAGATCGAGGAAGCCAAGGCCGTCTGCCGTCGCTGCCCCGTCATGGAGCAGTGTCTGCAGTGGGCGCTCGAGTCCGGCCAGGACTCCGGCGTCTGGGGTGGCCTCAGCGAGGACGAGCGCCGCGCAATGAAGCGCCGCGCCGCTCGCAACCGGGCGCGTAACGCAAGCGCCTGATCGCCACCGCTACGAGCCTGAGCCCGGCGGCACGTACAGAGCGTACGCATACCCCGCCCCCGAGCCGCAGCGCGCAGCAGTAGACCCAACAGCATTCGAGCCCCGGACCGTATCGATTACGGTCCGGGGCTCGCTGCTGTGACGGGCGCCCCGGCCTTGCCCGCGGCCCCGCCCGACTGCCGTGATCCGGTGGCTACTTGTGCGCCTGGACCGGTATGTCGAGCACGACCCGCGTCCCTCGGCCCGGTGCGGGCACCGGCACCATGTCGAAGGTGCCGCCCAACTCGCCTTCCACCAGCGTCCGGACGATCTGGAGACCGAGGTTGCCGGTCCGCTGCGCGTCGAAGCCCTCGGGCAGCCCGCAGCCGTCGTCCTGGACGGTGATGAGCAGCCGGCTGTCGACCCGCTGGTCGCCGCGTACGGCCGACACCTCGACCGAGCCGTGCCCGCCCGCCGGATAGGCGTGCTCCAGGGCGTTCTGCAGGATCTCCGTGAGCACCATGGCCAGCGGGGTGGCCACCTCGGCGTCGAGGATGCCGAAGCGGCCGGTACGGCGGCACTCGACCTTGCCCGGGGAGATCTCGGCGACCATCGCGATGACGCGGTCGGCGATCTCGTCGAACTCCACGCGCTCGTCCAGGTTCTGCGACAGCGTCTCGTGGACGATGGCGATGGAACCGACGCGCCGCACCGCCTCGTTCAGCGCTTCGCGGCCGCGCACGGAGTCCATCCGGCGCGCCTGGAGCCGCAACAGGGCGGCGACCGTCTGGAGGTTGTTCTTCACCCGGTGGTGGATCTCCCGGATGGTGGCGTCCTTCGTGATCAACTCGCGCTCGCGGCGTCGCAGTTCCGTGACGTCGCGCAGCAGGACGAGCGACCCGATGCGGGTGCCCTTCGGCTTGAGCGGAATGGCGCGCAGCTGGATGACCCCGCCGTTCCCCTCGACCTCGGTCTCCCGCGGGGCGTAGCCGCTGGCCAGTTTGACCAGGGCCTCGTCGACGGGGCCCCGGGAGGGGGCGAGTTCGGCGGTCGTCTGGCCGAGGTGGTGCCCGACGAGATCGGACGCGAGGCCGAGACGGTGGTACGCGGAGAGACCGTTGGGGCTGGCGTACTGGACGACGCCGTCCGCGTCGAGCCGGATGAGGCCGTCGCCGACCCGCGGGGAGGCGTCCATGTCGACCTGCTGGCCGGGGAAGGGGAACGATCCTGCGGCGATCATCTGGGCGAGGTCGGACGCGGACTGGAGGTAGGTGAGCTCCAGTCGGCTCGGGGTCCGCACGGTCAGCAGATTCGTGTTGCGGGCGATGACGCCGAGAACCCGGCCCTCGCGCCGGACGGGGATGGACTCGACCCGTACCGGCACCTCCTCGCGCCACTCCGGGTCGCCCTCGCGCACGATCCTGCCCTCGTCGAGCGCGGCGTCCAGCAGTGGCCGCCGGCCGCGGGGAACGAGATGGCCGACCATGTCGTCCTGGTACGAGGTGGGGCCGGTGTTCGGCCGCATCTGGGCGACGGACACATAGCGCGTACCGTCGCGGGTGGGCACCCACAGGACGAGGTCGGCGAAGGAGAGGTCGGAGAGCAGCTGCCACTCCGAGACCAGCAGATGCAGCCACTCGAGGTCGGATTCACTCAGGGCTGTGTGCTGGCGTACGAGGTCGTTCATGGAGGGCACAGGTGCGAGCGTACCCGCGGTGCGGAGTGCGGGTTTCGAACAGACCTCGGCGCCCGGGCCGGAAAACGACCGGTCATGGTGGAGGATGGGCCAAGAACTATGCTCTGCAGATGGATGGACATCCTAGAATGGTCTAGTCCACAATGAACTGATAAAGCTTCCGCCCTCCCCGCACAGGAGGGTGGAGCGAGGGCACGGCGCTCTCTGCCCTGACTGCGCCGGGACCTCTCACACGGTCGCGTGGGACCGCACACCCACCGGCCGAGAAGCTCCGGGCTGCGGTGCCGGACGGGCTGAGGGTCCCGTCAGGCGCCGCGGCCCGCGGGTGTTTCCGGGACTGTTCTCGCGGCTGATGCGCGATCGCGGAGGCCCTTCAGGGGCCGGCGGCATCGCCACCGGCCCTCGGCCGGCCCCCCTCGGGACTGCGGGGCACAGAGCCCTCAGCGCGTCTCCGTCACCTTCGCCAGCGCCCTCGGTGCGTCCGGGTCCTGACCCCGCGCGATCGTCACCTCGTACGCCAGCCGCTGGAGCGGCAGGATCTCCAGGATCGGCTGGAGCTCTTCCGGGACGCCCTGCGTGGGGAGCGTGAAGCCCGCGGAGGCCGCCGAGACCTGCGGGGCCGGGCCGATCACCATCAGGTCCGCGCCACGGCCGCGGAGCCGGTCGAGGACCGGCTGGAGCGCTTCGCCGCCCCGGCCGTCGGTCACCACCGCGATCACCGGTGAGATGTTGTCCACCATCGCCAGGGGGCCGTGGAGCAGATCCGCACCCGAGTAGGACAGCGCGGGGATGTAGCTCGTCTCCATGAGCTTCAGCGCGGCCTCCTTCGCGGTGGGGTAGCCGTAGCCGCGCGAGGTGATGACCATGCGCTCGGCGAACCGGTAGCGGGACGCCAGCTGCCGTACCTCGTCCTCGCGGGCCAGCACCTGGGCCGCGAGGTCGGGCAGCGCCTTCGCGGCCGCCCCGTCGCCGCCCCGCAGACCTTCCACGAACAGGTAGAGCGCCAGCAGCGAGGCCGTGTACGTCTTCGTCGCCGGGAGCGCCTTCTCGGGGCCGGCGAGGATGTCGATGTGGAACTCCGACACCGCCGCCAGCGGGGAGTCGGGGTTGTTGGTGACGGCGAGTGTGATCGCGCCGGCCTCGCGGGCCGCCTTCGTGGACGCCACCAGGTCCGGCGAACCGCCGGACTGGCTGACCGTCACCACCAGCACATCGGTCAGATCCGGCCGCGCGCCGTACGCGGTCGTCGTCGACATGGACGACAGTCCGCACGGCAGTCCCAGCTGGATCTCCAGCAGGTACTTCGCGTACAGCGCCGCGTTGTCCGACGTGCCGCGCGCCGTCAGCAGCACGAACCGCGGGCTCTTCGCCGCGATCGCCGACGCCACGTCGCGGATGTGCGGCGCACCCTGCTCCAGAATGCGCCGCAGCACCGCGGGCTGCTCTGCCATCTCGCCGGACATGATCCGGCCCGGACGCTCGCTCCGACCGGCCGGATGCGTGGCGGACATGCTGGGTGCCTCCTGTGGCAATCCTTGCGCCGGGGCCCGTGGGGGCACTGCCCCACGGGCCCCGGCACTGCACGGTCCGCGTCGGTCAGGCCCCGGCCGCCCTGCCGGTGATGACCTCCGCGGCGGCCCGTCCGCAGACGCGGGCGGCGCCATGGGTCGCGATGTGCAGGGCACCCCTCGGCTGCGCGCGGTCGACGCCCATCTCGACCACGACCGTGTCCGGCCGGGCCTCGACGAGTGCGTCCAGCGCATCCGCCATCCAGGGGTGGCGGTGAACGTCGCGTACTACAGCGACGATCCTACGGTCCGCCGCCATACCCAGCACATTTGCCACCAATACGGTCGTTCCGGACGTGTCGCCGTAGGTGTCGGTGGTGGTGCCCGGCAGCAGCGCGGCCAGTTCGGAGGCGACACCCCACGGCGTCTCGTCGCCGACGGCGATGTTGGCGACCGGGGTGAACGCGGCGACGTAGGGCGCCTCGGTGACGGGCCGGTACGGCAGTTCGCCGGCGGACACCTTCACCGCCCGCCGCGCCGCGATCAGTCCGACGTCGTTGCCGGGCGCGGTCCCGCCCCCCGGCTGCGCCGGGGTGGGAGCCGCGCCCGGCTCCCCTCCTGCCCCCCTGGCCCGTCGTGTCCAGTCGGCGAGGGCGCGCACCCGCGCGGCCGCGTCGGCCAGCCGCTCTTCGGGCAGTTCGCCGTCCCGTACCGCCGTGACCAGCGCGTCGCGCAGGCGCAGTACGGTCCCCTCGTCGGCGAGGCCGCCACCGACACAGATCGCGTCGGCACCGGCGGCGATCGCCAGCACGGAGCCGCGCTCGATGCCGTACGTCGACGCGATGGCGTTCATCTCCATGCCATCGGTGACGATCAGCCCCTGGAAGCCCAGCTCTTCGCGCAGCAGACCGGTGAGGATCTGCGGGCTCAGTGTTGCCGGGCGGTTCGGGTCGAGCGCGGGTAGCAGGATATGCGCGCTCATCACCGCTTTGGAACCCGCCGCGATGGCCGCGCGGAAAGGCAGCAGGTCACGGGCGTGCAGCGTGTCGAGATCCACATCGATTCGGGGCAGCGCGTGGTGCGAGTCCACGTTGGTGTCGCCGTGTCCGGGGAAGTGCTTGACGCAGGCGGCGACGCCGGCGGCCTGGAGGCCCTCGACGTACGCGACGGTGTGCCGGGCGGCCAGCGCGGCATCCGCGCCGAAGGACCGCACACCGATCACCGGATTGTCGGGGTTGGCGTTGACGTCGGCGGACGGCGCCCAGTTGAGGTCGACCCCGCACTCGGCGAGCCGGCGGCCGAGTTCCCGGGCGACGTCGCGGGTGAGGCCGGTGTCGTCCACCGAGCCGAGCGCGTAGTTGCCGGGGAAGGACGACCCGGTGCGCACCTCGAGCCGGGTGACGTCACCGCCCTCCTCGTCGATCGCGACGAGGACGTCGTCCCGCTCGGCCCGCAACTGCGCGGTGAGCGCCGTCAGTTGCTCCGGGGTGACGATGTTGCGGCCGAACAGCCCGACGGCCGAGAGCCCTTCACCGATCTGCCGGAGCAGCCATTCGGGGGCGGTGGTGCCGAGGAATCCGGGCTGGAGGACGGCGAGTGCGTCACGGGTGAGGGTGTCCGAGGATCCACGTACGAGTGTGGTCATGGCGGGCGTTATCCCTTCACTGCGCCTGAGGTGAGGCCTGCCGCCATCTTCTTCTGGACCATCATGAAGAAGGCGACGACCGGAATGGCGATGAGCGTCGAGGCAGCCATCAGGGCGCCGTAGTCCACGCCTCGCGAGGTGGTGAAGTTCATCAGCCACACGTTGAGGGTGTACTTGTCGTTGTCCTGGAGCACGACGTACGCCAGCAGGTACTCGTTCCACGCGTTGATGAGCGAGTAGATGGAGGCGGCCGCCAGGCCCGGTGCGACCAGCGGGAAGACGACCCGCCAGAAGGCACCCATCCTGGTGCACCCGTCCACCATCGCGGACTCCTCCAGCTCCTTCGGGATGTTGATCACGAAGCCGCGGATCATCCAGGTGGCGAAGGGCAGGGTGGAGACCAGGTAGATGACGATGACGCCCCAGTACTCGTTGAGCGCACCCAGATCGTTGAGCTGGATGTAGATGGGGATCAGCATCGCCGTCGGCGGCAGCAGCTGGACCGCGAGCAGCACGATCATGAAGGTCTTGCGGCCGGCGAACTTGAAGCGGGCGATGGCGAACGCGGCGATCGTGGAGATGATCATCGCGCCGACGACGGCGGTCAGGCAGATGATGAGGCTCGACTGGATGGCCGTGCCGAAGTTGGGCGCGTCGATGGCCCGCTTGAAGTTGTCGAAGGTGACCGACGAGGGCCAGAGCGTCTGGTCGTAGCTGCGGATCTCGTGATTGGGCCGAAGGGCACTGATGACGAGCCAGTACACCGGGAACGCCATGGCGACGAAGGCGAGAAGGCCCACGATGTTGTAGGCGAGCCGGTGCTTCTTGCGGTCCGGGCGGTACGAGGCCCTGGTGGAGGTGGTGGCGCTCATTCGACCTCTCCGATCTTGAGCAGCTGGCGCAGGTAGTACACGGCGACGCCGGACAGCAGCAGAACCGTGATCAGCGAGATGGCAGCGCCCTGGCTGAACGAGTTGGACTCGAAGGCCTTGTCGAAGGAGTAGATGCCCAGAACGGCGTACTCGGGCTCCGGCTTGTTGCCACGCATCAGGAAGATCTGGCCGAAGACGTTGAAGTCCCAGATCACCGAGAGGGTCGCCACCATCTGGAAGACCGGCTTGATGACGGGCCAGGTGACGAAGCGGAACACACCGAAGGCGCCCGCACCGTCGAGCGCGGCCGCCTCCTCCAGTTCGCGGGGCACCTGGGTGAGCGCGGCGTAGAGGGTGATCGCCACGAAGGGGATCGCTCCCCAGACGACGACGGCCCCGATGATGACGAAGCCCTGCTTGGGGTCGAGGAACCAGTTGTGGCCCTGGAAGTCGAGGCCGAGGTACTTCGACAGGATCATGTTCACCACTCCGTAGTCGGAGTCGGCGAACCACCGGAAGATCGAGGTGGCGACCAGCAGGGGCATCGACCAGGCGGCCACGAGCCCCGCGGTGAGCAGCATCCGTACCCACGGCGACATCCGCTGCATCGTCTGGGCCAGCAGCAGACCGACGCCCATGGTGGCGATGACGCAGGCGGCCATGAAGACGACGGTCCGCAGGACCACGTCCCAGAACTCGCCGTCGCCGAGGATCTCGGTGAACTTGTCGAACCCGACCCACGGGGGCGGTTCCCCGGTCCACAGCTCACGGCGGCCGACGTCCTGGAAGGACATGATGACCGTCTTGACCAGGGGCCAGGCGAAGACCGCGGCGATCGCCACGAACGCCGGGGCTATCAGCAGATACGGCAGCAGCGCGCCGGCCTTGCGCGGCGGCCGTCCGCCCTTCCGTGGCGGGGAGCCTGGTTCTTCGGGGTGCCGCTGGACGGGCACCGCCGGATCGGCTGCTTTCGTGTCGGCGGCACTCACTGTGCTCCGCCCTTCCGCTCGGACCGGATACCGGAGGGCGGGAGCGGTAGGCCGTCGGCCCGCCGCTCCCGCTGGGCGATCAAGTGATCAGGACTTCTCGTTGATCAGCTTGTCGATCTCCGCGTCGGCCGCCTTCGTGGCGTCCGCGACCGACTTGCCCTTGATGATGTCGAGCAGCATCAGCTCGAGGATTTCCTTCTTCTCGATCGCGGACCAGCCCGGGGCGATCGGGGTGAACCAGGCGTCCGGCACGGCGTTGGCGATCGGCGCGGTCTCCGGCTTCGCCTTCAGCGGCTCGAGCTGCTTGGTGTTGTTCGGAAGGATGTTCTTCGAGGCGAGCACGGCCTCGGACTTCTCGCTGGTGAACAGCGAGATCCACTCCTCGCCCAGGTCCTGGTTCTTGGACTTGGAGATGGTGGCGAGGTCGGAGCCGCCGATGAAGGACGGAAGCGCCTTGCCGTCGGGACCCGGCATACCGGCGGTGCCGATCTTGTCCTTCAGCTTGGGGTTGCCGTTGGCGGCGCTGTCGACGACGCTGCCGGCCTCCCAGCCGTTGCCGTAGAGAAGAGCGGTCTTCTCGTTGGCCATGACGTTGGCGTGGTCCTGCTCGTCCTTGGTCTTGTCGCCGTGGTTGTACTTCTTGACCAGGTCGACGAAGTGCTGGATGCCCTTCTGCGCCTCCGGAGTGGAGAGCGAGGCCTTCCACTCCTTCGAGCCGTCGTCGTACGTGGCGATCTCGCCGCCGTACGCGGCGACGTAGGACATGGCGGCGTACCAGTAGCGGCCCGGCAGGTAGAGCGGCGAGAAGGCCTTGTCCTTGCCGTACTTCGCCTGGACCTTGTCGAGGGCGGCGGTGAGCTCGGCCTCGGTGGTGGGCAGCGCGTCGGAGCCGGCGCCCGCCTTGAACATGTCCTTGTTGAAGATGGCGACACGCGCACCGGCGTAGTAGGGCACGCAGTAGAGCTTGCCCTCGTAGGTACAGGTGTCCTTCAGACCCTTGATCCAGGTGTCCGAGTTCTCGTACTTCTTCGGGTCGATCTCGCCGACCGCCCCGTTGAGGATGTACGTCATGGTCTCGGTGTTGCCCAGTTCGACCACGTCGGGGAACTTGTCTCCGGCGAGGGCGGCGTCGAGCTTCTTGGTCTTGTCGCCCCACTGCTGGTACTGGACGTTGACCTTCACGCCCGGGTACTTCGCGGCGAACTGCGTGTTGACGTCCTTGACCAGCTCGGGCCAGGTGGACTGAGCGTCCGTCATCAGCCAGACGGTCAGCGTGCCTTTGCGGTCCTTCGGGTCCTTCGCGGACTCGCTGTCGCCGGAGCCACACGCCGCGACCGAAGCCGCCATGGCCGCCACACCCACTGCAGCTATGAGCTTGCGCTTCACGCCACCCTCCTCAAGGGATGCAAGATTTTCCCCCCCACCGCCCGGGAGTCGCACAACACGCAGAGAGACAGTGCTCAGGTCTGCCCGTGGGGCTGGGACCTGGTCTTTAATGGTTTAGACCAGTACCCGGAGCTTGGCCTAGACCTTTAGGGGTGTCAAGGGTGTATAAGAAGGGCAGTCGGGTCCGTTATCGGACCGACACCTGAGGGAGGGCGACGACCCGTGACCGGACCGTGCCACCATGTGAGCCGCGACAGACGGAGGAGCCGGTGACGGCAGCAGCGCAGGAGTCGGGAAGGCGGGCCATGACCACGGACGGGGTGGGAGCGGAGACCGAGGGCGGGGCACAGACCCGGACCGCACGCGTGCCCAAGTACTACCGGCTCAAGCGCCACTTGCTCGACATGACGGAGACGCTGCCGCCCGGCACCCCGGTGCCGCCGGAGCGCACGCTCGCGGCCGAGTTCGACACCTCGCGCACCACGGTGCGTCAGGCGCTTCAGGAACTGGTCGTCGAGGGCAGGCTCGAACGCATCCAGGGCAAGGGCACGTTCGTGGCCAAGCCCAAGGTGTCGCAGGCCCTCCAGCTCACCTCGTACACCGAGGACATGAAGGCCCAGGGCCTGGAGCCGACGTCCCAACTGCTCGACATCGGCTATGTGACGGCCGACGACACGCTCGCCGGACTGCTGGACATCTCGACGGGCGGCCGCGTGCTGCGCATCGAGCGTCTGCGGCTCGCCAGCGGTGAGCCGATGGCGATCGAGACCACCCACCTCTCGGCCAAGCGCTTCCCCGCGCTGCGCCGCAGCCTGGTGAAGTACACCTCGCTCTACACGGCGCTGGCGGAGGTGTACGACGTCCATCTCGCCGAGGCCGAGGAGACGATCGAGACCTCGCTGGCGACCCCGCGCGAGGCCGGTCTGCTGGGCACCGACGTGGGCCTGCCGATGCTGATGCTCTCGCGCCACTCGCTGGACGCGCAGGGCGAACCCGTCGAGTGGGTGCGGTCGGTCTACCGCGGCGACCGGTACAAGTTCGTGGCCCGCCTGCGGCGGCCGACCGACTGACCCCCCGGGCAGTACGGCGCCCGGCAGCATGCCCCGGAGGCCTCGCCTCCGGGGCTTTGTGCTGTCCGCGCACAGAGCCGGCGGAGGGACGAAGGAGAACCGGTGCGGAATGCCGACGAAAACGGTGCGAATTCGTCGCCGTTGCCGTACCGATATGCGGACGGGGGTGACTCGCGTCGAGACGTTCCTTTAGATTTCCTGCGCATTAAAAATGCAGGTGAACAGTGAGGGGACGACCCGCCATGCCAGAACCCACACCACCGAATACCGCACCGACGTCATCCCGGAAGCTCACCCCGCGGTCCATCGCCATCTGGGGGCTGGTGGCCCTGGTGGGGGCATCGGGATGGGCTGTGCTGGCACTCTCCCGGGGCGAGGAGATCTCCGCCGCATGGATGCTGGCGGCGGCGCTGGGTTCGTATGCGATCGCGTACCGCTTCTACTCCCGCTTCATTGCCAACCGGGTGCTGAAGGTCGACAAGACCCGAGCCACCCCGGCCGAACGCCTCGACAACGGAATCGACTTCCACCCCACCGACCGGCGCGTGCTCTTCGGGCACCACTTCGCCGCGGTCGCCGGCGCCGGACCACTGGTCGGCCCGGTGCTCGCCGCCCAGATGGGATATCTGCCGGGCACGATCTGGATCGTCGCGGGCGTCATCTTCGCCGGCGCCGTCCAGGACATGGTCACGCTCTTCTTCTCCACACGCCGGGACGGCCGTTCGCTCGGCCAGATCGCCCGTGACGAGATAGGACCCTTCGGCGGAGCCGCCGCGCTGATCGCGGTGTTCGCCATCATGATCATCCTGCTGGCGGTGCTGGCCCTGGTCATCGTCAACGCGTTGGCGGACTCGCCCTGGGGCGTCTTCTCGATCGCCATGACCATCCCGATCGCCCTCTTCATGGGCGTCTATCTGCGGCTGCTGCGGCCCGGCAGAGTCACCGAGGTCTCGGTCATCGGTGTGGCGCTGCTGCTGCTCGCCATCGTCTCGGGCGGCTGGGTCGCGGAGTCCTCGCTCGCGGAGACCTTCACCCTGGAGGCCGGCACGCTGGTCATCTGGATGATCGTCTACGGCTTCCTCGCGTCGGTGCTGCCGGTGTGGATGCTGCTGGCACCTCGCGACTACCTCTCCACCTTCATGAAGGTCGGCACCATCGTGCTGCTGGCCCTCGGCGTGGTGATAGCGCTGCCGACCCTGAAGATGGACGCGGTCACCGAGTTCGCGAGCCGGGGCGACGGCCCGGTGTTCGCCGGATCGATGTTCCCCTTCGTGTTCATCACCATCGCCTGCGGCGCGCTCTCCGGCTTCCACTCCCTGGTCTCCTCGGGCACCACCCCGAAGATGGTCCAGAAGGAGACGCAGATCCGGATGATCGGCTACGGCGCGATGCTGACGGAGTCGTTCGTCGCGATCATGGCGATGATCACGGCCTGCATCATCGACCCGGGTCTCTACTTCGCGGTCAACTCACCGGCCGGTGTCATCGGTCCCACGGTCGAGACGGCGTCCCAGGCCGTCGCCAATCTCGGCTTCACGATCACACCCGACCAACTGGCCCAGGCGGCCAAGGACGTCGAGGAGTCCAGCCTGCTGTCGCGGACCGGCGGCGCGCCGACGTTCGCGCTCGGTATGTCGGACATCTTCTCGTCCGTGGTCGGCGGCGCCGGGCTGAAGGCCTTCTGGTACCACTTCGCCATCATGTTCGAGGCGCTGTTCATCCTCACCACGGTGGACGCGGGCACCCGGGTCGGGCGCTTCATGCTCCAGGACATGCTCGGCAACGTCTACAAGCCGTTCCGTCAGGTCAGCTGGAGGCCCGGCGTCTGGTTCGCCAGCGCGGTCGTCGTGGGCGGCTGGGGCTACTTCCTCTGGGTCGGCGTGCACGACCCGCTGGGCGGCATCAACCAGCTCTTCCCGCTGTTCGGCATCGCCAACCAGCTGCTCGCCGCCGTGGCACTCGCCGTGTGCACCACGCTGCTGGTGAAGTCCGGTCGGCTCAAGTGGGCCTGGGTCACGGCCGTACCGCTCGCCTGGGACGCCGCCGTCACCCTCACCGCGAGCTGGCAGAAGATATTCTCCGGCGACCCACGCGTGGGCTTCTTCACCCAGCGGGACGTCTACCAGTCGGCCATCGACGAGGGCAAGATCCTGCCTCCCGCCAAGTCCATGGACGACATGCACACCGTGGTCACCAATTCCACGGTCGACGGAGCGCTCACGGCTCTCTTCGCGATCCTCATCATCGTGGTCATCGTGGACGCGGGACGCGTCTGCTACAACGCGATCCGGCACCCCGAGAGCGTGAAGCTGTCGGAGGTTCCGTACACCGAGTCGAAGATCGTCGCACCGGCCGGACTGATCCCCACCAAGGAGGAGAGGGCCGAGATGGCAACCGCCGAGGAGAACGTTCCCGCAAGGAGCGGTTCGGCATGAGCACCACGGCGAGGGCCCGCCACGTCTTCGGCCGGATCCGGTGGTACGTCAGGGAGTTCACCGGCGAATCGGCCTATGACCGGTACGTCGCCCACGCCCGCGGCTGCGACCCGGACGCCGAGGTGATGAGCCGCCGCGCTTTCGAGCGCAGCCGTACGGACGCACGCGAAGCCGATCCGCGCGAGGGCTTCCGCTGCTGCTGACCGGCTGAAGGGCCCCTGAAGGGCCGTCGCGTTCCTCCGGGAACGCGGCGGCCCTTCGCCGTGAAACCGTGCGCCCACGGGCCGGACCGGGCCCCCGCCGGGGCGTCCCAAGGGCCGCACCGGCCGGGATCAGCGGCGCAATGCCACAACTCCCGCACGGCGCCCCGACACAACATGTGGGGGGTGCCGCAACTGGCGGCCCCCACATGTATGCTCGACCTCGCTGTCGCCGCAGGGGAATCCGGTGCGAATCCGGAACTGTCCCGCAACGGTGTGATGTGGTGCGCTTTGTCGTACCCGAGAGTCCGAAGACCTGCCGACGGTGCATCCGGTTCGACCGATCCGGGTGCCAAGACGTCCGGGCCTCGCGGTTGGGCCGGTGGACGCCGTACGGAGTGCTGCCCTGCCCTGGGCGCGTACTGCCCGACGGCCCCGCCTCCCTCCGACGGCCCAGAGCCGAGCGAGGGAGAGCACCACGTGACCATCGCGCCAGCCGATCCGGCAGCAGGCATCGCCGAGCAGCTCGAGGACGGCCCAGGGACCGCGCTGTTGCGGATCCTGACCGACCTCACCGCTGATCTGCCCGACACCGACCCCGGCCGCGTCGCCGCCGCCGCGCTGCGGGGCCGGCACGCCGGTTCGGACATGGCCGAGCTCCGTGGGCTCGCCACCGACGCCGCCGCGGGTCTGATCTCCGAGGACCCCGCCTACTCCCGGCTCGCCGCCCGCCTGTTGACCCGGACGATCGCCGAAGAGGCGTCGGGCCAGGGCGCCGTGTCCTTCTCCGCCTCCGTCGCGGTCGGACACACCGAGGGTCTGATCGCCGACCGGACCGCCGCGTTCGTCACGCTGCACGCGGACCGCCTGGACACCCTCATCGACACCGAGGCGGACGACCGTTTCGGCTACTTCGGCCTGCGCACCCTCTACAGCCGCTATCTGCTCCGGCATCCGATCACCCGTCAGGTGATCGAGACACCCCAGCACTTCATGCTGCGGGTCGCCTGTGGTCTCGCCGAGGACGACAGCGTGCGCGCGCTGGACGAGGTGGCCGACCTCTACGGCCTGATGAGCCGCCTCGACTACCTCCCCTCCTCCCCCACGCTGTTCAACTCCGGCACCCGCCACCCGCAGATGTCCTCCTGCTATCTGCTGGACTCGCCGGCGGACGAACTGGACTCGATCTACGACCGGTACCACCAGGTCGCCCGGCTCTCCAAGCACGCCGGCGGCATCGGTCTGTCGTACTCCCGCATCCGCGCCCGCGGTTCCCTGATCCGGGGCACCAACGGCCACTCCAACGGCATCGTGCCGTTCCTGAAGACCCTCGACGCCTCGGTCGCGGCGGTGAACCAGGGCGGACGCCGCAAGGGCGCGGCCGCCGTCTACCTGGAGACCTGGCACGCGGACATCGAGGAGTTCCTGGAGCTGCGCGACAACACCGGCGAGGACGCCCGGCGTACGCACAATCTGAACCTCGCGCACTGGATTCCCGACGAGTTCATGCGCCGTGTCGACGCCGACGCCCCGTGGTCGCTGTTCTCGCCCGCCGACGTCCCCGAGCTCGTCGACCTGTGGGGCGACGAGTTCGACGCGGCGTACCGCGACGCCGAGGCGAAGGGCCTGGCCCGCAAGACCATGCCCGCGCGTGAGCTGTACGGCCGGATGATGCGCACGCTCGCGCAGACCGGCAACGGCTGGATGACCTTCAAGGACTCCTCCAACCGCACGGCCAACCAGACCGCCGAGCCCGGCCACACCGTGCACTCGTCGAACCTGTGCACCGAGATCCTGGAGGTGACGGACGACGGCGAGACGGCCGTCTGCAACCTCGGCTCGGTGAACCTCGGCGCGTTCGTCCTGGCGGACGGCGCCGGTGAAGGGATCGACTGGGAGCGCCTGGACGAAGCCGTCCGGACCGCCGTCACCTTCCTCGACCGCGTCGTCGACATCAACTTCTACCCGACCGAGCAGGCCGGCCGCTCCAACGCCAAGTGGCGTCCGGTGGGCCTGGGCGCGATGGGTCTGCAGGACGTCTTCTTCAAGCTGCGGATGCCGTTCGACTCCCCCGCCGCCCGCGCCCTGTCGACCCGCATCGCCGAGCGCATCATGCTCGCCGCGTACGAGGCGTCCGCCGCCCTCGCGGAGCGCAACGGCCCGCTGCCCGCCTGGGAGAAGACCCGTACCGCGCGCGGTGTGCTGCACCCCGACCACTACGGTGTCGAGCTCAACTGGCCCGAGCGCTGGGCCGCCCTGCGGGAACGTATCGCCACGACCGGGATGCGCAACTCGCTGCTCCTCGCCATCGCCCCGACGGCGACGATCGCCTCCATCGCGGGCGTCTACGAGTGCATCGAGCCGCAGGTCTCCAACCTCTTCAAGCGTGAGACGCTCAGCGGCGAATTCCTCCAGGTCAACGCCTACCTGGTGGAAGAGCTGAAGCGGCTCGGCGTGTGGGACGCACAGTCCCGTGAGGCGCTGCGCGAGTCCAGCGGTTCGGTGCAGGGCTTCAGCTGGATCCCGGCCGATGTGCGCGAGCTGTACCGCACGGCGTGGGAGATCCCGCAGCGCGGTCTGATCGACATGGCCGCGGCCCGTACCCCGTTCCTCGACCAGTCGCAGTCGCTGAACCTGTTCCTGGAGACGCCGACCATCGGGAAGCTCAGCTCGATGTACGCCTACGCCTGGAAGCAGGGCCTGAAGACCACGTACTACCTGCGCTCGCGCCCCGCGACCCGGATCGCCCGTGCGGCCGGCTCCGGAGCCGCGACCGCGGCCCCCATCCCCGTACAGGCGACGCCGGAGACCGACGCGGTCGCCTGCTCCCTGGAGAACCCCGAGTCCTGCGAGGCCTGCCAGTAATGAGTGCTCCCGAGAAGAACCTGCTCGACCCGGGATTCGAGCTGACCCTGCGTCCGATGCGCTACCCGGACTTCTACGAGCGCTACCGCGACGCGATCAAGAACACCTGGACCGTGGAGGAGGTCGACCTCCACTCCGACGTGTCCGACCTGGCCAAGCTGTCCCCGGGTGAGCAGCACATGATCGGCCGGCTGGTCGCGTTCTTCGCAACGGGTGACTCGATCGTCTCCAACAACCTGGTGCTCACGCTCTACAAGCACATCAACTCCCCCGAGGCGCGGCTGTATCTGAGCCGTCAGCTCTTCGAGGAGGCGGTGCACGTCCAGTTCTATCTGACGCTGCTGGACACCTATCTCCCCGACCCGGACGACCGCGCGGCCGCGTTCGACGCGGTCGAGGAGATCCCCTCCATCCGTGAGAAGGCGCAGTTCTGCTTCCGGTGGATGGACTCGGTGGAGAAGATCGACCGGCTGGAGACGCAGGCCGACCGCCGGCGCTTCCTGCTGAACCTGATCTGCTTCGCGGCGTGCATCGAGGGGCTGTTCTTCTACGGCGCGTTCGCGTACGTCTACTGGTTCCGCTCCCGCGGGCTGCTGCACGGCCTCGCCACCGGCACCAACTGGGTGTTCCGCGACGAGACCATGCACATGAACTTCGCCTTCGAGGTGGTGGACACGGTCCGCAAGGAGGAGCCGGAGCTCTTCGACGACGCGCTGCGTCAGCAGGTCACCGACATGCTGAAGGAGGCGGTCGAGGCGGAGCTGCAGTTCGGCCGTGACCTGTGCGGCGACGGTCTGCCGGGCATGAACACCGAGTCCATGCGCGAATACCTCCAGTGCGTCGCCGACCAGCGGCTCATCCGGCTGGGCTTCGCGCCGGTGTACGGGTCGGAGAACCCGTTCTCCTTCATGGAGTTGCAGGGTGTCCAGGAGCTGACGAACTTCTTCGAGCGCCGTCCGTCCGCCTACCAGGTGGCGGTCGAGGGCTCGGTCGGCTTCGACGACGACTTCTAGGATCTGCCGGCAGGTCGTCTTCTGGCTAGGCCGCCTTGCCCCAGTCGCGCCCCGCCCCCTGGTGAAGCCGGGGTGCGGGGCGCCGGCCGTGGGCCCCGGCGGTGCTGGCGGCCGCGCGACGCCCGGACTCCAGGCGTCCCGCGGCCTCCCGCAGCTGACGGTCGACGGCACGGTCCCTGGCATGCCCCACCAGGGACGGAAGAGTGATCAGTGCGAACAGGGCGATCACGAACAGGTACTCCAGGAATGCGTTCATGTCCTCCACTGTCGTCCTCGGACGGCAAAGAAGTCAGTGGCAGGACTGTCATGAACCATCGAATTACTGCCACACTGGGGCCATGCTGAAAAACGTGGCCGCCGTCCTCCTGGAGGGCGTGCATCCCTTCGAACTCGGCGTGATCAGCGAGGTGTTCGGCCTCGACCGCAGCGAGGACGGCATGCCCGTCTACGACTTCGCCGTGGTCTCCGCCGCGGGACCCACGCTGCACACGCACGCCGGGTTCAGCATCACCACACAGCACGGCCTGGAGCGGCTGGAGGACGCGGATCTGATCGCCGTCCCCACCGGCGGCGACTACCCGACCCGGGACTACCCGGAGGAGTTGCTGGACGCGCTGCGCCGCGCGGTCGACCGGGGCGCCCGGGTGATCAGCGTCTGCACGGGCGCCTTCGTCCTCGGCGCCGCGGGACTGCTCGACGGACGCCGCTGCACCACCCACTGGCGCCACACCGGCATCCTGGCCGAGCGCCATCCGCTGGCCGTCGTCGACCCCGACGTGCTGTACGTGGACGAGGGTTCGGTCATCACCTCGGCCGGCACCGCCGCGGCGATCGACGCCTGCCTCCATGTGGTGCGCCAGGAGCACGGCCCGGAGATCGCCAACCACATCGCCCGGCGGATGGTGGTGCCGCCGCATCGCGACGGCGGCCAGGCGCAGTACATCGAACGCCCGCTGCCGCGGACCCGGTGCGACACGGTCGGCGATGTCCTCGCCTGGATGGAACGGCACCTGGACCGCGAGATGACCGTGGAACAGCTCGCGGAGCGTGCCCACATGTCACCGCGGACCTTCGCCCGCCGCTTCCAGCAGGAGACCGGGACGACGCCCTACCGCTGGCTGCTGCGACAGCGGGTGCTGCTGTCGCAGGAGTTGCTGGAGTCGACGGACGACACGGTGGACACGATCGCGGGACGGTCCGGGTTCGGCAACGCGGCGGCACTGCGCCACCACTTCCTGCGCACCCTCGGCACCACGCCGAACGCCTACCGCCGCACGTTCCGCGGCCCGGTGCGCACCGTCGCCTGACGGCTCACTCGTTGGGCACGACCGGGTAGCGCGGCGTGCCCTCGGCCATCTGCCGCAGCGCGTCCTTGCGCTCCCGCTTGGAGAGCCGGTCGATGTAGAGGTAGCCGTACAGGTGGTCCGTCTCGTGCTGGAGGCAGCGCGCGAAGTAGCCCGTGCCACGCACCTTGATCGGGTTGCCCTGGGCGTCCTGGCCGCGCACCACCGCGTAGTCGGGGCGGGCCAGCGAGGCATAGGCGGTCGGGACGGAGAGGCAGCCCTCGTTGGCGTCGTCGAGGACGCGCAGCTCCGGCGGCAGCTCCTCCAGGACCGGGTTGCAGACCACACCGACGTGCCGCACACCGTCGTCGTCGGGGCAGTCGTAGACGAAGACCTTCTGGTCCACGCCGATCTGGTTGGCGGCCAGGCCGACGCCCTCGGCGGTGCGCTGGCTCGCGAACATGTCGTCGATCAGCGAGGCGAGCTTGTCGTCGAAGGCGGTGACGTCCTTGCACTCCGTGTGGAGGACGGGGTTGCCGACGACCGTGATCGGGCGCGAGGTGCCCCGCTCGCGATGGGCGAGCTCACGTGCCTCGCAGTCCTCCGTGTCCACGACGAAACCATCGTTGACCTGCTGGTCCGTCTCCTGCTGCGACGCCATGTCAGCCGTACGCCTTCCTCAATACGCGATGCGAGCCCGGTGGCCGGTCACTCTGTGTCCGTACAGCCTACGGGCAGGCGTCAGCAGACTTCCTCGAGATCCCGCCACTCGCGGGTGTCCGGGCTGTCCGCGACCCACCCGTCGAGCAGTCCGCGCACCAGTCCGGCGGGGGCGGCGATGCCGCACTCGCGCTCCGGCGACCACAGATCGCCGGCCGTGCGATGGCCGAGCGGGCCGGGATGGCCGGGCTCGCTGTGATCGTGCGGGTCGAGGTGCTCACCCTCGCCCTCGGCGCTGGGCATCCGGCTCTCGGAACAGGCCCGGCACAGCAGTCGTACCGACGAGGACCAGTCCTCGGCGGCGAATCCGGCGTCGGACGCCAGCTGCTCCAGGGCGTCCCGGTCGGCCTCGGTGGCCGCCTCCAGCAGCACCACCCAGGTGGGCACGGGCGAAGGCGCCCAGAGCTCGATCTCGTCGAAGACGGGGTAGGACGGGCCCGCGGACGTGGTCCGCTCGCCGTTCGGCACACCGTCGTGCAGGACGACCTCGCCCCAGCGGCGGCCGGAGGAGGGCAGCGGGATCGACAGCACCTCTATCCGGGCCGGGTCGAGCCTGCGGCCCCACACCACTTCGGCCTCGCCCTCGGGCGACAGCCGTACGGCGGCGCTGCCGAGGTCCATGCCGACCGGTTCGCCGTTCGCCGCGGCCGCGCCGGTGGCACCGGCCCGGGTGGGGCTGCCGGGGACCTTCAGTCCGTAGGCCTGCCAGGCGCGGCGGGCGAGCGGCCAGTCCTGGAGGGCGGTGGCCGCGATGCCGACGTTCCACCAGTCGGGGGCCCCGGTCTCCTTGTCCAGCAGGGCGACCGCGCGCAGACCGGCGGCCCTGGCCTGCTCCCAGTCGTGCCGGAACTTGTGCAGCAGGGCGAGGTTGAACCAGGACTCGGAGAGCCAGGGCTCGAGGTCCGCCGCTCGTGTCAGCAGTGCGCCCGCGTCCTCGTACCGGCCGTCGCCGATCAGCGTGAACGCGCGGTCGGTGGCCTGCCGCCACGAGGCGGAGGGCCGATGCCGTACCTTCCCGAAGATCCTCACGATTCCCGCCTGCCGGTCGCTCGGGTCAATGCCCCCGCACGCTGCTTGTGTGTCCTCATTTGCATCCAACCATGCCCGGTCGGAGGCTGGCTCATTACCCATGGGTTACCCAGGTGGGGCGGGGGTCAGACCGCCTCTCGCCAGGACTCTGGCAAGTGATTCGACCACCTCCGGCTGATAGTCCTGTCCGGTACCGAGGCGGAGCCGTTCGAGTGCCCCGAGCGCCCCGCCCGCGGAGCGTCCGCTTCCCCCGGTCAGATCGTCGTATGCGTTGACGGCGCGGACGATCCGGGCGGGAAGCGGCTGTTCGCGGTACGGGTCGGCCTGGCGCTCCACGACGACGGCGACGGCGGACGGAACTCCGGTCTGGCGGACGACGGCTCCGCCGAGAAGCGCTATACGGCGCTGTTCGGGCACGGGCAGGAGGGTGGTGGCCCCGTCCGGCACGGGATCCACGAGGGAGAGCTGGCCGATGTCGTGCATCAGCGCCGCGTACTCCAGAACGGTCAGATCGCCTCCGGTGAGCCCCAGCTCCCGCCCGACGGCGGTGGAGAGGGAGGCGACCCGGCGGGCATGGCCCGGCCGGGTGTATCCGGCGATCTCGGTCGCCCGCGCGAGTGAGGCGATGGTCTGCCGGTAGGTGGTCCTGACGGCCGCGTAGCGCCGGAAGGACAGCTGGGTGAGCAGGAGGGGCACACAGAAGACGGGCAGCGCCCACAGCCCGGCGACGGCGACGGCGAGCGCCATGACGGCCCCGGTGGCGCAGACGGCGGACCCTATGCCGATGATCGCCCGCAGCTCGTCGCGCAGCAGCGGCCCGTACGGGAAGCCGGTGCGGGCGCGCAGCATCACCGCGGCGAGCACGGCGTCGCACAGGGCCGTCAGGAGCAGCAGCACGAGCAGGAAGAGGGCGTAGTACGGGCCCTGACCGAGCCGTCGCTCCAGCTCGCCCGAGTTGTAGAGCGGCTGGAAACAGACGGCGGCGAACCCGACGGTGAGCACCCGGCGGGCGACATGGTCCAGTGCGGGCCCGCGTCCGCGCGCCACATGGAGGACGGCCCCCACGAGCGCGGCCGCCACGACGACGGCGACCACCTGGAGGACGCCGTGGGTGGTGTCCCTGCCCGCGCACTCCCCGAGCAGGGCGTACGCGAGCGCCCCGGCGGCCCCGATCGGCGCGGGTTCCCGCTCTCCCGGCCCAGCCCCCCAGCGGGCGAGTTCGCCGACGACGATGAGCGCGCCGAAGGCCAGGGCATAGCCGGGCTGCTCCAGACCGGCCCAGAAGGTCCACGCCAGACCGGCGCAGGTCAATGTGGCGGCGGCGCCGTGAACGACGCGCACGGCGCCGGTCCCCGGCGTCACACCCCGCCGCCGGGAGTGCGGTTGGCGCGGCGTCGGGCGGGGATCACGGCCGGCTGCGGCGGGATGCCTGCCCGCGGGGGCCGCGCGCCCGGCGGACCGGGCTCGTCCGAGGTGACGGCCGTCTCCCAGCCGTGCCGCTCCAGCGCGCGGGCCAGGGCGCGGACCATCTGCGGGTCGAACTGGGTGCCCGCGCACCGCCGTAGTTCCTCCAGCGCCGCCGGCACGGGCCGGGCCCGTCGGTAGGAACGGGTCGAGGTCATCGCGTCGAAGGCGTCCGCCACGGCGACGACACGGGCGAACTCGGGAATCTGCCGGCCGGAGAGCCCGTAGGGGTAGCCGCTTCCGTCGAGCCGCTCGTGGTGGTGCAGGATCGCGGCCCGCGCCTCGCCGAGGAACCCGATGCCGCGCACCATCTCGTGTCCGTACTCGGGGTGCAGTTCGATGACCCGGCGCTCGTCGGGGGTGAGGGGGCCGTCCTTGCGCAGCACCCGGGTGGGCACGCCCAGCTTGCCCACGTCGTGGAGGATTCCGGCGAACCGGAGCACCTCCAGGCGCTCCTCGTCCATGTCGAGTTCGCACGCGATGAGGGCCGAGGCCCGTCCCACCCGCTCGCTGTGCCCGCGGGTGTACTTGTCCTTCAGGTCGACGGCCTGCACCAGGGCGCGGATGGTGGCCTGGTGGGCCGCGCGCTCGCGGTGGTACTGCGCGAAGATCCAGCACGAGATGTACATCGGCAGCAGCACGAAGAGCGCGGACAGCGGCCCGTACGGACTCGCCCACAGCACCGCCATCATCAGCCCGGCCAGCCCGTGCACCAGATGCGGCACGAGGGAGCGCAGCGCCGGGCCGCGCCACGCGGTGCGCAGGGGCAGCCGCTCCGCGGTCGCGAGGATGCCGCCGTCGAGAGCGGTGACGGTGAGGCAGAAGGCGAGCGCGCCGCCGGCGGCCGTCAGGAGTGCCTGGGGAAAGTCGGGTGCGCGCAGGACGTGTTCGCCGCCGAGCAGCACATAGACCTGGGCGGCGCTCCAGGTGGCGAGGGTGAGCTGGGCGGCCCGCCAGATCCGCCGCAGGCCCGTCGGCCGCAGGTCGACCCGTCCCAGCAGGGCGCCGGGCACGGCGACCAGCGCGGCGTGCGCCGGGGGCAGCAGGAACGCGGCGGCGAGCAGCACCGGGAAGAAGGAGCCGGCCGCGACGGGCACCGAGCTGCCGAGGTAACGGCAGCGGGCGGGCAGTTCGCAGACGGCGTAGAGCCCGGCGAGCAGGCCGACGGCCCGCCAGCCGCCAGGGACGTCCTGCCGCAGCGCGGGCAGGGCGCAGGCCACGGCGCCGAGCAGGGCGGCCAGAATGTACGCACGTGCCGATGCCGGTACGGACCTCACCGCTCCGCCCCCTCCCAAATCGAGCGCAAGGCTAGCGAGTTGGAGGAGACACGGCGGGGCGTTGGCCACCTTTCGCACGGACGGGTGACGCGGGAGCACGACGGCCCGGGCTCGGAAGCACGGCACCGGCGCGTGCAGCACCCGCCCATGACACCGGCGCGTGAACCACCCGCGCCCATCACACCCGCGCTTGAACCACCCGCGCCCATGACACCCGCGCGGGAAGCACCGCCCGCGGAAGCCGGCGCGTGAGGCATCCGCCCATGAAAAAGGTGCGCCACGCGTCTCGTGGCGCACCTTCCGGCTGCTGCGGCGTCCTGGGCTACTCCTGGGCGAGGCCCGGCAGCTCGCTGCCCGCGACCGTCACGTCCTGCTCGGGAACGGCCTGTCCCGAACGGATGAGATCGATCCGGCCCATGACCTTGGCGCGCAGGTCCGTGGGCACGTCGTCATGCCCGCAGCAGCGCTTGACCAGCTTCTTCACGGCCTGCTCGAGCCCGTACTTCTCCAGGCACGGGGAGCACTCCTCGAAGTGGACCTCGAACTTGGTGCAGTCGCTGTCGGGCATCTCTCGGTCGAGAAACTCGTAGAGATGGTCCAGGACCTCTGAGCAGTCCGTCTCGTGCGGCTCTCCGCAGCTCATGAGCCCGAGCCTTTCGCTTCGTTCGACTCCCCCGCACCGGCCGGGACGAGTCCGCGCTCACGTGCGTAGTCCTCGAGCATGCCGCGCAGTTGACGACGGCCCCGGTGCAGGCGGGACATCACCGTCCCGATGGGTGTTCCCATGATGTCCGCGATCTCCTTGTACGCAAAGCCCTCGACGTCTGCGAGATAGACCGCGATACGGAACTCCTCGGGAATGGCCTGCAGTGCGGCCTTCACGTCCGAGTCGGGGAGGTGGTCGAGAGCCTGCGACTCGGCGGAGCGCAGTCCCGTCGACATGTGCGACTCGGCGCGCGCCAGCTGCCAGTCCTCGATCTCCTCGGCGGCACTGCGCTGGGGCTCGCGCTGCTTCTTGCGGTACGAGTTGATGAAGGTGTTCGTGAGAATCCGGTACATCCACGCCTTGAGGTTGGTCCCCTCACGGAACTGGTGGAAGGACCCGTACGCCTTGGCATACGTCTCCTGCACGAGATCCTCGGCATCGGCCGGATTGCGCGTCATGCGCAGGGCGGCGGAGTACATCTGGTCGAGGAAGCCGAGGGCGTCACGCTCGAAACGGGCGTTGCGCTCCGTGGGCGTCTCTTCCGGCTGTGCCGCCTGGCCGTCGTCGGTCCCTGCGTCGGTCCCAGTGACCGGACCCACCTCCTCCAACGCTGTGGCGAGGCCGAATGCGGACCCGCTCGAATCGGAGAATAGTCGACCTTCGGTTGCCGGCTCCTGCCGATCCACTCCGCCCGCCGCCCGAACGGGGGCGTTCTTGCCTGCCGAGAGCACGGTCCACTCCAGGTCAGCGGCGTGCCTGCGGCTCGGGCAGATGGTCGAACCCATGCGACGGACTCCCTACTCCATGCTCCGGTACTGACGTACAGACATCCCGCACAACAGAGCCGGGCCCCCGGTCATTCCCGCAGCCGTCCCAGCCAGGCGCGCACCGCGTCCGTGATGGTTGTCACGGTCTCCTCCTCGGCGATTCCGGCGCTCTTGGCGACGGCGAAGCCGTGATCCGCGTGCTCCACCGCGACCAGCTCGTACGCACCGTCCGGGAATTCGCGGGGCCTTCCGAAGGGGTCGTTGCCGCCCTGGACGACGAGTGTCGGCACCCCGGCCCCGAGGAGTTCTTCTGCCCGTGACTTCTCGGGCCTGCCGGGCGGGTGCAGCGGAAAGCTGAGGGCGAGGACCGCGACGGCCCCGAGCTCCCGCGCGGTCCGGCAGGCCACCCGCGCACCGGCGCTGCGCCCGCCGGCGACGACGGGCAGGCCGGGTGCGGCGAGGGCCGGCCACAGGGCCCGCCAGCCGACGTCGAGGGTCTTGGGCGCGGGCGCGAGCTTCTTTCCCGCCACCCGCCAGGGCTGCTCCACCAAAGCGACGGTGACCCCGTCGGCGGGCAGCGCGGCGGCGATTCCCTGGAGGTCCCGGGCACCGATGCCGCCGCCCGCCCCGTGGCCGAGGGCCAGCACGGTGGTGGCGTCCTCGGCCGCGTACCAGGTGACACGGGCGTCCCCGGCCGGGGTTTCGACGATCTCGTTGTTCTTCACGCAGCCATCTTGGGCCGCGCGGGGTCAGAACAGCGTGCTCTCCTGCGGCGCCGCGAGTTCTTCCAGCAGTTCCGGCCCGTTGTTGCGCACATTGCTGACGGCCGTCGTCACCGGGTAGGCCCGCATCAGGCCCTCCGCCGGCGGCTGGAGCAGTGACTTCAGCTCGTCCACGTCCGTCCGGGACGGGTCCAGCCAGGCGTCCCACCGGTCCGGCGTGAGCATCAGCGGCATCCGGGGGTGGATGTCGGACAGCGAGCGCGGCCCTTCGGCGGGTGCGACGCCGAGCGGTCCCGTCTCGGCCTCCGTGGTGATCACCGAGCAGGTCACCCACCACGCCTGGGGATGGTCGTCGGGCAGGGTGCTGTCGCGCCAGAACTCGTACAGACCGGCCATGGCGAACACCGAGCCGTCCGCGGGGGTGACGAAGTACGGCTGCTTCCTGGGCCGCTTCTTCTTGCCCTGCTCCTCCAGCTGCCGTTCCTCGGCCGCGGTCACCCACTCGTAATAGCCGTCGGCCGGCAGGATGCAGCGGCGCGAGACGAAGGGCCTGCGGAACGAAGGCTTCTCGTGCACGGTCTCCGCCCGGGCGTTGATCATCCGGGCCCCGCCCTCGGGCGTCTTCGCCCAGGACGGCACGAGCCCCCACTTCAGCGTGCGGAGCTGGCGAACCGGGCGGGGGTCCTCCGCGTCTTTCAGAGGGCGTTCGAGAATCGCGTAGACCTCTTTGGTCGGGGCGACATTGAAATCGGGAGCCAGGGTCTCCTTCGGCTCCCACTTCTCGACCTCGAAGAGTCCGGTGAGGTCCTCGGGCCTACGACTGGCTGCATACCGTCCGCACATAAGTGCCAGACTGCCACTCCCGACCGCCGCCCGAGGAGCCGCCCCAGAAATGGTCAGCACCGAATACCTTTCGCCGCTCAGCAGCGCGTCCATAGGTGATCTCTGGGACCGCGTCTTCGGGTCCCAGCCCGCACCGGACCGGTGGCTGGTCATCGGCACCGCGGTCCTCGCCCTCGCCGTCGTGCTCCCGCATCCCGTCTGGCGCGTCTCCCGGAACGCCGTGACGATCGCCCACGAGGGCGGCCACGGGCTCGTCGCCCTGCTCACCGGCCGCAAACTGGACGGCATCCGGCTGCACTCGGACACCAGCGGGCTGACGGTGAGCCGCGGCAAGCCGACCGGCCTCGGCATGATCCTCACCGCGGCTGCCGGCTACACCGCCCCTCCTCTGCTGGGCCTCGGCGGCGCCTGGCTGCTGGCCGCGCACCACATCACTCTGCTGCTGTGGGTGTCCACGGCGCTGCTGCTGGCCATGCTGGTGATGATCCGGAACGTCTACGGAGCGGTCACCGTCATCCTCACGGGTGCCGCTTTCCTGCTCGTCTCCTGGCTCACGGAGCCCGAGGTGCAGGCCGCCTTCGCCTATGCGGCCGTGTGGTTCCTGCTGCTCGGCGGCGTACGGCCGGCCTTCGAGCTCCAGTCCAAGCGCCGGCACGGCGGGGCGCCGGACTCCGACGCCGATCAACTCGCCCGGCTGACCCATGTACCGCCCGCCCTGTGGCTGTTCCTCTTCCACGCGGTGTCCCTGTGTTCACTGATCGGCGGCGGCCGGTGGCTGCTGGGTCTGTGAGCACATGGCGAACACTCGCCGAAGCCCTTTACCACTGATCGATTACGCCCCGGTTTCGCCACATTTGATCAAGATCGGGGTTCGCGCGGAGCCATTAAAGTGAAGGCCATGACCGAAGCTTCCGTGCACCCTGCCCTCTGGCCCGCCCCGTTCGCGACCGGAGCCGTCGAAGCGACGGTGACCGTGCCCGGTTCCAAATCGGTCACCAACCGCGCTCTGGTGCTGGCCGCTCTCGCCGCCGAGCCGGGCTGGCTGCGCCGCCCGCTGCGTTCGCGCGACAGCCTGCTGATGGCCGACGCCCTGCGCGCCCTCGGTGTCGGCATCGAGGAGACGGTGTCCTCCAGCTCCACCGTCACCGGCGTGCACGACAGCGAGGGCGAGGCCTGGCGCGTGATCCCCGCCGGTCTGCACGGCCCGGCCACCGTCGACGTCGGCAATGCCGGCACGGTGATGCGCTTCCTCCCGCCCGTCGCCTCCCTCGCTTCCGGCCCGATCCGGTTCGACGGCGACCCCCGCTCCTACGAGCGCCCGCTGAACGGCGTGATCGACGCCCTGCGGGTGCTCGGCGCCCGTATCGACGACGACGGCCGCGGCGCGCTCCCGATGACCGTGCACGGCGGCGGCGCACTGGACGGCGGCTCCGTCGAGATCGACGCCTCCTCCTCCTCGCAGTTCGTCTCGGCGCTGCTGCTCTCCGCCCCGCGCTTCAACCAGGGTGTGGAGGTGCGGCACATCGGCGCACGTCTGCCGTCGATGCCGCACATCCGGATGACCGTCGACATGCTGCGTGCCGTCGGCGCCCAGGTCGACGAGCCGGAGACCGGCGGCGAGCCCAATGTCTGGCGGGTCTCGCCCTCGGCCCTGCTGGGCCGTGACCTCACCGTCGAGCCCGATCTGTCGAACGCGCAGCCGTTCCTGGCGGCCGCGCTCATCACCGGCGGCCGGGTGACCATTCCGGACTGGCCCGAGCGCACCACCCAGCCCGGCGACGCGCTGCGCGAGATCTTCACCGAGATGGGCGGTTCCTGCGCGCTGACCGACGCCGGTCTCACCCTGACCGGCACGGGCCGCATCCACGGCATCGACGTCGATCTCGGCGAGGTGGGCGAGCTGACCCCGGGCATCGCGGCCGTCGCGGCCCTCGCGGACTCCCCCTCCACACTGCGCGGCGTGGCGCATCTGCGCCTCCACGAGACGGACCGTCTGGCCGCTCTCACCAAGGAGATCAACGAACTCGGCGGTGACGTCACCGAGACGGAGGACGGGCTGCACATCCGCCCCCGCCCGCTGCACGGCGGTGTGTTCCACACCTACGACGACCACCGGATGGCGACGGCCGGATCGATCATCGGCCTCGCCGTCGAGGGCGTGCAGATCGAGAACGTGGCGACGACCGCGAAGACCTTGCCCGACTTCCCGCGGATGTGGGCCGGAATGCTCGGGGCCTGAGGACATGCGGCGCTACGGCAAGAACCCCGACGAGGACGACATCCGCGTCCGCCCGAACCGCAAGGGCAACCGGCCGCGGACCAACATCCGCCCCAAGCACGAGGACGCCGTCGAGGGCATGGTCCTCACCGTCGACCGCGGGCGGCTCACCTGCCTCGTCGAGGACCGGATCGTCCACGCCATGAAGGCCCGGGAGCTCGGCCGCAAGGCCGCTGTCGTGGGTGACCGGGTCGGCATCGTCGGCGATCTGTCCGGGGACAAGGACACCCTGGCGCGCATCGTGCGGATCGAGAAGCGGAAGTCCGTCCTCCGCCGTACGGCCGACGACGACGATCCCTATGAGCGCGTGGTCGTGGCCAACGCCGACCAGCTGGCCATCGTGACCGCCCTCGCCGACCCCGAACCGCGCCCGCGTCTCATCGACCGCTGCCTGGTCGCCGCGTACGACGGCGGGCTCACCCCGCTCCTGGTCCTCACCAAGTCCGACCTGGCCTCGCCGGACGAACTGCTGGAGATGTACGGGGCGCTGGGTGTCCCCCATGTGGTCACCACGCGCGACGAGTTCGTCGACGGGGTCGCCGCGGAGCGGGTGCACGAGCACCTCTCCGGCCGCACCACCGCGTTCGTCGGCCACTCCGGCGTGGGCAAGACGACGCTGGTCAACGCTCTGGTGCCCAGGGAGCGCAGGCGGAGCACCGGCCTGGTCAACGCGGTCACCGGCCGCGGCCGGCACACCACCACCTCGGCCCTCGCCCTGCCGCTCAACGACAAGGAGGGCGGCTGGGTGATCGACACCCCCGGTGTGCGGTCGTTCGGTCTGCACCACGTCGACCCGTCCCGGGTGATCCTCGCCTTCCCGGATCTCGTGCCGGGGACGGAGGGCTGTCCGCGGGCATGCAGCCACGACGAGCCGGACTGCGCGCTGGACGAGTGGGTCGCCGAGGGCCACGCGGACCCGGCCAGGCTGTACTCCCTGCGGCGACTGCTCGCCACCCGGGAGCGACGCGAGGGCGACTGACCGGCGCACGTTTGCCGCCTGTCGGTCCTGGTAAGGGCATAATCGCATCACGTCCTACCGAGCAGTCACCGAGCGTTGCGGAGGCACAGACCATGGCGTGGCTGCTGGTGGTGGTCGCCGGGATCCTGGAGACGGGATTCGCGGTCTGTCTCAAGCTCTCGCACGGATTCACCCGGCTCTGGCCGACGATCGCGTTCGCCTGCTTCGCACTGGGCAGCTTCGGTCTGCTGACCCTGGCCCTGCGGAAGCTGGACGTCGGTCCGGCGTACGCGGTGTGGACGGGCATCGGAGCGGCGGGGACCGCGATCTACGGCATGGTCTTCCTGGACGACCTGGTCTCCACGTTGAAGATCGTCTCGATCACCCTGGTGATCGTCGGTGTCATCGGTCTCCAGCTGTCGGGGTCGGGACACTGACGCCGGCCACGGCTGTACGGACCAGCTGCCCCACGCCCTCACCGGCGGGCGCGACGACATAGGAGAACGCCAGCCGCACCGCCAGCTCGCAGCGCTGCGCGAGCGCGGCCGACTCCTCAGCCGTCCGCCCCTGGGGCCGCTCGGATTCCAGTGCGGCCTGCGATCTGTCCCGTACCTCCGTCACCACGTCCGAGGGGGCCGGAAGCCCGGCGTCCGCGCGGCGCTGGGCGGGGACTCCGGCCGCGGGCGCATCGCGGCGGGCGGGCCGGGGAACGGGCAGACGCTCGCCCCAGCAGCCGGTGAGCAGCGCACGCAGCAACGGTCTCGACCGGGCCTCGCCGACCGTCCACTCGGCCACGGCGGCCAGCCGGTCGACGGGGGCCGTCCGTTCGGCCAGCAGCTGGTCCACGCCGTACAGATAGGTGTCGGCCTCCCGCCGTGCCAGCGCACGGGCCAGCCCGTCCTTGCTGCCGAACTCGTTGTAGAGGGTCTGCCGGGAGACCCCCGCGGCAGAGGCGACATCCACCATCCGCACCCCCGACCACGGCAGCTCGGCAAGCGCGGCGAGCGCGGCGTTCAGCAGGGACTCTCGCGCTGTAGGCATCATCGCCTCCCAGGCCGGGCGGCGCCCCGACCGGGCGCCCACCGTGCGGTACGGCACTGCGCTCAGAGTTGACGCGCCTCCACGCACTGTCAAGAGCGGGGGCGAACAGGCGCCCCCGGGAGGCCGGATGAGCCCCGATAGAGTGACGGCCATGCCCGACTACCACGACGATCTGCGCCTCGCCCATGTCCTCGCCGACGCCGCCGACGCCGCGACCATGGACCGGTTCAAGGCTCTCGACCTCAAGGTCGAGACGAAGCCGGACATGACGCCGGTGACCGAGGCCGACAAGGCGGCGGAGGAACTGATCCGCGGGCAGCTGAAGAGAGCGCGGCCGCGTGACGCGATCCTCGGCGAGGAGTACGGCATCGAGGGCACGGGCCCGCGCCGCTGGGTGATCGACCCCATCGACGGCACCAAGAACTACGTCCGCGGCGTCCCGGTCTGGGCGACGCTGATCTCGCTGATGGTCCAGGGCGAGGGCGGCTTCCAGCCGGTCGTCGGCGTGGTCTCGGCCCCGGCACTCGGCCGCCGCTGGTGGGCCGCCCAGGGTGGTGGCGCCTACACCGGGCGCAGCCTGAGCCAGGCCACCAGGCTCCACGTCAGCCGGGTCGGCAGCATTTCGGACGCCTCCTTCGCGTACTCCTCCCTCAGCGGCTGGGAGGAGCAGGGGCGGCTGGACGGCTTCATGGATCTGACCCGCGCCTGCTGGCGCACCCGCGGCTACGGCGACTTCTGGCCGTACATGATGGTGGCCGAGGGTTCGGTGGACATCTGCGCGGAGCCGGAGCTGTCGCTGTGGGACATGGCCGCCACCACGATCGTCGTCCAGGAGGCCGGCGGTTCCTTCACCGGCCTTGACGGACGCCGCGGCCCGCACAGCGGGAACGCGGCCGCGTCCAACGGACTGCTCCACGAGGAACTGCTCGGATACCTCAACCAGCGCTACTGACGGTCACCGTCACCCGCTGAGCGGGCGGCGGCATCAGGCCGTCGGCGGCACCGTGGGCCGTACCGCCGACTGGCGGTGGCAGGCGCGTGCGCCCGGTCCCGGCGGTGTCCGGGCGCCGGGGAATGCGCCGCGCCCGCCCCCTTGCTGCGGCCCCCCAAGACTGCGACTCTGAGAGTCCCCCCACTTGTGAACTTGTGAATCGGTTCCCGAACTGCCGATCACCAAGGAGGTGGCTCCATTCATGCTCGTCCGTGACGCCATGAGCACGGTGGTCCTCACCATCGGACCCACGCACACACTCCGCCAGGCGGCCCGGTTGATGGCCGCACGCCGCGTCGGCGCGGCGGTCGTCCTCGACACCGACGCCGACGGCCTGGGCATTCTGACCGAGCGCGACATTCTCGTAGCGGTGGGCAAGGGCCAGGACCCCGACCAGGAGACCGCCGGCACCCACACCACCACCGACGTCGTTTTCGCCGCGCCGTCCTGGACCCTGGAGGAAGCCGCGGAGGCCATGTCGCACGGCGGCTTCCGGCATCTGATCGTGATGGACGGCGACGGCGGGCCCGTCGGCATCGTGTCCGTCCGCGACATCATCCGCTGCTGGGCCCCGACCCGGCGGCACCACTCCACACTCGTCGGCTGAACCGCACAGGACCTGACGCCCGGGCGATCGAGGAACGCCAGGGTCCGGCAGCCACTGACGCATGACGCACGCAATGCCGGGCGACCGGTGCGCACACAAGAGGGCCGGACCCCCCTGGACAGGGATCCGGCCCTCTTTCCTCGGCAGCCGCCGGTCAGCCGCGAAGGGCCTGGACCGCGGCCTCCAGCCGCTTGCCGAAGTCACCGTCCGCCTTGCGGAAGTTGTCGACCGCCCGCTCCGCGATGTCGTCGCGGGACACCTTCGCGATGAACTGCGAGAGGTTCTCGATCAGACGGGTCCTCTCGTCCTCCGACATCAGGCGGTAGAGATTGCCCGCCTGCACGAAGTCGTCGTCCTCGGCGTGGCGGGGCGCCTCGTGGTTGCCGGTGCCGCCGCCGACCGGGGTGGAGACCCACAGCGGACGGTCCGTCTGGAACGGGCCGCCGAAGCTGTTCGGCTCGTAGTTCTTCGCACCCTTGTGGCGGCCGTCGTACAGGAAGCCGTCGCGGCTGTTCGTCCGCGCCTCGGTGGCGTGCGGGCGGTTCACCGGCAGGTGGTCGGCGTTGATGCCGACGCGGTAGCGGTGGGCGTCGCCGTACGCGAAGAGACGGCCCTGGAGCATCTTGTCCGGGGAGGGACCGATGCCCGGCACGAAGTGGGCGGGGCTGAAGATGGACTGCTCGACCTCGGCGAAGATGTTCTCCGGGTTGCGGTTGAGCTCCAGCTTGCCGATCTCGATCGGCGGGTAGTCCTCGTGCGGCCACACCTTGGTGAGGTCGAACGGGTTGAAGCGGTAGGTCGCCGCCTCGGCCGCCGGCATGATCTGGACCTGCACCGTCCACGACGGGAAGTCACCGCGCTCGATGGACTCGCGCAGGTCCCGCTGGTGGCTGTCCGGGTCCACACCGGAGAGGCGGTTGGCCTCGTCGGTGGTGAGGTTCCTGATCCCCTGGTCCGTCTTGAAGTGGTACTTGACCCAGAAGACCTCGCCGGCCTCGTTGTTCCACTGGAAGGTGTGCGAGCCGTAGCCGTTCATGTGGCGCAGGGTGGCCGGGATGCCGCGGTCACCGAAGAGCCAGGTGACCTGGTGCGTCGACTCCGGGCTCAGACCCCAGAAGTCCCAGACGTTGTCCGCTTCCTGGCTGCCCGTGTACGGGTCGCGCTTCTGGGTGTGGATGAAGTCCGGGAACTTGATGGCGTCCTTGATGAAGAACACCGGGGTGTTGTTGCCGACGAGGTCGTAGTTGCCCTCCTCGGTGTAGAACTTCAGCGCGAAGCCGCGGGGGTCACGCACCGCGTCGGCCGAGCCGAGGTTGCCCGCGACGGTCGAGAACCGCAGGAACGTCTCGGTCTGCTTGCCGACCTCGGAGAGGAACTTCGCACGCGTCCACCGCGAGACGTCGCGGGTGAGCGTGAAGGTGCCGTACGCGCCGGCGCCCCGCGCGTGGACGATGCGCTCCGGAATGCGCTCACGGTTGAAGTGCGCGAGCTTCTCGAGCAGCGCCTGGTCCTGGACCAGAACGGGACCGCCGACGCCCGCCGTCTCGCTGTTCTGGTTGTCGGCGACCGGAGCCCCGGCCTCCGTGGTGAGCGGTCCCTGCGTCACGTGCGCCTCCTGCGTCATTCCTGCCAGTCCTGTCCCTCAACGATTCTGGATCCGACCCTACAATGGACTTTGTCCAAGTCAAGTAGACATCCAAGTTCACACTCGGTCGGGACCTGGGACGAGCCACTGTTAGGCTGTTCCTATGAGTGACCTTCTTGAACGGCTTCGCGGACGCGGCTGGCGGATGACCGCCCAGCGGCGTGTCGTGGCAGAGGTCCTCGACGGCGAGCACGTGCATCTGACCGCCGACGAGGTCCACGCGCGGGCGGTGAAGAGGCTGCCCGAGATCTCGCGGGCGACGGTCTACAACACGCTCGGTGAGCTCGTGACCCTCGGCGAGGTCCTGGAAGTCTCCACGGACCACCGCGCCAAGCGGTACGACCCGAATGCCCACCAGCCCCACCAGCACCTCGTCTGCGCCCGCTGCGGCGCCATCCGGGACGTGCACCCCGCCGGCAACCCGCTGGCGGACCTGCCCGACTCCGAGCGCTTCGGCTTCACGGTCTCGGACGTCGAGGTGACCTACCGCGGCACCTGCCCGAACTGCGCGGCGGCGTAGTCGTACGACGTCGAGAGCCCCGGCACCCGAGAGTGCCGGGGCTTTCCGCTGTTCGCGCCCGTCCCCCACGCCCCGTTGACCGGGCCCCCGGCCCGCCGACCGGATTCAGTCCCCTCCGCCCGGGCAGACACACCAGCGACGTGTGCGCGCCGGGCGCACATCGCAGTGGAGGGAGTGATCGGTCGTGCGCGTGCTCTGGGTGTCCGCCCACCCCGACCCGCGCTCGCTGAACGGGGCACTGCGCGACGAAGGCGTCGCGGTGCTGCGTGAGCGGGGGCACGAGGTCGTCGAGTCGGATCTCTACGCGATGGGCTGGAATCCCGTGGTCGACCACGGTGACTTCGCCCACGACCCGGACAAGCGCCTCGATGTGCTCACCGAGTCCCAGCGCGCCCTGGAGACCGGCACGCTGAGTGAGGACATCCGCCAGGAGCAGGCCAAGCTGCTGTGGGCGGACACGCTGGTCGTGCAGTTCCCCCTGTGGTGGTTCGGCATGCCGGCCATCCTCAAGGGCTGGTTCGACCGGCTGTTCGTCCAGGGCTTCGCCCAGGGCGTCCCGGACCCGGCCACGGGCCGGGCGATGCGCTACGGGGACGGCGGGCTGTCCGGCCGCCGCGCGCTGGTGGTGACCACGGTCGGCGCCAACGCCGCCACCACCGGGCCGCGGGGCATCCACGGCGACATCAACGACGTCCTGTTCCCGATCCTGCACGGCACCCTCTGGTACACCGGCATGTCCGTGGTCCCGCCCCTGGTCGTCAACGGCACGGTGTGCCTGTCGGGTCCCGAGTACGAGGCCGCCGCCGAGCGGCTGCGCGAACGGCTCGTCGCCCTTCCGGACACCGACCCGATTCCCTACCGCCGTCAGAACGGCGGCGACTACGACGAGCACCTCGTCCTGCGGCCCGAGCACGCGACGGGCGAGGAGGGCATCCGCATCCACTACACCGGCCCCGGACAGGCGGAACCGTGCGAGACGACGGGCGGCCCGACCGAAGCCGACCGTTGAAGAATCGAAGCCCGGACAGACCGAAGGCCCGGATCCATCAGGATCCGGGCCTTCGGTTTCAGTAGCGGGGACAGGATTTGAACCTGCGACCTCTGGGTTATGAGCCCAGCGAGCTACCGAGCTGCTCCACCCCGCGTCGGTGAACACAACATTACGTCAGCCCACTGACCAGAGCAAATCCATTGGCGCCCGTGCGGAGTGAGCTCCGTTACGCGGTGAGCTCCTGGTGCAGCGCGTCCCGCAGCCGGGCCGCACGCTCCGCCACCTCGGCCGGGCCGAGCTCGACGGCCCGCGCGCACCAGCGCTGGCCCTCGGTGAGCTCACCCCGGCGCGCGGCGAGCAGGGCCAGGCGCAGTGCCGCCCGGCCGTGTCCCGCGCGCGCCGCCCGGGTCCACCACAGGGCCGCCTCGCGCTCGTTGCCCTCACGGGCGAGGAGCAGCCCGAGGTTGAAGGCGCCGTTGCGGCTGCCCGCCTCGGCGGCCTCGCGGTACCAGCGGTCCGCCTCCGCCATGTCGCCGCGGGCGGCGGCCAGCATGCCGACCCGCACCTGAGCACGGCGGTGCCCCTGCTCGGCGGCACGCTCGTACCACTCCTCGCACTCGGTCTTCTCCGCCGGCGGCTCGCCGAGCGCAGGTGCGCCCGGCGGCGGCTGACGGGAGTCCAGCAGCGTCGCGAGCCGGAAGGCCGCCTCGGCGCTGCCGCCGCCGGCCGCGCACCGCAGGTGCCGCTCGGCGGCCCGGTCGTCGCCTTCGCGGAGCAGCGCTATGCCGACCTGGAGCGCCGCCTCGGTGTGACCCGCGGCCGCGGCCCTGGCGTACCAGAGCAGGGCCGTACGGTCGTCGTCGCGGCCGACGTGGAGGATGCCCAGATTGAAGGCGGCGTCCACGCTGCCGGCCTCGGCCGCCTTGGAGAACCACGGCTCGGCGCCCGTGGCGTCACCGGACTGCAGCAACAGCACGGCGAGCGCGTTGGCGGCCTCCCGGTGCCCCGCGTAGGCGGCGCGGCGGTACCACTGCTCGGCCTGAGCGGTGCGGTCCTGGGCGGCGCAGAGCAGCCCGAGGTTGTAGGCGCCGTTGACGTCGCCCGCGTCCATGGCGGCGCGGTACCAGCGCTCGGCGGTCTGCTGCTCGCCGCGGGCGGCGTGCAGGGCGCCCAGGGCGTTGGCGGCGTTGCCGTCGCCCTCCTGGGCAGCGCGCAGCCACCAGACGGCGGCGCTCTCCTCGTCACCGGCGTCACGCAGCAGGAAGCCGAGCGCGCACGCGGCACGCGCCTCGCCGTCCTTGGCCGAGGTGAGGTACCAGCGGCCCGCCTCCTTCAGCTCTCCGCGCTTCTCGAGGATCGCGCCGAGGTGCAGCGCGGCTCTGCGGTGTCCCCGGGCGGCGGCCTGCCGGTACCACTGGGCGGCCTCGTCCAGGACGGTGGGCTCCGGGCCCGCCTGGCCCTCGGGACCGGCGCGGCCGGAGGGCGCACCGGTGTCACGGCCCCGGCCGCCGGGAGGCGCGCAGGCGCCCTCGCCGGCCGCATCGCCGTCCGTGCGGACGACCAGGAGGCCCGCGTCCCCGCCGGCGCGTGCCTCGTCCGCCGCCCGGCGCTCCAGCGCACGGGCGAGCCGGTAGGCCGCTTCACGATGGCCCTGCTCGGCGGCGGCACGCAGCCAGCGCTCGGCGCCCACGTCGCTGCGGTGCTCCAGCAGATCGGCGAGTGCGTACGCCCCCAGGGCGTGGCCCTGCTCGGCGGACTGGCGCAGCCAGTATTCGGCGGCGGGCTCGTCACCGCGCTCGCGGAAGTGGCGCCCGAGGGCGTGCGCCGCGGCGGCCGAGCCGGCGACGGCGGCGATGCGCCACCAGCCGGCGGCCTCGTCCGCGTAGCCGCGCTGGTGGAGCAGGACACCCAGGTTGTTGGCGGCCGCACGGTCGCCCTCGGAGGTGGCGGCCCGCAGATAGGGCTCGGCACCGTCGAGGTCGCCACGGCGCATCAGCAGCGCGCCGAGCACGCTCATCGACGCGGTGTCGCCGCTCTCCGCCGCACGGCGGTATCGCTCCTCGGCCCCGGCGCTCTCCACGGAGTCGGCACCCTCAGTGGCGCCCACGCCGTCGATCTGGCTCGCGGCAGGAGTGTCCGCGGCGTCGGCAGCGCTGATCACATCTGCCGCGTTACCGGCATGCTGCTGCACAAACCGCCCTGTCTCCAACAGAGTTGCCCTGTCCCCCATAAATTCCATCGTCGCACCACCTGCAACCCGCGTACACCTGGTATACCGCAGCCAGTAAGGTCACTTCAGCGTTTTGTCGACATGCCCACAGAGAGATAAGTCAAACACGTTGACGGCCAACTCGCCCCCCGGCGCGCCCAGTTCCCACCGGCAGCACATACGCGCGAAGAGGGCCCGGATCCTCAAAAGGATCCGGGCCCTCTTCGTTTCAGTAGCGGGGACAGGATTTGAACCTGCGACCTCTGGGTTATGAGCCCAGCGAGCTACCGAGCTGCTCCACCCCGCGTCGTTGTGTTGAAACACTATCACGACGCGGAGTGTTGCCTGTTCAGCAGCTACGGGGACGGGCTGGGACTCGGCTTGCCCTGAGCCGCGTTCAGCCGCTGCAGCGCCGCGTCCAGGTCCTCCTGGGCCCTGCCGTACGCCTCCCAGTCCTTCGGCGTCTTCGCCAGCGCGGCCTCGGCGTCCTGGTGCGCCTTCAGCACATCGGCGATGGCGCCCTTGAGCGCGGCGTCACCGGTTGCCGGTGGCGGCTTGGTGGTGCCGTCTCCCGGTGGTGTCGGTGGCGTCGTCGTCGGTGGCGGCTCGGCGCCTTCCTGTGCGAAGACCGCGTCGAGCGCCTCCGTCAGGCTGTCCTTGAAGACCGGTTTGCCTCCGCCGTACGCGACGGCCACCTTCTTCAGCAGCGGATAGTTCGCGCTGCCGCCTCGGGCGTACACCGGCTCGATGTAGAGGAACCCGCCGTCGAGCGGCACCGTCAGCAGATTTCCGTACTCGATGTCCGAGTCGGTACCTCTGAGGTCCCGTACGAACGTGGCCACTTCGGGCACACCGTTCAGCTCACTCTGCACCTGTGTCGGACCCTGGACGGTCGAGGTCACTCTCAGCAGTCTGATCGAGCCGTAGCCCTTGCTGGTGGCGTCGGCGTCGACGGCCATGAACGCACCCAGGTTGGGGCGCCCGGCCGGCGTGAACGTCGTCGTCAGCGAGAACTTCTGCGCCGATTCCCCGGGCATCTTCAGGCTCAGGTAGTACGGCGGGACCGCGCTGGTGTCCTTGTTCGTCGGGTCGTCCGGCACCTGCCAGGCATCACTGCCGCTGTAGAACTGCTCGGGCTCCGTGACGTGGTACCGGGTGAGCAGCTCGCGCTGGACCTTGAACATGTCCTGCGGGTAGCGCAGATGGGCCTTGAGCGCGGGCGAGATGTCGGCCTTGGACTTCACCGTGCCGGGGAAGGCCTTCATCCAGGTCTTCAGGACGGGGTCCTCGGTGTCCCACTGGAACAGCTTGACCGAGCCGTCGTACGCGTCGACGGTCGCCTTCACCGAGTTCCGGATGTAGTTGACCTGGTTCTGCTGGGCGACGACCGCGCGCTGGTTGGTGGTCAGCGAGTCGGTCGTGGTGTCGCCGAGCGTCGTACGCGAGGCGTACGGGTAGCCGTTGGTCGTGGTGTACGCGTCGACGATCCACTGGATACGGCCGTCGACGACCGCCGGGTAGGCGTCGCCGTCGATCGTCAGCCAGGGGGCCACCGCCTCGACGCGCTCCTTGGGGGTGCGGTTGTAGAGAATCCGCGAACCCTCCCCGACAGCACCCGAGTACAGGATCTGCGGCTCGCTGAAGGCCACCGCGTACGCGGCGCGGTTCAGCGGGTTGGAGAGGCTGACGCCGCTCTTGCCCTGGTAGCTCGTGTACTTGGTGGGGCCGACGCTGGCCTCGTAGTCGAGTTCCTTCTGCGGACCGCCCACGATCGAGTACTGCTCGGTCTTCTCGCCGTAGTAGATCCGCTGCTCGTACTTCCCGAGCTGGCCCTTGGTGGGCATGCCGGCCTCGGTGAAGTCCGGTGAGCCGACGGTGCCCTGGTTCGGATCGGTGATCACGCTGGTGCCCTTGGCCGAGATCGCGCCGTAGCCATGGGTGTAGGTGAAGTGGTCGTTGATCCAGTTGCTCTTCGGGATGCCCGTGATGTTGAGCTCGCGCAGACCGATGACCGTGTCCTGCGGCTTGCCGTCGGAGCCGGTGTACCGGTCGACGTCCAGCGTCGCGGGGAACTGGTAGTACTTGCGCTCCTGCTGGAGCTGCTGGAAGGCGGGCGAGACGACGTTGGAGTCGACGACGCGGTAACTCGCCGCCGACGTGGCCGCTTCGCGCTGCTGCGCCTTCCGCTGCGGGTTGCCCTTGCCCTCGTAGTCCTCGGGCTTGGCGCTGTCGATGCCGTACGCCTCGCGTGTGGCATCGATGTTCTTCTTGATGTACGGACTTTCCTTGGCCTGCTCGTTCGGCTGGACCTGGAACTTCTGCACGATCGCCGGGTAGAGACCGCCGATGAGGATCGCGGACAGAACCATCAGGCCGAAGCCGATGACGGGCAGCTGCCACGTCCGCCGCCAGAGCGTCGCGAAGAAGAGCAGGGCGCAGATGACCGCGATGCAGAACAGGATCGTCTTCGCCGGGAGATAGGCGTTGGCGTCCACGTACCGCAGGCCTGTCCAGTTCCCCGTGGCCTTGAAGTCACTGGACTTCACCGCGAGGCCGTACCGGTCGAGCCAGTACGCCACGGCCTTCAGCGAGACGAAGACACCGAGCAGCACCGAGAGGTGGCCGGTGGCCGCCGCGGTCGCCCGGGCTCCGGGGCTGGTGATGCGCAGCCCGCCGTACAGGTAGTGCGTCAGCGCGGCGGCGATCAGCGAGAGCACGGCGGCCGCGAAGCCGAAGCCGAGCAGGAACCGGTACCAGGGCAGGTCGAACGCGTAGAACGACACGTCCATCTTGAACTGCGGGTCCTTCTGACCGAAGGGCACGCCGTTGACCCACATCAGCCAGGTGCGCCACTGACCGGTGGCGGACGCTCCGGCGATCAGCCCGACCAGAGCGGTGATCGCGAGGAGCACCCACTTCTTGTACGGGGCGATGCTCATCCGGTAGCGGTCGAGGCTCTGCTGCTCCAGCGACATCGCGCTGAGCGGCGGGCGCAGCCGGTGCGCGAGCCAGATGTTCAGCCCGACGGCTCCCGCCATGAGCAGACCGAAGACGGCGAACAGCCCGATCTTGGTCCACAGAGTGGTGGTGAACACCGAGGAGTAGTGGACTGAGCGGTACCAGAGCCAGTCCGTCCAGAACCCGGCGAACATGACGAACGCCATGGCCAGCACGGCCAGCACGGCCAGTGTCATGAGCAGGGTGCGGACGCGCCGGGACGGCCGGCCCACTCTGATCCGTGGCCCGGTCGGGCCTCCGCCGCGGTCCGGCATCTGGAAAGCCAACGTGCGCACCTCGAAGTTCGCGGTCGTGTGAAACGGGCCCCGCGATCGTAGAGCCCACTACTGCAACTTACTGAGGCTTTACCTAGTTCCCGTATCGGGCCCGGAAGGAGGCAGGATATTGGGCATGCCCAATAGTTCTTCCTCCGGCCCCCCGATGGCCGCCAGCCCACTGACCCGCGCCGTGCTCGAAATCGACGAGTACGCCTCCGGCCTCGGCTGGGACCGGCCGGCGAGGCTGTTCGCCCTCGTCGACACCGCACAGCTGCGCACCCAGGAGCCCGGCCTCGCGGGCCAGCTCGGACTCGACGGCGACAAGGTCGGCGCTCCCCTGACCCCGATCGAGCAGGACGAGATTCCGCCCGGCACTCCCCTGGACGAGTTCCTCGGCACGATCGCGTGGCCGGACGCGGTGGCCGGCTGCGCGCTGACCGTGGAGCGCCAGATGCTTCCCGCGTCGGCGGAGGCCTCGGTGCCCGAAGGTCTCGACGACGCCGCCCTCACCAAGTGGGTGGCTTCTCACCCGGCCCGCCAGGAGGTGCGCATGACCGTGGCGGTGCTCCGTGACGGTGCCCGTGAGTCTGCGCTGCGGCTCCGCGAGAAGGACTCGGCGACCGAGGTGTTGACGGGTTCGGACCTGGTGCCGGGTCTGGCGGACGCGCTGTCGGCGACGTTCGAGGCCTGAGGGTCCGGGGTCCGTCGCTCGGCGCGCGCTCGCCGCGTTGCCGTCGGACGCCGGGCCCCGGTGCTCAGCCGGTCGGGCCGCTCGGCAGCCCTGCTCAGCCAGTGGTGCAGCTCGGCAGCCCTGCCGTGCTGCCCGACCTGATCTTCTCCAGCGACTTCGCGGCGTCCTCGATGGTGTTGACCTTCACGAGGGTCAGCCCGTCGGGGATGTCAGAGGCGGCCGACGCGCAGTTGTCGTTCGGCGTCAGGAAGTACTCCGCACCCGCGTTGCGGGCGCCCACCAGCTTCATCTCGATGCCACCGATGGGACCGACCTTGCCCTGGTCGTCGATGGTGCCGGTGCCCGCGACGAACTTGCCGCCGGTGAGGTTTCCGGGAGTGAGCTTGTCGACGATGCCCAGCGCGAACATCAGACCGGCGCTGGGGCCGCCCACATCGGCGAGGTTGATGTCGACCGTGAACGGGAACGTGTGGTCGGTCCCCGCCTGGATACCCACGATCGCGCGGTTGCCGGTGTCCGACGTGGTCGTGGTGATCGTGACCTTCTCAGTGGCGTCCGGCTCCTTGCCCGCCTTCTCGGCGGCGGCAGCGGCCTTCGCCGGGACGATCGTGAAGACGACCTTCTCGCCGGGCTTGTGCTTGGTGACCAGCTTGGCGACGTCGGCCGGCTGCTCGACGGCGGCGCCGTCCACGGCGCGGATCACGTCGCCGGCGTGCAGCCGGTCCTCGGAGGGCGTGTCCTTGATGACCGTGGAGACGACGACCCGCGACTTCACGGGGATCTTCAGCTGCTTCAGCGCGGCAACCTTCGCGCTCTCCTGCGACTGGGTGAATTCCTCGGCGTTCTCCTGTGTCGACTGCTCTTCCGTCTTGCCGTCCGGGTAGAGCGTGTCGTGCGGAACGACCACGTTGTCGTGGGCCAGCCAGCCGTAGACGGCCTCGACGAAGTTCATGTTGTAGTCCGCACCGGTGACCCGGACCGTCGTCATGTTGAGATGACCGGTCGTCGGGTAGGTCTTGCGGCCGGAGATCGCCAGAACCGGCTCACCGCGCGCCTCGCCGAGCGTGTTGACGGTGGGGCCGGGCGACATCTCCGAATACGGCACTTTGATGAACACCCCGGCGCACAGAAGTGCGATCAGAACGAGGGTGGAGGCGAGCATCGTCGCGGTGCGGCGTGGCATGGAACGACAGTACGGGACGCGCCTGTCAGCGCACCGCCGGGGCCGGTCCGTACGGGGCAGAAGGGCCTCTGCGCACGGACGGCGTGTGAGTCAGGACTGCGTCAGGCGGCATCTCTGCCGGTGCCCGCTTTTTCCATCGCGTCGCGGAACCGCGCGTAGCCGGCGAGCTCGGCCACGTCACCGGTTGTCCGGTTCCGCTGGGCCCAGCCTCCCCATATCGCAGCACCGACGGCAGCGAACAGCGGAATCAACAACCAGGCGAGTGCTGCCATCACGACCTCCCTACCCCATGATCGAAAGCAACTGAATGATCAGCAGATTAGCCATCTGCCAGTTCAACGCTCACGGCAGGGTGGCGGTTACGCAAATCGGGCCGCTTGGGCTTCTCGCGGGTTTCGGCCGGGCGCCGAGAACGATCCGGGAAGCCCCGCGTGCCATGCCGTCGTGACCGCCCCGCTGCCGCTTGTCGGGTACCCGTGATCGAGGGCTCCACGCCGGGGCAGGACGGCTCACGGAAGGGGGCGGCACGAAACCCGGGTCCGGCCGCTCACGGAAGGGGCGGCACCATCCCGGGTCCGGCCGCTCGCCGAAGGGGCGGCACCATCCCGGGTCCGGGCAGATCAGGAACCGGCAGGCCTACGCGCCCACCCACTCCTCGGTGCCGTCGGAGAACTTCTGGTGCTTCCAGATCGGCACCTCGTGCTTGAGGTCGTCGATCAGCTTGCGGCACGCCTCGAACGCCTCCCCGCGATGCGGGCAGGACACCGCGACGACGACCGCGAGGTCCCCGATGGCGAGATCCCCGACCCGGTGCACCGCGGCCAGCGCCCGCACCGGGAAGCGGGCGACGACCTGGTCGGCGATCCGGCGCATCTCGGCCTCTGCCGAGGGGTGGCAGGAGTACCCCAGGGTGTCCACGTCGGAGCCGCCGTCGTGATTGCGCACGGTGCCGACGAACAGCGCGGTGCCGCCCGACGCGTCGTCACCGACGGCCGCGAAGACCTCGTCGACGGAGAGCGGGGTGTCGCGGATCGCGAGAAGGCGGACCGGGTCCGGTGCCGCCTGCTCGCCGGGGTGCTCGTGCGTACGTGCCATGCCGGCCATCGTGCCGCATGCCACTGACATCGCGGAATAGCCCGATCGACCGGCCGGGCGAGCCCCGCCTTGGAGCCTCCTACAGCCGGCGGCGCGCCTTGCGGGCCCGGCGGACCAGCGCGGCCGTGCCGAGCAGGGCGACCGTCGCACCGGCGGCACCCGCCGCGGTCGCGTCCTTGCGGCCGAGCCTGCGGCCCACGACCGTGTGCCGGCCCTCCACCTCTTCGAGCAGCGCCGCCAGGACCTCCTCGTTGGTCCACCGCGGACGCCAGCCCGCGTCGTGCAGCCGGCTCACGCTGACGACCCAGGGGTGCATCGTGTACGCCAGATCGCCCGCCGGGGACGGGGTGAGACCGATCCGGTGCAGCCGGGCGGCGGCGCCCAGGGCGACGGCCGAGGGCAGCTCCATGCGGCGGATGCCGCTGAGCTCCTCGACCTCCTCCTGCTCCAGCCAGCCGTCGCAGCCGACCGCGAGCTCGCCGTCCACCTTCTCCAGGGCGGCGTACTCCAGTGCGCTCACCAGGTCGTCGACGTGGCAGAACTGCCAGGTGGGACGCGATCCGGCGACCACGAGGAGACGCGGCGACTCGAAGTAGCGGGTGAGGGCGGTGTCAGTACCGCCCACCAGGACCGCGGGTCTGACCACCGTGACATTGAGCCCGGGGTGCGCGCGTGGAGCCCGGCGGGCGAGCCGCTCGATCTCCATGAGGTCTCCGACGCCGGTGGCCTCGGCGGTGGCGCGCAGCTCGGCGTCCTCCGACAGCGGGATGTCGTTGTCGGGCAGTGCCCCGTAGACCATGGCGGACGTACAGAGCACGACCCGGTGCACACCGGCGGCGGCTGCCGCGGTGAGCACGGTCTGGGTGCCCCGCACGTTGTAGGCGGTGCGGGCCGCCGCGTCGGAATCCAGATCGAGATCGAGGGCCAGGTGCACCACCACGTCGGCGCCGCGCAGCTTCTCCGCGATGGCGGGGTCGCGCACGTCGAGGATGTGCCACTGCGCCTCGGCGACCTCGCCCCTGCGCTCGTCGATCGCGACGACCTGCTTGACCTCGGCGGAGTCGGCCAGCCGCCGGGCGAGCAGTTCGCCGATGCCGGTGGCGGCGCCGGTCACCGCGACGACGGGGCCCCGGCCTGAGGGCCCCTCGCCCGGGGTCGGGGTTGAGCGGTTTCGCGCTCCGCGAACCTGCGGATCTGGGGAACTCACCAGGCGTCTCCAGCGGTTGTCTTCAGTACGTAAGCGAATGACACGTACGTACCAGGTGGCGTCCATCCTGCCGCAGCCCACGAGTCGGCGGAGCACCGAGCCCATATGCGGCGCGGATGTCTACGCTGGTGGTGTTGTCGGGCATTCGCCGTCGGCCCGGAGCCGGCGGCCCTACGAGCCGAGGAAACCCGTGAGTGACACCCCATTCGGATTCGGCCTTCCGCCGGAGGAGCCGGAGAACGGCGACGAAGGCAAGAAGAAGGATCCCGCCGGCGGTGGCCAGGGCGGGCAGGCCTCCAATCCCTTCGGATTCGGCGGCGACGGCGGCGACAATCCGTTCGCGGCCATGTTCGGCTCCCTGAATCCGAACGATCTGGGTGCGGCCTTCCAGCAGCTCGGGCAGATGCTGAGCTACGAGGGCGGACCGGTGAACTGGGACATGGCGCAGCAGATCGCGCGCCAGACGGTCTCCCAGGGCACGCCGGACGGCACCAAGGACGAGAGTGTGGGTCCCGCCGAGCGGACCGCGGTCGAGGAGGCCGTGCGTCTGGCCGACCTCTGGCTGGACGGCGCGACCTCGCTGCCCTCCGGCGCGAGCACGGCCGTCGCCTGGAGCCGTGCCGAGTGGGTGGAGGCGACGCTTCCGGCGTGGAAGCAGCTCGTCGACCCGGTCGCCGAGCGCGTCGGCCTGGCCATGGGCGATGTGCTGCCCGAGGAGATGCAGGCCATGGCGGGCCCGCTGCTGGGGATGATGCGCTCCATGGGTGGAGCGATGTTCGGCCAGCAGATCGGGCAGGCCGTCGGTGTCCTGGCCGGTGAGGTGGTCGGGTCCACGGACATCGGCCTGCCGCTCGGCCCCGCCGGCAAGGCCGCGCTGCTCCCGTTGAACGTCGCGGCGCTCGGCAAGGACCTCGGAGTGTCGAAGGACGAGGTGCGGCTGTATCTTGCCCTGCGCGAGGCCGCCCACCAGCGGCTCTTCGCTCATGTGCCGTGGCTTCGCTCGCATCTGTTCGGCGCCGTCGAGGGGTACGCCCGCGGGATCAAGGTCGACACCAGCAAGCTGGAGGACGTGGTCGGCCAGTTCGACCCGAGCAACCCGGAGCAGCTGCAGGAGGCTCTCCAGCAGGGCATGTTCCAGCCGGAGGACACCCCGCAGCAGAAGGCGGCACTGGCCCGTCTGGAGACGGCACTCGCGCTGGTCGAGGGCTGGGTGGACGCGGTGGTCCACGAGGCGGCCTCGTCCCGGCTGACCTCGGCGAGCGCTCTGCGCGAGACGCTGCGCAGGCGGCGTGCGTCCGGCGGCCCCGCGGAGCAGACCTTCGCGACGCTGATCGGTCTCCAGCTGCGGCCCCGGCGGCTGCGGGACGCCTCCCGGCTGTGGGCCTCGCTCACGGACGCACGGGGCGTGGACGGCCGGGACGCCCTGTGGGAGCACCCGGACATGCTGCCGACGGCATCCGATCTGGACGACCCGGACGGCTTCGTCCACCGCGAGCAGCTCGACTTCTCGGAGCTGGACAAGATGCTCGGTGAGGCGGCGACCAAGGGCGACGCCGGCACGAGCGGCACCGGTCCGACGGACGCCCCCGACACCAAGGGCGCGGACGGCAAGGGCCCGGAGGACCAGGGTCCGGACAGCGGCACGAACGGCAAGGACGACTCCGACCGGTGAGCCTGTACGACGACGCCGTCCTCGTACTGAAGAGCTACGAGGACCAAGAGGAGCTGCGCGGGCTCTACCTGGACCATCTGGACACGCACCCGGACGGAATGTGGAAGGCCTGCCAGGCGGGTCATGTGACGGCGAGCGCGCTGGTCGTCGACCCGGAGAGCGAGCGAGTGCTGCTGACGCTGCACAAGAAGCTCGGTATGTGGCTCCAGATGGGCGGCCACTGCGAGCCCGGTGACACGACGCTCGCCTCGGCAGCGCTGCGGGAGGCCACCGAGGAGTCCGGGATCGACGGTCTGACGCTGCTTCCCGGCGGCCCGGTCCGCCTGGACCGCCATGCGATTCCTTCGCCCTGCAACTGGCATCTGGACGTCCAGTACGCGGCACTGGCTCCCGCCGGAGCCGTGGAGGCGATCAGCGACGAGTCGCTGGATCTGCGCTGGTTCGCCTACGCCGAGGTACAGGAAGTGGCCGACGAGTCGGTCGTCCGCCTGGTGGAGCGGACGCGGGCCGCGCTGTAAGCCCGCAAGATGCCGTAGGCAGGTACGGGTAAGGGGCGGCCTCCAGGGAGGCCGCCCCTTACGTGCACGCGGCACGATGCATCTGCGCCGCGGCGCTGCTCAGTTCCAGGCGTTGTTCTGGTTCTGGGCGTGGGAGCCGTGCTGGCCCGCACCGAACTGGGCGCGCACGCCCTGGCCGATCTCCGCGTTCTGCGGCGGCATGACCTCGCTCGGCTGCACCAGGGCGAAGCCCTGACCGAGGAAGTTGAGTTCCCAGCCCTCGCCGGTGTTGCCGCGCCGGCGCCGTACGCCCGAGGAATGCGTCTGGGACTGCATCTGGACGCGCAGACCCGACGACCAGGCGACGATCGCGTCGGCGTCGACATTGACGTACTTGTCCGGCGTGACCTGCATCATCAGCGGCTGACCCGAGGTCATGAGTGCGACCTTGCCCCGGCCGGAGATGTTGAGCTGGTACTTGCCCGAACCGGAGATCCCGTACTGGCTGTCGACCGCGATGACCTCGGTGTGCAGCGTCGAGTCGAGCGCCAGGACATAGGCGCTGTCGACCGTCATGCCCTCCTGGTCGACGTCGACGACGTGGATGTACTGCGCGAGGTTCGCGAGGTAGACGGTGCCCTGTCCGGAACAGCGCATCAGATCCAGGCCCTCGCCGGTGTTGGCGCGGGCGCGGCGCTGCTGACCGCTCTGGTACTCACCGTCGAAATCCATCAGCCCCTGGTAGGCGACCATCGCGCCCTTGCGGGCGAGAACGTCGTCCTGCCCGGTGAGCGCGACCCGCAGCAGCTGCGGGTTCTGGACGACGTAGCGCTCCTGGGACTGCTGTTCGGCGTGGTTGAAAAGTGGGCTCTGCATGATGTGTTCGCTCCCCCTCAGCCCCGGACCCGCAGGCGGTCCGTGCTGTCCTCGCTCGGCTGTACGACGACGATGCCCTGGCCCGAGAAGGCCATCTGGTACGCCTCGCCGCTGCCCCGTCCGACGAGGGAGGAGGCCTTGAAGCTGCGCTTGCCCTTCACCTTGAGGTTCGGGGACCACGCGACCAGGGCGTCCGGATCGACGTACGTCTCGTCCTCGCCACGGCCGCAGTCGACGACGATCGGCGTGCCGCGGGAGGTCAGCGCGACCCAGCCGGTGCCCGCGATCTCCACGTTCCACAGGCCCTGGCCGGCGAACTTGGCCAGGCCCTTGACCCGCTCGACGCCCCACTGGAGGTGCGCGTCGAAGGCGAGCAGATTGGTGCCGTTGACCGAGAGGGAGTCGTTGTTGAGATTGATGACGACCACATCGGCGCCGTAGTCGGCGAGATACAGCAGCCCGTCGCCGGAGCACTTCATGATGGGCGCGCCCTCGCCGGTCACCCACTGGGAGGCGACCTGGCGGACGCCGGGCGGGTTGGGCTCGTACTGGACGAAGCCCTCGTAGGCGACCATCGAGCCGGTGCGTGCGTACAGGTCCTGGCCGGAGGCCATGGCGACCTTGAGCATCGACCGGCCGTGGTTCTCCATACGGGCCGTGATCGGAGTCGGGGCGAAGCCCGCAAGTTGCTGGTTCATGTCTTCGGGCTCCCTCAGACCTCGTACGGCTGGACGACGATGAAGTTGCCGGGGGCGCCCCGGAACTGGAGGTTGATCGTCTCCCCGCTGTGGCCCGGGTACGCGTTGCGGCGCAGCCGGACCTGGCTGGAGAGGATCACCTGGGACGCGGACGACCAAGCGACGACGGCATTGCAGTCGGCGAAGGTGGTCGGCGTGACCGGCAGGACGACCGGGATGCCGTGCGTCTTCACGACGACGGTGCCGGTGCCCTGGAACTGCATGGTGAACAGCGCGCCGCCGGGGATGCCGTGGCCCTCGATACGACGGACCTCGTACTGGAGGGACTCGTCGAAGGCGAGGACGTTCTCCGCGGAGACGCAGATGCCGTCGCCCTGGAGCTCGATCGGGTGCAGATGCGCGCCCTCCTCCGCGAGGAAGACCTGGCCGCGGCCGGAACAGCGCATCAGCTGCATCTCCTGGCCCGTCGCATTGCCGATCACACGACCCGCGAAGCCCGCACCCTTGTGGCCGAAGTCCACCTTGCCCTGGTACATCACCATGCTGCCCTGGCGGGCCAGGACGGGCGTGCCGCCCATGGTGAGGTCGACCCGCATCAACTGCTGATTCTGCGGGGTCCAGCGCTGACCGGTGGCCGTCTCACGGTAGGGCTGGAGCGCGGCCTGGAGGCCGGCACCGCCCTGCGGGGCTCCCTGGGGGACACCCTGCGGCGCGCCCGGAGGCATCCCCTGGGGCTGTCCGTAGGGAGCCTGCTGGCCGTACGGCGCGGGCGCGCCGGGCGGCTGGGCCTGACCCGGGAACTGACCCGGCAGCTGCCCGGGCTGCTGTCCCGGCACCTGTCCGAACTGCGGCTGCTGAGGCGGCTGCCCGTACGGCGACGGCGCGGACGGCGGCATCGTGCCCTGTGGGGGCATCGGTGCTGCGACCGTGGGCGCGGCATGCATCTGCGGGTTCGCCGGAGCCGGGGCCTGCGCCGCCGGTGCACCGAACGACGGCGCGGGCTGCGGAGCCTGCGGGGCGGCGGGTGCGCCGAAAGCCGGAGGTGCCGTCGCCTGGGCGGGCGGCCCGAACGACGGCGCGGCCTGGGGCTGCTGGGCCGACGGCTGCTCCTCGGCGACCTCGCCGCCGAAGTTCTTCAGCAGGGCGTCGAGTCCGCCGTCGAAGCCCTGACCGATGGCGGCGAAACGCCAGACGTCCTTCAGATAGAAGTCGCCCAGCATCACCGCGCGCTCGGTGGTGAACTCCGAGCCGTTGAACGGATACCGGACGACCTCTTCGCCGCCGGCGACGATCCGGATGTATCCCGGGCCGACCTGCGACATCTGTCCGGCACCGTCGATCGTCGCGGTGAAGGACAGCTTGTGGATGTTCGCCGGAATACGGTCGAGCGTGACGCGGAAGGACTCGGTGTCACCGGCCTGCGCGCCCAGCAGCTGAACGGACTCCTCGGGCGACTTCGGCTGGTTGAAGAAGATGAAGTACCGGTCGTCGGAGAGCTGCTCGTTGGCGTCGAGGCCGAAGCAGCTGATGTCGAAGGTCAGCCCAGGAGCCGCGATCTGCACACCTACGTACAGATCCGTTCCCGGCGTGAGATCACTGATCTTGGCCTTGTGGCCGCGTTGGAATTCCCTGGCCATGCGTAACGACCGTCCCCCATCCCGAAGGTGAATACGTCGCGTCAGGCTAACGGCTCAAACCGACATTGAGCCAAGTCCGGACGCAGGCCGGGACACATTCGGTACACGGGATCATGGCCGGTCGGGGGTCATTCCCCGCCGGTGACGGGCAGGTGCGGCAGCCGGTCGGCGGCCACGACGCCCTCGAGATAGCCCCGGGCGCGCTCGGTTCGGGGATACGCCTCCAGCAGCCGCCAGAATCGCGGGCCGTGACCGGGCACCAGGAGATGCGCCAGCTCGTGGACGAGCACATAGTCGACGACGTACTCGGGCATGCCCTGCAGCCGGTGCGAGAGGCGGATGCTGCCCTCGGCCGGGGTGCAGGAGCCCCAGCGGGTGTTCTGATTCGTCACCCATCTCACGGATGTCGGTCTTGCGCGTCCGTCGAAGTACTGGGCGGACAACCGCTCGGCACGCTCGGTGAGTTCGCTGTCACCGAGGATCCGCTTGCTCTCCTGGGCGGCGAGTTTGTCGAGCATGACGCCCACCCAGCGCTGCTCCTCCGCCTCCGACATCCGGGCGGGGATCAGGACGATGGTCCGGTCGCCCTCCCGATAGGCGGAGACCGTTCTGCTGCGGCGCGCGCTCCTGCGGACCTCGACCGCGCTGGTCCCCGATCCGCGGGACGGGCGGCCTGGCACGCTGCGCTGTTGACTTCCCGCACTGCGCGGTGGTGTCTCCCCAGCGACGCGAGGGGAAGGGTCGACGGACACGCCCCGACGTTACCCGTTGCCGGTGGGGGAAGTCCCGCCTCCGGAACGGTTCGATCTTGATCCACTCCTTGGCTGCACCATTTGAACGACTAATACCCCAAGCCTGTGGATAACTTTTCACACCCTTCGACGCGGCCGGGCATTCTGACAACGGATCAGCGGAGAGCCGTTCTTGATCATTCTTCGGTTACTCACGGTTCTGCGGGTTCTGGTGGTTCTGCGGGTTCTGGCGGTTCTGCGGGTTCCGGCGGTCTCGGTTCCAGCGGTTCTGCGAGTTCCGGCGGTCTCGGGTTCTCGCTCCGCAAGGTTCTTCGGTTCGCGGTTATCGAGGGGGAAGTGGAAATGCATCCGATGGTGAAGCCGGCGCTGAGGCGGGCATGGCGGGAGCGGCAGACCGTGCAGTTCGGGGTGACACCGGCGCACGCGGTCGTGGTCGGGCCCGTGGACACGGCGACAGGTGCTCTGCTGGAGCTGCTCGACGGCACCCGCGGGCTTCCGCTGCTGCGTGAGGAGGCCCGGGTGATGGGCATGCCGGACGGGCAGGTGGATGCCCTGGTCAGACGGCTGAGCACAGCGGGACTGCTCGACGACGCGACGACGGGCGGGCCGGAGGCCGATGCCTTACGGCAGCGGGCGGGCGCCCTCGACCGCCTGCGTCCCGATCTGGCGACGCTCTCCGTGGTCCATCCGGAACCAGGCGGTGGGATACGGCGACTGACCGCTCGCCGGGCCATGCGCGTCCAGGTCCGGGGCGCGGGCCGCGTCGGCGCGACCGTCGCCGCGCTGCTCTCCTCGGCCGGGGTCGGACGCATCGAGGTGCTGGACGGCGGATGCACCGAACCGTGGGACATCGCTCCGGGCGGTCTGTCGGCGGGCGCGGTCGGCGGCAGAAGGGACACGACGGCCCGTCAGCTGGTCCGGCGGTCCGCCGCTTCCCCGTCACCACGGCAGAGGGGCCGGGCACGCGCGGCGTCGTCGGCGGCCTCGGCACCGACGCCGCAGTCCGCGCCGGCGGCAGGGGGAGACTCCGCGGCAGGAGGCAGGGGCGCCGAGCCCGGCCTGTCGCTGGTCGTCGTGTGCCCACGCGACGGTCTCGCCGCCTACGCACCCGACCCCGACGGGGCCGCCGACTGGATCGCCACGGGAACTCCGCATCTGTACGCCGGTGTGATCGAGGCGACCGGTGTGGTGGGGCCGTTGGTGCTGCCCGGCGGCACGGCATGTGCCGGATGTCTCGAACTGGACCGGGCGGACCATGACCCCGGATGGCGACGGCTCCTGGCACAGTGGCGTTCGGCGGGCCGTCGCAGTGGGGCGGTGCCGGCATGTGACGTCGCACTCGCCACACTGGTGGCGGGGACAACGGCGGCGCATGCGCTGTCCTTCCTCGACGGAGAACTGCCCACCAGTACAGGAGCGCGTTGGGAGACCTCGCTGCCGCTGCTGGACTGGCGATCGGAGAGGATCTCGCCGCACATCGACTGCGTCTGCGGTGCACATGGGAAGAGTGAGAGGGAGCACACCTCGGACTTCGGGCCGTCGCACGAGACAATGGCCGGGTAACCGCCGTACGCGGCTCGGCTGCTGTCGGGGAATTGGAGGGGCGCATGTCTGATCTTCCGCGTAAGGCGGTCACCCGGACGGCCAAGTTGGCCGCACTGCCACTGGGGTTCGCCGGCCGTGCCACATGGGGTCTGGGAAAGCGGATCGGCGGCAAGTCGGCGGAGATCGTCGCCAAGGAACTGCAACAGCGCACCGCTGAGCAGCTGTTCAAGGTGCTCGGTGAGCTCAAGGGCGGGGCGATGAAGTTCGGGCAGGCCATGTCCGTCTTCGAGTCCGCGCTGCCCGAGGACATCGCCGGCCCCTACCGCGCGGCGCTCACCAAGCTCCAGGACGCCGCGCCGCCCATGCCGACGCGCACCGTCCACGCGGTTCTCGCCGAGCGGCTCGGGGAGGACTGGCGGGACTTCTTCCTGAGTTTCGAGGACAAGCCCGCCGCCGCGGCGTCGATCGGGCAGGTGCACCGCGCGGTGTGGCACGACGGCCGTGAGGTCGCGGTGAAGGTGCAGTACCCGGGAGCGGGTGAAGCGCTGCTCTCCGATCTCACACAGCTCAGCCGGTTCGCCCGGCTGCTCGGACCGCTCATCCCGGGGATGGACATCAAGCCCCTGATCACCGAGCTGCGCGACCGGGTCTCCGAGGAACTCGACTACGAGCTGGAGGCGCAGGCGCAGAGCGAGCACGCGGCGGAGTTCGCGGACGATCCCGATGTGCTCGTGCCCGATGTGGTGCACCAGTCCGACCAGGTGCTGGTGACGGAGTGGATCGACGGCATCCCGCTGGCCGAAGTGATCACGAACGGCACGGAGGAGCAGCGGGACCGGGCCGGACAGCTGCTGGCGCGTTTCCTGTTCTCGGGTCCGGCACGCACCGGTCTGCTGCACGCGGATCCGCACCCGGGGAACTTCCGGCTGCTCCCCGACGAGGAGGGCGATACCTGGCGGCTCGGCGTGCTGGACTTCGGCACGGTGGACCGGCTGCCCGGCGGGCTGCCCCAGACCATCGGCGACTGCCTGCGGATGACGCTGGAGGGCGAGGCCGACGCGGTGTACGACCTGCTGCGCTCGGAGGGCTTCGTCAAGGACGAGATCGAGCTCGACCCGGACGCGGTCCACGAGTATCTGGTGCCGATCATCGAGCCCGCGGAGGCGGAGGAGTTCACCTTCACCCGGAGCTGGATGCGAACTCAGGCCGCGCGGATCGCCGACATCCGCTCCCCCGCACACCAGCTGGGCAAGCAACTCAATCTGCCGCCGTCCTACTTGCTGATACACCGGGTGACGCTGAGCACCATCGGTGTGCTGTGCCAGCTGAACGCCACCGTGCGGCTGCGGGACGAACTGGAGTCCTGGCTGCCTGGGTTCCTTCCCGAGGACGACGAGGACAGCGCCGCGATCGAGGCGCCGGCCTGAGCGACCGGTAGGCGGCGAGAGGCAGAACGGTGGTGGCCCGGCGGCGGCAGGCACGTGGGCGGCGCCGGCACGTGGGCGGCGGGCGGCCCGGCGGCGGTCTCACCACCACTCGGAGTCGAGTCTGCCCTCGATCGCGCGGAGGTGGGAGCGCGCGCAGTCGTCGCAGAAGTAGCGACGGACACCGTTCTCCACGGAGCAGGTCCAGGTGAGCGGTGTTCCCTCGGCGGTCTTGCCGCAGTGGGAACACTCGACGCTCTCGGCACCCGGCTGTTGCGGCTGCGGAGTCTGCTGCTGGTCCACCACGTGACGATAACCCCGTGCGGAAGCCGCCGCAGGAAGAACGCACCGCGGGGGCCGGTCCGTTCGGACCGGCCCCCGCGGGTCAGTGGGTGTCACGGTGTGACGTGCCGACAGCTGTCACTGCATGACGGCCATGGCGAGCGCACGGCGGGCGCGCATCGAGACGCGCTCGGCGCGGCGCTGCATCCGCCGAGCGGCGACCAGGCGCACGGCCTGGCGTTCCGACTCGGCTTCGAGCAGGCGCTCGTGCATATGCGCACGGGCCATGGCTTCTGGGATGAGTTGCATCTCACGGGTCCTGTTCTGACGCGAGGCGGTCGCGCCGATGGTGGTGACGTCTGGGGTGGCGGAGCCGGACGGCTCGCTCGTGGAAGAGGTCATGGGGGCCAGCTTCTGCGGATCGTGCGTCAGGGGGCGATCGATGGTTCCGGTGATGTTCATGCCGCAACCGGGTTCTTGCGCGGGCGGCCACGCGGCCGCTTGCGGGCCACGACGACGCCCTGGATGAACAGCTCGCCGCCCCAGACGCCCCACGGCTCACGCCGCTCCTTGGCGCCGGCGAGGCAGGCCTCGACCAGCGGGCAGGTACGGCAGAGGGACTTGGCGTACTCGACGTCCGCGGGGGACTCGGCGAAGAAGACCTCCGGGTCGTAGGAACGGCACGGGACGGGTACGCCGAGGTTCTCGATGGCGTCGTCGAGCGCGGTGAGCGCAGTGAGCGGAGTCAAGGTGGAGTCCTCCGTGAGGGCGGGCGGGGGGATCGTCTCGGAAGGCGGTACGGACGGGGCGTGCGCTTCGAGTTGCACGGTGGTGTCGTTCCTCGTCTTGTCGGTCCGGCCTGTTGGCCGGTTGGCGGTCCCCCGGTTCGGTCCGGGGGGCTGGTACCGGGTGCTGCTGTTCCCGAGGCCCCTTCGCTCCGGCTCCCCCGTTCGGGGAAAACAGAAGGGCCGCGGATCCCGGGTGGGGTTCCGCGGCCCTGAAGGCGCCGGCCTGATCTGAATCAGGCTGGATCACTCCAGGGTTCGAGCCCACGGAAGGCCCACATCGTGTGGTGCTGCGTCTGCTTCTTGGTTTCGGCACTGGTCGCCGCAAAGGCATAGGCCTGGGCCTTCACCGCTGCTACATCTGCTGCCAGTGCCTTGGTCGGTCGCTCATTGCGGTCCCGGACAGGGAGTCCGCCCAGAGCGATTCCGCCCAGACCGATCACCGGAAGCGCGGCCGAGGAGCCGGACACACCGGTGCCGTTGAACGACGCGGAGAAGCCGAGCGAGCAGGCGGAGGCGGCCGAGCGATCGGTCATTTTGGCGGTGCTGATGAAGCTGGTCTCGATGCTGATCACTGGATTCGCCTCCTCTCGGCGTCTTGGGGACCGGCCGGGGCCGATCACGCGTATTCGGATAAGTACAGCACGACAACAGGGCTTCAGAGAAGTCGCTGTTCCCGTGGTTAAGAACCTATGGGGCCTGCCGGGGCCCGCGCAAACTATTTTTTCGACGAGTTTGTATCAGTCCTCCTCGTCGACTCCTCCAAGCTCTTGACCTGCACAGATGGCGAGGACATCGGCGCCGAAACGCTCCAGCTTGCGTCCGCCGACACCGGAGATACCGGCCAGCTCCCCCTCGTCGCCCGGCACGGCCTCGGCGATCGCCATCAGCGTCTTGTCGGTGAACACGCAGTAGGCCGGCTGGCCCAGCTCCTTCGCCTGGTCCGAGCGCCACTCGCGCAGCCGCTCGTACAGCGCCTCGTCCATGTCGGAGGGGCAGTCCTCGCAGCGCATCAGCTTCATCTCGCCCGCATCGGTGAGCGTCTTGCCGCACACCCGGCACAGCACGGGACCGCGCCGCTTGCGCCGGCCTCCCGCGCCGCGCTCGACGCCGGCCCCGCCGCCCGCGCTGCGGGCACCCGGGGCCACCGACCCCGGACGCATGCCGTTCAGGAAACGGGTCGGGCGACGGGAGGCCCTGCCGCCGGGCGACCGGGAGAGCGCCCAGGACAGGGACAGATGCAGCCGCGCACGGGTGACCCCGACGTAGAGCAGCCGGCGCTCCTCCTCGACCTGTTCGTCGGTCTTGGCGTAGGTGATCGGCATCATGCCTTCGGTGAGGCCGACGAGGAACACCGCGTCCCACTCCAGGCCCTTGGCGGAGTGCAGCGAGGCCAGGGTCACGCCCTGGACGGTGGGGGCGTGCTGGGCGGCCGCCCGCTCGTCCAGTTCGGTCACCAGGTCGGAGAGTGTCGCCTCCGGCTTCACCCGTACGTAGTCCTCGGCAAGACGGACCAGGGCGGCCAGGGACTCCCAGCGGTCGCGCACCGCGCCCGAGCCCGCGGGTGGTTCGCTCGTCCAGTTCTTGGTCGAGAGCACCGCCCTGACCTGCGAGGGGAGGTCCCCGGCGTCGTCGAGCAGGGAGTCGTTGCCGCCGGCGCGGGCCGCGCCGCGCAGGGCGATACCCGCTTCGCGGACCTCCTGGCGCTCGAAGAACCGCTCCGCGCCGCGCAGCTGGTAGGGGACGCCCGCGTCGGCGAGTGCCTGTTCGTAGACCTCGGACTGGGAGTTGACGCGGTAGAGAACCGCGATCTCACCGGCCGGGACGCCCGCGGCGATCAGGTCGCGGATGCGGCGGGCGGTGCCTTCGGCCTCGGCCGGTTCGTCCGCGTACTCCACGTAGGCCGGGTCGGGGCCGGTTTCGCGCTGGGAGATCAGTTCGAGCCGGTGCTCGGCGGCGCGGCCGCGGGCCTGGCTCAGCAGACCGTTGGCGAGGTGGACGACCTGGGGAGTCGAGCGGTAGTCGCGGACCAGTTTGACCATGGTCGCGCCGGGGTGGCGGGTGCGGAAGTTCAGCAGGTGGTCCGGGGTGGCCCCGGTGAAGGAGTAGATCGTCTGGCTGGCGTCTCCCACTACGCACAGGCTGTCCCGCTCGCCGAGCCAGAGGTCGAGGAGCCGCTGCTGGAGCGGGCTGACGTCCTGGTACTCGTCGACCACGAAGTTCTGGTACTGGCGGCGGATCTGGTCGGCGATGTCGTGGCGGTCCTGGAGGATGCCGACCGTGAGCAGCAGGACGTCCTCGAAGTCCATCGCCGAGCGGTCGCGCTTGAGCTGCTCGTACATCGCATAGATCTGGCTGATTTCGGCCGGGTCCCGGGGGGCGTCGCGGACGGACTTCGTGACGGCGGCCGGATAGTCCGCGGGGACGGTCTGAGTGACCTTCGCCCACTCGATCTCGCTCGTCACGTCGCGCAGTTCGTTGCGATCCAGCCGGATGCGGCAGCGCGCGGCCGCCTCGGCGACCAGCTGGATCTTGCGGTCCAGCAGCCGTGGCATGTCACCGCCGACCGCCTTGGGCCAGAAGTACTGGAGCTGGCGCAGGGCGGCGGAGTGGAAAGTGCGGGCCTGGACCCCGCCGGCGCCGAGCTGGCGCAGCCGGCCCCGCATCTCGCCCGCTGCGCGGTTGGTGAAGGTGACGGCCAGCACGCTCGCGGGCTGGAGAATGCCCGCGCGCACCCCGTACGCGATGCGGTGGGTGATCGCGCGCGTCTTGCCCGTGCCGGCGCCTGCCAGCACGCACACGGGGCCGTGCAGGGAGGTCGCCACTTCGCGCTGCTCGGGGTCGAGCCCGGCGAGCACCGCGTCGGCCGACTCGGGCACCTGCGGGAAAAGGGAGGAGTGCGTTGCTGCTGTCACCCCGCCATGCTGCCAGGTCTGCAGAGGCGGGTGCGGCGCTTGTCCACAGGGGAGCGGACGTGGTCGTACTAGTACGGGAATGGCGGGCCGGTCACGTACGTTCTAGTGCCGTGCGACCACGCACCGCAGTGAGTGGGACGCAGTCAGCGAGACAGAGGAGCGCGAGAGACCATGCCGGGCACTGTGACGATGTACAGCACCACGTGGTGCGGATACTGCCGTCGGCTCAAGGGCCAGATGGACCGTGAGGGCATCGCTTACACCGAGATCAACATCGAGCAGGACCCGGATTCCGCGGCCTTCGTCGAGAAGGCCAACGGCGGCAACCAGACGGTGCCGACCGTGCTCTTCCCGGACGGCTCGACGCTGACCAACCCCTCGCTGGCGCAGGTCAAGCAGAAGATCGGCGCCTGACCGCACACGCCTGTGCGCGCCCCCGCTCGACGATGTCGGGCGGGGGCTTCGCCATGCCGGGACCTTGAGGACCGTGAGAAGCGTGAGGAGCGCGGGCAACGGTGACCGCCGCCGGGATCGGGGATCCCGGCGGCACCTCAGTTGGCGCTGCCCGGCTTCGGCAGCGGCTTGCCGTACCAGAGCTCGATCAGGCGGGCCGCGATGGAGATCCCGTACGGCGGCAGCACCTCGCCGGACTCGAACGCGGCCCGCAGGTCCTCGCGGGAGAACCAGCGCGCCTCGTGGATCTCCTCGCCGTCGACATTGATCTCGGACGATGTCGCCCGGGCCATGAAGCCGAGCATCAGGCTCGACGGGAACGGCCAGGGCTGGCTGGCGATGTACTCGACGTCGCCGACCGTCACGCCGGCCTCCTCCCAGACCTCGCGGCGCACCGACTGCTCGATCGACTCCCCCGGCTCCACGAACCCCGCGAGCGTCGAGAAGCGGCCTTCCGGCCAGTGCACCTGGCGGCCGAGCAGAGCGCGGTCCTCCTCGTCCGTGACCAGCATGATCACGGCCGGGTCCGTACGCGGGTAGTGCTCGGCGCCGCAGGCCGGGCAGCGGCGGATGTGGCCCGCGGCCGCGATGACCGTGCGTTCGCCGCAGCGGGAGCAGAACCGGTGCAGCCGCTGCCAGTTCTCCAGCGCGACGGCGTGGACCATCAGACCGGCGTCCCGCGGGGAGAGCAGCAGACCGGCCTCCCGCAGGCCGGCGGGCCGGGCCGACTGGTCGATCCGGCCCGGCAACGCGTCCTTCTGGAGCGCGAAGTAGCTCACGCCGTCCTCGTCGGTACCGAGGAAGTAGCGGTGGGTCTCGGTGACGGGGGCCTCGAAGGCCGGAGTCATCACCAGTTCGGTACGCCCGTCCGCGCGTTCGTCGATCAGGACCTGGCCGCCCGAGACCACGAAGACACGCGTCGACGGGTGGCTCCAGGCCGCCGCCAGCCATGCCTCGTCGAGACGGTGGTGCGCCTCGCGGTCGATGCCGCTCGGTGCGGTGAGACCGATGGGCAGGTCCCCGGCGCCGGCGAAAGTGTTGGTGCTCACGGTTCTTCCAACTCCCCCGAGTGGATTGGGTGTCAGTTAGCGGAGGGCGGCGGCGAGGTCGCCCCACAGGTGCGCGGTGGTCTCCACACCCTTGAGCAGCAGGTCGATCTCGACCTTCTCGTCGGGCGCGTGCCAGCCGTCGGAGGGTACGGAGATGCCCAGGAAGAGCACGGGCGCCTCCAGGACGTCCTGGAGGTCGGCCGCCGGTCCCGAGCCGCCTTCACGGGTGAAGAGGATCTTCTGCCCGTCGAAGGCCCGGCTCATGGCCCGTGCGACGGACTGAAGGGCGGGGTGGTCCAGCGGGGTGAGGCAGGGGCGGGTCGATGCCCCGAAGGTGACGTCGTAGCGGATGCCGGCGGGGACCTGGGACGCGAGCCACTGGCTGACCGCCACCTCGATCTTGTCCGGATCCTGGCCCGCGACCAGCCGGAAGGTGAGCTTCAGCTGCGCCGACGCGGGGATGATCGTCTTGCCGCCGGGGCCCTGGTAGCCGCCGCCGATGCCGTTGACCTCGGCGGTCGGCCGGGCCCAGATGCGTTCCAGGGTGGAGTAGCCGGCCTCGCCGAGCGTGCCGTGGGACTTGGCCGTCCTCAGCCAGGCCGCCTCGTCGAAGGGCAGCTCGGCGAAGAGCTCCCGCTCGGCGTCGGTCAGGGGCGTGATGTCGTCGTAGAAGCCCGGCACGGTGACCCGCTCGTCGGCGTCGTGCAGCGCGGCCACGAGCCGCGCAGCGACCGTCGCCGGGTTGGGCACCGCTCCGCCGAACGACCCGGAGTGGATGTCCTGGTCGGGGCCGTACAGCTCGATCTCGCAGTCCGCGAGGCCGCGCATGCCGGTGCAGACGGTGGGGGTGGTCTCGGACCACATTCCGGTGTCCGAGACGATCACGACATCGGCGGCGAGGCGGGCGGCCTCGGCCTCCACGAGCTCGCGGAAGTGCGGGGAGCCCGACTCCTCCTCACCCTCGATCAGCAGCTTGAGGTTGACGGCGGGCGCGGTGCGTCCGGTGGCGGCGAGGTGCGCGCGTACACCCAGGGTGTGGAAGAAGACCTGGCCCTTGTCGTCCGCCGCGCCGCGTGCGTACAGCCGGCCGTCGACGGTCACCGGCTCGAAGGGATCGGAGTGCCAGCCGTCCTCGCGGGCGGCGGGCTGGACGTCGTGGTGACCGTAGACGAGGACGGTCGGCGCGTCCGGGTCGCCGGCGGGCCACTCGGCGAACACCGCGGGTGCACCGGCCGTCGGCCAGACCTCGGCGACCGGGAAGCCGGTCTCCAGGAGCTTGGCGGCGAGCCAGTCGGCACTGCGTCGTACATCGGCGGCACGGTCGGGCTGTGCCGACACGGAGGGGATGCGCAGCCACTCCGCGAGGTCGTCGAGGAAGGCGGCGCGGTGCTGCTGGATGTACGTACGGACGACGCTGTCCGGGGTGTCGCTCATGCTGGTGAGCCTAACGGGCCTCGGCCGCCGGTTCCTCCGCCGTCTCGCCCAGCAGGATGCGTTCCAGAGCCGCGCGGTCCGGGAGGTCCGGCGGCCGGACGACCTCGCCGCTGCGCACGAAGACGAACGCGGCGTCGACCGCCTCCAGCGGCAGGTCGTGCTGCTCGGCCCAGGCCAGCCGGTAGACGGCCAGCTGGAGGGGGTCGGCGGTGCCGCTGCGGCTGGTCTTCCAGTCGACGATCTCGTACGCGTGGTCGGTGCCGGTCCCGGTGGGCCGGTAGACGGCGTCGATGCGGCCCCTGATCACGCGGCCGGCCAGGGTGATCTGGAACGGGGACTCCACGCGGTAGGGCGTGCGGTGGGCGTACGGGGTGCGCTCGAAGGCATCCTTGAGCGCTTCCAGGTCGCGCTCGTCCGCGATCTCCGGTGTCTCGGTGTCGTCGCCCGTGAGTTCGTCCGGGCCGAGCATGGGCAGCGGGAGCTCCTCGAAGCGGGACTCCACCCAGGCGTGGAACCGGGTGCCCCTGCGGGCAGCGGGCTGGGGCGGACGCGGCATGGGGCGGGCCAGCTCCTGGGCGAAGCCGTCGGGGTCGGCCGCGAGACGCATGAGCTGGGATGCGGTGAGCGACGGGGGCACGGGCACCGCCCGCACACCGGTGCGGCTGCGGCGGAGCTCCCCGGCGAGTGCGTCGAGGTCGCGGTCCCAGGACGCGATCGCGCGGGCGTCCTCGGGGGTGAGGACGTCATCGGAGGGGCGACGGGCGGCGTCCTCGTGCCGCTCGGGCGGCGGGCCTGCCTGGTGCGGCACGGCTCGTGAGAGCTCCGGTCCGCGGGCACCCGCCGCGGCTGCGGAGGCTTTGGACGGCGCCGGTGGTTCGTGTGCGGCGGGCGGGCGGGCCGTGGCGGAACCGCGGTGGTCCGGGTCGTACGCGTGGTCCGTGACGTAGGGGTCGTCGGGGGCGTACGAGTCTTCGGGGGCGTACGGCTCGTCCTCCGGGTCGTCGAACGGTGCTTCCTCGTCGTCCCACAGCGCCCACTCGTCGTCGGAGGGCTCGGGGGCCGGTTCGGGCTCGGGCTCCGGTCCGGCGTCGAGGTGGGCCAGCACCGTCTCCGCCGCGGCCCGGCGCCGGGCCAGGGACGTGGGGTCCAGCGGAAGGGGCCAGGCCCGCTCGGGCCCGGTCGTGTCGAGGCAGGGGTTCTCCGCGTCCTCGGGCGGTTCGTCGGCCCAGACCTCGATCTCGCCGAAGCCCTCGGTGCAGTGGTCGTGGAGTGCCCGCAGGAACGCCGACGGGCCGCGCCGGCGCTTCTGCGTCGGGCCCCACCAGTGGCCGGAGCCCAGCAGCATCGTGCGGGGGCGGGTGAAGGTGACGTATCCGAGGCGCAGTTCCTCGGTGTGCTGGTGGTCCTTCATGGCGTCCTTGAATGCCTTCAGCCCACCCGCGTCCCAGCTCGTGACGTCCGGGAGGGTGTCCGCGTCACCGCGCAGGGCGTGCGGCAGGACCTTGGACTGGGAGGTCCACGCCTCCCGCGCCTGGTCGTTCGGGAAGTGCTTGGCGGTCAGGCCGGGGACCGCGACGACGTCCCATTCCAGCCCCTTGGACTTGTGCGCGGTCAGGACCTTGACGGTGTTCTCGCCGCCCGGCAGGGCGTTGTCCAGGCCCTTCTCGTACTGCACGGCCGTACGCAGGAAGGCGAGAAAGGCCAGCAGGGAGGCCTCCCCGTCCAGAGCCGCGAAACGTGCCGCTGTGTCGAGGAAGTTGGAGAGGGTCTCGCGGCGCCGGGCGGCCAGGGCGTGCGGGGACGCGGACAGTTCGACCTCGAGGCCGGTCGTGCCGAGGACGCGGTGCAGGACGTCCATCAGGGGGTCGGCCAACGAGCGCCGCAGATCGCGCAGTTCGGTCGCGAGACGGGCGAAGCGGACCCGTGCCTCGGCGGAGAAGGCCAGCTCGTCGTCGCCGTCGGCCGATTCGAGGAACGTGTCCAGGGCGTCCGCGAGCGAGATGACCTCGGCCGGGTCCGTGCCCTCGACCGCCGCCGCCAGACGCTCGTCCGGGTCCGTCCCGTCGGCTCGGGCACGGTGCACGAGCAGCCGTGCCCGGCGGCCCAGCAGAGCCAGGTCCCGGGGGCCGATCCGCCAGCGGGGGCCCGTGAGCAGCCGTACCAGCGAGGCGTTCGCCCCCGGGTCCTGGAGGACTTCGCACACCGCGACCAGGTCGGCCACCTCGGGCAGATGCAGCAGCCCGGACAGGCCGACGACCTCGACGGGGACGTCGCGTGCGACCAGCGCGGCCTGGATCTCGGGGAAGTCGCCCGCGGTCCGGCACAGGACGGCGATCTCACCGGGCTCCTTGCCCGTACGCACGAGGTGGGCGATCGAGTCGGCGAGCCACGCGATCTCCTCCTCGTGTGTCGCCAGCAGTGCGCAACGCACCATGCCGTCGCGCTCGGCACCGGGCGCGGCCCGCAGCGCCTCGACGCCCTCGTGCATGGCGCGCAGCGGCGTCGCCAGATTGTTGGCCAGGTGCAGCAGCCGGCCGCCGCTGCGGCGGTTCTCGCTGAGCGAGAACCGCGTGGCGGGAAGGGAGTCGGCGTGCGCGAAGTGGGAGGGGAAGTCGTCGAGGTTGGCCACCGACGCTCCGCGCCAGCCGTAGATGGCCTGGCAGGGGTCGCCGACCGCGGTCACGGCATGACCGGTGCCCTGGCCGAACAGTCCGGACAGCAGCAGCCGTTGGGCGACGGAGGTGTCCTGGTACTCGTCGAGCAGGACGACCCGGAACTCGTCCCGCAGGATCGCACCGACCTCGGGGCGGGTGAGGGCGAGCTCGGCCGAGAGGGCGATCTGGTCGCCGAAGTCGAGCAGCTCACGGGAGCGCTTGGCCTCCCGGTAGCGGACGGTGAGGTCGAGCAGTTCACGGCGCGCGGCCGCGGCCTCGGGCACCTTGCGCAGCTCGGCGTTGCTCAGCCGGACGCCGTCGAGGGTGCGCAGCAGCTCGGAGTCGAACGAACCGAGCTGTTCCGGGGGCACCAGATGCTCCGCGAGCTCCGCGTCGAGCGCCAGCAGATCGCTGACCAGCGAGGGGAACGACCGGGTCAGCGAGGGGTAGGGACCGGGCGCCTCGCGCAGTACGCGGGCGGCGAGTTGGTAGCGGGTGGCGTCGGCGAGCAGTCGGGCGGTCGGCTCCAGGCCTATCCGCAGCCCGTGGTCGGCCAGGAGCTGCCCGGCGAAGGCATGGTAGGTGGAGATCCGCGGCTCGCCCGGGGGGTGGTCCGGGTCGATGACGTCGGGGTCGGTCACCCCTGCCCGTACGAGAGCGGTACGGACCCGCTCGGCGAGCTCCCCCGCCGCCTTGTTCGTGAACGTGAGGCCGAGGACCTGCTCCGGCGCGACCTGGCCGGTGCCCACGAGCCACACCACCCGGGCGGCCATCACCGTCGTCTTCCCCGACCCGGCTCCGGCCACGATGACCTGCGGGGCGGGCGGTGCCGTGATGCAGGCCGTCTGCTCCGGGGTGAAGGGGATGCCGAGGAGCTCCTTGAGCTGCTCGGGATCGGTGATGCGGGCGTTCACTCCAGAGAGGCTAATGGGGACCACTGACAGCAGTGGTCCCCACCGGCTCTCCGCGGGCTCGGGCGTCCGGGCCCGGAGCCGTCAGGCATCAGCCGTCAGGCATCAGGCATCAGGCCTCGGGTTCCCGACCTCGGCCCCTGCCGGGCGCCGCGCAGGCGTCGAGTCTCAGGCGTCCGGACCGGAGCCGGTTCCGGTGCCCGCTCCGCTCAGCCCAGTTTGTCCAGCTTGTCCAGGTCGACGACCTGGTCGGTCGGCGGGGCCGTGACCTTCACCGGCTTGTCGTAGTCGGAGAACGTCATCGTGCCGGGCTCGTCTCCACCGACCACCACGACCTTGAGAAGGTAGGGCTTGCCCTCCTTGGCCACGTACATCGTGAGCGTCTCGCCGCCGGTCTTCTTCTTCACGAGGGTCACGGCGGGCACGCCGTTCACGTCGGCGTCAGGGCCCTTGGTCATGCCCTGTCGGTCCGACTTCTCCTCGTCCATGTCGCTGATCATGGTCTTCACATCGCAGGCGCCCCCCATCTCGCCGGCGGACTCCGCGGGCATCTTCAGCCAGCGGCCCTTCATCAACTCCACCGCGGCGTCGGCCTCGGCCTTCGGCATCTCGCTCCCGGTCAACTGCGCCCGGTAGAAGTCCTCGTCGCCCTTCATGTACAGGACCTCGTTCAGCTGGACGAGCTCGAGAGAGTTGCCGTCAGGGCCCATCGTGCCCTTGCAGGAGCCCTGGGAGTCGGCCGTGACGTCGATGTCCCCTTCCTCACCGTCGCTCTTGACCCGCCCGGCCATGCGCATCGAGCCGGCGGCCTTCGTCGCGGCGATCGCCTTGTCGCTGATCTTGTCGGCGGTGAGCCCGACGAAGGGGTCCACCGGAGCCTTCGGCGTGGCCGCGGCTTCCTTCTTCGCGCCCCCGTTGCCGTCGCTCTTGCCGTCGCCGTCCTTCGAACAGCCCGTCAGCCCGGCGATCACGGTCGCGCAGACCGCTACCGAAACCAGGAACGTACGTCGTGCCGCCATCTGCTTCTCCTCTGAACCCCGTTGATGTCTCGCCCCTTGGGCGACACCTGCCGACAGCCAATGGATGCACGCGGATCGTGTGGCATGGGCCACAACACCCCGTCATTCGACTGTCTGGCGGCCTTCCGGCTGCGCACTGCACGAGGCGCGGAACGCGCAGTGGGTGCAGTGCTGCCCGGCGGACGGGGTGAAGCGCTCGTCCAGGACGCGGCCCGCGGCCGTGGCGAGCAGGTCGCCGACCCACTCCCCCGTCAGCGCTTCCTGCGCCTGGATTCTGGGCAGGGCCTCGCCGCCCTCCTTCTTGGGTGCCGCCTGCCGCAGCTGGACGAGTTCGGCACCGCCGGGCTCGGGTCGGCGGCCGTCGAAGGCGTCGTCGAGCGCCCCCTCCCGCACGGCGAGCTGGTACACGGCGAGTTGGGGGTGGTGGGCGACCTCGTCCTTGGTGGGCGTCTGCTTGCCGGTCTTGAAGTCGACGACGTACGCACGCCCTTCGGCGTCCTGCTCCACGCGGTCCATGGAACCGCGGATGCGTACCTCGTACTCACCGGCCTCCAGCGTCACGTCGAAGTCGTGTTCCGTCGCGGCGGGGACGCGGCCGCCGCGGTCCATCACATGCCAGCGCAGGAACCGTTCGAGGGCCACGCGCGCGTGCTGCTTCTCCTGCTGCGACTTCCAGGGTGCGTCGAAGACGAGCGCGTCCCAGACCGAATCGAGCCGCTCCATCAGGACGGCGAGGTCGGCGGGGGTACGCCCGGAGGCCACCTCGTCGGCGAGTACGTGAACGACGTTGCCGAATCCCTGGGCGGCGGTGGCGGGAGCGTCCGCCTTCACCTCACGGCCCAGGAACCACTGGAGGGCACAGGTGTTGGCGAGCTGGTCCAGGGCACTTCCGGAGAGCGTGACCGGCTCGTTGCGGTCGCGCAGGGGGAGGCGGCTGTGGGTGGGCTCGTACAGGCCCCACCAGCGGTAGGGGTGAGCGGCGGGGACGAGCGGCTGCCCCTCGTCGTCGGCGAGGGCGGCGAGGCGGGCGAGCCTGCGGGCCGCAGCGTCCCTCAGCGCGGGGGACGCGTCGGGGTCGACGGTCGTGGCACGCAGTTCGGCGACAAGCGCGGAGACGGCGAGGGGACGGCGGGGACGGCCGGTGACATCCTTCGGCTCGGCTCCGAGCTCGGTCAGGAACCGGGAGGGCTGATCTCCGTCGTCGGCGGGCGCCTTGACCGCCGTGACGACGAGCCGGTCGCGGGCCCGGGTGGCGGCCACGTAGAAGAGCCGGCGCTCCTCGGCGAGGAGGGCGCCCGGCGTCAGCGGCTCGGCGAGACCGTCCCGTCCGATGCGGTCCGCCTCCAGGAGCGAGCCACGGCGGCGGAGGTCCGGCCACAGTCCCTCCTGGACGCCGGCCACGACGACGAGGCTCCATTCGAGGCCCTTGGAACGGTGCGCGGTCATCAGACGCACGGCATCGGGCCGCACTTCCCGTTTCGAGAGCGTGTCGGCCGCTATGTCCTGGGCCTCGATCTCCTCGATGAAGTTGAGGGCGCCGCGGCCGCCGGTGCGTTCCTCGGCGCGTGCCGCGGTGTCGAAGAGCGCGCACACGGCGTCGAGGTCGCGATCGGCGTTGCGGCCGCCGGGACCGCCGCGCAGGGCGGCGCGTTCGAGACGCTGGGGCCAGGGGGTGCCGTCCCACAGCTCCCAGAGGGCCTCTTCGGCGGTGCCGCCGCCTTCGAGCAGCTCACGTGCGGTGCGCAGGAGACCGCCGAGACGCTGGGCACCGCGGGCGTACGAGGGGTCGTGGGCGACGAGGTGTTCCGGCTCGGCGAGTGCGCGGGCGAGGAGGAGGTCGGAGGGAGGCGGAAGCTTGTTCCCGGCGGCGCGCTCCTCGTCCCGCAGGGCTCGCCCGAGCCGTCGGAGGTCGGCGGCGTCCATGCCGCCGAGGGGGGAGGCGAGAAGGGTGAGGGCGGTCTCGGTGTCGAGCCAGGGGGCGGGGGCGGCGCCCGAGCTCTGGGGGACCGCGTCATCAGGCGCGTCGGCGGAGTCGGCGTCGTCCGGGGGCGTGATCGCGTCTGCTGCGTCCGGGCCGTCCTCCGGGTTCGCGGGCGTGGCCGCCGCATCCGGGGCGTCCTCCGGGGTCACCGCCCCCGTCGCATCCGGGGCGTCCTCCGGGGTCCCCGCTCCCGTCGCCTCCGACTGCTCGGCCTCCGTCCCGGCGGAGGGCCGCGCCGCCGGATGCGCGGTGGCCGCCGTCGCCACCGCCCTCAGTGCCGTCAGCAGCGGCGACACCGCCGGCTCGTGGCGCAGCGGGACGTCCGCGCCGTCGACTTCCAGAGGCACGCCCGCCGACGTCAGGGCACGCCGGATCGAGGGGATCGTGCGGTCACCGGCACGGACCAGCACCGCCATGTCGGACCAGGGGACGCCGTCCTCCAGATGGGCACGGCGGAGGATGTCCGCGATGTTCTCCACTTCCGTGGACGCCGTCGGGAAGGTGTACGCCTCCACCGTCCCGCCCTCACGGACGGCGGACAGATCGCGGTGCGCCCGCACCTTGTCGGAGGGCAGCCTCGTCAGCGGCATCCGGCGGGTCAGCAGCCGGGTCGCCTCCAGCAGCGACTCACCGCTGCGGCGGGAGGTCGTGAGGACCGCGACCCCCGCGGGGCCGGCGTCCGCGTGCCGGAACGCGTCCGGGAAGTCGAGGATGCCGTTCACGTCCGCGCCGCGGAACGCGTAGATCGACTGGTCCGGGTCGCCGAACGCGACCAGCGTCCGGCCGCCGCCCGCCAGCGCCTGCAACAACCGCACCTGGGACGGGTCGGTGTCCTGGTACTCGTCGACGAACACGGCGTCGTACGGGAAGTCGTACGGAGAGGCGGTCCGTTCCGCGAGCAGCACCGCCCGGTGCACCAGTTCCGCGTAGTCGAGGACGCCCTGCATATCGAGGACGTCGAGGTACTCGGCGAGGAAGGACGCCGCCGCCCGCCAGTCGGGCCGTCCGGTGCGCGCGGCGAAGCGGGCCAGGGAGTCCGGTCCGAGGCCCAGTTCGCGGCTGCGGGCCAGCACCGCGCGGACCTCGTCGGCGAAGCCGCGCGTCGTCAGGCACGCCCGCAGGTCGTCCGGCCACTGATGCCGCGCCAGGCCCTCCCCCTCCAGGTCGATCTGGCCCGCCAGCAGCTCGCGCACGGCGACGTCCTGTTCGGGACCCGACAGCAGGCGCAGCGGCTCGGAGAACAGGTCGGCGTCCTGGTGCGCGCGGACCAGGGCGTAGCAGAAGGAGTGGAACGTCGTGGCCTGCGGACCCTGTGCGCCGCCGAGCCGCACCGCCATCCTGTCCCGCAGTTCGACCGCGGCCCTGCGGCTGAAGGTGAGCACCAGGATGCGTTCCGGATCGGCTCCCTTGGCCACCCGCGCGGCGACCGCCTCGACCAGGGTCGTGGTCTTCCCGGTCCCCGGACCAGCGAGAACGAGCAGCGGACCGTGATCGTGGTCAACCACGGCCCGCTGGGTTGCGTCCAGGAGAGGGGGATCCGCGGCGCCCGGCGGGGTACGCACCAGCCGGTAGGCGCCCGGGGTCCTCCCCCTGAGCCCCTGCGGGCGTGGGGGGACCCCCTGCCGTACCTGTTGCGGGTACGGCGTACGCCCGGTGGTGGAGGAGGAGCTCACGTGGATCGCCGGTCCTGGTGGGTGTGCTGGTGCTGATGGAGCGGTTCGTGCCGCGCCCTGGAGACGCTACGCCAGCGCGCGGCGGCGACGCAGCGAGTCCGGCGTGTACCGGAAGAACGCCGGATTCGGCGCATACTCCCCGTGCGCGACGTACTCCGGACAGTCCTTGGACCGCACGTCCGGACGCCGGATGGCGGAAGCTGTCATATGTGAGCGCCGTCGCCATCGCCGCCGTCCCACCGCGCGCGCCTCATGTCGAGGCGCGGCACATGCCCCTCGGCGCTGCGTGGGGCTTCCCGGAGCGGTGTGCCCTCGGTCCGGTACTGCGCGAGAGCGCGCAGCTCGTGGCCGGGCAGCAGCATGCCGTCGGCACGGACCACACGCCACCAGGGCACGGATCCGCCGTACAGCGCCATGACCCTGCCGACCTGGCGGGGGCCACCCTCGCCGAGCCACTCGGCGACATCGCCGTACGTCATGACCCGGCCCGGCGGGATCAGCTCGGCGACCTCCAGGACCCGCTCCGCGTACTCCGGCAGCTCTTCCATCCGGTCCATCCTGCCGCACCCCACCGACAACGCAGGGCGCGGAGGGCGAGGGGCGCATGGGGTGCCGAGCGTGTTTCAGGCGGCAAAGGGACGTATCTCACGCACCTCCCGACCCCGCAATACACCCTGATGCCCCCCTCTGTCGGCGGGGCGTGCCACCATCGTGCGGGCGGTGACTGGTGATACGAGATCAAGAAGAGACCGAGACGACCGAGGAGCAGGGCGTGCAGCCTGGCAAGGCAGCAAGCACCCCTGATGCCGGGTCGCGCCCGGACGCACCCGTTCCGCCCGCCTCGCAGGACTCCGGCCGGACCGCCGGCGACAAGGCCACCACCGGGTCCGCGAGCGGGTCGTCCGCCGCAGGCGCGAAGGAAACCTCGAAGACCACGGACGGCGCGAAGACCGCGGACGGCGCGAAGACCACCGAGGGCGCGAAGACCGCGCTGACGAAGGCGGACGCCGCCGGCGATGTCACCGACGTCGCCAGCATCGACCGGGTCTCCGGCGACGAACCGCTGCTCGCCGCCCGTGTGCACCGCCCCTCCGACCTGATGCGCCTGCTCATCGGCATCCTCCTGATCGCCGTGGTACTCGCCGTCGCCGCCTTCGCCCACGGCACCACGTCCGGTCTCGAACAGGACATCAACAAGGGCACCGGCCAGGCACCCGACCTGCTGGTCAAGATCGCCGGACTCGTCTCCAGCATCGCCGTCCTGCTGGTGCCGGTCGCCTTCGCGATCGAGCGCCTGATCAAACGGGACGGACTGCGGATCGCCGACGGTGTCCTCGCGGCTGTCCTCGCGCACGGCGTCACGCTCGCCACGGACCTCTGGGTCGCCAGGGGCGCGCCGGGCACGCTCCAGGACGCCCTCACCCAGACACAGACGGACGGCGGGCTCACCGACCCGGTGCACGGGTATCTCGCCCCCGTCATCGCGTATATGACCGCGGTCGGCATGTCGCGCAGACCCAGATGGCGTGTCGTCCTGTGGGTGGTGCTGCTGCTCGACGCCTTCGCGATGCTGGTCGCCGGGTACACCACGCCTTTCTCGATCATCCTGACCGTTCTGCTCGGCTGGACCGTCGCGTACGGAACGCTCTACGCGGTCGGCTCACCGAACGTCCGCCCGACCGGCCAGACGTTGATGGCCGGTCTACGCCATGTCGGTTTCCGCCCGGTCAACGCGATGCGGGCCGAGGACGTCCCCGACTCCTCCCCCCTGCGTCCCATCGGCGGCAGCCCCGCCGAGCAGGGCGACCGCGGCCGCCGGTATCTGGTGACCCTGGAGGAGGGCGCGCCGCTCGACGTCACCGTCGTCGACCGCGAGCAGCAGGCACAGGGCTTCTTCTACCGGGTGTGGCGGCGGCTGACACTGCGTTCCATCACCACCCGCCGCTCGAACCCGTCGCTGCGCCAGGCGCTGGAGCAGGAGGCGCTGCTCGCCTACGCCGCCATCGCCGCCGGAGCCAACGCCCCCAAGCTGATCGCCACGTCCGAGCTCGGTCCCGATGCCGTGATGCTCGTGTACGAGCACCTGGGCGGCCGCTCACTGGACGCCATGGACGACGACGAGATCACCGACGACGTGGCGCGCGGCGCCTGGCGGCAGGTGAAGGCCCTCATGTCGCGCCGTATCGCGCACCGCAGGCTGACCGGCGACGCCATTCTGGTGGATCGTTCCGGCAAGGTGATCATCACCGATCTGCGCGGCGGCGAGATCGCGGCGGGCGACATGGTGCTGCGCATGGACATCGCGCAGTTGCTGACCACCATCGGACTGCGGGTGGGTGCCGAGCGCGCGGTGGCCACCGCCGTCGAGATCCTCGGTCCCGACACGGTCGCCGACTGTCTGCCGCTGCTCCAGCCGATCGCCCTGAGCCGCTCGACCCGGGCGACGCTGCGCAGACTCGCGCGGGAGCGCTCGCAGCGGGAGCGGGACGCCGTGCTGGAAGCCTCCGCGGCCGCCAAACGAGCCCGTACCGAAGCGGCCGAGGGGCCGGCGGCCGACGACCGCAAGGCGGTGCGCAAGACCGAGCGGGCGGAGAAGCAGGCCGACAAGCGGGCCATGGACGAAGCCATGGACGAGGTGCGCGAGGAGGACCTGCTCTCCCAGATCCGCCGCCAGGTGCTGCTGATCAGGCCGCAGGCGCCGGTCGAACCGGTACGCCTCGAACGCATCCGGCCGCGCACCCTCGTCAGCATGATCGCCGGCGCGGTGGCCGCGTACTTCCTGCTCTCGCAGCTCGCCGGCATCGACTTCGGCACCGTGTTCGGCCGGGCGCACTGGGGCTGGGTGGCGGCCGCGGTCGCCTTCTCCGCCCTCAGCTACATCGCTGCGGCGATGAGCCTGCTGGGCTTCGTGCCCGAGCGGGTGCCCTTCCTGCGGACCGTGGTCGCCCAGGTCGCCGGTTCGTTCGTCAAGATCGTCGCTCCGGCGGCGGTCGGCGGCGTCGCGCTCAACACCCGCTTCCTCCAGCGCTCGGGGGTACGTCCGGGGCTCGCGGTGGCGAGTGTCGGCGCGTCCCAGCTGTTCGGACTCGGTGCGCACATCCTGCTGCTGCTGTCCTTCGGCTACCTCACCGGCACGGAGAAGACGGCCTCGCTCAGCCCGTCCAGGACGGTGATCGCGGGCCTGCTGACGGTCGCCGTGCTGGTGCTGGTGGTGACCGCGATCCCGTTCCTGCGGAAGTTCGTCTCGACGCGGCTGCGGTCGCTGTTCGCGGGCGTGGTGCCGCGCATGCTCGACGTACTCCAGCGGCCGATGAAGCTGATCACCGGCATCGGCGGGATGCTGCTGCTGACCGGTGTGTTCGTCATGTGCCTGGACGCGTCGATCCGGGCCTTCGGCAACGGCGCGCAGCCGCTGAGCTACGCGAGCATCGCCGTCGTCTTCCTCGCGGGCAACGCGCTCGGGTCGGCGGCGCCGACGCCCGGTGGTGTCGGCGCGGTCGAGGGCGCGCTCACCTTCGGTCTGATCGTGGCGGGCGTCCCGAAGGAGGTCGCGGCACCGGCGGTGCTGCTGTACCGGATGCTGACGCTGTGGTTGCCGGTGCTGCCGGGGTGGTTCGCGTTCAACCACCTGACCCGCAAGGGAGCGTTGTAGGCCGGGGGCGTCCGGCGGCCGGTGTTGTCCTGGGCGGACGGCCGGGTGGGTTGGTTGCGCTCGTTCGCATGTGTCAGCGCCGACGGGCGAGGGCCGTATGCGCCTGCCGGTGGCGCGCGGGGCACGGCCTGCGGCCGTGTCCTCAAGCGCCGGACGGGCTGAGATTGGCCCTGTTCGCAGGCGTCAGCCCCTGACGGGCAAGGTCCGTATGCGCCTGCCGGTCGCGGGCGGGGCACGGCCTGCGGCCGTGTCCTCAAGCGCCGGACGGGCTGAGATTGGCCCCGCTTCGCGCGCGTCAGCCCCTGACGGGCAAGGTCCGTATGCGCCTGCCGGTCGCGGACGGGGCACGGCCTGCGGCCGTGTCCTCAAACGCCGGACGGGCTGGAATTGGCCCCGCTTCGCGCGCGTCAGTCCCGACGGGTGAGGGCCACAAGGCTGCGCACCCGTGAAAAGTGACCCCCCGATCGTCGCCATCACGTCCTCCCCGGAAAAATCACCCGCTTGGGCCTGCGCACGGGCGGCGTGGGGGGTTGCGGAGCACCATGGCCGCATGCCGACCTCTTCTTCCGGCCTGCGCGCCGCCGCCCTCGCAGCGTCCCTCGCCGTGCTGTTCGTCGCCGGCTGTTCCGACGGCGGTGACAAGGAGAAGGACACCGGCTCCTCCGGGGCGAAGGACCTCGCCTCCCAGACGCTGGACTGGCAGAAGTGCCCTGCCCCCTCCGAGGCCGAGGGCGGTGGACCCGCGCCGTCCCCGCTGCCCGGGGGCACGAACTGGGAGTGCTCCTTCATGGACGCGCCCCTCGACTACGCCGAGCCGGACGGCGAGACCATCGAGATCGCCCTGATCCGTGCCACCGCGCTCGACCAGAACAACCGCATCGGCTCCCTGATCTTCAACTTCGGTGGACCCGGAGGTTCCGGTGTCGCCACCCTGCCGCCCGCGTCCACGGACTACGCAAGTCTGCGCACCCGCTACGACCTGGTGAGCTTCGACCCGCGCGGCGTCGGCCGCAGCGTGCCCGTGGAGTGCGAGGACGACAAGCAGCTCGACGCGTACTTCGCCTCGGACTCGACGCCCGACGACCCGGCCGAGGTGACAGCGTTCACGGACAACCTGAAATCCTTCGCGGGCGCCTGCGAGAAGAACTCCGGCGACGAACTCCCCCACGTCGGCACCGTCAACGCCGCGCGCGACATGGACCTGATGCGCCAGGTGCTCGGCGACGCCAAGCTGCACTACTTCGGGATCTCGTACGGCACCGAACTCGGCGGCGTGTACGCGCATCTGTTCCCCAAGAACGTCGGGCGGGCCGTCTTCGACGCCGTGGTCGACCCGACCAAGGACTCGCAGCAGAGCTCGCTCGGCCAGGCCAAGGGCTTCCAGCTCGCGCTCGACAACTTCGCCAAGAACTGCGTGGACCGCGGCGACGAGTGCCTGCTGCCCGGCTCGACCGTGAAAGAGGTCGAGGACGGGATCATTCAACTGCAGCAGCGGCTCGACAAGAAGCCGATTCCCGGCAGCGGGGACCGGATGCTGACGCAGTCGCAGGCCACGAACGGCATCGCGCAGGCGCTGTACTCCAAGGAGTACTGGGAGCTGCTGGAACAAGGGCTCGACGAGGCCGACGGTGGTGACGGCGCGCTGCTGCTCGCACTGTCGGACGCCATGAACGGCCGCAGCGACGACGGCCACTACAGCAACATCCAGGCGGCCAACGCGGCCATCAACTGCGTGGACTCCAAGGAGCGTTACTCGCTGGGCCGGACGAAGGCCGCACTGCCGGAGTTCCGCACGGCGTCCGCCGTGTTCGGTGACTATCTGGGCTGGGGAATGATGGCCTGCACCGAGTGGCCGGTGCCCGGCCAGTGGACCCACCCGGACGTCTCCGCACCCGGTTCCGCGCCGATCGTCGTCATCGGCAACACCGGCGACCCAGCGACCCCGTACGAGGGTGCGCGGGCGATGGTGAACGCGCTGGGCAAGGGCGTGGGCATCGAGCTGACGTACCGGGGTGAGGGGCACGGCGCGTACAACAGCAACAGCGCATGTGTGAAGAAGGCCGTGGACGCCTATCTCCTCCAGGGGAAGGCGCCCGCCTCAGGGACGGTGTGCAGCTAGGACCCCACCAGAAGCGCCCCGGACCGGCGGGCCTCCGGGGTTGTCCACAGGCCCGCGTGGGCCGGCGGGCCGCCGCCTAGGATGGCGAAATCCGTTGTCGGAGCCTGGGGGGCACGCATGATCGAACGGGTACGGGTGGGGGCCCTGGTCGCCGCGGTGCTGCTGCTGGCCGTGACGGCTGCGGGCTGCGGCAGCGGTTCGGGCGAGGGCGACGGGAAGACGGACGGGAAGAACGGTGCGCGGCCGTCCGCGGACGCACCGGCCGCCTCGGACCCCGGGAGAGCCGGCCTGCCCGCCTCGCTCACCGGCCAGAGGCCGGACTGGAAGAGGTGCAAGGCTCCGAAACAGGCGGACGGCAGCGCGGCGCAGGCTCCAGGCGGCGAGTGGAAGTGCGCCACTCTCAAAGCACCGCTCGACTACCGGAAGCCGGCAGGCGCCACGATCGGCATCGCCGTGATCCGCTCCGAGGCGAAGCACTCCTCGCGACGGATCGGCTCGCTGCTGTTCAACTTCGGCGGCCCCGGCGGCTCGGGCGTCGCCGCGCTGCCGAAGGCGGCGGCAGGTTTCGGGACTCTGCACGAGCGCTACGACCTGGTCGGCTTCGATCCGCGCGGGGTCGCGGAGAGCTCCGCCGTGATCTGCCGGGACAGCAAGCAGGCTGAGGCCGCGTTCCGGATGGACTCCACCCCGGACACCGCCGCCGAGGAGAAGGCGTTCATCGCGGACTCGACCGCCTTCGGCGCGGGCTGCGCCAAGAGGTCGGGCACGGTGCTGCCGCATGTCGGCACGGCCAACGCCGCGCGCGACATGGATCTGATCCGCCAGGTGCTCGGCGACGACAAGCTGCACTACCTCGGCTTCTCGTACGGCACCGAACTCGGAGGCATCTACGCCCACTTGTTCCCCTCCCGGGTCGGACGGCTCGTCCTCGACGCCGTCGTGGACCCCGCCGCCGACTATGTGGGGCATGCCCGCAACCAAACGCTCGGCTTCCAGCGCGCCCTGGACAACTACTTCACCAGCCGCGGCACAGGCACGAAGGAGGGCACCGCGCGGGTGGTGCGACTGCTGGCCGAGCTGGACCGCGAGCCGCTGCCCACCGACAAGGGCCGCACCCTCACCGAAGGTCTCGCGCTCACCGGCATCATCCTGCCGCTGTACTCCGAGGAGCAGTGGCCCTCGCTGACGCAGGCGTTGAACGACGCGGAGAGCGGTGACGGCACCCGGCTGCTGGCGCTGGCCGAGTCGTACAACGGCCGGGACGGGGACGGGTCGTACACCGCGCAGGACCATGCGCAGCGCGCCATATCGTGCGCCGACACCACGGGCCGGGCGACCGCCGCCGAGGTCAGGTCCCGTCATCTCGCCGAATTCACTGCCGTGTCACCGGTGTTCGGGCCGTATCTGGCGTGGGATCTGGCGGGCTGGTGCGCGGACTGGCCGGTGGCGGGCGAGTCCGAGACGCCGGAGGTCGCGGCGAAGGGGGCGGCCCCGATCCTGGTCGTCGGCACCACGGGCGACCCGGCGACCCCGTACGAGGGGGCGCAGCGCATGGCGGACGAGCTCGGTGCGGGCGTCGGCGTGCTGGTCACCAACAAGGGCGAGGGGCACGGCGCGTACGGCAACGGGGCGTGCGTGACGGACACGATCGACGCCTATCTCCTGGAGGGCACGGTGCCGGCGAACGGCAAGACCTGCTCCTGAGCCCGGGCCCCGGGCCGCCCTCCGTGGCACACGACAAAGCCCCGGACCGTTGCCGGTCCGGGGCCCTGCGAAGCACTGTCAGTAGACGGGCTTGTCCGGCTCGATCTGGTTGACCCAGCCGATCACGCCGCCGCCCACGTGCACCGCGTCCGCGAAGCCCGCGGACTTGAGAACGGCGAGAACTTCCGCACTGCGGACACCTGTCTTGCAATGCAGGACGATCTTCTTGTCCTGCGGCAGGCTCTCCAGCGCGGTACCCATCAGGAACTCGTTCTTCGGGATCAGCTTCGCGCCCGGGATCGAGACGATCTCGTACTCGTTGACCTCACGAACGTCGATGATCTCGATGCTCTCACCGTCGTCGATCCACTCCTTGAGCTGCTTGGGAGTGATCGTCGAACCGGCAGCCGCTTCCTGCGCCTCCTCGGACACGACACCGCAGAAGGCCTCGTAGTCGATGAGCTCGGTGACGGTGGGGTTCTCGCCGCAGACCGCGCAGTCCGGGTCCTTGCGGACCTTGACCTGGCGGTACTGCATCTCCAGCGCGTCGTAGATCATCAGCCGGCCGACGAGCGGCTCACCGATGCCGGCGAGAAGCTTGATTGCCTCGTTGACCTGGATGGACCCGATGGACGCGCACAGGACGCCCAGCACGCCGCCCTCGGCGCAGCTCGGGACCATGCCCGGCGGCGGGGGCTCGGGGTAGAGGCAGCGGTAGCAGGGTCCGTGCTCGGACCAGAAGACGGAGGCCTGGCCGTCGAAACGGTAGATGGAGCCCCAGACGTACGGCTTGTTCAGCAGGACGCACGCGTCGTTGACCAGGTACCGGGTCGCGAAGTTGTCGGTGCCGTCGACGATCAGGTCGTACTGGCTGAAGATGTCCATCACGTTCTCGGCCTCGAGCCGCTCTTCGTGGAGGATCACGTTCACGTACGGGTTGATGCCGAGGACGGTGTCCTTCGCGGACACGGCCTTGGAGCGGCCGATGTCCGCCTGGCTGTGGATGATCTGACGCTGCAGGTTCGACTCGTCGACCTCGTCGAACTCCACGATGCCGAGCGTGCCGACACCGGCCGCGGCCAGGTACATCAGGGCCGGCGAGCCCAGGCCGCCGGCGCCGACACACAGCACCTTGGCGTTCTTCAGCCGCTTCTGCCCGTCCATCCCGACATCCGGGATGATCAGGTGGCGGGAGTACCTGCGGACCTCGTCGACGGTGAGCTCAGCAGCTGGCTCGACCAGGGGTGGCAGCGACACGGGGACTCCGTTGCGTCGTTGAGTCAGTACGGTTGTTCTCCCCGTAACACTGCCACGCGCCTTCTCATTCCGAGACACCACGTCCGATCTGCGAGACGATTTCGTCCCAGTAACCGGGCAGTGTCTCGAATGGACCGATCTGCCCCTTGCGTTCGCCGCGGTGCGCACCGTCGGAGGGGACGACGCGATCCGTCCTGTCGGTGAAGAAGATCGTCCCCGCGCCCTGCCAGCGGGCGATCCGGGTGGCCTCCTCCAGATGGGTGCGCGGCACACCGTGGACGAAGTGGACGAAGCGCTCCGGCGGGTGGTCCGCCGTCCACTCCGCCACCTGTGACCAGCGGTAGTCCGTCCACGGCCCGCTGAAGGTGACCAGCTGATCGGCCGCATCCGCGTATCCCGGGTGCGGGTGCGCGCCGTGCCCGAGGACCAGGTGTCCGCCGTCGAGCACCGCCTCCAGTGTCGCGGTCGTCCGCCTGACCTGGAGCAGGTCGGCGCGGTCCGTCGGGCAGCGGTCCAGGATGAAGCCGCCGACGCGGTACCACTCGAGGTAGTGGTGCGCGTCCGCGACGAGATCACCGAAGGCGCGCGAGCCGTGGGCCATGTCGAGATGGCCGAGAACGCGCACACCGGCGTTGTTCAGCCGGCCCGCGGCCGCGAGGCAGTGCGGGTCGGGACGGGAGCCCGGCCCGTTGGCGACATTGAGCACGACCCAGTGCAAGGGGGCTCCGGGCCGGGTCAGTTCGGCCCACTCGGCGGGAGCGAGCAGGGGGTGGGCGTAGCCGGGGACACCGACGCCGAGTCTCTCCGCGCCGGTGGCCGAGAGCTGGGAGCCGGTGGTCGTCAGATGCGACATGCCGCCTCCATCCAGATGTCGGCGAGCGATTCCTCGAGATTGATACGGGGGCGCCAGCCGAGCCGGTCGCGGGCCGTGCGGACGTCCGCCTGCTGCCAGCTGCCACAACCGTCCGGATACGGCACGGGGGCGGAGAGGTGATCCATCATCGCCTCGGAACGCGGCGCCCCGATGCCCGGCCGGCCGGTGGGGGCGTCGAGCTCGTGCAGCGCACCGCTGTATCCCGCGACCCTGGCCAGCACGGCGGCCGCGTCGCGCAGCCGTACGGAGCGGCCCGTGCCGATGTTGACGATGCCCTGCGCGGCCGAGAGGGAGGCCGCGTGCACGGCCCGTGCCACGTCCCGCACGTCGACGAAGTCGCGCTGCACGCCGAGGCCGCTGAGCTTGAGCTCCCCGTCGCCGGACTGCATGGCACGGCGCATCGCCTCGGCGAGACGGCCGAGCGGGGAACCCGCCGGGGTGCCGGGCCCGACGGGTGAGAAGACGCGCAGCACGACGGCGTCCAGACCGGCACCCAGGACCAGTTCGGTGGCGGCGAGCTTGCTCACGCCGTAGGGGCCGCCGGGCCGCGGAATCGCGTCCTCGGCGGTCGAGGACCCCTGCTGAGAGGGCCCGTACTCGGAGGCGCAGCCGAGCTGGACGAGCCGGGCCCCGCAGCCGCTGCGGCGCAGGGCCTCGCAGACGGTGGCCACGGCGACGGTGTTGTACCGGGTCAGATCGCGGGCACCGCCGCGGGTGGCGCCGGCGCAGTTGATGACGACGCCGGGGTGGACCGCGCCCAGGAAGCGGGTCAGGGCGCCCGGGCTGCCTCCGGCGAGGTCGAAGCGCACATCGGCGTCGTCCCCGCGGCCGAGCGCGGTGAGATGGACGGCGGGGTCGGCGAGCAGCCGGTCGGCGACGAAGCGGCCGAGGAATCCGTTGGCTCCGAGCAGCAGCACCCTCATCGCGCGGCCTTTCTGTGCCGACGGGCCGGGACTGGGGGTTGGGGGGTCATGTCGGGTTCTCCTTCGAGGTGTTGCTGTCGCTGAGGGTGCTGGATACGCCCGTGGTGTCGGCGCCGCGGGAGGCCGGGAGGTCTGTCATGCGGTGTGGGCGGATGCCCGGGACAGGGCCGCGGTGGCGTGGGCCAGCAGTCCGGCCGCGGCCGCCGCGCAGGCCGCGGCCGGTACGGCGGAAGCGCCCCAGGCGGTCACGGCCGCCTCGACCGGGGTCGCCAGGAAGCCGCAGCCGGGCAGCCGCCCGGCGAGCAGGAGCAGGATCGCGGCGGCCTCGACGGCACAGGCCGCCGCGAGTCCGGTGGCTGCCGCTGCGGGAAAGTGGTGGACGACGAGCAGCCGGGCCAGGAACAGCAGGATGCCGAGTGCGACCGCGGCGGCGAGATCGTCGTACGGGAGGGCGAGGCGGGTGACGGCGAGCAGCGCGGTCAGAGCGCCGGCGTACAGCGCGACGACGCCGAGCAGCAGGGGCCGCACTCCGGCAGCGAACTCCTCCAGGCCCCGGCTGCCGTCGAGCCGGCGCCGCGCCTGGACGGAGAAGAGGTGCGCGCACCAGGCCGCGGGGGCGACGGCGAGGGCGAGGCCGACGAGGGGGCCCGCGCTCAGGGCCGGTGCCGCCTCGCCACCGCCGTTCATGATCCTCGTCGGGAGGTCCGCCCCGTAGGCGGCGTAGGCCAGCAGCCAGAGGGTCCACAGGCGCAGGGCCGGGACCGTGCGCCGCTGGGCGCGCAGCGGGCCGCGCCGCAGACAGAGGGAGAGGGCGACGGTGACCGCGACCGCGCCGGTGACGGTGGCCGCGGTCCGCGGGGCGCCCTCCAGAGGTCGCAGACCGGCGACGGCCAGTGCACACAGGGCGCCCGGCAGCAGGGTGAGCAGGACGAGGGAGAAGCCCGCGGCGGCCGGGCGGGGCAGGCCGCGTCCGGGACGGGCCGGTGTCTGTGCCTCGCCCCTGGGGACCCGTGCGTACAGCTCCTCGGCGAGCGAGAAGACGTCACGGTGTCGGAACCGGGCGGCGGTGCGGTCGGTGACGCCGTGCGCCTCGAGACCGGCGGCGATCTCCAGCGGGTCGACGGCCCGCTCGCAGAGCTCCCGGTGCCGGTGCATGAGGGCCTTCACCGGATCCGCGGGTCCCCGGCGCGGGGTGGCCGGGGTGCGCGGAGCCGTTTTCGCCGGCTCGTCCTCCCAGACCGCGGGCCGGCTGAGCAGCGCGTCGGACGTGGTGTCCCAGCCGTCGGCGTCGGCGGGTGTACGGGGGTCGTCGAAGGCGAGTCCGTCCAGTGGGGAGGGGTCTTCGGCGTGCGCGCTGTCGGTGACGCGGGGGGTGGTCATGCGCGTGCCTCCTTCGCGGGGGTGGGGATGTCGGCGGCCGCCGGGGCGACATGACCGGTCCTCGGGCCGTCGGCCCACCGGGGCGCCTTGTGGTGCGCGGCGCCGGGAGCGGTGCGGCCGTCCGCTGCGGAGCGGGACGCGGTGCCGGATTCCGGGCCCGACGCGGTGCCGGAGCCGGGTCCTGCCGCCCGGCCCGTCCATCGGCCCTGCATATGTGCCTCGGCGGGGTGGCCGAAGGGGACGGGTGCGCCGTCCTCGTCGACGGCCTCGCGCCGGACCGGCGAGTGGGAGATGAGCTCCAGGTAAATGCCGCGAAATGCCGCGAGGTTCTGCTCGACGGTGAAGAGCTCCAGCGCCCGGGCGCGCGCCGCGGCGCCCAGCCGCTCCCTGCGCTCCGGGTCGCGCAGCAGCGCGATACAGGCGTCCGCGAGCGCCCTCGGGTTGCGCGGCGGCACCACCAGGCCGGTGCCGCCGATGACTTCGACGACCGCACCGACGTCGGTGGAGACGGTCGCCCGCCCGCAGAACATCGCCTCGACCAGGCTGATCGGAAAGCCCTCGACGACGCTGGAGAGCACGACCACGCCGCCGGTCGCATAGGCGTCGGCGAGTTCCGGCGCCTCGGGTCCGCCGATCTCCTCGAAGGAGACGGGGTTGTCGCCGACGGCGTGCGCGTCGGCCGCCTCGTCGGGGAACAGCTGCGCGGCCAGGGCCTGGCAGTGGGCGAGATAGGTGGCGGCCTCGGCTCCGTGCACCGGCGCCCCGAACAGCCGCAGCCGCGCCTGCGGTTCGGCCTTGCGCACCTCGGCGAAGGCGTGCAGCAGCGCGATGAGGTCCTTGGCGGGCTCGATACGGCCGATCCACACGAGGGTGTGCGGGTCGCCGCTGTCGGCCCCCTCCCCCACGGCGGCGAACCGGTCCGCCTCCATACCGGGATGGACGGTGCGCAGCCTGGCCCGGTCGGCGCCGCACTTCTCCTGCCAGCGCCGGGCGTGGGCGTTGCCGGGGGTGATCACGGAGGCCTGGGCGTAGACCTCGGCGGCGAGCCGTCGCTGGAACGCGGCGAGCAGGGCGCGTACGGGGGCGCCCAGTTCGGCGCCGTCGGCGGACAGATAGTGCGCGCGCAGGTGGACGCCGTACTCGGTGACCAGCAGCGGAACCCCGAAGAAGCGTTTGGCCAACAAGCCGGGCAGAGCCGCGGATCCGCCGGACGCGGCATGGCAGAGGTCGACGGTTCCAAGGCCGTCGTCGCCGTACCAGTCGAGGGAGAGCGGGCGCAGGGTGCGCTCCAGCTCGTCGGCGAACATGAGGTAGTCGGGCACGGTGGCGGCGTGCACGGTACGGCGTGCACCGGGCGCGCGGCAGGCGGATTCGAGGACACGCACGGCGACCTCCGAGCGGAGGGCCGCGTAGAGCCCGCCGCGCTCGCGGGCGAGGTCGGCCAGGCCGTACAGCCCTTCGGCGAAGGCCTCGCGGTGGTCGTCGCCGTCCGCGCAGACGGCGGCTGCGAACTCCTTGAAGTGGCCGAGGAAGCGCCGCCGGTCACGGCGTCCATAGGTGTGCCCGTCGTCCTCGGGGGCCCACAGCGGGGCGGTGCGGACCCGCTGCACCTGGGGAGGGAGCTGGATCCAGCCCTGTTCCACCTGCTGGGCGCTGCGGCTGAGGGCGTAGACGTCGAAGTCGTGCTGTGCGAGCCCGCGCACGAGCCGGTCGCACCACAGCCTGGACTCACCCGTCGCATACGGATAACCACCGTCCGTAAGCAGTCCGATCCGCACGAACGCACCCCCGATCTCCCTTGTGGGCGGCCGCCGTTGGTACGGCGACTCACAGCGGGACGACGGTAAGCCGGTATGCGGGTGGCGCGACGGACGGTTGTCCGTCGCGCCACTGGAAGGGGTGAATACACGTAACTTTCACACCCCGGTAGCGTTCCGTCGCGCTACAAGGGCTTTCCATAACCGAGAGTCAGGCTGCGGCCAGCTCTCACCGCGGGGCGCCGGGCGTGCCACGGCCGCCGCGCGCTCAACCGCCGGGATGCACCCAGGGGTTGGGCCGGCACTTGACCCCGTCGACATTCAGCGACTTGGTCTGCTGCTGCATCACCGGCGCGAGCTCTCCGGCGGTCCGGCAGTTCACATGGCCGTGTCCGAGGCGGTGTCCGACCTCGTGATTGATGAGCATCTGGCGATACGGGAACATCGCCTTCGCGCCGTACGTCGACGAGCCCTGCGCCCACCGGTAGGCATTGATCATCACGCGCTCGGTCGAGGCCGAGTCGCAGCTGACGTTGTCGACCGAGGTGTCCAGATCCGACTTGGCGCACCAGACGTCGGTGGTGCCGGGGCTCGCGAGGGTGATGACGAAGTCCGGTTTGCCGGACGAGATCCGCTCGAAGGTCATCGCGCCGCCGTGCGCCCAGCTCCGCTTGTCGTTCAGGGTCCGCTGCACCGCTCCGGCGAACAGCGCGCCGTCCAGGCCGAGTCCCTTCTCGATGTCCACCCGATAGCGGATCTTGCGCCCCTTGCCGGGCGCCTTCTGGAGGCCCGGCACCGCCTCGAACGAGCCGTCGGCGGTGAGCTTCGGGTCCATCTGGAATTGCGTGGCCATCAACTGCGCGTACGTGACGGGCGCCGCGGGCTTCGCCTGCTCGGCGGGCGGCGGCAGTTGCCGGTTCTGGGAGCGCGAGGCCGGGCCGTCGTCGTCCCGCTGCTCACCGGAGGCGGCGGCACCGGCCTTGTCGGACCCGTCGGAGGCGACCTGGCCGGCCACCACCACGGCGAGGACCGTGGTCACCGCGGCCGCGGCGATCCCGGTGAAGGTGCGCCCCTTGCCGCCCTTGGGCCGCTCCTCGTCGGGGGTCCCGGCGTCCACCGGCCCCGCCCCGGTGTCCTGGTCGTACGCGTCGCCCCAGGTGGTGACGGAGGCGTAGGCGTCCTGGCTCCCGCCATGCTGCGGCTCGTCGAAGGCCTCGACGAAGTCCCGGCGCGGGCCGGGGATGCGGGCGGCCGTCGCGGTACGCGGAAAGGACTGCGGGCGCTGCGCGCCGGCAGCGCCCTGCCGGGTGCCGTAGTCCTGCGGGCCGCCCCAGCCGCCGCCGGCCTCACGCTGCTCGGGGTGTCCGCCGCGCGTCTGCGCCGACCCTTGGCCCGCGGGCGCGTGCTCGGTCCCGGACAGGCCACGCCTGCGCCGTCCGCCGCCGGGACCCGATGGCACGGGCTCCAGTTCGCCGGTGTCGTAGGCACCGCTGTCGTATGCGCCGGACCCGCGGTCCGGACCTGAGCCCTTGGGTGCGGGGCCCTTACGGCTGTGTCGTCCCACGGCCCCGGATCAGCTCCTACCGCAGTCGTCGAGCAGTTCCCGAACGGCCTGGGCGACCGTCTCCGGGTACTCCATCATGGCAACGTGTCCCGCGTCCGGCAGAGTCAGCAGCCGGGAGTCGCGGAAAGCCGCCGCCGCCCTGCGGGCCATGCGGTAGGACACGAGCTGGTCCCGTCCGCCGTACACCAGAAGGGTCGGCGCGAGGACCCGCTCCGCCTGCCGCCACAGTCCGTGCTGGCCGCCGAGCGTGTAGGCGTCGACGATACCGCGCGCCGAGCGGGCCATCGCGTCCCAGAAGTACGGCAGTTGTACGCGGCGCTCCATCTCCTCCACCGCGTTGTGCAGCGCTTCGTCGGAGACGCGGGTGGGGTCTCCGTAGCAGAGCGCCATCACACCCCTGGTGCGCTGTTCGGCCGTCCAGTCCTTCGACAGGCGCCTGAACAGCCCCGCCACGCCCGGCAGGGCGAGCAGGGCCGTGGGCACCGCGGAGCGCTGCACCCGCAGTTCGGGCAGCGCGGGCGAGACGAGTGTGAGGGTGCGCACAAGGTCGGGTCGCACGGCCGCGACGCGGGTGGAGACCGCTCCGCCGAGTGAATTGCCGATGAGGTGCACCGGGCCCCGGGCGGAGGCGTCGAGGTGGCGGATGACCGCGCGGGCATGCCCGGTCACCGAGTAGTTGCCGTCGTCCGGCGGCGGTGAGTCCCCGAAGCCGGGCAGGTCGAGCGCCTCGCCGTCCACGACGTCCTCGAGCAGCGGCATCAGGCCCGACCAGTTCTGCGAGGAGCCGCCCAGCCCGTGCACGTACAGGGCAGGCGGCAGCCCGGTGCGCGCCGACGGCCGGGATCTCACGGTGAGGGTGAGCCCGGGCAGGGAGACGGAGCGGAGTTTCTCCCCGTCCGCCACCCGCACGGCCGCGACCTTGGGGTCCGCCGCGGCTGCGACGGCCTGAACGCCCGGAAGCTCGGTCGAAGACATGCGGGCAATGTTACGAGACGATCACACCGTGGTTCATGTGTTCGGCGTCACACACCGCATAGCGCTGCCCAGAAGTAACTCCTAGGCTCGTAGGAAAGCACCTCTCCAGGGAAAGCGGTGCCCCATGTCCGACGACCCGACCGAACCGGAAGCGTTCGGAGACGACGAGGTTCCGGAACTGGACGAGGAGGTCCCCGAGGCCGACGCAGCGGAGCAGTACACGCCGGTGAACCCAGATGACACCGATGACACCGATGATCCACTGCCGCGCCCCGGGCTGGGCCCGGTGGAGGAGGTGAACGAGGCCGATGCGGCGGAACAGGCCCGTGTCGTCCCCCTCGACGAGGACGACTACCGGTGAGGTGACCCTCTTTGCCCCCGAATAGGGAGCTACCGCGACTGTCCGGTCCGTGAAATTCTGCGTCCGCAGCACGCACAGCCGGGTTACCCAAAAGTACGATGGCGGCGCGGCGCACAGCGCGCACGGAACGATTTTGGGAGGCGGCGTGACAGCCATCGAGCAGACAGAGGCGGCGCGCCCGCGAGGCACGCGTCTGCCACGCCGAGCCCGCAGGAACCAGCTCCTGGGCGCCGCCCAGGAAGTTTTCGTCGCCCAGGGCTACCACGCGGCCGCCATGGACGACATCGCCGAGCGGGCGGGCGTCAGCAAGCCCGTGCTCTACCAGCACTTCCCGGGCAAGCTCGAGCTCTATCTCGCGCTGCTCGACCAGCACTGCGAATCGCTGCTGCTCGCGGTCCGTACGGCGCTCGCGTCGACGTCGGACAACAAGCAGCGCGTCGCGGCCACCATGGACGCCTACTTCGCCTACGTCGAGGACGAGGGCGGCGCCTTCCGGCTGGTCTTCGAATCGGACCTGACCAACGAGCCCGCGGTGCGTGAGCGCGTCGAGCGCGTCTCGCTCCAGTGCGCCGAGGCCATCTCGGACGTGATCGCCGAGGACACCGGTCTGTCGAAGGACGAGTCGATGCTGCTCGCCGTCGGCCTCGGCGGTGTCTCGCAGGTCGTGGCCCGGTACTGGCTCGCCAGCGCGTCCGACATCCCGCGGGACACGGCGGTGCAGCTGCTGACCTCACTGGCCTGGCGCGGCATCGCGGGATTCCCGCTGCACGGCGCGGAGCAGCACTGAGCGCGGAGCGCCACCGGCAGACGGACGGAGGGTGTTCGCTCCTGGCGTTCACCGACGGCGTCTGCCCGGTCCGCTCGCCGGGCTAGTGTGTGCTGCGTACGGCGCGGCTGACCGCGCACCTCACTGACCGTTCGGAGGGACATAGCCGTGGAGGTCAAGATCGGCGTGCAGCACGCGCCCCGGGAGATCGTTCTGGAGAGCGGGCAGTCCGCCGAGGACGTCGAGCGCGCCGTGGGAGACGCGCTGGCCGGCAAGGCGCAGCTGCTCAGCCTCTCGGACGACAAGGGTCGCAAGGTCCTGGTGCCGGCCGACCGTATCGCCTACGTCGAGATCGGCGAACCGGCGGCACGGCGGGTGGGGTTCGGCGCGCTCTAGAGCGTCGCCGTCCACCGGCAGGACGAGTGGGAAGGGCCCGGCGGGATTCCCGCCGGGCCCTTCCCACTGCCTGCTCATCAGCCCCTCGCGGAGGGTTGTTCCACATGGTCGCCGGGTAGGACGGGCTACGACCGCGTAGCCCGTACCGACGTCCGCGAGGTGATCAGCAGTGTTGATGGAAGCGCTCGGTTCGGTTCTGCTCGGACTCGCCCTCGCATGGGCCGCCGACCGTCATCTGTCCGACCGCCTTCCGGCCCGCCGCGTGGTCTTCACCTCGGGTCCGCTCGGCGCCCTCTTCGGTGCCTATGTGACGCACGCCGCGCTCGGCCCCGGCCATCTGCCGGCCACACTCGTCGGCTCCGTGCTGATCGCGGCCGTACTGCTCTCGCTGCTGATCCGGCCGTCAGGACGAAGGCTTCGTCGCGCTTTCCCTCTCTGAGGGAACGCGGGCGGGCGGCCGGATCCGGCCGGCCGCCCCGGAAGCGGTGATGTCCGACACGTCAGGCCGCGAGGCCCAGCGCCGCCATCCGCTTGGTGTGCGCCTTGGTGATCCGGGAGAACATCTCGCCCACCGCCGCCAGGTCGAAGCCGTCCGCGACACCGCCGACGAGCATCGTGGAGAGCGCGTCGCGGTCCGCCACCACTCGCTGCGCCTGCGAGAGCGCCTCCCCCATCAGACGCCGCGCCCACAGCGCGAGCCGGCCGCCGACGCGCGGATCGGCCTCGATGGCGGCACGCACCTTCTCGACGGCGAAGTTGCCGTGGCCCGTGTCGTCGAGGACGGCGAGCACGAGCGCGCGGGTGTCGGAGTCCAGGTGGGCCGCGACCTCCCGGTAGAAGTCGGAGGCGATCGAGTCGCCGACGTACGCCTTGACCAAGCCTTCCAGCCAGTCGGACGGTGCCGTCTGGCGGTGGAAGTCGTCCAGGGCCTGGGCGAAGGGCTCCATGGCCGCGGTCGGCTCGGCCTCGACGGCCGTCAGCCGGTCACGCAGCTGCTCGAAGTGGTGGAACTCCGCGGACGCCATCTTCGCCAGCTCCGCCTTGTCGCCGAGCGTGGGCGCGAGCTTCGCGTCCTCGGCAAGCCGCTCGAAGGCCGCGAGCTCGCCGTACGCGAGCGCTCCGAGCAGATCCACCACGGCGGCGCGGTACTGCGGGTCGGCGGACGCCGTGGCCCAGTCCTGGGCGGCGATTCCGGTGTGTTCAGTGGCGTTGTCAGGCGTCTCCATGGAGCGCACAATAGCCCGCCCCACAAGGGGCGTAAGGGGCTGGTCAGCCATGCCGCGATCCCGGTTCCCGTGAATTCACCCAACACACATGCGCGAATCCGGGGTACAGTGGTAATGCGCCTGCTGAGCGTTTTGCGTACTCGGTGGGCGATCGCAGTGTTTGACTGAGGGTTTCACTTCCCTCTGACCCCTTGTGGATGCCCGGTCGGTGGCACGATCGGCTCCGAACCGACCGCCCTCCGCGCGGACCGTGCGCAGAATCGCGCATGACCGCAGATGAGGGGCCCCCTCAGCGGTACGACGCTCGAGCGATGGCAGTGGTCCCGCACCATCCGGCCAACCCACGGCCGGCCCAGTACCCCGGTGCGGTACGACCCCCTTCGTTCGCCTCGCGCCGCGTCTCACAGAAGAGGCAGCACCCTGACTACGACTTTCCGGGATCTTGGGATCCTTCCCGAGACCGCCGAGGCCCTCGAAGCCGTCGGCATCCTGTCCCCGTTCCCCATCCAGGAGATGACGCTCCCCGTCGCGCTCTCCGGCACCGACGTCATCGGCCAGGCCAAGACCGGCACCGGCAAGACGCTCGGTTTCGGCCTGCCGCTGCTGGAGCGCGTCACCGTCCCCGCGGACGTCGAGGCCGGCCGGGCGAAGCCCGAGCAGCTCACCGACGCCCCCCAGGCGCTCGTGGTGGTTCCCACCCGCGAGCTGTGCACGCAGGTCACGAACGACCTGCTGACCGCCGGCAAGGTGCGTAACGTCCGCGTTCTCGCCATCTACGGCGGCCGTGCCTACGAGCCGCAGGTCGAGGCCCTCAGGAAGGGCGTCGACGTGATCGTCGGCACCCCCGGACGGCTGCTCGACCTGGCCGGCCAGAAGAAGCTCGATCTCTCCCACGTACGGGCGCTCGTGCTCGACGAGGCCGACGAGATGCTCGACCTGGGCTTCCTGCCCGACGTCGAGAAGATCATCCAGCAGCTGCCGGCGAAGCGCCAGACGATGCTGTTCTCGGCGACCATGCCGGGTGCGGTCATCGGTCTCGCCCGTCGCTACATGTCGCAGCCCACCCACATCAGCGCCACATCGCCGGACGACGCGGGCGCGACCGTGGCGAACACCACGCAGCGGATCTACCGCGCGCACTCCATGGACAAGCCGGAGCTCGTCTCCCGGATCCTCCAGGCCGACGGCCGGGGTCTGGCGATGATCTTCTGCCGCACCAAGCGCACGGCCGCGGACATCGCCGAGCAGCTGGCCCGTCGTGGCTTCGCCTCCGGCGCGGTCCACGGCGACCTGGGTCAGGGCGCGCGTGAGCAGGCGCTCCGGGCGTTCCGCAACGGCAAGGTGGACGTCCTCGTCTGCACCGACGTCGCCGCTCGCGGTATCGACGTCGAGGGCGTGACGCATGTCATCAACTACCAGTCGCCCGAGGACGAGAAGACCTACCTCCACCGCATCGGCCGCACCGGCCGCGCGGGCGCGAAGGGTACGGCCGTCACGCTCGTGGACTGGGACGACATCCCCCGCTGGCAGCTGATCAACAAGGCGCTGGACCTGGGGTTCCCGGACCCGCCGGAGACGTACTCCACGTCCCCGCACCTGTTCGAGGAGCTGGGTATTCCGGCGGGCACGAAGGGCGTCCTCCCCCGCGCCGAGCGCACCCGCGCCGGTCTCGCGGCGGAAGAGGTCGAGGACCTGGGCGAGACCGGCGGGCGTTCCCGCAGGTCCGCCGCGACAGCCACGGTCACCGAGGAGCGCCCGCCGCGCACCCGGACCCCGCGCCAGCGCCGTCGTACGAGGGCCGGCGAGCCCGCGACGGCGGACGAGGCCCTCTCCGCGTCGGCTCCGGCGGCGGCTCCCTCGGAGCAGTCCACGGAGGCCCGCACCCCGAGGCGTCGTCGTCGTACCCGTGTGGGCGCGCCGGCGGAGTCCGTCGAGCAGGTCCTCACGCCGGTCACCACGGTCCCCGAGGCCCAGCCGGAGGCCGAGGCGGAGACCAAGCCGCGTCGCCGCCGCTCCCGCGCCGTGAAGGCGGTGGACACGGTCGAGGCCGTGGAGACGACCGAGGCCGAGGTCAAGCCCCGCCGCACCCGTGCCGCGAAGGCCACCGCCGTCGAGGACGTCGCGACCGCCGCGGCGCCTGAGGCCGAGGCCAAGCCGCGGCGTCGCACCCGCGCGGCGAAGGCCGTGGACACGGCGGCAGCCGTGGAGACGGCCGAGGCCGAGGTCAAGCCCCGCCGCACCCGTGCGGCGAAGGCGACCGCCGTCGCGGCCGAGGCTCCGGTCGAGGAGGCTGCGGCCCCGCGCCGTCGCACCCGCACCCGGAAGGCCGCTCAGCCCGAGAGCTGACCCAGCCCGCTCCGTACGGCCCGGCCCCTTGAGGGGGCCGGGCCGTCGGCGTTCTCCGGTCGTCCGCGCGGAAGCCGGCCGATATGCCCCCGCAACGCGCCCGGCACCCGCCGCAGTTAACCTCGTCGCATGAGCCGGCCCCCCACTTTCGTCCCGCCGCCCTGCGCCCGGTCCACCGTCCTCGCCACCTCCCGCGGGGACTTCGCCGTCCTCGACGCCCGGCCGGACGGCGACACGGTCAAGGGCACGGCTCTCCTGCTGCCCGGCTTCACGGGGAGCAAGGAGGACTTCATCGTCCTTTTGGAGCCCCTCACCTCCGCCGGCTACCGCGTGGTCTCCGTGGACGGGCGCGGCCAGTACGAGAGCGAGGGGCCCGCCGAGCAGGAGGCCTACGCACAGGAGGCACTGGCGCGCGATGTGCTCGCCCAGGCGGAGGCCGTCCGCGACGGGGACGCCGGCGACGGCTCCCTGCATCTCCTCGGCCACTCGCTCGGCGGACAGATCGCCCGGGCCGCCGTGCTGCTGGACCCCTCCCCCTTCCGCACCCTCACGCTGATGTCCTCCGGGCCCGCGCGGATCAGCTCCGGGCAGCGGGAACGGGTGAAGCTGCTCAGCGACGCGCTCGCGGTCATGCGGATGGAGGAGGTCTGGGAGGCGATGCGGACGCTCGACCCTCCGGTCGACACGGACACCGACCCGAAGAACGGCGAGGACCTGCGACACCGCTGGCTGAGCAACAACCCGCTGCAACTGATCGCCACGGGTGGTCAGCTGACCGGTGAGCCCGACCGGGTGGACGAACTGGCCGCCCTGCGAACGCTCCCCAAGCATGTGCTGAGCGGGGAGACCGACGACGCCTGGCCCGTACCCCTCCTCGACGCGATGGCGGAGCGGCTCGGCGCGCACCGGACGGTCATCGCGGGGGCCGATCACTCCCCCAACACCGACCGCCCGCAGGAGACCGCGGCGGCGATCAGGGCCTTCTGGGACCGGCACTGAGGGAACCCGGTGCTGAGGGGACCCGGTACTGAAGGACTCGGTACTGAGGGGACTCGGTACCGAGAGGAGTCGGTACTGAAAGGACCGCGGCCCGCGGCTTCAGTACTGGGACTGAAGGTGCTGCCAGAACCCGTCCCGCAGCGCCCGCCTCAGCACCGCATGCCCACGCAGCGACCGCTGGAGCACCCGCTCGGCCTCGATCAGCAGGTCCTGGTCCACGGGGCCGGGCAGATAGGGGTGGCCCGGCAGCAGCTCGGCCATGGGCTCCCGGCCGCGTTCGGCCAGCCAGGTCGCCGCGATCTGGGCCCCGACGAACCGCACCTCGTCGCGTGAGGGCGGCGGCGCCCCCTCGTTCTCGTACGTCGTGACGGGCCGGCGGGTGATGTAGGGCCGGCAGAAGTCCAGATCGAAGGTCCGCTGACTGTCCACCTCCCAGAGCAGCGGCTCGGCCTGATTGCGTCCGTCGGAGGCCTCGATACCCCACAGATGAACGCGTGCGCCGTAGCCCTGCGCCGCTTCGACCGCCGACACGAGGTCCTCGTCACCGCCCACCAGGGCCGCGTCACTGATCGCGCGGTGGCGTGCGAGCGACTCCAGGTCCGTACGGATGAGGGAGTCGACGCCCTTCTGCTGGTTGTTGGCGTTGAGATTGCCCAGCCGCACCTTGACGTCCGGGAGCTCGGCGATCGACTGCTGCTCCGCGGTGTGGATCCGTCTGCGGGCGCCGTCGTACCAGTAGACGCGCAGCAGTCGGCTGTCGGCGAAGATCGTGCGGGCCTTGTCGATGAAGGCCTCGATGAGCCCTTCCGCGTCCAGGTCGAAGGAGCGCCGGTCCTCGGTGCCCGCCACAAGCAACCCGGCCGCAGCATAGACGTAACCCGCGTCGACGAAGATGGCATGTGTGGACGGGGTCTTGGCGACCTCGGCGAGCATGCGAAGGAGCAGCTCGTTGGTGCGCTCCAGGCGGGCGCCGATCTCGTTGATCTCTGCGTCGTTCATACGGGACTCATTGTCCGTGGGCCCGCCCGTACCTGCCAGTAGTTAGGCATCCGAAAATTTTCCTTAGCGTAGGGAATGTTTGAAGGGTGCACGATGGTTGTAGACGTACAGAACACGAACGAACACAGACGGGTATCCGTCGCCAGTAGTTCTCCAGCAGGAGGATCAGACGAAGGGAGAAGCCATGCGCTTCGAAATCATGCGACTCGACGACGTCACCGGCACCGCCGTGGACAGCACCGTCGTGGACGCCGCCTCCGTCAACCGGATCGTGCAGCAGGCCGCAGCGACTGGTCAGCGCATCTACATCCGCCCGGCAGAAACCGCGGCCCTGTAAGACCGACAGCAGGGCCGGAGCAGTACCGACGACGCAGCGCCCCCGTACGGATGATCCGTACGGGGGCGCAGGTGTGTCCGGGGGCTGCCGGTGCACGGTGCGTGCGGGTGCGCCTCACGAGCTCTGGATGACCTGGGTGATGCCGTTGATGATCTGCTGCACGGCGATCGCGGAGAGCATCATGCCCGCCAGCCGCGTCACCAGGACGACACCGCCGTCCTTGATCAGCCGGATGATCACCAGCGAGTAGCGCATGGTCAGCCACAGCACCACGTGCATGGCGACGATGGCCGCCCACACCGAGACCTGCTGGGACGCCCCGTTCGCGTGCTGCACGGCGAGAATCACCGAGACGATCGCGCCGGGCCCGGCCAGCAGCGGCATGCCGAGCGGTACGAGCGCGACATTGACGTCCTTGGTCTGCTGCGGTTCGTCCGTCTTCCCGGTCAGCAGGTCGAGCGCGATGAGCAGCAGGAGCAGACCGCCCGCGATCATCAGCGCGGGAACGGAGACATGCAGATAGTCCAGGATCTGCTGCCCCAGGATGCCGAAGACGGTGATCACACCGAAGGCCACGGCGACCGCCTGCCACGCCATCCGGCGCTGGACCTTGGCGGGCCGCCCGGAGGTGAGGGCGAGGAAGATCGGGGTGATCCCGGGGGGATCCATGATCACGAAGAGGGTCAGGAAGAGGGAGCCGAAAACGGCAACGTCGAACACGGTGAGGCCTAGCGGGAAGAGGGGTGGAACAGAAGGGAAGGCAGGGAGAGGTCTGCGCGGGGCGAGCCGGTCGGCGCGCGCGGCGCAGCACACTCCGTGCGACAGAAGACGACGAAGAGCGGCAGAGCCTAGAGGCGCACTCCGCCGGTGCCGGGCACGGGGAAAGCACCGGTCGCCCGCCGGGTGATCTCGCCGTAGATCTCCGGGTCGGTCGTGAACTCGCCGAGCTCGCAGGTCTTGCGGCTGCCGTGGTAGTCGCTCGATCCGGTGGTCAGCAGCCCCAGCTCGGCGGCGAGACCGCGCAGCCGTACGCGGGTGGGCTCGTCGTGGTCCATGTGGTCGACCTCGATGCCGTCGAGACCGGCGGCGGCCAGTTCGGCTATCGCCTTCTCCGGCACCGTACGGCCGCGCTGGGCGGCTGCGGGGTGCGCGAAGACGGCCACTCCCCCGGCGGCCTTGACGAGCCGGATCGCCCTGAAGGGGTCCAGTTCGTGCTTGGTGATGTGCGCACGGCCGCCGTCGGCGATCCATTCGGGGGTGAAGGCGTCCGAGACGGTCGGCACGACACCGAGCTCGACGAGCGCGGAGGCGATGTGCGGTCGCCCGACGGAACCCTCTCCGGCGATCCGCGCCACGAGGTCCCACTCGACGGGTACGCCGAGCTCCTGGAGCTTGGTGACCATCGCCCGGGCACGCGGCACCCGGTCGTCGCGTACGAGCTCGCGCTCGCGCAGCAGATCCGGCTCGTCCGGGTCGAAGAGGTACGCCAGCAGATGCAGGCTGACCCCGTCGAGGGCGCAGGAGATCTCGGCGCCGGTGACCAGGGTCAGCCCCGCCTCGGGGAGCGCGTGGAGCGCGGCGATCGCCTCGGCGTGCCCGCGGGTGCTGTCGTGGTCGGTGAGTGCGACCACGTCCAGTCCGGCGGCAGCGGCCTTGCGGACCAGTTCGGCCGGGGTGTCCGTGCCGTCCGACGCCGTGGAGTGGGTGTGCAGATCGATGCGCACGACGCGAGGCTCCAGGGGCGGTGGGCGGACAGGGGACGGTCCAGTGTATCGGGCATACGAACAGCCTCAGGACGGGTGCGGGGCGGCCCGCACCCCGGCGTCAGCCTTCCGCGGGCCGCGCTCCCACGACCCACGGGTTCACGACAGAAGCCGCGGCGACAGGGCACCGCACGGCAGCAGTTCCACTTCCGCGCCCGCGTCCCGCAGATCGGTGAGGACCAACTCGTCGTACATCAGCAGCCCGGTCTGCTCCGGCCAGACGATCGCCCAGAGCCACAGCCCCCGCGCCTCGCCCGCGAAGACGGCCCGGTCGTCGGGTGCCCCGGCGACGTGCCACAGCGGCGTCGGCCGTCCGGCAGCCAGCACCTTGGCCTGCGGGGGCTTCTCCACGCTGATGTAGTGGCCCGGGTCGGGACCGTCGACCCCGGCGTAGCGCGCTCCGAGTCCGACGCCCAACTCCTCGGCGACGAGGATCAGTTCGCCCAGCCCGCCGAGCGGGCCCGGTCCGGAACAGGCGACGGCGGTTGCCCGCCCTCCGCTGCGGTCGTCGCCGGCGTAGGCCACGCCGCTGAAGAGCCAGCCGACGGGCAACGGCCACGGCATCCAGACGGGGACCTTCGCACGGTGCACCACCACACCCAGGGCCTCGACACTGGGCGGTATCACCGGCTGCAGCGGGTGCACCGTGCCGTGCACATCGCACTGCCAGGAGTCGGCGAAGAGACCGGGCGCCCTGACCCGGCCACCGCACTTCGGGCAACTGGGTTCGCCCCTCATACAGCCCAACGGTCCTACCCGGCAGACCTGCCGTCAAGGACGATCACCGGCTCGGCGTGAGCTTCCACCCGGTAAAAGTAGATGCATCTTGCATTCATTAGGCTGGCTAACCTATCGTGTGTACAACACAACGATCTACTCGAGAAGTCTGCAGAGGAGCTGTCCATGCGTGGAGAGGATCCGTTCGACGAGGGAGCGCCCAGCATCCTGCGCCAGCCCAAGGCCGTCTGGGCGACGGCGGGCGCATCGGTGGTGGCCTTCATGGGCATCGGCCTGGTGGACCCGATCCTGCCGTCCATCGCCAAGGGCCTGGAGGCGACGCCCAGCCAGGTGTCGCTCCTGTTCACCTCGTACTTCCTCATCACCGCCGTCGCCATGCTGGTGACCGGTTTCGTCTCCAGCCGTATCGGCGGCCGCAAGACCCTGCTCGCGGGGCTGACGCTCGTCATCGTCTTCGCCGCCCTGTCCGGGACCTCCGGTACGGTCGGCGAACTGGTCGGCTTCCGGGCCGGCTGGGGGCTCGGCAACGCCCTGTTCGTCTCGACCTCGCTCGCCGTCATCGTCGGTGCCGCCGCCGGCGGCAGCGCGGCGGCGATCCTGCTGTACGAGTCGGCGCTCGGCCTCGGCATGGCCTGCGGACCGCTGCTCGGCGCCGTGCTCGGCGACGCCAGCTGGCGCTACCCGTTCTTCGGCACCGCCGCCCTGATGGCCGTCGGATTCCTGTGCATCGCGGCGTTCCTGAAGGAGCAGCCCATACCGGCCCGCAAGACCTCGCTGCTCGACCCCGTCAAGGCACTCGGCCACGGCGGGCTCGCGTCCGCCGCGGCGTCGGCGTTCTTCTACAACTACGCGTTCTTCACGGTGCTGGCCTTCACGCCGTTCGTGCTGAACATGAGCCCGTACAAGTCCGGAGGGGTGTTCTTCGCCTGGGGCGTGCTGCTCGCGGTCTTCTCGGTGCTGGTCGCGCCGCGGCTCCAGCGGCGCTTCGGCTCGCTCAAGGTGCTGGGCGGCTCGCTGCTGCTGCTCGCCGCGGACCTCGTGATGCTCGGATACGGCAGCCACACCGCGGCCGTCGTCGGCACGATCGTCTCCGGTGCCTTCATCGGCCTGAACAACACCGTCTTCACCGAGCTGGCGCTCGGTGTCTCGGACGCGCCGCGACCGGTGGCCAGCGCCGGATACAACTTCGTCCGCTGGTTCGCCGCGGCCGCGGCGCCCTACTTCGCGCCCAAGATCGAGGAATGGACCGACATCCACATCCCGTTCGTGGTGGCCGCGGTCGCGGCGGTGATCGGCGCGGGCATCGTGTGGGTGCGGCGCACGTCCCTCAGCCACACGGCGGAGGAACTCCAGCCGGTGCACGCCACCCAGGACGGCGTCACGGTCTTCGCCAACTGACGGCCCTCACCGTCCGGCTCCCGGAAAACCCGGCCTGACAACGACTCAGAAAGGGTGTGCAGTAGCGGGGTTCAGTCCAGCGGTACGGACCTGCGCAGCGGATCGCGCAGGTCCGTACCGTGCGTCAGCCACCGCTCCTGGAGTTCCTGCGCCCCGTGCACCCGCTTCCAGGCCGCCTCGTTCGACGTCATCGGCAGCAGCGGCAGGAAACGCACCGGGTCCATGGGGTCGGCCAGTTCGAGATCCTCGACGAGCCCCCCGGGCTCGGCCACCAGCACCGAGCTGAAGGCCGCCGAGGTCCACAGCGGTTCACCGACGTCCAGCGAGGCGCCGGGCGCCACGACGACACCCTCGACCTGGGGGGACGCGGCGAGCACGGCGAGGGGCCGCAAGGCCTTGTCGGTGTCGGCGAGCCCGGCCCGGACGGAGAGGATCAACTCGGCGCGCGGACCCTTCACCGGGTCGGCCAGCGCGGCCGTGGGATCGGTCATCGGATGGGCGGACATGCCGAGTGTGGCGTATCGCACGACGTCCCCTCCGTCGTGGTCCTCGCTCCGGAACCTCAGCACCTCGATTCGGTCCGTACCCAGGAACGTCACCGCCGCGCGGGCGTCCGGCTCACCGAGTGCCGTACGCAACCGGGCCTCGACCAGATCAAGAACTTCTCCCATGCGGCGAGCATAAAGCGCGTATGGAACGGGCAAAACCAGGGATTGACCCTGAGGTGACTGCTAGTCTTGGCCGCTGGTCAGGGACGGCACGCAGAAGCGTGCTCTCCAGTCCCCGACGTCATGACTGTCCCTCACGGGGGACCGGCCGGAGGAGGTGGGGCTGCGGTGGATCGAAGTCGATCGTGCAGTACCAACCGCCCTTCCGCACCGTGTGTCTCCCCGGCGACCAGCGTCTCCTGGGTGATCTGAGGCCTCACCGCAGCGGCCCCACGGCACTTCGCACGACGGAAGAGCACTTCGTTTTTGCCTGTCTGTAGCGAACGCCGTCACCGCGACCACGCGGTGCCGCCCGCTTTGCGGACGTACGCATCACGTCCCCATTCCGGGCTGTGCCACGCCACTCGCCGACGGCCTCTCCGTGAAGGAGCAAGCCATGTCGATGATCCGTGACCTGCGCGCCGCGGTCCGTCCGTCCCTGCGCAAGAGCAACGCCCCGTACAACACGTACGACACCACGCGGGACCCCTCCGCCTCCAGCGCCGTGGTCGACTGCGCGGTCTACCGCGACGGGAGGCGGCTGGAGACCGACGCCTGCCAGACGCCGCACGAGGCCATGCTCCGTGTGCGCGAGGGCGGCGGCTTCGCCTGGATCGGGCTGCACGAGCCGACCGAGGCCGAATTCGCCGGTATCGCGGCCGAGTTCGGACTGCACCCCCTCGCCGTCGAGGACGCGGTCCACGCCCACCAGCGGCCCAAGCTGGAGCGGTACGACGACACGCTCTTCACCGTCTTCAAGACGATCCACTACGTCGAGCACGCCGAACTCACCGCGACGAGCGAGGTCGTGGAGACCGGCGAGGTCATGTGCTTCACCGGCCGGGACTTCGTCATCACCGTCCGGCACGGCGGCAAGGGCTCGCTGCGGGCGCTGCGTCACGGGCTTCAGAAGGACGCCGAGCTGCTGGCGAAGGGCCCCTCGTCGGTGCTGCACGCCATCGCCGACCATGTCGTCGACGGGTACATCGCGGTCGCGGGCGCGATGCAGGACGACATCGACGAGGTCGAGATCGATGTCTTCTCGGCTCCCGACAAGGGCAGCCCGCGCGGCAGCGACCCGGGACGGATCTACCAGCTCAAGCGCGAGGTGCTGGAGTTCAAGAGGGCCGTGTCGCCGCTGCTGCGGCCGATGCAGCTGCTCAGCGAGCGGCCGATGCGGCTGATCGACCCGGACATCCAGAAGTACTTCCGTGACGTCGCCGACCACCTCGCCCGGGTGCAGGAAGAGGTCATCGGCTTCGACGAGCTGCTCAACTCGATCCTCCAGGCCAATCTGGCGCAGGCGACGGTCGCCCAGAACGAGGACATGCGCAAGATCACCTCATGGGCGGCGATCATCGCCGTGCCGACGGCGGTCTGCGGGGTGTACGGCATGAACTTCGACCACATGCCGGAGCTGCACTGGAAGTACGGCTACGCGATGGTGATGACGGGCATCATCGGCGTCTGTCTCGTCATCCACCGCACCCTGAAGCGCAACGGCTGGCTGTAGATAGGCTGCGCGCATGACCGAACCTTCCGCCCGCTCCACCGGGGACGTCGCACTCCCCGACCAGGCGCTCGTCGAGGAAGCCACCAAGAAGTCGGGCCTCGTCTGGGTCCGGGGCGGAGGTCCCGCGCGGGCGCTCTGGCACGTGTGGCACGAGGGCGCCCTGCATCTCGTGGGCGACGGGCCCGGCGAGCAGCCGCTGCCGCAGCTGGTGGACGGCGGTACGGCCGAGGTCACCGTGCGCAGCAAGGACAAGGGCGGACGGCTCGTCGTGTGGACGGCCGCGGTGTCCGAGCTGGAGCCGCACGCGCCGGCGTGGGAAGCGGCGGTCGCCGAGCTCAAGGGCAAGCGGCTGAACGCGCCGGACGCGGAGGTGATGACGGAGCGGTGGGCGCGCGAGTGCCGTGTCCTGCGACTCGAACCGCGCGCCGCGACCACGGACCTGGGGTCCACCTCGCTGGCCGAGCCGCCGCTCCCCACGCCGGCGACGACCCGCCGTCCGGCGCCTGCCGGGCTTCCACGACTGCTGGTCGGCCGTAAGAAGAAGCGCGGCTGAGAGCTGCTGTGGGCGCCGCGGCCGCATCCGTCCCGCTGAAGCCCCTGCCGCCCGGCTCCCCGGCTGCCTGAGCCCCAGCGGCTCGGGGCCCGGCCGCCGGCCGTCCCGGCCTCAGCCGCCGGACGATCCCGACTGGCTGTTCGTCTTCGGGAGCTGGCCGCCGTAGTCGACCGTCTCCTCCTTCGACGGCGCCTTCAGCGTGAAGTCCTTGCCCCAGTCCCCGAGCGTCAGCACACCGGCCCCGCCGGCCCGCGCGAACTGAAGGGGATAGGGCTCGCCCTCCAGGGAGACGTCGAGCGTGCCGCCCGCGCCCTCCCCGGCCGTCACCTTGATCGCGCGGACACCGCCGACCTTCGTACGGTCGCCCTTGCTCAGCTCGCCCTGCATGCCGAGCAGCCCATCCAGCAGAACGTCCATGTCCGTGAAGCCGCGGAACTGGTTGTACGCCGGGTCGCCCTCGGGGACCTTCACATACTTGTCGTCGAGCTTGTCCGCCGCCTCGTCGTCACTCTCGCCCGGCTTCGCGTCTCCCTTGCCGTCCTCGGGGTTCCAGAAACCCGCGTCGGCCTTCAGATAGAGCGCCTTGCCGATCCGCAGCAGTTCGAAGGTGTTGTCCTTCGAGGTGACGGAGCCGGTGCCGCCGTCGTGCTTGAGCCGCATGTTCAGCTTGTAGGTGCCGCCCTTGCTGACGAGGGTGCCCGACAGCCGTACGGCCGTCGCGGCGTCGGCCGCGGTCTTCGCCTTCGTCTCGATCTCGGCGGCGGAGAGCTTGCCGATTCCGTTGGTCCCCGCGTCCGGGTCCTCGCCTCCGCATGCCGTGAGCGCCACGGCCAGTCCGGCGCACATCGCCACGGCGAGCGCGGCCCTGCGAGCCTGAGGAACCGGGGGGAGAAGAGTCACCGGCGCACTGCCTCTCATCTGCTTGTCATGGGTGGCAGACGGCAGCGTACCCGTGCGGAGCGGGCCGCTCCGCAGGGAGCCGTACGGACGTCGGCCAGGGGCGGCACGCATCGGTACGGGCTAGCCTGAAGCCCACGATCAGAGGCAATTCCCGGCAAAATCCGGCGAGTGAGGAGGGCGGAGACGGTGGCAGGCGCCCCTCGGATCTTCGTGTCCCACCTCGCGGGTGTGCCCGTCTTCGACCCGCAGGGCGACCAGGTGGGCCGGGTGCGCGACCTCGTCGCGATGCTGCGGGTGGGGCGGCGGCCGCCGCGGCTGCTCGGTCTGGTCGTCGAGGTGCTCAGCCGCCGCCGGATCTTCCTCCCGATGACCCGCGTCACCGGTGTGGAGTCTGGCCAGGTCATCACCACCGGCGTACTGAACGTGCGCCGGTTCGAGCAGCGGCCCACGGAGCGGCTGGTACTCGGTGAACTGCTCGACCGCCGCGTACAGCTGGTGGACAGCGGCGAGGAGGTCACCGTCCTCGACGTCTCGATCCAGCAGCTGCCGGCCCGCCGCGACTGGGAGATCGACAAGGCGTTCGTCCGCAGGGGCAGGGCGGGGGCACTGCGGCGCAGGGGAGAGACCCTGACCGTCGAGTGGTCGGCGGTGACCGGCTTCTCGCTCGACGAGGACGCGCAGGGCGCCGAGAGCCTGGTCGCCACCTTCGAGCGGATGCGCCCGGCCGACCTCGCCAATGTGCTGCACCACCTGTCGCCGAAACGGCGCGCGGAGGTCGCCGCCGCCCTCGACGACGACCGGCTGGCCGACGTGCTGGAGGAGCTGCCGGACGACGACCAGATCGAGATCCTCGGCAAGCTCAAGGAGGAGCGGGCCGCCGACGTGCTGGAGGCCATGGACCCGGACGACGCGGCCGACCTGCTCTCCGAGCTGCCCGAGGAGGACCAGGAGCGCCTGCTCACCCTGATGCGGCCGGACGACGCCGCCGATGTGCGCCGCCTGCTGTCGTACGAGGAGCACACGGCCGGCGGTCTGATGACCACGGAACCGATCGTGCTGCGGCCGGACGCGACGGTCGCCGACGCCCTGGCGCGGGTACGCCAGCAGGACCTCTCCCCCGCGCTCGCCGCGCAGGTGTATGTGTGCCGCCCGCCGGACGAGACGCCGACGGGCAAGTACCTCGGCACCGTCCACTTCCAGCGGCTGCTGCGGGACCCGCCGTTCACCCTGGTCAGTTCCCTCGTCGACAGCGATCTGCCGCCGCTCTCGCCCGGCACCCCGCTGCCGGCGGTCACCAGCTATCTCGCGGCGTACAACATGGTCGCGGCGCCGGTCGTCGACGAGGGCGGCTCGCTGCTCGGAGCGGTGACCGTCGACGACGTCCTGGACCATCTGCTGCCGGAGGACTGGCGGGAGACGGAGTTCGAGGAGTCCGCCCATGGGTAGCGGCGGCGAGAGCGGTCCGGGAGAGCGCGGCGACACGAGGGAGCGGCTGCCGTCGGGAGCGAGCGCCGCGCCCCGCCCGCGGGTCCGGCTCGATCAGCCCCGCGCGCCGCGGCGCACTCTGCTGCCGGAGTACGACCCGGAGGCCTTCGGCCGGTTCTCCGAGCGGATCGCCCGCTTCCTGGGCACGGGACGGTTCATCGTCTGGATGACGGTGATCATCATCATGTGGGTGGTGTGGAACGTCAGCGCGCCCGCCGGTCTGCGCTTCGACGAGTACCCCTTCATCTTCCTGACCCTGATGCTGTCGCTCCAGGCGTCGTACGCCGCTCCCCTGATCCTGCTGGCGCAGAACCGCCAGGACGACCGTGACCGGGTCACCCACGAGCAGGACCGCAAGCAGAACGAGCGGTCGATCGCGGACACCGAGTACCTCACCCGGGAGATCGCCGCGCTGCGCATGGGCCTCGGCGAGGTGGCCACCCGCGACTGGATCCGCTCGGAACTCCAGGACCTCGTGAAGGAGATGGAGGAGCATCGCGCCGTATTCCCGTACGAGCGCGCCTCGGGGCGTGACGAAAGCGACCGCTGACGGCCTTACCGGCGGTGGTGGTCAGCGCCGTACCATCATCGGTATGGCTACGGAAGACGCGGTGCTTGAGGCACTGGCGACGGTGAACGACCCCGAGATCAACCGACCGATCACCGAACTCGGCATGGTCAAATCAGTCGGGATCGAGGCGGACGGCGCGGTCGCGGTCACGGTGTACCTCACCGTCTCCGGCTGCCCGATGCGCGAGACGATCACCAAGAACGTGACGGACGCGGTCGCCCGCCTCGACGGCGTCACGCGCGTCGACGTCACGCTGGATGTGATGAGCGACGAGCAGCGGCGCGATCTCGCGTCGTCGCTGCGCGGCGGTACGGCCGAGCGTGAGGTGCCGTTCGCCCAGCCCGGCTCGCTGACCAGGGTGTACGCGGTCGCCTCCGGCAAGGGCGGGGTCGGCAAGTCCTCCGTGACGGTGAACCTCGCGGCCGCGATGGCCGCCGACGGCCTGAAGGTCGGTGTCGTGGACGCCGACATCTACGGTCACTCGGTGCCCCGGATGCTGGGTGCCGACGGCCGTCCCACCCAGGTCGAGAACATGATCATGCCGCCGTCCGCGAACGGCGTGAAGGTCATCTCGATCGGCATGTTCACCCCGGGCAACGCCCCGGTGGTGTGGCGCGGCCCGATGCTGCACCGCGCGCTCCAGCAGTTCCTCGCCGACGTGTACTGGGGCGACCTGGACGTCCTGCTGCTCGACCTGCCCCCGGGCACCGGCGACATCGCGATCTCGGTGGCGCAGCTGGTACCGAACGCGGAGATCCTGGTGGTGACGACCCCCCAGCAGGCCGCGGCGGAGGTCGCGGAGCGGGCCGGCTCGATCGCCGTCCAGACCCATCAGAAGATCGTCGGCGTCGTCGAGAACATGTCGGGCCTGCCGTGCCCGCACTGCGACGAGATGGTCGACGTCTTCGGCAGCGGCGGTGGCCAGCGGGTCGCCGAGGGCCTGACGAAGACCACGGGCGCGACCGTGCCGGTGCTGGGTTCGATTCCGATCGACGTACGCCTGCGTGAGGGCGGCGACGAGGGCAAGCCCGTCGTGCTCACCGACCCCGACTCCCCCGCGGGCTCCGCCCTGCGCGCGATCGCGGGCAAGCTGGGCGGCCGCCAGCGCGGTCTGTCGGGCATGTCGCTGGGGATCACCCCGCGGAACAAGTTCTGAGCGGTCCGGCGCCGGGTGGTCCCACGGCGGGCCCACCCGCCGCGGGAGGTGCCTGAGCCCCGTGGTCCCGCGTCCGGACGGGCTTGATCGTCAAGCCCGTCCGGTGCCGTCAGGACGGGATGTACGAGGCCAGGTCCCCGACCGCCGAGAAGCCGAGACCGTAGGCGCTCATCCCGCGCCCGTACGCGCCGATGTGCACCCCTGTCCGGGTGGAACCGGCCAGCACCCAGCCGAACTCCGACTCGCGGTAGTGGAAGGGCGTCGGCTCACCGTCGACCGGCAGCGAGAGCGCGGACCAGGCCGGTCCGCTCATGTCGTCGGCCAGCTCGAAGGCGGTCTCGGTCTGCTGGTCCAGCCAGTCGTCACGCAGCGAGTGGTCCAGCTGGGCGGGCCAGGTGTGGGCCAGCAGTCCCGAGCCGGCCAGCCAGGCCGCGGAGGAAACCGTGGTGGCGTCCAGGACGCCCGTGCCGTCACCGCTGCGGCGTACGGGGCTCGCCGCGACGGTGATGACCACCGCGAAGCGTTCCTTCTCCGTACCGGCCGCCTCCGAGCGTATCGACGGCTCGTCGCCGTGCCCCATCGCGCCGTGCTGGACCGTACCGTCAGCGGCCGCGCCGACCTGCATCAGCCAACGCGGGCCCGTGAAGGCCTCGTCCAGTCCGTACCAGGGGAACGGTGCCTTCAGATATCCGTCGACCGTGCGCCGGGCCGCGGCACCCGCCTTGCCCTCCGGTGCCGTCGTACGCTGCGCACCGGGAGCGGGGGAATCGCTGACCGTGCTCTGAGCCGCTGGTCGACTTGTCGTCTCCATCTACCCGGCCGCCTCCTCTGTGTCCGAGGTCCGGAGCGGACCCGCCCCCCTCGGGCGTCCTCGCGTCCTGACAGATGGAGAGAATAGCCACCCTGTCCCGGCTCGCAGGGATTGACGGTACTCAGGTGGCGTCTGCGTCGAAGGGCGGCCGCTCGTCCTGATCGACCTTTTCGCTCTTCTTCAGCAGGTCGGGGGTGCCGGAGGAGGCCCCCGTGGAGCCGTCGGCGTGGGAGACCGCGGCCGGCACGGAACGGTCCGCGCCGGAGCCGTTCACCGCGTCCGCGACGTCGTTCATCTCTTTCTTGAGATCGAAGGAGCTGCGGAGCTCCTTGAGCTCCTTCAGGTCCTCGTTCTCGTTCAGCTGCTTGCGGATGAACGTCTTCGGGTTGAGGTCCTCGAATTCGAAGTCCTTGAACTCCGGCCCCAGTTCGGTGCGGATGTCCTCCTTGGCGCTCTCGGAGAACTCGCGGATCTTGCGGATGAAGCGGGTGACGTCCTGAATGACCTTGGGCAGCTTGTCGGGTCCGAAGACGAGCACGGCGAGCACGATGATCGTGACCAGCTCCAGTGCGCCTATGTCATTGAACACCCTGCTGCTCCTCGTGTTCTCTGTGGCCCGCAGATCGGATGGGTGCCGGGCCCGAACCACGGTACCCGGCGGAACTTCCGTGCGTCACGCGCCGTCGGCGGAGCCGAGGGTCAGTGTCATCGTCCGTTCCTTCCCGGCGCGGACCACGGTCAGCTCCAGACGGTCGCCCGGGCGGTGGGAACGGATCTTGACGATCAGCTCTTCGCCGCTGTGCACCCGCTGGCCGTCGACCTTGGTGATCACGTCACCGGCCTTGATGCCGGCCTTGGCCGCGGGACCGCCGGCCGAGACCGACCCGGAACCGTCCTTGCCCTTCTCGCCCACGCGCGCGCCGTCGCCGCTGTACTTCATGTCGAGGCTCACGCCGATCACCGGGTGCGTGGCCTTGCCGGTGTTGATCAGCTCCTCGGCGACGCGCTTGCCCTGATTGATCGGGATGGCGAAGCCGAGGCCGATCGATCCGGCCTGGCCGCCTTCCGCGCCCGCCGTGTCGGCGGCGCGGATCGCGCTGTTGATGCCGATGACGCGGGCCTTGGTGTCCACCAGCGGGCCGCCGGAGTTGCCCGGATTTATGGGGGCGTCGGTCTGGAGGGCGTCGACATAGCTGACGTCACTGCCGTCGCCCTTCTCCCCGCCCGCGGTGATCGGCCGTTCCTTGGCGCTGATGATCCCGGAGGTGACCGTGTTCTGGAGGTCGAAGGGGGCGCCGATGGCCACGACCGGGTCGCCGACCTGGACGCTGTCGGAGTTGCCGAGCGGCAGGGGCTTGAGCCCGGAGACACCCGCGACCTTGACGACGGCGAGGTCGTAGCCGCTGTCCTTGCCGACGAGGGTCGCCTTCGCCGTCTCGCCCCCGCTGAACGTGACGGAGATCTCACCGGCGGCGCCCGCCGGGTCGACGACATGGTTGTTGGTGAGGATGTGGCCCTGCTCATCCAGGACGAAGCCGGTGCCGGTGCCCTGTTCGCCGCCGCCGCTCACATGGAGGGTGACGACACTGGGCAGGGCGCTGGAGGCGATACCGGCCACGCTGTCGGGCGCGCGGTCGCCGTTGTCCCGGGGAGCCTGCTGCAACTCGACCTGGGTGATACCGCCGTTGCGCTCGATGTACGCGCCGATCCCGCCGCCTATGCCGCCGGCGAGCAGCGCCACGACGAGGGCGCCCACCAGCAGCGAACCACGACGGCTGCGCTTCTTGGCGGGCTCACCGGGGTGGCTGAGCGGGGCGGCGCCGGGGGCGCTCCACGGGTCGTACTGGAGCCACAACGAGGGCTGCTGGTGCGCACCCTGGGGCTGGGCCTGCGCGTGGTGCGCGCCGTGAGCCTGCGGCTGCGGGTGATGCGGGACGTGGGTCTGCGACTGCGGGTGGTGCGCATCGGGCTGGGCGTGCGGGTGCGGGTGGTGAGCACCTGGGGCATGCGCAGGCGCATCGGGCTGGGCGTGCGAAGGCGCGGGGGGAGGCGTCTGCTGGTGCGCCGGCGGGGCGAAGGCTCCGCCCTCGGCGGCCTGCCCCGCGCCGTGCGGTGCCGTGTACTGCGGAGGTACGGACGTGCCCTGCGCGGGAGTCGGCGCAGGCCGCTGGACGGGCGGGGCGGGCGCCCAGGGGCCCGGTCCGCCGTACGGCGGCGTGCTGTAGGCGTCCGGCTCGTGCAGCGGCTGCGGACGCTGCTGCTCGGGCACCGGTGCGGTGACGGGCTCGGCAACCGGAGCGACGGCGGGTTCGGCGACGGGTCCGGCGCCGGTCTCGGGTGCCTCGGCGCCGACGGGATCGGCCGCCGTCTGCGACTGCGCGCCCACTGCGGATGCCGCGACCGTTCCGGAGGCCGCGACCGGCACCGGCGGGAGGTGCTGCGTCTCGGATTCGCCATGAGCGGCACGTCCCGCGCTGGGCCGGCTCCACCACTTCGCCTTGGGTCCGGTGGGCTTCCCGTCGTCCATGCTCTCCCCGCAAACTGCCGACCACGGCGGCACCCCTGTGCGGTACCCCTCGGAAGATTCAACCAGGTTTGCGAATCCGCGCGCAGTGCCCGGTCAGCGCCGGGTCGTCAGGGACTGCGCGGGCTGCGTGGGGGCAATGAGGTGCGTGGGAGCCGGTGTTGCGTTCGCCTGGATGCCGACGGCGGACGCGAGCTGGAAGGCCGAGCCCGTCGGACGTATCAACGACGGTGCTGTGAACAGAGAGTTCACCACGGCCGGAACGGCGAGGGCGGGGTCCGGGGCGGCCGTCGCGGTCCCCATGTCGGGATCCGAGAGGCCGATGGGACGGTTCTCGGACCTGGCCTGGGCGTTGCTCCCGGCGCGGCGGCGATCGTACTCCGTGCTCCTGACGGATCCGGGCGCGGACGTCGACGAGGTGCCGCCGCCCGTCGTGCCGGAGCCGGCGGTGGCACGCAGCGGCGTCACGCTGTTCCCGGCGCCGCCGCCCCTGGGGTTCGCCTGGACGGAGGAGTCCAGCGGCAGCGAGCCGCCGAGGGCGATCGCGGCGAAGGAGACCGCGCTCGCTGCCGCGAACGCGAACCTGCGGCCGCGCCAAGGGGAGCGCTCGGCTTCCTGACGTCCTACTTCATGGATACGGAAACCGCTCGATCCTCCGGGGAGGAACGCGGCATGCGCGCCCTCGGGGACGTATCCGAACGTCTCCGAGCGGGGGTCGCCGGTTCTACCCGCGGACGGACTCAGCGCTCCGAACACGGCTTCGGTCATGGGTCCGCGGCCGAACGGGCCGTCCCTGCCGTCGTCACCGTCGGACGGTCCGGCGGGCAGGCCCTGGAGCCGCGCCAGCAGCCCCTCGGAGGGCGGCGGTGGTGCGGTGTGGGCGAAGACGTCCTTCAGCCGTCGCTGGGCGTCGGCTTCGGCCTTGCACTTGGGGCAGGTCGCCAGATGGGCGAGCACACGGTCCCGGGCGTCGTGTTTCAGCTCACCGTCGACAAGCGCGGCGAGCCGGTCCCCCAGGTGCTGCTCTGCAGGGGTCGGGCTGGAGCCACTCACGCCGTTCCGACCTCCCCTGCCATACCGACCGCGGCCGTCAGCGTCCGCTGTTCGGCACGGGCCTCGGGGGAACGGTGCTGAAGTGCCTTGCGCAGATGCGAGCGCCCACGGTGGATCCGGCTGCGGACCGTGCCGAGCTTGACGCCCAGGGTCGCGGCGATCTCCTCGTAGGACAGACCCTCGATGTCGCACAGAACCACGGCGGCACGGAACTCGGGCGCGAGGGTGTCCAGCGCCTGCTGGACGTCGGCGTCGAAGTGCGTGTCGTTGAAGACCTGCTGCGGGGACGGCTCACGGCTGGGCAGCCGCTCGGCCGCGTCGTCGCCGAGCGCGTCGAAGCGGATGCGCTGCTTCCTGCGGACCATGTCCAGGAAGAGGTTCGTGGTGATGCGGTGCAGCCAGCCCTCGAAGGTGCCCGGCGTGTACGTCGACAGCGAGCGGAAGACACGGACGAAGACCTCCTGTGTGAGGTCCTCGGCGTCGTGCTGGTTGCCCGTGAGGCGGTACGCGAGACGGTAGACGCGACCGCTGTGCGTGCTGACGATCTCCTCCCACGTGGGAGGCGTCCACGCCTGCGATTCCGCATCCGATGCGAAGGTCGCTGTAGTTGCGGAGTCGGCTGTGCGAGAACGGTCAGCAATGTCGGTCACGGATCTCGGCTCACCCGGTGACCTGAGGAAGCGCTTCAGCACTCCTCTCCGATCCGCAGGTGCAGCCGCACCTCCCCTGTCGGCTCTGGTGGTGTCCAGCGGAGCCCCTACCATAGCCACCTCGCCCGTTAGCTCCGGATAAGAATCTTTACGCGAATTTGGGTGCTGCTTCCGACCCTGGTCCATGTACTCCCCCCGCCTTCATAACGCCCGGTCCCATCAGCGGGTTCCCGGGCGCAACGGATACAGTCAGCGTCGCGCCAACTACGGGGACAGGAGAGGGTCATTACCGCCAACCGGCAGACGAGCTGGGCGTTCGCCGACGCCTTTGTCGCCGAGGACGACGCACTGCGCTGGGCCCGTGACCGGTCCCGGGAGTCAGGGCTCGCCTCGGTGTCGCCAGGCACCGGCGCAGCGCTGCGCCTGCTCGCTGCCACCGCCGACGCGAAGGCGGTCGCGGAGATCGGTACGGGGACAGGCGTCTCCGGGATCTATCTGCTCCAGGGCATGCGGCACGACGGCGTCCTGACCACCGTCGATCCCGAGCCGGACCGGCAGCAGTTCGCGAAGCAGGCCTTCCGCGCGGCGGGGTTCGCGGGCAACCGCGCCCGCTTCATCCCCGGCCGCGCCCTCGACGTCCTCCCCCGCCTCGCGGACGGGGGCTACGACCTCGTGTTCTGCGACGGCGACCGTATGGAGTCGCTGGACTGTCTCGCTGAATCGTTGCGCCTGCTCCGACCTGGGGGTCTTGTGTGCTTCGAAGGCGTCTTCGCGGATGGCCGCACAGTCGACTCCGCGGCCCAGCCGGCGGAGGTGCTGCGCCTGCGCGAACTGCTGCGCGCGGTCCGGGAGAGCCAGGAGCTGCTTCCGTCCCTGCTGCCGGTGGGCGACGGTCTGCTCTGCGCGGTCCGCCGGGGCTGACCCCGCCGACCGCAGCGCCCGACCCGCGACACCTTCCCGCGACGCACCCTCGCCATTCCCGGTCCGCGAGTTCCCCTCGTCCCGGAGCCCGTCGACGTTCCTACCGGCTCGCGTCGTTCGGAAACCACACTGCCCCGGCACCAAGCGTGCCGGGGCAGTGAAAAGTGTGGGGCTTCCGCGTCAGCCGACGACCTTCTTCAGGGCGTCGCCGAGAGCATCGGCTTCGTCCGGTGTCAGCTCGACAACAAGCCGACCGCCGCCTTCGAGCGGAACGCGCATGACGATGCCCCGCCCCTCCTTGGTCACCTCGAGCGGGCCGTCGCCCGTCCGCGGCTTCATGGCCGCCATGCTCGTTCCCCTTCCTGAAACCAGCTCATCGGCCGACAACCCAGGTGTCACCGGCATCGAACACAGTGCTTCCAGGTCATTATCCCGCATGGCGGGACCCGATGACCAACATCAGTCGGCATCGCTTAGGCAACGCGCTCGCGCAAAACCACTCAATTCGGCGATCCGCCTGCGATACTTCGCCGCCCTCCGCACCGAAGCCGCTCGAGATTGCCGGAAGATTGTTAGACGCAGGTCACATGCCCACCCGCCGCGATCTCCGCCATGCTGGCCCTGGACACCACCGCTGAGCCGTAAAGGGGACCTGCCATGGCCGACTCCGTGCTGTACGAGGTGAGCGACGGACTCGCGACGATCACGATCAACCGGCCCGAGGCCATGAACGCGATGAACACCGAGGCGAAAGTCGCTCTGCGGGACTCGGCGGAGGCAGCCGCCGCCGATCCTGCCGTACGGGCGGTTCTGCTGACGGCGACCGGGCGCGCGTTCTGCGTGGGCCAGGACCTCAAGGAGCACATCTCGCTGCTCGCCGAGGACAAGGCCTCGGGCAGCGGCCACACCATGAACACGGTGCGGGAGCACTACAACCCCGTCGTGCGTGCGCTGACCGGGATGCCGAAGCCTGTCGTCGCGGGGATCAACGGCGTGGCCGCCGGGGCCGGCCTCGGCTTCGCGCTCGCGGCGGACTACCGGGTCGTCGCCGACACCGCCTCCTTCACGACCTCGTTCGCGGGGGTGGCGCTGACGGCGGACTCCGGCGTCTCCTGGACGCTGCCGCGGCTGATCGGCCAGAGCCGGGCCGCCGACCTGCTGCTCTTCCCGCGGTCCTTCTCCGCGCAGGAGGCGTACGAGCTGGGCATCGCGAACAAGCTCGTCCCGGCGGACCAGCTGGCCGCGGAGGCCGCGGCGGTGGCCCGCGCGCTGGCGGCCGGGCCGACCGTGGCGTACGCCGCGCTCAAGGAGTCGCTCGCCTACGGCGCCGGGCACACGCTCGACGAGACGCTGGAGAAGGAGGACGAGCTCCAGACGCTGGCGGGCGCGTCGGAGGACCACACCATCGCGGTGCAGGCCTTCGTCGCCAAGGAGAAGCCGAAGTACCTGGGTCGTTAAGGCCTCTCGTCAGGTGGCCCGGCCGCCCGAGGCGGAGCCTCTGGCCATGCAGTCGGCCAGGTGGTCGTCGACCAGGCCGCACGCCTGCATCAGGGCGTAGGCCGTCGTGGGTCCGATGAAACGCAGGCCCTGCTTCTTGAGGGCCTTGGCGAGCGCCGTGGACTCGTCGGTGACGGCAGGGACGTCGGCGACGGTCCGCGGCGCCGGCCGGGAAGCCGGGTCGGGTGCGTACGACCAGATGAGCGCATCCAGCTCGCCGGGCGGCCGTCCGGCGAGCACCCGCGCGTTGGCGAGGGTCGCCTCGATCTTGGCGCGGTTGCGGATGATCCCCTCGTCCGCGAGGAGGCGCTCCTTGTCCGCGTCGGTGTACTGCGCGACCGCCGCGATCGCGAAGTCGTCGAAGGCCCGGCGGAAGCCCTCGCGCCGGCGCAGGATCGTGATCCAGGACAGTCCGGACTGGAAGGCCTCCAGGCACAGCCGCTCGAAGAGCGCGTCGTCGCCGTGGACCGGCCGGCCCCACTCCTCGTCGTGGTACCTGACGTAGTCCTCGGTGGACAGTCCCCAGGGGCAGCGCAGCCGTCCGTCGGGCCCCGCCACCGCCCCGCCGGTCACTGCTCGGAGTCCTCGTCGGGCTTGCCGAAGCGGTCCTCGGGCTCGTCGAAGCGGTCTCCGCGCCGGAAGCGGTCACCGGGTTTGGCGAAGGGGTCGCCGGGTCCGGAGAAGAGGTCCGCCGTGCCGACCGCGGTCGCCTGCGCACCCGCCAGGGCGGACTCCAGCTCGGCGATACGGGCGTCGCGCTCGGCGAGCTCCGCCCCGAGGCGGCCCAGCACGTCGTCCACGTCCGCCATCCGGTAGCCGCGCATGCCCACCGGCAGCCGCAGCGCCTCCACGTCCGCGCGGCCGACGGGCCGGGACTCGGGAAGGGGATCGACCAGCTGCTCGGGCGCGGCCTCGGGCAGCGCCGCGCTGTCGCCGCCGCCGACCACGGCGAGCGTGACCGCGGCGACCACCACGACCATCGCGATCAGCAAGAACAAGAACACGGGCGAACCCTCTCCACCGAACGGAATCTGTCCGCTGCTGATCGTGCCACGACCGTCCGGCGGTTAGGGTCGCAGGCGGACGAACCGAGGAGGAAACAGCTGATGCTGCGGCTGGGCCAGCGCGAATTCGACGCGCACGAGCCGGTGATCATGGCGATCGTGAACCGTACGCCCGACTCCTTCTACGACCAGGGCGCGACGTTCCGCGACGAGCCCGCGCTCGCCCGGGTCGAGCAGGCGGTGGCCGAGGGAGCCGCGATCATCGACATCGGCGGGGTGAAGGCCGGGCCCGGCGCCGAGGTCACCGCCGAGGAGGAGGCGCGGCGGACGGTCGGCTTCGTGGCCGAGGTGCGCAAGCGGTTCCCGGACGTGGTGATCAGCGTCGACACCTGGCGGCACGATGTCGGCGAGGCCGTCTGCGAGGCGGGAGCGGACCTGCTGAACGACGCGTGGGGCGGGGTCGACCCCAAGCTGGCCGAGGTCGCGGCGCGGTACGGCGCCGGTCTGGTGTGCACGCACGCGGGCGGCGCCGAGCCGCGTACGCGCCCGCACCGGATCGCGTACGACGACGTCGTCGCGGACATCCTGAGGGTGACGCTGTCACTGGCGGAGCGGGCCGTGGAGCTGGGCGTACGGCGCGACGCGATCATGATCGACCCCGGACACGACTTCGGGAAGAACACGCGCCATTCGCTGGAGGCGACGCGACGGCTCGGCGAGATGGTGGAGACGGGCTGGCCCGTGCTGGTCTCGCTGTCCAACAAGGACTTCGTCGGGGAGACGCTGGACCGCCCGGTGAAGGAGCGCGTGATCGGGACGCTGGCGACGACCGCCGTGTCGGCATGGCTGGGGGCGCAGGTGTACCGGGTCCACGAGGTGGCGGAGACCCGCCAGGTGCTGGACATGGTGGCCACGATCGCGGGCCACCGGCCGCCGGCGGTGTCCCGCAGGGGCCTGGCCTAGGACCTGTCGGTCGCCGGACGGGGCGTCCGGCGACCGAGGTCCGAGGGGGCGGTGTCTAGTGACCCGTCTCCTTCGTCACCAGGGACACGGCCTCCTCCACGTCGTCCGTCACGTGGAAGAGCACCAGGTCCTTCTCCGACGCCTTCCCCTGCGCCACGACCGTGTGGCGCAGCCAGTCCACCAGGCCGCTCCAGTACGCCGTACCGAAGAGCACGATCGGGAAGCGGGTCACCTTGCCCGTCTGGACGAGGGTCAGCGCCTCGAACAGTTCGTCCAGCGTGCCCAGGCCGCCCGGCAGGACCACGAAGCCCGAGGCGTACTTCACGAACATCGTCTTGCGGACGAAGAAGTAGCGGAAGTTCACGCCGATGTCGACGTGCGGGTTGAGGCCCTGCTCGTAGGGGAGCTCGATGCCGAGGCCCACCGAGATGCCCTTGGCCTCCCGCGCACCGCGGTTCGCGGCCTCCATCGCCCCCGGGCCGCCGCCCGTGATCACCGCGAAACCGGCCTCGACCAGCGCCTTCCCGATCCGGATGCCCGCCTCGTACTCGGGTGAGCCGGGCGCCGTGCGGGCGGAGCCGAAGACACTGATCGCGCTGGGCAGTTCGGCGAGCGCGCCGAAGCCCTCCACGAACTCCGACTGGATGCGCATGACCCGCCAGGGATCGGTGTGCACCCACTGGGAGTCGCCCTCGGTGTCCAGCAGCCGCTGGTCGGTGGTGCCGGGCTGCACCTGGTCCCTGCGGCGCAGCACCGGCCCCAGTCGCTGCTCCTCCAGCGCCTGCAAACCCTCGGGGTTGCCCATGACCTGCTCCCTCCGCCGAACATCGTTGCTTTGGGTCAGGGTAGGTCGGAGAACGTTACGAAATGTGAAATCCCGGCGGTCAGGAGGTGAGCCAGTCACGCAGCCGCTGCTCGCAGTGCACGATCTTGTCCACCTCGACGTGCTCGTCCCGCTTGTGCGCGTAGAGCGGGTCGCCCGGTCCGTAATTGACCGCCGGGACCCCGAGCGCGCTGAAACGGGACACGTCGGTCCACCCGAACTTCGGTCGCGCGCTCCCGCCCACGGCCTCCATGAACGCGGCGGCGGCCGGGTGGGAGAGTCCGGGCAGCGCACCGCCGGTGTGGTCGTCCACCACGAACTCCGCGACGCCGCAGCCGGCGAAGACCTCGCGGACGTGGGCCACGGCCTCCTCCTCGCTGCGGTCCGGCGCGTACCGGTAGTTGACGACGACCGTGCACGCGTCCGGGATGACGTTGGTGGCGACGCCGCCCTCGATCCCCACCGCGTTGAGGCCCTCGTGGTACTCCAGTCCGTCGATCACCGGCCGGCGCGGCTCGTACGCGGCGAGGCGGGCCAGGATCGGCGCCGCCGCGTGGATGGCGTTGGACCCCATCCAGCTGCGCGCGGAGTGGGCCCGCTCCCCCGCCGTACGGAGGTGGACCCGCAGGGTCCCCTGGCAGCCGCCCTCGACCTCGCCGTACGACGGCTCCAGCAGGATGGCGAAGTCGCCCCGCAGCCACTCGGGGTGGGCCTCGGCCACATGTCCCAGACCGTTGAGGTGGGCGGCGACCTCTTCGTTGTCGTAGAAGACGAAGGTGAGATCGCGGTTGGGCTCGGGGACGGTCGCGGCCATCCGCAGCTGGAGCGCCACACCCGACTTCATGTCGCTGGTGCCGCAGCCCCAGAGGATGCCGTCGTCGTCGAGCCGTGAGGGCACGTTGTCGGCGATCGGGACCGTGTCGATGTGACCGGCGAGGATGACCCGCTCGGTGTGCCCGAGGTTCGTGCGCGCCACCACGTTGTTGCCGTGCCGGTCGACCGTGAGGTGCGGGAAGGCGCGCAATGCCTGCTCGATGGCGTCCGCGAGGGGCTTCTCCTCGCCGCTGACGGAGCGGAAATCGACCAGTGCGGCGGTCAGCGCCGGGGCATCAAGAGTGAGGTCAAGCACGGTTTCAGGCATGCCTCCGACCCTAGCGCGGGCTCCAGTACGGTGGGCACGTGCCCGAGACCGCCTCCCCCCTCCGGCGCGGCCGCCTCCCGCGCTTCGCGGCCGCGTTCGCCGTGCTGCTGGCAGTGGCCGGTTATGTCGCCGTGCAGTACGTGTCCGGCGGGGGCACCCCCCGCTGCACCGTGCGCGCCGCCTCGGGCTCGGACGGTCCGAGCTATGAACTCACCACCGAGCAGGCCGCGAACGCCGCGACCATCTCCGCCGTGGGCACCACCCGCGGCATGCCGGAGCGCGCGGTCACCATCGCGCTCGCGACCGCACTTCAGGAGTCGGGGCTGCGCAACATCGAGCACGGCGACCGTGACTCGCTCGGCCTGTTCCAGCAGCGTCCGTCCAAGGGATGGGGCACGACGGCCCAGATCCTCGACCCGGTGTACTCGTCGGGGAAGTTCTACGCCCACCTCGCGGAGGTCCCCGGCTACTCGCGCCTCCCGCTGACCGTCGCCGCGCAGCGCGTGCAGCGCAGCGGCTTCCCGCAGGCGTACGCCAAGCACGAGCCGGACGCCACCCTGCTGGCCGCCGCACTCACCGGGCGCACGAGCGGCGCGCTGACGTGCGACCCGGGCACGTCCACGGAAGCCGGCGACCCGGCCAGGGTGCGCGCCGAACTGGTGCGCGCGTTCGGGCCCGGGGTCACGCCGAAGTCCCCTGCCGCTGCGGGGGCTCCGGGCGCCGGCGAGGTGTCCGTACCGGTGGCGTCCACGGTCGCCGCGGACGGCGGCGGGGCATCCCGGCAGGGCTGGGAGCTGGCGCACTGGGCGGTGGCCCGGGCGGACGGTCTGCGGATCGAGGAAGTGTCGTACGGCGGCAAGGTGTGGAGCGCGAAGGAGTCCGGCAGGGGCTGGCATTCCGCCGCGGCGTCCGCGGCCGGTCCGGCGGGGAATTCGCGCCAGGAATCCGGCACGGATGCCGACCCGGGTGAAGTTCGAATTCGCATCGCACGCTGATACGAGCGCTCCCCCGGATGGGGAACGCCCGGCCGCTCACACCAGGGTGTGACCCGGGCGTTTGCACTCACCATCACCCTTGCGGGAAATCCCTTGCGGCCACGGCGAAGTGACGGTTCGGCGACCCCTTGCGCAATGGAATGTTTGCCCGTCTTTATCCGGGACTGATAATGCGACGCATTACCAACTCTTTACCTTCGCGTACCGCAACTTCCCCCTCCCCCCGAACGGTTGTCACTGCGTCCGAGGGCCGGAAGCGGCGCCGGACAGGCACAACCACACCGTCCTTCTCGTCTCAAGGAGCATCATGTCCCTCCCCCTGACCCGTCGGATCGCCCGTGCCGCGCTGCTCATCGCGGCGGGTGCAGCCCCCGTGGTCGGTGCGGCCGGCTCCGCAAGCGCCGTGGACCTTCCGCAGGCTCCGGTCGGCAGCCTGACCGCTCTCGACGCCGAGGGCGTCACCGGCACCCTCGACGGTGCCACCCAGAAGTCCACCGAGGTGGCCGGCCAGACTGGTGGCTCCGCCGTGAAGAAGGCCGTCCCGGCCGCGGGCAAGACCGTCGGCAAGACCGGCAAGGCGGCGACCCCGGTCGCCCAGAAGGCCGCCGGTGACGCCGCGGGCAGCGCGGGCGACGTCCTCGGTGAGACGGCCGGCGGAGCCACCGACTCCCTGGGCGGCGGCGGCCTGCCGACGGACGCGCTCGCCGGTGGCGGCCTGCCCACCGACCAGCTGCCGGTGAAGGACCTGCCGCTCGGCTGATCACCGCGGCACGACGCGGGGCCGGACGACGGAGGGGCCCCGGGAGCACGAACTCCCGGGGCCCCTCCGTGCCGTGTCGGACGGCAGACCCTAGCCGCCCAGACGCTTGACCGCGGCGGTCACGCGCTCGTCCGTGGCCGTGAGGGCCACCCGGACGAACCGCTCGCCGGCCGGCCCGTAGAAGTCACCGGGCGCGACCAGAATGCCGAGGTCCGCCAGGTGCGCGACCGTGTCCCAGCACGCCTCGTCGCGCGTCGCCCACAGGTAGAGGCTGGCCTCGCTGTGCTCGATGCGGAAGCCGTGGGCCTCCAGGGCCGCCCGCAGCGCGGTGCGCCGGGCGGCGTAGCGGGCCCGCTGCTCCGAGACGTGCGTGTCGTCGCCGAGGGCGGCGATCGTCGCGGCCTGCACCGGCGCCGGCGTCATCATTCCGCCGTGCTTGCGGATCTGGAGCAGCTCACCGAGCACCGCGTCGTCGCCGGCGATGAAGGCGGCGCGGTATCCCGCCAGGTTCGAGCGCTTGGAGAGCGAGTGCACCGCGACGACACCCTCGTAGGTCCCGCCGCAGACGTCCGGGTGCAGCACCGAGACCGGCTCGGCCTCCCAGCCCAGCTCCAGGTAGCACTCGTCGCTGAAGACCAGGATCCCGTGCTCGCGCGCCCAGGCGACGATGCGGACCAGCTCGTCCTTGGCGAGGACCCGCCCGGTCGGATTCGACGGCGAGTTGAGCCAGAGGAGTCGCAGTCCCCGCGGGTCGAGCTCGGTGGGGTCGTCGTACACGACGGGCGTGGCGCCGCACAGCCGGGCGCCGACCTCGTAGGTCGGGTAGGCCAGTCGGGGGTACGCGACCTTGTCGCCGGCGCCGAGCCCGAGCTGGGTCGGCAGCCAGGCCACGAGCTCCTTGGAGCCGACGACCGGCAGCACGTTGGTGTGCGCGACATCGACGGCGCCGAGCCGGCGCTCCACCCAGCCGGTGAGCGCGTCCCGCAGCTCGGACGTGCCCCAGACCGTGGGATAGCCCGGCGAGTCGGCGGCCTCCACGAGGGCCTTCCGGATCAGTTCCGGCACGGAGTCGACCGGGGTGCCGACCGAGAGGTCCACGATGCCGTCCGGGTGGGCCGCGGCCGTCGTCTTGTACGGCTCGAGCTTGTCCCAGGGGAAGGTCGGAAGGCGCGAAGAGACTGCGGACACGAGGGCTTCTCTTTCTCGTTCGTGGGGCCGGCGGCCGGGTGGGGACAAACGCCTCGGTCCCGTACGGACGACGACCGTACGGGACCGGGGACGGCGACAGCTGCCGAGCCGGCTGCTACTGGTTCTGCGGCGGCAGGGCGGCGATGAAGGGGTGGTCACGCTCGATCAGACCGAGCTTGGAGGCACCACCGGGCGAACCGAGCTCGTCGAAGAACTCGACGTTCGCCTTGTAGTAGTCCTTCCACTCTTCCGGAGTGTCGTCCTCGTAGAAGATCGCCTCGACGGGGCAGACCGGCTCACAAGCACCGCAGTCGACGCATTCGTCGGGGTGGATGTACAAGGACCGGGAACCCTCGTAGATGCAGTCGACGGGGCACTCCTCGATGCACGCCTTGTCCTTGACGTCGACACAAGGCTGCGCGATGACGTAGGTCACGCTGTCGTTCCTCCTCGGTAGGGCTGGCATTGCGCGGGAGCGCGGCGTCGTCGATGCCCGCCCCTAGTATCTCCGTTCCTGGGCACGATCCGAACAGGAGGGGCTGGCAGAGCTGTGGAAATCACCGGCGGCGGACGCCTCGAAGTCCGTATTACACCCGCTGACGTGGGCAAACGAGTGTCTGTCCGGCGCCTCGCGGAGGCAACCCCGGGGGGCGAGAAGTTCACCGACACGGTTGGTGTTCTCACATCATGGGACGCGGGTGTGCTGCTGATCACACGGCGGACCGGTGAGAGTGTCCGTATCCCGGAATCGTCGCTGGTCGCGGGCAAGGTGGTACCCGCGGCGCCGGCCCGCCGACGCGGTCCCGCGGCGGACTTCCACGAGCTGGCCCGGGTGACGGCACGGGCCTGGCAGCCGGTGGAGCGCGAACGGCTCGGCGACTGGGAGCTGCGGGCCGCGTCCGGCTTCACCCGGCGCGCCAACTCGGTGCTGCCGCTCGGCGACCCCGGACTGCCGCTCGACGACGCACTGGACCGGGTGCGTGCCTGGTACGAGGAGCGGGGACTGCCCGCGTATGTGCAGACGGCGACCGGTGCGGCCGGGGCGCAGGAGCAGCTGGGCGCCCAGCTGGCGGCGCGCGGCTGGGCGCGCGAGGTGTCGGCGGACCTGCGGATCGGCGCGCTGGCACCCATCGCCGACCTCGACGCGGACGTCGAACGGGTCCGGCTGGCGCGCACCTTCGACGAGTCCTGGCTCCAGCGCTACCAGCGGACCGGTGTGCCCGGCAGCCATGTGCTCAAGGTCCTGGGAAGCGGCCCGTCCGTGTGGTTCGCCTCCGTGGGCAGCGAGGGCACGGTGCCGGCGGCGATCGGACGGTGTGTGGTCGACGGACGCTGGGCGGGCTTCATGGCGGTGGAGGTGGATCCCGCCTACCGGCGCCAGGGACTCGCGACGGCGGTGATGACCTCCCTCGCACGGCGTGCCCTGGAGGAGGGCGCCTCCGCCGCGTGGCTCCAGGTGGAGGAGGACAACGCGGGGGCGGGAGCGCTGTACGAGGGCATGGGGTTCACGACCCTGTACCGCTATCACCACTTCCGATCGGCGTAGACGGGTACGACTGGCGTATGCACGACGATCCCTGGCGGCGGCGGTTCACGGACGAGGCACGCTCCGAGCGGCCCGATCTCGCCCTGCTGTGCCTGCTGATCGGCACGGAGGCGGACCCCGGCCTGGACGAGGCCGGCCTGGACGCGGCCCAGATCGAACTGGACCGTCTCGCCGGCCTGCTTCCCTACGGCGCGAAGAGCCCCCGTGCCTGGGCGGCCGCGCTGGCCGCCCTGCTCGGCGGACGCTGCGACTTCCGCGGGTCCCCCGGCGACTACCAGCGGCTCGAGTCCTCCCTGCTGCACGAGGTGCTCCGGCGGCGCCGCGGTCTGCCGATCCTGCTGTCGGTGGTGTGGATCGAGGTGGCACGGCGTGCGGGCGCGCCGGTGTACGGGGTCGCCCTGCCCGGCCACTTCGTCGTCGGCTTCGGCGAGCCGGGCGAACAGGTCCTGGCCGACCCGTTCGCCGGCGGGCGGCCGCTGACCGGGACCGACGCCGAGCTGCTGGTCGCGGGGGCGACAGGGGCCCCTCTGGACGCCTCCATGCTGACTCCGGCGAGCCCGCTCGACGTGGTGCTGCGCATCCTCAACAACATCCGCGCCTGGGCGGCTGCCCGCCCGGAACAGTCGTCGGTCGCCCTGTGGGCCGTGGAGCTCTCCCTGCTCCTGCCCTCGCATCCCGCGCGGCTGCGCTATGAGCGGGCCCAGCTGCTCGTGCAGCGCGGCGAGTTCATGACGGGCGCGGCCGAGCTGGACGCGTACGCGGACGTGGTCGCGACGGTCGAGCCGGCGACGGCGGAAGCGATCCGGGGACGGGCGCGGGCGGCGCGGTCGCGGCTGAACTGAGGCTCGCTCCCGCGACCGACGGCCGTTGACGACGCCCGGCGTGCACCTCTGTGGGGAATCGGGACCGCCCGTTCGGCGTTCCCCTCGCCGGCAGCCGGCAGTCGGCACCCCTGGCGCGGAGGCCGGCGGCCTGACGCGGTCATCGACGAAGCCCCCGACCAGGTGGGTCGGGGGCTTCGTCGATGACGGTCGCGGGCCGTCGTCAGCTCGGGTCGAGTGCGATCTCGGCGGTCCGCTCGGCCGGGGTGGTGCCTCGCAGCGCCGTCCCCATCGCCTGGGCCACGTCGTCGGCGTTGAGCTGGTGCTTCTTGCCGTCGCCCTTGGTGATCAGCACACCGTCGAAGACGCCGTCGAGCAGCTCGTCGATCGCCTTCTTGTCGTAGACCTCCACGAGCTTCCCGTCGATCGCCTTCATCGACAGGATCTTCGGCAGTGACCGCGCGGGGCCGAACTGGATCTGCTTGCCGCCTGCCTTGATGGTGATCAGGCCGGACATCGCGGGCTCCGCGAAGTCCTTCATCGCCCGGTCGATCTCGGCCTGGGTGATGGTCGGCTGGCGGGCGGCGACGGGCAGTTCCACGAGGTTCGGCCGGCCCGTCTCGACCTGGGCGCGGTACGCGTCCTTGACCGAGATCATGGAACGGCCGACGTCCAGAGCCTGGCCCGCCTTCCCCGGTACCGGGACGACCTTGTCCGGCTCGAACCTGATCGTGCCCTCGGTGGCCGAGCCGGACACGCCGGCCAGGTCCGTGAGCGCGACGCTCAGCTTCTCCTCGTCGACGAGGATCACCGGCTCGGCGACACGCTCGCCGCCGAGGAGGGAACCGATCACCGACACCGGGTTGTAGTCGCTGCCGGCCGCATTGCGCACGGTGGCCTGGCTGTCGAGGGAGAGACCGGCCTTGTCCGGCGCGAGCTGCTCCTTCTTGCCGCCGACCGAGAGTTGGAGCGGCGAGGCCGCACGCTTGCCGAGGGCGGCCTCCAGTTTGTTGACGCCCTGCTCCGTGGAGCCGCCGCCGATGTCGACGCCGAGCACCGTGGTGCTCTTGGGCACCTCGGAGTGGTTCATCAGCAGTCCGGCGCCGTAGGCGACACCGAGCAGACCGACCACACCGGCGCCCGCGAGCACCAGCTTCGACCGGCCCTTCTTGACGGGCTTGGCCGCGGCGGGCCGGGGCTGGGCGGGCCGGGGTGCCGCGTCCGCTCCGGGGGTGGGCACGACGGGACCGGCGGGACCGCCGCCCGGGCCCGCGGGGAACTCGGGTGCGGAGAACTCCCCGGTCTCGTGCGGTCCGGGGATCGGGGGCGCGAGCGGGTTCGGCCCGGGGCCCACGCCCCCTGCGCCGAGCGGTGGGAAGGGCGAGCGGTGGTCGCCGGGAACGACCGGGATGCCACTGGTGAGGGTGTCGCCGGAGACATGGCCGCCGGGACCGGGCGCGGGGTTGGCGAGCGGATCGCCGACCGGGTTCTGCGGGGTGAGCACGGCGGTGTCGTCGGACATCCGCGGGCCACCGGGACCGCCCGGACCACCAGGCCCGCCGATGCCCGGGCCGGGAACACCCGGACCGTGCGGACCGCCGGCGCCGGGACCGCCCGGAACACCGCCGCCGGGGCCGGGAGCACCCTGGTTGCCACCGGGGCGCGGACGGACCGGCATGCTGCCCTTGACCGGACCGCCGGTCGGTCCGGCGGGCTGGCGTGCCCCGGGCGGGGGCGTGCCGCCGCCGGGCGCGAAGCCGTTGGAACCGCCGGACGGCGGGCTGTCCGTGCTCGCCGCCAGATCGCTGAGCGCACTGCGCGGCTGACCGGCCTGCGGGGAGTCGGAGAAGTACGGGATGCCGCTGCCGTTGCTGCCCCCGGAGGGCGCGGGGCCCGCCGTGCCGGCACCGGGCGTGCCGCCCGAGACGGGCGGAGACGGAGCGGGGACCGCGGTCTTGCGCGGAGCGAACCAGTCGCTCGTCGGCGCCTTCTCGTCGGCCTGCGGCTCCGCCGCGGGAGCGGGAGCCTGAGCCGCCTCGGGCCGCGGTGTGCTGCCCGTGCGCTCGCTCTCCTTCTCCGCCGCAGCGGCCGTCGCGGAGGCACGCGTGGAGGCGTCGACGTCGCTCATCGGCGTACGCATCACGACCGGCGGAATCGGCCGCGAGCCCGGGATGTTGATCCGGATGCGCGTCGTCAGCGTGGTCTCGGTCCTCGGCTCGTCCGACTGGGCCTCGGGGGCCCGGTCGGCCGACGCGTCGGCCGGAGCGTCCTGCTGGGGATGCAGCGACGGATACTGGCGCGATCCGTACGGCGGTGTCCCGGAGGGATACGCGGCTCCACCGCGCCCCTGGGGGCCGGCGGACGAACTGTCAGTTTCACGACTCAAAGCAGGTTCTCCCGGTTGGCTCCGCCGCCCGTTTCTTACTGGATAGCTACTGCTGTGGGCGGCTCGGCGGCGCGCACCACCATACTGGCCGCCGCGGACACACGCCCCGTGACTGTGGAAAGCATCATTCCGCAGACCGTGCGCGCACGGTCGGTCCTGCGGCCTGCCACCCTCCGCGGCGACCCACCCTAGGGGTCCCGGGAACCGGCTGCCTGCCGGGGGTGCCGAGCGTCCTTTATCTGCCAAGTCGGCCGGTGGTGCCGCCCGGTTGCACGGGACGCGACATGGTGGCACACATCACAGCCGCCGCCAGACCACCGAGCATGTAGACGAGCGGCCCGATCCCCGCGGAGAACATCCCGTCGCCCTCCGGCCGTCCGATGCTCAGCAGCACGATGGCGGCCAGCCAGCCGGCGGCCGGCGCGACCGCGCCGAGCTGGGTGCCCGTGGCCCGCAGAGCGCCGTAGAACAGACCGGCCGAGCCGGCCAGCGACAGCAGCAACCCGCCCGGGAACCAGGCCCCTTGGACCAGCGAACCCGCCGCGCCGACGACGGCGCCGAGGACGGCGAGACCGAGGTACGCGGCGATGCGTCCGGGCTTCACCGGCCCCGCGAACCAGAGGCCTGGCGTGTGGTCCTGGCTCATGTGCTCACTCCCGCGAAGAGGTCGTGCTCGCGCTCGCCGGACGGCGCGCCCGATGCGCCCTGCACCAACTGGTAGTACTCGGTGGCGAAGATCGGTTGTCCCAGATCGTTGGAGAGTGCGAAGAAGGGGCCGTCCACGACGATTTGGGTGGCGTGGGCGCGCATGGCCGCCGCCTTCCGTTCCGCGTGGGCCGTGCCGTCGATCTCCGTGGTGATCTCGGAATCGTCGACCACGCCCGGAATGTCGTCGATCTCGGCGATGCCGGGGAAGTCCGTTCCGCTCGCGGCCCGTAGGCGGGCGAAGCCTTCCTCGGCGACGGACCGCGGCACCCGGTTCCAGTAGATCTTGGAGACGGTGTGCGCGTCGCCGAGGTCGCGCCGGAAGGCCCGCTCGCCGGCGAGTTCGGCGGCGCGCATGGCGACGCGGTGAGCCTGGATGTGGTCGGGGTGCCCGTAACCCCCGTTCGGGTCATAGGTCACCAGGACCTGGGGGCGCACCGAACGGATGATGTCGACGAGGTACAACGCCGCGTCGTCGACGGGGGTGTTCCAGAAGGCGCCCTCGCGGCGGTTCTGCGGGAGGCCCATCATCCCGGAGTCCCGGAAGCGGCCGGGGCCGCCGAGGAAGCGGTGGTCAAGGACGCCGAGCTCCTTCATCGCCGCGGCGAGCTCGCCGATGCGATGGGCGCCGAGACGGTCCTCGCGGTCGGGTCCGAGGTGGGCGAGGTCGGCCGGAATGACCTCGCCTTCTTCCCCGAGGGTGCAGGTCACCAGGGTGACCTGGGCGCCGGCGGCCGCGTACAGGGCCATCGTCGCGCCGTTGTTGATCGACTCGTCGTCCGGGTGCGCGTGCACCAGGAGAAGACGACGGGCGGGAAGATCCTTCATACGGGACAGACTACGAGGCCGGGTGCGGCCCCGGGGTCCGTGGGCGCGACCCGGGCCCGTCGTCCGGATCAGGCTCTGGCACGTGATCCCTGGAAGGCGACCACCGGAAGGTGATCCCTGGAACGTGGTACCGCGATCCCTAGAACTTGATACCGCCGATCATCCCCGCCACGTTCGTGGTCAGTTCGTTGATGGTGGGGGCGATGGACGAGCTTGCGAGATAGAACCCGAGCAACACGCAGACCGCCGCATGCCCACCCTTGAGCCCGGACTTCCGGACCAGCAGGAAGACGACGATCGCCAGCAGCACCACCGCCGAAATCGAGAGTGCCACGGCGGTTCACCTCCACAGATATTCGGTCGGGACGGGCAGGTTGCATGTGCCAGGGGGGTCATACCCACCTCGCGCTACGGATCATAACTATCCGTACCAACGCATCGATCGGTGCACGGCAGCACGCGGGGGCGCACGAACGCTAGGTTCGGTCGCATGACCACGAGGCAACAGCTCTCCTTCCCGCGCCAGTACGCCAGGACCCAGCGCTTCACGCTCGGCGCACCGCGCGCCTTCACGGTGTCTCCCGACGGATCCCGCGTGGTGTTCATCAGGTCTTCGTCCGGCACCGACCGCGCCGGCCGGCTGTGGGTGCTGGATCTCGATTCGGAGGCCGGACGGCCGCAGGAACGGGTGGCCGCCGATGCGGCCGCGCTGCTCGGCGGGGCGGACGAGAAGCTGTCCCCCGAGGAGCGCGCACGGCGCGAGCGCAGCCGTGAGGGATCGGCGGGGATCGTCGCCTACGCGGTGGACCGTGCGGTCGAGTTGGCGGCCTTCACGCTCTCCGGCCGGCTCCACACGGCCGAGCTGCGCGCCGGGACCGCGCGTGAACTGCCCGTACCCGGACCGGTGATCGACCCGCGCCCGTCCCCCGACGGGCGCTGGATCGCCTACGCGGCCCAGGGCGCGTTGCGGGTGACCGGCGCCGAGGGCGAGGACGACCGGGCGCTCGCCGAGCCGGAGGACGAGGACATCACGTACGGCCTCGCGGAGTTCATCGCGGCCGAGGAGATGGACCGGCTGCGCGGTTTCTGGTGGTCACCGGAGTCGGACCGGCTGCTCGTCGCGCGCGTGGACGAGCGCGATGTGCGGCGCTGGTGGATCTCCGATCCGGCGCATCCGGACCGGGAGCCGGCGCAGGTGGCCTATCCCGCGGCCGGTACGCCCAACGCCGAAGTCCGCCTGTTCCTCGTCACGCTGCAGGGGGAGCGCACGGAGGTGACGTGGGACCGAGCGCGCTACCCCTATCTGGCACGGGTCCACTGGTCGGACGCGGGCGCACCGCTGATGCTCGTCCAGTCGCGCGACCAGCGCACACAAGTACATCTGGCGGTGGACACGGAGAGCGGCACCACCCGAACGGTGCACGTGGACGAGGACCCGGTATGGCTGGATCTCTTCCCCGGCGTCCCCGCCTGGGCGCCGGACGGGCGGCTCGTACGCATCGCGGACGAGGGCGGCGCACGTGTGCTGGCGGTCGGCGACCGGACCCTGACCGGGGCCGGGCTCCAGCTGCGGGCCGTCCTCGACATCGGCGAGAACGACGTCCTGGTCTCCGCGGTGGCCGGCGAGGACGCCGCGGACCCGGAGATCGGCGAGATCCATGTCTACCGGGTCAACGAGCTCGGTACGGAGCGGATCTCGGAGGGCGCGGGGGTGCACTCGGCCGTGCGCTCGGGTCCGGTGACGGTGCTCGCCTCGTCCCGTCCGGATGCCCCCGGGACGACGGTCCAGGTGCTGCGGGAGGGCAAGCCGGTCGCCACCGTGGCGTCGCACGCCGAGCAACCGGTGCTCACCGCGCACCCGCGGCTGTGCGAGGCGGGCGCACGGAGGATTCCATGCGCCGTCCTGCTGCCGACCGCGTACCAGGAGTCGGACGGACCGCTTCCGGTGCTGATGGACCCGTACGGAGGGCCGCACGGACAGCGGGTGTTCGCCGCGCACAACCCCTATCTCACCTCGCAGTGGTTCGCGGACCAGGGCTTCGCGGTGATCGTCGCGGACGGGCGGGGATCGCCGGGCCGCTCCCCCGGCTGGGAGAAGGCGATCAAGGACAACTTCCCGCTGACGCTGGAGGATCAGATCGAGGCCCTGCACGGACTCGCCTCGTCCTTTTCGCTCGACCTGGAGCGGGTGGGCATCCGGGGCTGGTCGTACGGCGGCTATCTGGCGGCGCTCGCCGTGCTGCGACGGCCGGATGTCTTCCACGCGGCGGTGGCGGGGGCTCCGGTGAGTGACATGCAGCTGTACGACACCCACTACACGGAGCGGTATCTCGGCGATCCGGCCGAGCGGCCGGAGGTCTACGCGGCGAACTCACTGGTGACGAAGGACGGTTTGACCGCACTGGAGAACCCGGCGAGGCCGCTGATGATCATCCATGGGCTGGTGGACGACAATGTGGTGGTGGCACACACGCTGCGTCTGTCGTCCGCCCTGCTGGCGGCGGGCAGGCCACATGAGGTGCTGCCGCTGACCGGGGTGACGCACATGACCCCGCAGGAGCAGATCGCGGAGAACCTGCTGCTTCTCCAGGTGGACTTCCTGAAGAGGTCACTGGGAATGCGGTAGCGAAGACGCGCTCCCCCGGCCGCCTCACCAGCCCGGCGGGCGTCTCGACGGCGGTGGCGGGCCGGGCGCCCAGCCGTAGACCGGCTGCGCCACGGGCTCCCGGCGGGCGAGCACCACCAGCAGAAGCACTCCCGCCGCCGCCTGGAACAGCCAGGACAGCACCAGCAGTTGGTCGAGGCCGGACAACTCCCCCAGCCGGGGCACGAGGTCGCCCCGTACGGCGGCGTCGACGCCACGCGCACCCTGGCCGAGGATCAGGAGCGCGGACACCAGCCCGAGCGGCCGGGCGAAGGCCGCCTGGCTCAGCGCGGCACTGCCCGCCACCACGGCCAGGAGTGCGGTCACCGCCGCCAGCCAGCCGGGAGGCGTCCCGAGTGGCGGGAGCATGACAGATTTACTGCCGGTGAAGCGGTCGAGATAGGTTCCGCCGCCGGACCGGGCGGCCGCGCGGATCTCCCAGCCCGCGAGCACCACCGCGGACGCACCCAGCAGCACGGCGGCCAGCAGTCCCGATCCCCGCTGCGGCCGCAGCGGCAGCGAGGGCACCTGCCGGCCCGCCGCCGCCACGATCAGCAGCCCGACGCCGAGTCCCGTCGCCGCGAAGACGCAGTACAGGGCGCGCGTGCGCAGATCGCCCGTGGCGCGCAGGTCCATCCAGGAGGAGCTGAGGACCCACAGCCCCGGGATCCACAGGGCGAGCGTGACGATCCCGGCGACGGCCGGGGCCGCCGCGCCGGCATGCGGACGCAGCGCGGCCGCGCCGACACACACGTACACAACCAGCAGGAGCAGGGTTTCGAGGGTGGTCGCGAGCCGGGCGGAAGGGGCACCGCGGTGCCCCCCTCCGGTCCAGAACCGCCACAGTCCGAGGGGGTCGTCGAGCACGCCGAGGTCACGGACGATCCATCCGCCCACGATCACCGCGAGCGCGGCGCACAGCACCGCTCCGGTGATCCTGGCCCCCCGCGTAAGCGTCACGCATTCGATCCTGCATGTGCACGCAGAGGTGAACAAGGGCGCCACGCGCGGCCCTTGCGACCGGCCGGGGCCACATGGCGAACCCCGGCCGGCCTACGGCACCCGCACGGCCGTACGCTGTCGAGCCTGGCCCGTTCGTATATCGGAGATGCGACGGTCAAGTTGCCTGCATGTTAAAGAACTTGATGGGCATTCATCCACTTATGTCGCTCGGTTCCGGCTCTCGCCGGGACATGCTCAGGACGGCACCACGTGCTTCTCCTCGGCGAAATGGCACGCGGACGGGTGCCTCGCCGGCCCCTCGGCCGAGCGGAACTCCGCCGGCACCTCCAGCAGCGGGACCTCCAGAGCGCAGCGTTCCTGCGCCTTCCAGCAGCGCGTGCGGAAGCGGCAGCCGGACGGGATGTTCGCCGGGGAGGGCACGTCACCGCCGAGGATGATCCGCTCCCGGTGCTCACGCGCATCCGGGTCCGGCACCGGGACCGCGGACAGCAGGGCCTGGGTGTACGGATGCGTCGGGTGGTCGTAGATCTCCTCGTCCCTGCCGATCTCCACCACCCGCCCCAGGTACATCACGCCGACCCGGTCCGAGATGTGCCGGACGATCGAGAGGTCGTGGGCGATGAACACATAGCTGAGGCTGAACTCTCTCTGCAGCGTGGCCAGCAGATTGATGACCTGCGCCTGCACGGACACGTCGAGGGCGGAGACGGGCTCGTCGGCGACGATGATCTCCGGCTGGAGGGCGAGCCCTCGCGCGATGCCGATCCGCTGCCGCTGGCCACCGGAGAACTGGTGGGGATAGCGATTGATGTACTCGGGGTTGAGCCCGACGACGTCCAGCAGGTCCTGCACCTTGCGGCGCCGGTCGCCCTTCGGCGCGACCTCCGGGTGGATCTCGTACGGCTCCCCGATGATGTCGCCGACCGTCATCCGCGGGTTGAGCGAGGTGTACGGGTCCTGGAACACCATCTGGATGTTCCGGCGCACCGCCTTCAGCGCACGCCCGGACAGCTTGGTGATGTCCTCGCCGCGGTAGCGGATCACCCCGGCCGTCGGCCGTTCCAGATGGACCAGCATCCTGGCGAGGGTGGATTTCCCGCAGCCGGACTCCCCCACGATGCCGAGCGTCTCGCCCGCCGTCAGGTCGAGATCGACACCGTCGACCGCCTTGACCGCGCCCACCTGCTTCTTGAACAGGACGCCCTGCGTGAGCGGGTAATGCTTGACGAGGTCACGCACCTCCAGGATCGGCTCAGCCATGGAGAGTCTCCTCCCAGAAGTGGCAGGCGCTTCTGCGCTCCGGTGACACCTCGTACAGCGGCGGTACGTCCCTGCGGCAGATGTCCCGCGCCATCGGACAGCGCGGGTTGAAGGCGCAGCCGGGCGGGATGTCCATCAGGTTCGGCGGCAGGCCCTTGATCGCGTACAGCTCACGGCCCTTCTGGTCCAGGCGCGGGATCGACTCCAGCAGGCCCTTGGTGTACGGGTGGGCAGGAGCCTTGTAGATGTCGTGGACGGGGGCCGTCTCGACGATCCGGCCCGCGTACATCACGGCGATCCTGTCCGCGACGTCGGCCACCACCCCCAGGTCGTGGGTGATCAGGACGAGTCCCATCGCGAGCTCGCTCTGGAGCGTGGCCAGCAGGTCCATCACCTGGGCCTGGACGGTGACATCGAGCGCGGTCGTGGGTTCGTCGGCGATGATCAGGGCCGGTTCGAGCGCCAGGGCCATGGCGATCATGATGCGCTGGCGCATACCGCCGGAGAACTGGTGCGGGTACTGACCCACCCGCTCCTTCGCCCCCGGGATGCCGACCCGCTCCATCAGTTCGACGGCCTTCGCCCGGGCCTCTTTGCGTTTCATCCCGCGGTGCACGACGAACATCTCGCCGAGCTGGTCGCCGACGCTGAGCACCGGGTTCAGCGAGGAGAGCGCGTCCTGGAAGATCATGGCCATCCCGGCCCCGCGGATCTTCCGCCGCTCGTCCTCCTTGAGCGTCAGCAGGTCCTGTCCGCGGAAGAGGATCTCGCCGCCGGTGATCTTTCCCGGAGGGACGTCCAGGATGCCCATGACGGCCTGTGCGGTGACGGACTTCCCCGAGCCGGACTCGCCGAGCACGGCGAGCGTCTCGCCCTCGGCGACCGTGAAGGCGACGCCGTTGACGGCCCTGGCGACACCGTCGCGGGTGTGGAACTCCACATGCAGGTCGCGCACTTCGAGCAGCGGCGCGTCGGCCCGGGTCTCGACGGTCATGACGGCTCCTCAGCGCAGCTTGGGGTCGAGGGCGTCGCGCACCGCGTCGCCGAGCATGATGAACGCCAGCACCGTGATCGCCAGCGCGCCCGCCGGCCAGAGCAGCATGTGCGGGGCGTTGCGGATGTAGGGCGAGGCGGACGAGATGTCGATGCCCCAGGAGACGGTCGGCGGTTTCAGGCCGACGCCGAGGAACGAGAGGGTCGCCTCCAGGGAGATGTAGGTGCCGAGGGCGATGGTGGCGACCACGATGACGGGTGCGACGGCGTTGGGCGCGATGTGGCGCAGCAGCATCCGCGCGTTGGACGCCCCGAGCGCCCGCGCCGCCTGGACGTAGTCGTTCTGCCGCGCGGTGATGACCGAGCCGCGCGCGATGCGGGAGAGCTGCGGCCAGCCGAGCAGCACCATGAAGCCGACGACCGGCCACACGGTGGTGCTGGTGACGACGGACAGCAGGACGAGTCCGCCGAGGACGACAGGGATGCCGAAGAAGATGTCGGTGACGCGGGACAGGATCGCGTCCGACGCCCCGCCGAAGAAGCCGGCGAGCCCGCCGAGGACGGAGCCGATCAGAGCGACGCCGAGCGTGGCGCAGACGCCCACGGTGACCGACGCGCGGGCGCCGTAGACGGTCCGGGTGTAGACGTCGCAGCCCTGGCCGTTGAAGCCGAAGGGATGGCCCGGCTGGGAGCCCTCCTGCGCCTTGGCGAGGTCGCACTGGAGCGGGTTGCCCGAGGCGATCAGCGACGGCCAGATGGAGATGACGACCAGGAACAGGATGACCAGCGCGGAGATGATGAAGACGGGATTGCGGCGCAGGTCGCGCCAGGCGTCCGACCAGAGGCTGCGCGGTTTGCCGGACGGGCCGGTGCCCTGCGGGCCTCCCGGTGTCTTCTCCAGCGTCTCGGCCTCGCTCATGGCCAGGTCGGTGGCGCCACCCGCGCCCGTCGACGCGATCGCTCCCCCGTCGTCGTAGTGCGGCTCAGGCATAGCGGATCCTCGGGTCGAGTACGGCATAGAGCAGGTCGACGATGAGATTCGCCACCAGGAAGACCAGCACCAGGACGGTCACGAAGCCGACGACGGTCTGGGTGTTCTGGCGGAGGATGCCCTGATACAGCTGGTAGCCGACGCCGTGGATGTTGAAGATGCGCTCGGTGACGATCGCCCCGCCCATCAGGGCGCCGATGTCGGTGCCGATGAAGGTGACCACCGGGATCAGCGAGTTGCGCAGCAGATGACGGCTGATCACCCGGCCCCGGGGCAAGCCCTTGGCCTTCGCGGTGCGGACGTAGTCGGAGCGGGCGTTCTCGGCGATGGACGTGCGGGTGAGGCGGGTGACGTACGCCAGTGAGACGGAGGCGAGGACGAGACCGGGGATCAGCAGTTCGTCGAGCGGCGCCTCGGGCGAGACGGCCGGTTTGATCAGACCCCACTCGACGCCCAGCAGCAGCTGGAGGAGCAGACCGGTGACGAAGGTCGGGACCGAGATCACGACCAGGGTCAGCAGCAGGACTCCGGTGTCGACGGGCCGGCCGCGGCGCAGCCCGGTGATCACCCCGAGCGTGATGCCGATGACGATCTCGAAGACGATCGCCACGATGGTGAGCCGGATGGTCACCGGGAAGGCCTCGGCCATCAGCTCGGTGACCTTCTGACCGTTGAAGGCGGTCCCGAAGTCGCCGGTGAAGACGTTGCCCATGTAGATGAGGTATTGCTGCCACACGGGCTTGTCGAGGCCGAACTCCGCTCGCAGCTGGGCCGAGGTCGCCGGGTCGCACTGCCGGTCGCCGCAGAGGCCCGCGATGGGGTCTCCCATCACGTTGACCATGAGAAAGATCAGCAGGGTCGCGCCGAAAAAGACCGGGATCATCTGGAGCAGACGCCGGATCACATAACGTCCCATGAAGGTCTCCGGGGGTCGTGGGAAGGAACGCGGCCCGGCGCGTGGGACACGCCGGGCCGGCACTTCCGGCGTCAGTTGACCTTGATCTCGTTGTAGACGGGGACGCTGAAGGGGTTCAGCGAGACGTTGGAGATGCGCTCCGAGTAGCCGGCGCTGCCGTTCTGGTACCAGAGCGGGATGGCCGCCATCTGGTCCCGTACGACCTCCTCGGCCTGCTGGAAGGTCTCGACGGCCTTGGCGACGTCCGTCTCCGCGTTGGCCTGGTCGACGAGCTTGTCGAACTCCTTGTTGGTCCACTTGCCGTCGTTGGACGAGGCGTTGGTGTAGTAGAGCGGCTGGAGGAAGTTCTGGATGAGCGGGTAGTCCATCTGCCAGCCGGCGCGGAACGGGCCGCGCATCTTCAGCTGGGTGATCTGGTTGCGGAAGTCGGCGAAGGTGCCGACGGGATTGCCGACGCAGGCCCGGTCGTTGCCGAGCGCGTTGTTGATGCTGTTGCAGACGGCGTCGATCCAGTCCTTGTGCGAGCCGGTGTCCGCGTTGTACGTGAGCTTCATCTGGCCGCCGGGGATACCGCCGCCCTCGGCGACCAGCTTCTTCGCCTCGGCGGCGTTGTACTCGCAGGCCTTGCCGCACAGGGTCTCGCTGAAGCCGCCGTCCGCGCCGAGCACCGGTGAGGTCCAGTCCTTCGCGGGTGTACGGGTCTTCTGGAAGATGGTGTCGGTGATCTGTTCCCGGTTGATCGCCATGGACAGCCCGGTGCGGACCTTGGCGCCGTTCGGCGTGTTCCAGGCCTTGTCGTAGTACGGGAAGGCGAGCGTCTGGATGATGCCGGCGGGCGTGTTGATGTACCGGCCGCCGAGATCCGCCTCCACGTTCTTGAGCTGGGAGGCGGGCACGTCGTCGACGAGGTCGAGGTTGCCGGCGGTCAGGTCGGTGTAGGCGGTGTTGTTGTCGGTGTAGACGTTGAGGTCGACACCGCCGTTCTGCGCCTTGTCGGGCCCCTTGTACCCGTCCCATCGGCGCATGGCCATCTTCGAGCCCTTGGCGTACGAGTCGACGGCGTACGGGCCGTTGCCGATCGGCTTGGCGATCCACGCGTCGTGGTCGTCGAAGAAGGCCTTGGGCAGCGGCGCGAAAGCGGCGTAGCCGAGGGTGTCGGGCCAGGTGGAGAACTTCTGGGAGAGCTTCACGGTGAAGGTCGTGGGGCTCACGACCTTGAGGCCGGACAGGGTCTGGGCGGTGGGCGCGCCCGACTCGGGGTGGACCGCGGCGTAGCCGTCGATGTAGCCGAAGAAGTAGGCGTTCTTCTGATTGTTCTTCAGGTTCGCGCCGTAGTTCCAGGCGTCGACGAACGACTGGGCGGTCACCTTCTCCCCGTTGCTGAAGTTCCAGCCGTCCTTGATGGTGATCGTGAAGTTCACCGAGTCGGCGGTGTCGATCTTCGAGGCGATCATGTCCTGGGCCTCGCCGGTCTTCGGGTCGTATCTCTTCAGACCGCGGAAGAGCATGTCGAGGACCTTGCCGCCCTGCACCTCGTTGGTGTTGGCGGGCTCGAGCGGATTCTGCGGATCGCCCCAGGATGAGGACACGATCCCGTCGGCGCCGCTGCCGCCGCTGTCGCTGCCACCGCCGCAGGCCGTGGCCGCGAGGGCGAGGGCCATCGCACATGCGGCCCAGGGGACGTGCGTGGCTCGACGCATGGGGTGCCTCCCGAGATCTGGGTCGTACTGTGGCCCAAATATCACCCCATCCAGGATCTAACGCACTTTCAGGGCATCCGGCCGGGCAGGGCTGCTGCCGGGCGGGTGACCTCCCAGGTGTCGACGGCGTAGTGCGAGGTCATGCCGTGTGCTTCGTAGAGAGCGAGGGCCTTCGACTCGTTCCGGGTGTCGACTCCGAGGCCGATGGTGTCGCGGCCACGGGCGGCGTACGTGGCGAAGGCATGACGGAGCAGATGTCCGCCGACCCCGCGGCCCCGGGCGGACTTCAGCACACCGATGTTGCGGATCCAGCCCATGGCCTCGCGGTCGTCCCGGGTCAGCATCACCGCGACGTCGCCCTCGTCGGCGAGCGAGGCGATCCAGACCAACGACCAGTCCAGCCGGGTGCCGTGGACGTCGTCCAGCCACTGCTCGTAGCCGCGGGCGTGATGGTCGAAGTGCTCGGCGAAGGTCTCCTCCACCAGGGCGTGCGCCAGCCGGCGGTCGGCCTCCGCGCGGCAGTCGCGCAGCGTCAGCCCGGTGGGCGGCTCGGGCGGGAGGTCGTCCGCGACGGCCAGCGGGCGCGTCATGACCTGATAGCGACGCACGGTCCGCCAGCCGCGGCGTTCGAGCAGTGCCGTGTCGACGGCCGGTCTCGTGTTGAGCTGAAGATGCAGCACGGCCCGCTCGGTACCGTCCTCCGCGGCCTTCTGCGCCGCCCGGGCCTCGATCAGCTCCAGCAGGACGACCGCGGCCGCGGACCGGCCGGGCAGGACGTAGTGGTCGACGCCTATGTCCCCGTCGCCGGAGTCGCTCCAGAGCATCCCGAACGCGACCAGGTCACGGCCCTCGGACACCAGCCAGGTGTCACGGACGAGGTCGAGGTCACAGTGGGCGAGGTCCGCCTCGACGGTGTGCAGATCGGTCTCGGCGCGGCCGATCTCGACGAGGTCGACGGCGTTGAGCAGGGCGCAGACGGCGGGGGCGTCGGCGAGCGTCGCCGGCCGCACGGTCAGGTCATCCATCGGGCCACTGTCGGGGCCGCGTCCGGCGCGGCGCAACGCGTTTTCGCGCGGTGGTACGAGGCCCGCGCGGTGGTACCAGGCTCATGCGGTGGTCCGGAGTTCTCGCGGTGTCCGCGGTCCTGCGTTGTCCCAGGACGACGAAGGCGCCCGGACCGTTCGGTCCGGGCGCCTTCGTTCATCCGCGGTGCGCGCTACACGGCGTGGACGACGTCCTTCTCCTCCGCGAAGTGGCACGCCGACTCGTGCGCCACCGGGGAGTCCAACCCCTTGAAGGGCTCGGGGATCGCCAGCAGCGGCACCTCCTCGGCGCACTTGTCCTGGGCCTTCCAGCAACGGGTGCGGAAGCGGCAGCCCGACGGCGGGTTCGCCGGCGACGGGACGTCACCGGTCAGGATGATCCGCTCGCGCCTCTCGCGGGCCTCCGGGTCGGGGACCGGGACCGCGGAGAGCAGCGCCTGGGTATAGGGGTGCGTCGGGTGGTCGTAGATCTGCGTGTCCGTGCCGATCTCGGCCATCTTGCCGAGGTACATCACGCCGACCCGGTCCGAGATGTGCCGGACGATCGACAGGTCGTGGGCGATGAAGATGTAGGAGAGGTTGAACTCGTCCTGCAGGTTCTCCATCAGGTTGATGACCTGTGCCTGGACGGAGACGTCCAGGGCCGAGACCGGCTCGTCGCAGATGATGATGTCCGGGTTGAGCGCCAGGCCACGGGCGATGCCGATGCGCTGGCGCTGACCGCCGGAGAACTGGTGCGGGTACCGGTTGATGTACTCCGGGTTGAGGCCCACGACGTCCAGGAGCTCCTGGACCTTGCGGCGGCGGTCGCCCTTGGGTGCCACCTCCGGGTGGATGTCGAAAGGCTCCCCGATGATGTCGCCGACCGTCATACGGGGGTTGAGCGAGGTGTACGGGTCCTGGAACACCATCTGGATGTTGCGGCGTACGGCCTTGAGCGCCCGGCCGGAGAGCCGGGTGATGTCCTGGCCCTTGTAGAACACCTCGCCGGCGGTCGCTGTTTCCAGCGTCATCAGCAGCTTGGCGACGGTGGACTTGCCACAGCCGGACTCGCCGACGATGCCGAGGGTCTCGCCCTGGTAGAGGTCGAAGGAGATCCCGTCCACGGCCTTGACCGCGCCGACCTTCTTCTTGAAGAGGATGCCCTGGGTCAGCGGGAAGTGCTTGACCAGGTTGCGGACCTGAAGGATCGGCTCACCCTGAGAGACGGGCGCCTCGATGGCGGCAACGGCCTCGGCCTCGGTGGCGGCGTCGAAGGTATCGACATCGGTGACGTTCGGGGTGGCGTCCACGGCGTCCGTCGGCTCGTCGGTCTTCTTGAGCTCAGCCATGGATCGTCTCCTTCCAGTAATGGCACGCGCTGCCGCGGCCGACCAGTTCCGTGCCGTCCTGCTCGGTGACCGGAAGCAGTGCCGGGATCTCGGAGCGGCAGATGTCCTCCGCCTTGGTGCAGCGCGGGTTGAACGCACAACCGGACGGTACGCGCAGCAGGTTGGGCGGCAGGCCCTTGATGGCAAACAGCTCCTGGCCCTTCTGGTCCAGGCGCGGAATGGAGTCGAGAAGGCCCCGGGTGTACGGGTGCGCGGGGCGCTTGTACAGCTCGTGCACCGGGGCGGTCTCGACGATCCGGCCCGCGTACATGACCGCGATCTTGTCCGCGACGTCGGCAACCACGCCGAGGTCGTGGGTGATCAGGATCAAGCCCATGTTGTACTCGCGCTGCAACTCCGCGAGCAGCTCCATGACCTGGGCCTGGACGGTGACGTCGAGCGCGGTCGTGGGCTCATCGGCGATGATCAGGTCCGGTTCCAGGGCGAGCGCCATCGCGATCATGATGCGCTGGCGCATACCGCCCGAGAACTGGTGCGCGTAGTCGTTGACCCGGGCCTTGGCGGCGGGGATCTTGACCTTGTCCATCAGCTCGATGGCCTTGGCCTTGGCGTCCTTCTTGGACAGGCCCTGGTGGACCCGGAACATCTCGCCGAGCTGGTAGCCCACGGTGAGGACCGGGTTCAGCGAGGAGAGCGCGTCCTGGAAGATCATGGCGATCTTGCGGCCACGGATCTGCCTGCGCTCCTCGTAGGACATCGTGAGCATGTCCTGGCCGCGGAAGAAGATCTCGCCCTGCGGGATCTTGCCGGGCGGCATGTCGAGGATGCCCATGATCGCCTGCGCGGTCACGGACTTGCCGGAGCCGGACTCGCCGAGCACCGCGAGCGTCTCACCGGCGTTCACGCTGTAGTTGACACCGTTGACCGCCTTGGCCACACCTTCGCGGGTGTGGAACTCCACATGCAGGTCGCGGACTTCGAGCAGCGAGCCATCGTAGTCGTCGCCGTCGCGCGGGGCGGGGACAGACGCGGTCTTGTCGATGATGGTCATGTCTTACGCCCTCCTCAGCGCAGCTTGGGATCGAGGGCGTTGCGCACGGCTTCGCCGAGCATGATGAACGCCAGAACGGTGATGCTCAGCATGATCGACGGGTACAGCAGAATGTGCTGCGCCGTACGGATCTGCTGGACACCGGTGGAGATGTCGACGCCCCAGGAAACGATGGGCGAGGAGAGGCCCAGACCCAGGTACGACAGGGTCGCCTCGGCCGAGATGTAGCCACCGAGCGCGATGGTCGCGACGACAATGACCGGCGCCATGGCGTTCGGCAGAATGTGCCGCAACAGGATCCGGGTGGTGCCGGCACCAAGGGCCTTGGCGGCCTGGACGTAGTCGGCCTGCTTGATGGTGATCACCGCACCGCGCATGACACGGGTGATCTGGGTCCAGCCGAGGAACGCGAGGGCGAAGACGACCACCCAGATGGTGCGCTCGGTGAAGGACTGCAGCACGACCATGGCACCGAGCAGGAACGGGATACCGAAGAAGATGTCGGTGACCCGGGAGAGAATCGCGTCCGTGATGCCGCCGAAGTAGCCGGCGACCATGCCCATGATGCTGCCGACGATGGTGACGATCAGGGTGACGCAGATGCCCACGATGACCGAGGCACGGGTGCCGTGGATGAGGCGGGCATACACGGAGCGGCCCTGGCCGTCATAGCCGAGCCAGCCCTCCGAGCCGACGCTGCCCAGGTCAGGTTTGCCGAGATAGTGGTGCACCAGGTCGCCGACGGTGGGCGAGGCGCTGGTGAACCAGCTCGGGAAGGCCGTGATGACCAGAAGGAAGAAGATCAGGACGGACGCGACCAGGAAATAGGGGTTGCGGCGGAGGTCCTGCCAGGCGTCTCCCCACAGGCTGCGCGCCTTGTCACGCTTCTGGGGCGCGGGCTCGGCTGCGGAGGGCGGCGCGATGGCGTCCTCGGTCGCGGAAACCGCGGTCTTGGTCACGTCAGGCATAACGGATCCTCGGGTCCAGGACCGCATACAGCAGGTCGATGAGCAGGCTGGTGGCGAGGTAGACGAGCACCAGGATGGTGACGAGTCCGACCAGGGTCGTGCCCTCACGTCGGCTGATCGACTCGTAGATGACGCCGCCGATGCCCTTGACGTTGAAGATGCCTTCGGTGACCACCGCGCCGCCCATCAGAGCGCCGACGTCGGTGCCGAGGAAGGTGACGACGGGGATCATCGAGTTGCGCATCAGGTGGACACCGATGACCCGCCTCTTGGGCAGACCCTTGGCCACGGCCGTGCGCATGTAGTCGGCGCGCAGGTTCTCCGCCATCGAGGTGCGGGTGAGCCGGGCGACGTACGCGAGCGACAGGCCACCGAGCACGATGGCGGGCGCGATCAGCTCGGACCACTTCTGCTCGTTGCTGACGTTCGGCGCCATCCAGCCCAGCTCGAAGGCGAAGACCATCTTGATGATGAAGCCGAGGACGAAGACCGGGATCGAGATGATCAGCAGAGTGAAGATCAGGATCGCGTTGTCGGCGAGGCGCCCGGCCCGCAGACCGGCGATGACACCGAGGCCGATGCCGAAGATGAGCTCGAAGGCGAAGGCCAGCGCCGCGAGTTGCAGCGTGATGGGGAACGCGTCGCCCAGCACTTCGGTGACCGGCCGCCCGTTGCGGATCTGGTTACCGAAGTCGAAGTGCAGGACGATATTGGTCATGTAGTTCCAGTACTGCTCCCAGAGCGGGAGGTCCAGCCCCAGCTCATGTCTCTTCGCGGCGAGAGTCGCGGGGTCGACACCCTTGTCGCCGAACAGACCCGCCACGGGGTCGCCAGGCAGGCTGTAGACCATGAAGAAGATCAGAAAGGTTGTCCCGAGGAATACCGGGATCATCTGGAGCAGTCGTCGTGCGACATAGCGCCCCATCATGCCTCCGTTGAAATATGACAGCCGCAACCAACGGGCCCTCCCCCGACAACCGCGCCCCAGCGGGTACGCGAATGTCGTGGAAGGGCCCCCCGGCCGCTGCGTAAGGCGCCGTTGCGGACTGGCGATTCGTCAGGCCCGCAACGGCTATCGGACTACGCCTGGGTGATTACTTCCTGACCTCGACGCCGGTCAGGATCGGGTCACCGTCCTGGCCGTACTTCACGCCGGAAACCTTCTCCGAGTAGCCCGCGTTGGTCTTGTAGTACCAGAGCGGGATCGACGGCATGTAGTTGACCAGGTCCTTCTCGATGGCCTGGAACTGCTTCACCGAGTCGTCAAGCGTCGCGGCGCTGTCAGCAGCCGCGATCTTGGCGTCCAGCGCCTTGTTGGAGAAGTCACCCTGGTTGCCCGCCGCGCCCGTACGGAACAGGTCGCTGATGAAGTTGGAGTTGACGGGGTAGTCCAGCACCCAGCCGGAACGGTAGATCGACTTGACCTGCTTGCTCTTACGAGCGGTCAGGTCGGCCTGGAAGTCCGGCTTGCTGTCACCGGTGCACTTGACACCGGTGGCCTGGGTGATGCTGTTGCAGACCGCGTCGACCCACTCCTTGTGGCCGCCGTCGGCGTTGAACTGGATGAAGATCTCGTTCTTCGGGACGCCGCCACCGGCCTTGATGAGCGCCTTGGCCTTGGCGGGGTCGAACTTGGTGACGTCGCCCGCGGCGTTGTCCTGATAGCCCACGACACCCTTGGCGACCCAGCCCGTGGCCGGCTCACGCGTACCCTGCAGCACCGTCTTGGTGATGGTGGCGCGGTCGATGGCCATGGACAGACCCTGGACGACCTTCGGGTCGACCTGCTTCGGCTTCTTCCACTGGTCCGCGTAGAAGGCGATGGCCAGCGTCTGGATCGCGGAGTACGGCTGGTCGACGGCGCGGTCGCCGAGGTCGTCGCGGTAGACCGGGAGGTCCTTCGGGCCGATCTGACGCAGGACGTCGACGTTGCCGGACTTCAGGTCCTCGTAGGCGGCCTCGAGGGTGGTGTAGTTCTTGAAGAGCACACCACCGTTCTTCGCCTTGTTCGGGCCCTTGTAGTCGTCGTAACGGACGATCTTGATCTGCTTCTTGTGGTCCCAGCTCTCGAACTTGTAGGGACCGTTTCCGACCGGCTTCTCGCCTGCGGCCTTCGGGTTCGCGTAGAACGACGCGGGCAGCGGCGCGAAGACGATGTAGGCGAGCTTGTGACCGAAGGCCGGGACCGCGCTCTTCAGCTCGATGGTGAAGGTGCTGTCGTCGACGACCTTCAGGCCCTCCATGGCCTTGGCGGTCGGCTTGGCGCCTTCCTTCTCCGGGTGCAGGGCTTCGAAGCCCTTGATGTCCGCGAACCAGGAGGACAGCCCCTGGGCGTTGGTGATGTTGGCGTTCCAGTTCCACGCGTCCACATAGGACTTGGCGGTCACCGGGGTGCCGTCGTGGAATGCCCAGCCCTTCTTGAGCTTGACGGTCCACGTCTTGGAGTCGGTGGTCTCCACCGACTCGGCGTTGATCATCTCCAGCGAGCCATCGGCCTTGTAGTCGACCAGGGTCGAGAACAGGCCGGCCATGACAGCAGAGCCGTTGGACTCCATCGTGTCGCCGGTGTGCAGGAGCTTCTCCGGCTCACCCAGCTCGACGGAGAAGATCCCGTTTGGGTCCACTTCACCCTTGGCGTCGGAGCCGCTGTCGCCACCGCCACCACAGGCGGTCGCTGCCAGAGCGACGACTATCGCACCCGCTACCCACTTGGCGCTCTTGGCACCGCGCATGGGTTCCTCCTCATGAGTCCACTTGTCACTACGAGAAGGGCAAAGGTAGGTGCGCCGACACCCCTGACGGCGCTCGCTCAATGCCCCGAGTGTGCTCGTGAGTCGGCGCTCCCCACAGCGCATGACCCATTGACCCGAGCTCAATGGAGCCAACTATTAAGTACGACCGGGCCGTAAACCACACTTAAAGGGTCTCGTTTTGACAACATCAGCCGACCACGGATGCCCGAAATCCGGACAAAGCGAGCACAGACAGACACCCGCGAAACGGACCGTTAACACATGTTCCGGAGAGCGGTGGCCGATAAACGGACACTCGGGACCTCAAAGCCCGCAGAAATCCGATTGACGAACGGCCCGGACCTCCACAGATTCTGCGGAGGTCCGGGCCGTGTCACTGACGCGGTGTCAGGGCGCCGCGGGCGGCCCGCCGGAGTCCGGCGTCACCGCTGTCCGTCCGCGCCCTGTCGATCAGCCGTGCTTGGCGCGCGAGGCCGCACGGGCGCGCTCGCGGCCGTCCAGCTTCACCTTGCGGATGCGAATGGACTCCGGGGTCACCTCGACGCACTCGTCGTCGCGGCAGAACTCCAGCGACTGCTCCAGGGAGAGCTTGCGCGGCGGGACGATCGCCTCGAACGAGTCGGCCGAGGAGGACCGCATGTTCGTGAGCTTCTTCTCCTTGGTGATGTTCACGTCCATGTCGTCGGAGCGCGAGTTCTCGCCGACGATCATGCCCTCGTACACCTCGGTGCCGGGCTCGGTGAACAGCACACCGCGCTCCTGGAGGTTGGTCATCGCGAACGCGGTGACGGCACCGGAGCGGTCGGCGACCAGCGAGCCGTTGTTACGGGTCGTCAGAGGGCCGAACCAGGGCTCGTGGCCCTCGTGGATGGAGTGGGCGATGCCGGTGCCGCGAGTGCCCGTCAGGAACTCCGTACGGAAGCCGATGAGGCCACGGGACGGGACGACGAACTCCATGCGGACCCAGCCGGAGCCGTGGTTCGACATGTTGTCCATCCGGCCCTTGCGGACGCCCATGAGCTGCGTGACCGCGCCCATGTGCTCCTCGGGCACGTCGATCGTCATGCGCTCGACGGGCTCGTGGACCTTGCCGTCGACCTCCTTGGTGACGACCTGCGGCTTGCCGATGGTCAGCTCGAAGCCCTCACGGCGCATCTGCTCGACCAGGATGGCCAGCGCCAGCTCACCGCGGCCCTGCACCTCCCAGGCGTCGGGGCGCTCGGTGTCCAGGACGCGCAGCGAGACGTTACCGACGAGCTCGCGGTCGAGGCGGTCCTTGACCTGGCGGGCCGTGACCTTGCGGTCCTTGACCGCGGACTTGGCGTCCGCGCCCTTGCCGGTACCGCCGCGGCCGACCAGCGGCGAGGTGTTCGTGCCCACCGTCATGGAGATCGCGGGCTCGTCGACCGTGATCAGCGGCAGCGCGATCGGGTTCTCCGGGTCGGCCAGCGTCTCGCCGATCATGATGTCGGGGATACCGGCGACGGCGCAGATGTCACCGGGGCCCGCCATCTCGGCCGGCTTGCGGGTGAGCGCCTCGGTCATCATCAGCTCGCTGATGCGGACGTTGGCGATGGTGCCGTCCCGCTTGATCCAGGCCACGGTCTGGCCCTTGCGCAGCTCGCCCTGCTCGACGCGGAGCAGCGCGATACGGCCGAGGAAGTTGTCGGCGTCCAGGTTGGTGACGTGGGCCTGGAGCGGCGCGGTCTCGTCGTACTCGGGCGCCGGGACGTGCTCGAGGATGGTGGTGAAGAACGGCTCGAGGTTGTCGCTGTCCGTGGGGACGGTGCCGTCCTCCGGCTTGGTCAGCGAGGCGACGCCGTCACGGGCGCAGGCGTAGACGATCGGGAACTCGATCTGGTCCTCGTCCGCGTCCAGGTCCAGGAACAGGTCGTAGGTCTCGTCGACGACCTCGGCGATCCGGGAGTCCGGGCGGTCCGTCTTGTTGATGCAGAGGATGACGGGCATCCGGGCCTGAAGGGCCTTGCGGAGCACGAAGCGGGTCTGCGGGAGAGGGCCCTCGGAGGCGTCCACGAGCAGGACGACCGCGTCGACCATCGACAGACCGCGCTCGACCTCGCCGCCGAAGTCGGCGTGACCGGGGGTGTCGATGATGTTGATGGTGATCGGGGCGCCGCCGGCCTTGGGGTGGTACTTCACGGCGGTGTTCTTCGCCAGGATCGTGATGCCCTTCTCACGCTCCAGGTCGTTCGAGTCCATCATGCGGTCGTCGAGGTGCTCGGCGGCGTGCGCGGCGAAGGCGCCGGCCTGCTTCAGCATGGCGTCGACCAGGGTGGTCTTGCCATGGTCGACGTGGGCGACGATGGCAACGTTACGGATGTCGTGGCGCGTGGGCATGCTGGCTGGCGCTTCTCTCGATCGGGGATCAGGCGTCTGACCGTCATGGCCTCGTCCGCCCGCCGGGCGGACACGCCACGGCTCGTCCCATGGTACGGGGCCGCCGGGTGCGGGGCTTCCCGGGCTGATCGAGAGGCAGTCACTGCTGGGGGCGCGGGGTGCGCTGGGGTGCGGAGAACCGGGTCAAGGGTGGTCATGATCTTGCCCGCCGGCGACGCCGGCGGGCAAGGGACTTGAGGCAGTTCTGAGGTTGTACGTGAGCGCCTCACGGTAGTCTTACGGGTTTACCCCTTCTTGAACCCGATGTCCTGGTACCGGGGTGCGGCGAAACCGAACGCACCGGCGTTGAGGACGGTGGGCTTGGCCGCCACCAGCTCGGGGCGCTGGTAGAGCGGGATGGACCCGGCCGCGGCCCAGATCCGGGCGTCGGCCTTGCGGACCAGCTCACGGGCGGCGTCCTGGTCGAGCTCGGCGGCCGCCTGGTCGAAGAGCTGGTTGATGTAGTCGGTGCCGACCCGGGTGTAGTTCTGCTCCACCAGCAGGGAGCCGTCGGACGCGGGCTCGGGCTTGGCGAAGATCGGCCGCGCGTCGGTCGCGGGGTAGGCGGTGGCGGGCCAGGAGTAGAGCGCCAGGTCGTAGTTGCCCGACGCGATGTGGTCCTTGAAGTAGCCGGCGTCGGCGACCTTGGTGATCTCGGTACGGATGCCGACCCGGTCCAGCATCCGCGCGACCTTCGCGCCGACCGCGCGCAGCGGCTCGGAGCCCGGGCCGGACGGCAGGACGAAGCGCAGGGAGAGCGGCTTGCCGTTCTTGCCCACCGCGCCGGCCACGACCGGGGCGGCCGTGCCGCGCGGGGCATACGCTCCGGCGACCTCACCCTTCTTGTCCTGGGTCCCCGCACCGCGGGCCTCGTCGTCCGAGCCGGGGCGGCCCGGCAGGGCCAGTTCCCGGCCGGCGGCGGCGGGAGCCGGCGCGAGGATGCGCGTACCGCCCGACTCGGGTCCGTGCACGGCGCTCGCGGGCTTGTCGTCGCCGACGATGTAGAGCCCGTCGTCGGAGGCGGCGTCGCCCTCCCCGGCCTTCCGGCCCGAGGGTGCGGACGAGGGGAACCCGGAGGCCTTGGGGGACGCGCTCGCGCCCGCCTCGCTGCCCGCCTTGGCCGGAGCGGGCTTCTTCAGTCCGCCCGGTGTCCAGCCGGCGTCGGCCAGCAGCGCCTGCGCCTCCTCGGTGTTCTGCTCGCCGAGCGCGCCGCTGTTGTCGGTGTACGCGCTCTGGCCCGCCAGGGCGAGATGGCTGCCGGGCGGGTCGGCGGGCAGCCCGAGCGGCGACAGCACGGTCTCGGCGAGCTCCTTGCGGTCGAGCGCACGCGCCACGGCGCGGCGGACCCGGGCGTCGGCGAGCGGGCCCGACTCTCCGTTCAGCGCGAGCTGGGTGTAGGCGGGCTCCAGGGACTTCCGGACCACATAGCCCTTCAGCGCGGTCTGTGCGGCGACGTACGCCGAGACGGACCGGCTGCGGGCGGCCAGGGCCTTGCCGTCACCCGAGCCGTGGGGCACGGCCTCGCCCTTCAGGGCGCTGGAGGGGGTCCGGCCGGCGGCCGGGGAGCTCGGCTGCCCGCTCGCGTGCCGGGGGCCCGCGGCGCCGGCGATACGGGTCGCCGTGCCCCGGTCGATCTCGGCGATGTCGACCCGGCCCGCCGCCAGGGCGTCCGCACGCTTGTCCCGCGGCACGGCGGTGAAGACCAGGTTCTCCAGCTTGGCCTGCTCGCCCCACCAGCGCGGGTTGCGCACCAGCGTGGCGGTGCCGGCCTTGCGGTCCAGCGGACCCAGGCGGAACGGTCCTGCAGTGGCCTTGAGGCCGTCGCGCGCGCCGTCGTTGAAGGCATTCGGTGCGGAGGTCACGTCCTTCGGGTACAGCGGGGTGAAGAGGGACTGCCAGTCGGCGTACGGCTTGGTGAAGGTGACCTTGACCTCGAGGTCGCTGGCGCCCTTCTGGATCTCCTCGATCCGCTCGTACCCGGCGTTGCGCGCCGTCCAGTACGCACTGTCCTTGCCGCTGAGCGCGCGCCACTGGGCGACGAAGTCGGGTGCGCCGATCTCCCGGCCGTCGCTCCAGACGGCCTTCTGGTTGAGCTTGTAGAGCACGACCTGCTTGGGCTCGCGGTCGACGATCTCGGCGGATTCCACGAAGTCGGCGTTGCGCTGCGGCCGGCCGCTCTTGTCGAGCGTGAAGAGGGAGGGCAGTACGGCCCCGGCGATGCGCGTGGTGGCGGCGTCGGCGTCCGCCTGGAAGGCGTTCAGCGTCGTCGGCATCGCGTCGATCGCCCAGCGAAGGGTCCCCCCGTCGGCGACCTTGTCCCGGGCGGCAGCGGCGATGTCCGGGGCTGCGGCCTTCCCCGTGCGCTCGGACTCGTCCGCGCTGCAGGCCGCCAGGGCCGGCAGGGCCAGAACCCCGCTGGTGAGCAGCGCAACGGACCGGAGCGTTCGGGAGCAGGTCCTCCCGCGTGGCGCGTCGACCTGGGACATGAGTGGTACCTCTTCGTCCTGTTTGGCGGAATTTGGAGATGATCACACCGATTCCGGTCCACTGAAGTGGAAAGGGCGCGCCCGGGGGCGGAGACACGGCGCAAACCGCTGGAATGCCACCCGCTCGGCCCAATGGAGCAGCGCCCATAACCGGGCGAAAAGGGGGAAAATGGGGGGAGTGAGATCCGACTCAGGAGGGGCGCGCTCCCAGCGCATGCACCGGCAATCCCTGCACGTCCCTTCACAAGCGGGGATGTGACGCGCAACACTCGCAGGCGCATGAGCGACGCCACCGCCCCCTGCGGAAGTGAGGGCAAGTCATGTCCGAGCAGGAAGAACTGACAGCGATTCGACACCGCCTCGACGAGCTGGTCCAGCGGGTCGGGGAGCTGGAGCGAACCGTTGATCAGCTGCGTGGCGCCGGACCGGCCGCGCAAGCCGCGCGGAAGTCACCGGACCGCCCTGAGCTGGTCACCATCCCCGATGTCCCGTACAACAACGCGCTGTGGACGGACTCGGACGACGAGGGACTGGGCGTCCGAGACCGGCACGCTCCCTAGGAGACCTCGTTGGCCACTGGCACCGAACCACCACAAATCAATACAGGCGTGCACGGCGCGACGCGAGCCGCCATCGGCCCCCGCCATCTGCGGACGGACCGATGGTGGCTTGCGCCGGCCCTGACCGCCGGCGGACTGCTCGCCTTCATCGTGTACTCGACCTGGCGGGCGTTCTCCAACGCCGACTACTACGCGGCGCCGTACGTCTCGCCGTTCTACTCGCCCTGTCTCGCCGAGAACTGCGAGCCGATGCGGTCCGGGCCCAACTGGGAGATCTTCGGCAGCTGGTGGGGCCTGTCCCCCGCCCTCCTCATCCTGATCTTCCCGCTGGGCTTCCGGCTGACCTGCTACTACTACCGCAAGGCGTACTACCGCGGCTTCTGGGCCTCTCCCCCGGCCTGCGCGGTGGCGGAACCGCACAAGAAGTACACGGGCGAGACCCGCTTCCCGCTGATCCTGCAGAACATCCACCGGTACTTCTTCTACGCCGCGCTGCCGGTCGCCGGAATCCTCACGTACGACACCGTGCTCTCGTTCCGCGACGAGAACTACGCGTGGGGCCACATGGGCCTCGGCACGATCGTCTTCCTGATCAACATCGTGCTGATCTGGGCGTACACCCTCTCCTGCCACTCCTGCCGGCACATCATCGGCGGGCGGCTCAAGCACTTCTCCAAGCACCCGGTGCGCTACCGGCTGTGGGGCTGGGTCGGCAGGCTGAACGAGCGCCACATGGTGCTCGCATGGGCGTCCCTCATCAGCGTCGCGCTCGCGGACTTCTACGTCTATCTCGTCGCGTCCGGCGCCTTCGACGATCCGAGGCTGTTTTGACAAGGGAAGGCGCCTGACATGACAGAGCTCGAACGCCAGCAGTGGGACGTCGTGGTGGTGGGCGCGGGCGGCGCGGGCCTGCGCGCCGCCATCGAGGCCCGCGAGAAGGGCGCCCGTACGGCGGTCATCTGCAAGTCCCTGTTCGGCAAGGCCCACACGGTGATGGCGGAGGGCGGCATCGCCGCCTCCATGGGCAACGTGAACTCCGGGGACAACTGGCAGGTCCACTTCCGCGACACCATGCGCGGCGGCAAGTTCCTCAACCAGTGGCGGATGGCGGAACTCCACGCGCGCGAGGCGCCGGACCGCGTCTGGGAGCTGGAGACCTGGGGCGCGCTCTTCGACCGCACCGCCGACGGAAAGATCTCGCAGCGCAACTTCGGCGGGCACGAGTACCCCCGGCTGGCGCACGTCGGTGACCGGACCGGCCTGGAGCTGATCCGCACCCTTCAGCAGAAGATCGTCTCGCTCCAGCAGGAGGACTTCAAGGAGACCGGGGACTACGAGTCCCGGCTGAAGGTCTTCCAGGAGTGCACCGTCACCCGGGTCCTCAAGGACGGGGACCGGGTCTCCGGCACGTTCTGCTACGAACGCGAGTCCGGACGGTTCTTCGTCCTCGAAGCCCCCGCGGTGGTGCTCTCCACCGGCGGCATCGGCAAGTCCTTCAAGGTGACGTCGAACTCCTGGGAGTACACCGGCGACGGCCACGCGCTGGCGCTGCTCGCCGGGGCACCGCTGCTCAACATGGAGTTCGTGCAGTTCCACCCGACCGGCATGGTCTGGCCGCCGTCGGTGAAGGGGATCCTCGTCACCGAGTCCGTGCGCGGCGACGGCGGGGTGCTGCGCAACTCCGAGGGCAAACGGTTCATGTTCGACTACATCCCCGACGTCTTCAAGGAGAAGTACGCGCAGTCGGAGGAGGAGGGCGACCGCTGGTACGAGGACCCGGACAACAACCGGCGTCCCCCCGAGCTGCTGCCGCGTGACGAGGTGGCCCGTGCCATCAACGCCGAGGTGAAGGCGGGTCGCGGCTCCCCGCACGGCGGGGTGTTCCTGGACGTGTCGACGCGGATGCCCGCCGAGGTGATCCGGCGCCGACTGCCGTCGATGTACCACCAGTTCAAGGAACTGGCGGACGTCGACATCACGGCCGAGGCCATGGAGGTCGGACCGACCTGCCACTACGTGATGGGCGGCATCGCCGTCGAGTCCGACAGCGCGTCCGCCGTGGGGGTACCCGGTCTGTTCGCGGCCGGCGAGGTCGCCGGCGGGATGCACGGCTCCAACAGGCTCGGCGGCAACTCGCTCTCCGACCTGCTGGTCTTCGGCCGGCGCGCGGGGCTGTACGCGGCCGAGCACGCGGCGGGGCTCGCGGTACGGCCCGCTGTCGACGAGGCACAGATCGACGCGGCCGCGGCGGAGGCCCTGCGCCCCTTCAGCGCGGAGGGTCCCGAGGAGGGCGCACAGCCGGAGAATCCGTACACCCTCCATCAGGAGCTCCAGCAGACGATGAACGACCTCGTCGGCATCATCCGGCGCGCGGGCGAGATGGAACAGGCGCTGGAGAAGCTGGCCGACCTCCGGGTCCGCGCACGGCGCGCGGGTGTCGAGGGCCACCGGCAGTTCAACCCGGGCTGGCACCTCTCGCTGGATCTGCGGAACATGCTGCTGGTCAGCGAGTGCATCGCGCGGGCGGCGCTGGAACGCACCGAGAGCCGCGGCGGGCACACCCGTGAGGACTGCCCCGCGATGGAGCGCGACTGGCGGCCGGTCAATCTGATGTGCCGGCTGGTCGACCCCACCGGCGGACTGGCGGCGACCGATCCGGTACGCGGCCAGATCGCGCTGGAACGCAGGACGACCGATCCCATCCGTCCGGACCTGCTCGCTCTGTTCGACAAGGAGGAGCTGGTCAAGTACCTCGCCGAAGAGGAGCTCTACGAGTGAGTTCGTACCAAGCCGGCTTCAGGGTGTGGCGCGGCGACAAGGACGGGGGCGGGCTGGAGGACTTCTCCGTCGAGGTCAACGACGGCGAGGTCGTGCTCGACATCATCCACCGCCTCCAGGCCACCCAGGCGTCCGACCTCGCGGTCCGCTGGAACTGCAAGGCGGGCAAGTGCGGTTCGTGCAGCGCGGAGATCAACGGCCGGCCGCGGCTGATGTGCATGACGCGGATGTCCGTCTTCACACGCGAGGAGACGATCACGGTGACCCCGCTGCGGGCGTTCCCCGTGGTGCGCGACCTCGTGACGGACGTGAACTTCAACTACACGAAGGCGCGGGAGGTGCCGTCCTTCGTTCCACCGCCGGGGGTCGCCGCCGGTGAGTACCGCATGCAGCAGGTCGATGTGGACCGCTCGCAGGAGTTCCGCAAGTGCATCGAGTGCTTCCTGTGCCAGGACACCTGCCATGTGGTGCGCGACCACGAGGAGAACAAGACGGCCTTCGCCGGCCCGCGCTTCCTGATGCGGGTGGCGGAGCTGGACATGCACCCTCTCGACGCGGCGTCCGAGGCGGGGCTGGACCGCAAGAAGACGGCCCAGGACGAGCACGGTCTCGGCTACTGCAACATCACCAAGTGCTGTACGGAGGTGTGTCCGGAGGGCATCAAGATCACGGACAACGCCCTGATCCCGCTGAAGGAACGGGCGGTCGACCGGAAGTACGACCCGCTGGTCTGGCTGGGCAACAAGATCGGCCGCCGGAAGGACTGACCGGGTCCTGTGGGTGTCCGCACGCGCGGACACCCACAGCACGGGCAGGTGCCGGTGATCGGCGGGCGGGGTGCATGGCTGTTCGGTGGCGTCCGGGCGGCCGCGCGGGTGGGCCGGACGGTCAGCAGGCACCGCCGTACGCCTCGACCGTAGACGCGGCCACTGACAGTGATGGTCATGCACCGTGCGTAGCGGTCCGGTCGCGCCAGGACAAGGCCGGACATAACCTCCCCATGTGACGCGAATAGCCACCCGAGTGCTCCTGGCGGTGCTGGTGGCGACGTGGTGGCTGGCCGTGCCCGCCGCCCGCGACGCCCTGGCCGACGAGCCCGTCAGCCTGTCCCGCGACGGCCAGATCACCGACCGGGTGGACGCGCTCGGCGACCGCGAGCAGGCGGTCGTCCAGGCTCTCGACCGGCTCTACGACACGACACGGCAGCAGCTCTTCGTCGTGTACGTACGGGACTTCTCCGGCCGCTCCGCGCAGGACTGGGCCGAGGCCACCGCGCAGAAGAACGGCCTCGGCCAGAACGACATCCTGCTCGCCGTCGCCACGCACGACCGGCAGTACGCGTACTTCGTCGACGCCGCCTCCCCGCTGACGGACGCCCAGCTCGCGGACGTGGCGCGCACGGCCGTCGAGCCCGCGCTGCGGGAGAACGACTGGGCGGGCGCGGCGATCGGCGCGGCGGACGGATACGGCGCGGTCCTGAACGGGCGGCCGGTGCCCGCGCCGGCCCTCACGCCGGGCGACCCCGACCCCGGAGGATCCGACGCGACGGGCGCGGGCGACCTGGTCCTGCCGGTCGTGGTGGTCGGCGGCGCGGCCGCGATCGGGGCGTTCGCCCTCGTCAGACGCCGCAGGCGCACGGCCACCCGCACCACGCCCCAGGGCGGCAGGGCGGGCTGGGGTGACGGGGCGCAGTCGCCGGTGCCGCTGCCCGCGCTGGACGCCCGGTCCAAGCAGGCACTCGTGGACACCGACGACGCGCTGCGCACCAGCGAGGAGGAACTCGGCTTCGCCACAGCCCAGTTCGGCGACGAGGCGGCGAAGCCGTTCCGGGACGCGGTCGAGCACGCACGGAGCGAGCTGACGGCCGCGTTCAGGCTCCGCCAGCAGCTCGACGACGCCCATCCCGAGGACGACGCCACCCGTCGGCGGATGCTCGACGAGATCGTCTCCCGGTGCACGGAGGCCGACCGGCGCCTCGACGCCGAGTCGGAGGACTTCGACCGGCTGCGTGCCCTGGAAGAGAACGCACCCCAGGCCCTCGCCACCGCCCGGACGGCCTTCGACGACCTCGAGGGCCGACTGGTCACGACCGAGGCCACGCTCACGGTGATGCGCGAGCGGTACGCCCCCTCCGCCGCCGCTCCCGTCGCGAACAGCGTCGAACAGGCCAGGGACCGGCTGCGTTTCGCCGGGGCGGGGCTCGACGAGGCGGACCAGGCCGTCGCAGCCTCCGACCACGCCAGGGCGGCCGTGCACGTAAGGGCGGCGGAGGGCGCTCTGGCCCAGGCGCGCCAACTGATCGAGGCCGTGGACCGGCGGGCGCAGGAGCTCGCGGAGGCGGCCGGCAAGCTGCCGGGCGCGCTGACGGAGACGGACGCGGACCTGGCGGAGGCGCGGGGACTGCTGAAGGGGACGTCGGCCGGGGTGTCGACGGCCGGTCTCCAGGGCAGCGTCGCCCGCGCCGAGACGGTGGCCGGCGAGGTGCGCCGGGAGACGGAGACGGGGCCTTACGACCCGATCGACGCCCTGCGCCGGATCGAGGAGGCGGATGCCGCGCTCGACGAGGCCCTCGCCGGTGCCCGGGAGAACGAGCAGGGGGTACGCCGGGCGGGCGCGCTGCTCGACCGGGCGGCGCTCGGTGCCCGGTCGTCCGTCGGCGCGGCCGCCGACTACATCACCACGCACCGCGGGGCGGTGGGCAGCGAGGCGAGGACCCGGCTGGCGGAGGCGCAGCGGAGGCTGGCCCGCTCGGAGGAGCTGGCCGCGTCGGGCGACGTGCAGGGCGCGCTGGCCGAGGCGCAGCAGGCGGACGCACTGGCACGGCAGGCGCAGAGCCTGGCCGAGGAGGACGTGCGCGGATTCGGGAACCCGTTCGGGCCGGGCGGTGTACAAGGAGCGGGAAGTGCGGGGGGTGGGCTCGGGGGCGCGGTGCTCGGCGGGATCATCCTCGGCGGACTGTTCGGCGGAGGAAGGGGCGGAGGGTATGGCGGGGGTTACGGAGGCGGAGGCCTCGGAGGCGGATTCGGCGGCGGTTTCGGGGGCGGCGGCTTCGGCGGCGGGCCCGGCAGTTTCGGCGGCGGGGGCACGCGCGGCCGCAGGGGTGGTGGCCGGTTCTGACGTGGTTTCCGGTGCGTGCGGCGCGCGCATCCCTGACATCAGCCCTCACAAGGAGAAGTGCGATGACGAAGCAGACGATTCTCGGCCGGGTCACCCAGCTGGCCAAGGCCAACATCAATGCCCTCCTCGACCAGGCCGAGGACCCGCAGAAGATGCTCGACCAGCTGATCAGGGACTACACGAACAACATCAACGAGGCGGAGCAGGCGGTGGCGGGCACCATCGGCAATCTGCGGCTGATGGAGGAGGACCACCGGGAGGACGTCGCCGCCGCGAAGGAGTGGGGCACCAAGGCGCTCGCGGCGAGCCGGAAGGCCGACGAGCTGAGGTCGGCCGGCCGGAGCGCGGAGGCGGACACCTTCGACAATCTCGCCAAGGTGGCCCTTCAGCGACAGCTCCAGTCCGAGAAGGAGGCGAAGACCGCCGAGCCGACGATCGCCTCCCAGACGGAGATCGTGGACAAGCTCAAGAGCGGACTGGAGCAGATGAAGACCAAGCTCACCGAGTTGAAGGCCAAGCGCGACGAACTGGTGGCGCGGGCGAAGTCGGCGCAGGCGCAGAACCAGATGCTGGACGCGGTGAAGAACATCAATGTCCTCGACCCGACGAGCGACCTGTCCCGCTTCGAGGACAAGGTCCGCCGGGAGGAGGCCAGGGCCATGGGGAAGCAGGAGCTGGCGGCGTCCTCGCTGGACGCGCAGTTCGAGCAGCTGGACAGCCTGGGGGACACGGCGGAGGTCGAGGCACGGCTGGCGGCACTGAAGGCCGCGTCCTGAGAGCGGGACGCGGGCCCCTCCGGGGAGCGCGCGTCCCGGCACCTGCGCCTTGGTCCGGCATGCGCGTCCCCGCACCGGCACGCGTGTCGGGGGCGTGCGTCCCCGCACCGCTGTCAGAACATGCTGAGCAGCTGCTCCACGGTCGGCTCGGCGGTCGAGTCCCCGTCGGGCAGCGGGAGTTCGAACCAGACCGTCTTGCCGCGCGGGGTCCGGCGCGACCCCCAGGCCGCGCTCAGCAGCCCGACCAGCTGGAGTCCGCGGCCTCCCTCGTCGGTGTCGCGTGCCCGCCGGCGGCGCGGCTGGACGAGGCCCGCGTCCCAGACCTCGCAGACGAGGGTGCGATCCCGCAGCAGCCGCAGACGGATCTCGCCCTCGCCGTACCGCAGGGCGTTGGTGACCAGTTCGCTTACCAGCAGCTCGACCGTGTCCACGAGCGCTTCCAGGTCCCAGGAAACCAGCTGGGCCCGGGCCAGCTCGCGGGCCCTGCCCACGGAACGGGGCTCGCGCGGCAGCCGCCAGTCGCCCACCGCCTCCAGCGGCAGCCCCTGTATCCGGGCCATCAGGAGGGCGATGTCGTCCTCGCCGTGGCGGGTGTCCAGAGTCGTCAGTACGTGGTCGCAGACGTCCTCGAGCGAGCGGACCGCGCCGATCGCGGGCGGCGCGTCGGGGCGCAGCGCCGGAGAGCTGTGCGGGCCGGGTCCCGTGCGGGCCGGGTCGGTGAGCGCCGAGCGGAAGGCCCGCAGGCCTTCGTCGAGGGGGTGGTCCCGCGACTCGACGAGTCCGTCGGTGTAGAGCGCGAGGAGCGCGCCCTCGGGGAGTTCGACCTCGACCTCCTCGAAGGGCTCGCCGCCGACGCCGAGCGGCATCCCGGGCGGGACGTCGAGGAGCAGTGCCTCCTCGCCCGGTTCGACCAGGACGGGGGGCAGATGACCGGCGTTGGCGAAGGTGCAGCGCCGGGTGACCGGGTCGTAGACGGCGTAGACGCAGGTGGCGAGATAGACCTCGGAGAGGTCCGCCTCGCGGGACTTGTGGGCGACGCGCGAGGCCTGCTGGGTCCCGCTGGGGCTGCCGAGACCGCGGGCGATCTCGTCGAGTGCCGAGAGCACCTCGGCCGGTTCCAGGTCCAGCAGCGCCAAGGTGCGTACCGCGGTGCGCAGTTCACCCATGGCGACCGCGGCGCGCAGTCCTCGGCCCATCACGTCACCGACGACCAGGGCGGTGCGGTGACCGGGGAGTTCGATGACGTCGAACCAGTCACCGCCCACCTCGGTGGCGGTGTTCCCGGGGAGATAGCGACACGCGATGTCGAGGCCGGCGGCCTCCGGGTCGCCCGGCGGCAGCAGGCTGCGCTGGAGGATGAGGGCCCGCTCGTGCTCCCTGCGGTAGAGGCGGGCGTTGTCCATACAGACCGCGGCGCGCGCGGCGAGTTCGACGGCGAGTGCCTGGTCCCGCTCGCCGAAGGGCTCGCTCCCCTTGGTCCGGGAGAACTGCACCAGCCCGACGACGGTGTCGTGCGCGACCATCGGCACGGCGAGCGTGGACTGGACGAGCGTGCCCTCCTCGCCGGGTATCGCCTGCACCCGGGCGCTCCGCAGGGCTGTCGAGCAGGGCGAGTTGAAGGAGTAGCGGTGCACCTCGCCGACCGCGGTGGGGGTGCCGTCCTGCTTGCTGCAGCCCGGTGTGGTGATCAGGGGGGCGTCGGAGACGGCGCTGGCGAAGGCGACGCGGCGCAGTTCGGCGCTGCCTCCCCCGTAGCTCTCCGGGTGGGGCGCGTCCCAGCGTCCGGGCGGTGCCTCGTCACCGGTGAGCAGCCCCTGGTAGAGGTCGACGGACGCGAGGTCGCAGAAGCCGGGCACGGCCACGTCGAGGAGTTCGCGTGCGGTGGTCTCCAGGTCCAGGGAGTTGCCGATGCGGGCGCTGGCCTCGTTCAGCAGGGCGAGATTGCGACGGGCGCTGGCGGCCTCGCGGGCGGCGACGTGGCGGCGCGTCACATCGGTACCGATTCCGGCCACCCCGATGGGCCGGCCGGATCCGCTGTGCACCCGGTAGAGGTTGATCGACCAGTGCCGACGGTCGGTGCTGTTCGGTGCCGCCCCGACGATCTGGAGATCGATCGCGGCCTCGCCGGTCTCCAGCACCCGGCGCAGCGAGGCATTCATCCGTTCCGCCTCGGGGCGGGACAGATAGTCGTGGACGGTCCGTCCGCGGTGCTCGTCGGCGGTGCCGCCGAAGACCGTGGCGAACCGCTCGTTGGTGCGCTGCACCTTGAGGTCGGTGCCGAAGAGGAGGAACCCGAAAGGAGATTGGCCGAAAATCGCCTGCGATGCGGCCAGATCGGTCTCAATCCCGCGCAGCGCGCGGACGTCGACGACGATGCAGAGCGCGGCCCTCTCGCCACTCTCCGTCTCACTCGGCATCACATAGACCTCGGCGACGCCGTGCGCGCCGCCCTCCCCCGGCATGCGGAACGGGACGAGCCCCGTCCACTCCTTGCCGTCGAGGATCTCCGCCACCTGGCGGTGCCCGCGCGGACGGAGCTCGGTGGGCATGAAGACCTCGACCGGGTCCTTGCCCCTGACCTCGGCCGATGTCATGCCGAAGAGGTCCACCGCACGCCGGCTCCACTGGTCGACCAGGCCGTCGGGGCCGATCGAGAAGGAAGCGACCTTGATGTAGTCATAGATCGAGCCAGGCGGACTGCTCTGCCATACGACATCGCTCGTCGTCTCAGGTATTTCGCTCACGCGACCGTCCCCTCCAGCTCACCGCACCGGACCGGCCATGACCGCAGTATTCAGCACTACGGCCCTGACGCACACGGCGTTCACGATCACAGCCCGGTCTCGTTCATTTTGAGCCGAGGGGGTCCGTGATCGTCGTCCCTTCGGACTTTTAACCAGCGAGAGGCAGCTCGAACCACACGGTCTTGCCCGTTCTGCCACGGCGGGTGCCCCAGCGTCGGGCACTGACGGCCACCAGTTGGAGCCCGCGTCCGCCCTCGTCGTCGGTGGTGGCCGACCGCTCGGTGGGCGGATCGGGAACGGGGTCGGACACCTCCACCAGCAGCGAAGGAGCGCTGCCGGCGGGCTCGAGACGGATGAGCCGCACCCCGATCGGACCTGATGCGTGGCGCAGGGAGTTCGTCACCAGCTCACTGACCAGCAGCACCGTCATGTCCTCGGTCGCGTGGTCCAGTCCCCAGGCGCGCAGGGTGTCCCTGACGGCATGACGGGCGGTACGGACGGCGTTGGGCTCGGCAGGGAAGGTCCACTCGGCACAGTCGCCGTCGGTGTCGATCACGCCGCTCACTTCCCAGACCAGCAGCAGGCGCCCTATTTCGGGGGGTTAATCAGCACATACCCGATATTCGAACCGAGATATCCCACTCGGGACAGCAATGGGTGCACCGTGGCACGAACGGCGTACAGATCACTCCCGTGCGCTGCCTGCCGAGATGCCCGCGCCACCGCCTCGCCGGGTTCGGCCACCGATGCCACGGTCACGACCACCGACGCCGGCGCCACCGATGTCACCGTCACAGCCGGCGACCGACACGGCCGCCGCTCTCGCGCAGCAGACGGGCCGCCTCCGCGACCGCCGGGCGGTCCTGGTCGAGCCAGTCGACGGTGTCGGTCTCGTCCGGGCCCAGCCAGCGCAGCGCGTCGTGGTCCTCCAGCGGCCGGGGTTCCCCGGAGACCAGCCGGGCCGTCCAGACGTGCAGGACATATCCCGGCTTCAGGGGCCACTCCCCCGGGATGCGCGCCAGCGGCTCCGTCTCGACGCCGAGCTCCTCGCGCAGCTCGCGGACCAGCGCCTCCTCGGGCAGCTCACCCGGTTCGAGCTTGCCGCCGGGCAGTTCCCAGCGGCCGGCGAGTTCGACAGGGGCGCTGCGGCGGGCCGCCAGCAGGCGCCCCCCGTCGTACAGGGCTCCGGCCACCACGACACGATCAGTCATGCGCCGGAGCGTACTGCGCTGTGCGAACCGGCGGTCAGCGCGTGGTCTGCCCGATACGCTCGACCCAGTAGAGCTGCCTGTGACCCTTGCCGTCGAGCGTGTCGGCGATGTGCTGGGCCTCGTCCTGCGTGGCGTACCGGCCGACGCGATAGCGGTTGCCGTTGTCGTCCTGTCGTATGACCAGCCACGGGAGCACGGGGCCGCCGTCGTTCATCGCGCCCCTCCCTCGGTGGGTCGGTGTGTCTGTAACGATCGCCAGGAAACCGCACTACGCATATGCCCGAGCGTACGCCTGACCTTTACTCAGCGGATACGTGTTTACACAAAGAGATAAGAAAGAGGGGCGCATCCGGCGTGGATGCGCCCCCTTCCGGCTGGTTTCCGGCAGGTCCTACGCCCCCGCGGACGGACCGGCCGGCACCGCCGCCAGGGCTCGCCGGACCGTCGGCACCGGCATCAGGACCGGTCCGGACGCCGGGTCCTTGCGGCAGACGTCACCGCACTCGGCGTCCAGGGAGCAGCACAGCGAGCAGATCGGGCCGGACTGCACCGGGCAGTCGGCGATGTCCGGGAGTTCGTACGCCGTCTCGCACACCCCGCAGGTGTGGGTCGCGGTGATGTCCCCGACCTCCACGCCGGGGCCGTTCACCGGGTTCGGCCGGGCGAGGTAGTACCGGCCCTTCGTCGCCCAGGCGATCAACGGGCACAGCACGAGCGCGAGTCCGGCGGCGATGAAGGTGGAGAAGGCCTCGGCGTACCGGCCGAAGAGTCCGAAGAACGCGAGGATCGAGACGGTGGAGGCGATGACCATCGCGCCGAAGCCGGCCGGATTGACGGAGCGGAGATAGGCCCGTTTGAACTCGATGTACGGCGGGCTGAGTCCGATCCGCTTGTTGATGACCAGGTCGGCGGCCACGGCCGCGATCCAGGCGATGCCCACGTTCGAGTAGAAGCCGAGCAGCTTGCCCAGGGCGGCGAACATGTTCATCTCCATCAGCGTCAGCGCGATGGCGAGATTGAGGAAGATGTACCAGACCCGGCCCGGGTGGCGGTGGGTGATCCGGGAGAAGAAGTTCGACCAGGACAGTGAGCCGCTGTAGGCGTTGGTCACATTGATCTTGATCTGCGAGACGATGACGAAGAGCGCGGCCGCGGGCAGCGCCACCGACCCCAGCCAGGGCTTCAGCGCCTCCAGTTGTGGCGCGATCGGCTCCAGGGCGTGCGTCTTGCCGACGGCCTCCAGCGCGACGAAGGCGAGGAACGCGCCGCCGATCTGCTTGGCGGCGCCGATGATCACCCAGCCCGGACCGGCCGCGAGAACGGCCAGATTCCAACGCCGCCTGTTCTGCTCGGTCTTGGCCGGCATGAACCGGAGATAGTCGGCCTGTTCTCCGATCTGGGCGATCAGCGAGAGCGCCACGCCGGTGCCCAGACCGAAGCCGATCCAGGAGAAGCCCGACCCGGCCCCCTCCGTACCGCCGAAGGAGCCGAACGCGCCCCAGGCGTCCGGGGCTTCGAAGGCCAGCACCACGAAGGGCAGCACCATCCCGATGATCCAGATGGGCTGGGTCCACGCCTGCACCTTCGCCAGCGCGCCCATGCCCCGGAAGACGATCGGGATGACGATCAGCGTGGTGACGAGATAGCCGATCTCGACCGGCAGCCCGACGGCCTGGTGCATCGCCTGGGCCATGATCGAGCCTTCGAGCGCGAAGAAGATGAAGGTGAAGGAGGCGTAGATCAGGGAGGTCAGCGTCGAGCCGAAGTAGCCGAATCCGGCGCCGCGCGTGACGAGGTCCATGTCCAGGCCGTACTTCGCGCACGCCCGGGCGATCGGGATCCCGGTGAGGAAGATGATCGCCGCGGCCGTGAGGATGGAGGCGAATCCGCTCGTGAAGCCGTAGGTGAAGACGATCGACGCACCGATGGCGAAGTCGGCGAGATAGGCGATGCCGCCGAGTGCGGTGCCGGCGACCATCGAGGGCGACCAGCGCCGGAACGAGTGCGGCGCATAGCGCAACGAGTAGTCCTCACGGCTCTCGTCGGCGGCCAGTCTCGCGTAGCTGCGGCGGGGTCCCGGCCCCTCGGCGACAGCTCCTCCCGCGTCGGCCGCCGGTCCACCCCCTTCGTCCGGCGTCCTGGTGACAGATGTGGCGGTGTCCGTCATCGATGGCTTCCCGTCCGTCGGTCCGTGTGCGGATACATGCGGTGCACGGACGGGAAGGTAGGAGCCGGACATGACAGGGCGGAGCAGGGGGCGATTGCCCGTTGGTTACGGCACGGCGGGCGGCGTTAACTCGTGATCACGGACCCCGGACGGTCTGTTCGGGTAGCGGTCACTTCACCGGCAGGTGGTATGCGATCCGGAAGCGGTCGGCAGGGACGACCACATCGGCCGTCTCGACCGCACGCCCCGAGGCGTAGTAGGTCCGCTCGACGACCATCACCACATGGCCGGGCACACCGCCGAGCGCCAGGAGCTCCTCCGCCAGCCCCGGGCGCGCACCGACCTGCTCCGCCACGTTGTCCACGACGATGTCGATGGCCGCCATCCGCTCCACGACACCGCAGCCGCCCAGCGGCCCCTCCTCCGGCAGCATCACCGGGGTGCGCCCGGTCACTTCGAGCGGTTCCCAGGAGGTGGAGAGCATGGTGACCTCACCGGCGTCGCGGAACACATAGCGGGTCCGCATCACCCGGGCGCCCGGCTCGATACCGAGCCGCTCGGCGATCTCCGGGCTCGCGCCCTCCTGTTCGCTGCTGGACTCCCAGGTGCCGCGGGTGCCGTCCGCCGCCTGTTCCTGACGGAAGGGGTTCGCACCCACGGGCGGGCGGTAGCCCGAGCGGGAGATGCGGCGCGGCACGGGCCGCTCGCGGACGTACGTCCCGGAGCCGGAGCGGCCTTCGACCAGACCTTCCGCCATCAGGACCTTGCGCGCCTCCAGGGCGACCGTGTCGGACACCCCGTACTCCTCGCGGATACGGGCCTGCGAAGGGAGCCGGGTGTGCGGCGGCAGCGAGCCGCTGACGATCTTCTGGCGGAGATCGCCCGCAACGCGGAGATACGCGGGCTGCTCACCGAATGTCACTGGCCACTCCCATCGCATTGACAGACAGCAACAGCCTCGCAACCGACGGTTGTTGACCGCAACTGTGGGCCAAAGATTCACTCGAAGTGATGAGTCGCCGGTGCATCGCGGTTTGTCGCGGACAGGGGCCGATCATTCCGTGCCAACCCATTGACCACAATGGTCCAGACCAATACGTTCCTGGCAGCACAACTCCGTTCACGGAACCTTCCGGCACACGCACAGGAATGAGTCCCATGCGTCGAAGAACCTTTGTCCGGACGGCTGTTGCAGCCTGTTCGCTCTCACTCCTCGCGGCGCTCGCCCCCGCCGCGTCGGCCGGCACCAGCACATCGGCGCCGGCCGCGGCCGGCCAGAGCCACGGCGGCCCCTCGTACAAGCGCGTCGGCTACTTCACCCAATGGGGCGTCTACGGCCGGGACTTCCAGGTCCAGGACATGGACACCAGCGGCCAGGCCGCCAAGCTCACGCACATCAACTACGCCTTCGGCAACGTGAACGCCGAAGGCAGGTGCTTCACCGGGAACATCCCCGGCGAGGCCGACGCCTGGGCGGACTACGCCCGCCCGCTCGACGCGGAGAACTCGGTGGACGGCGTCGCCGACACCGCCGAACAGCCGCTCGCGGGCAACTTCAACCAGCTGCGGGAGCTCAAGGCCAAGCACCCCGGCCTCAAGGTGATGATCTCCCTGGGCGGCTGGAGCTGGTCCACCCACTTCTCCGACGCGGCCCTCACACCCGCCTCCCGCAAGGCGTTCGTCTCCTCCTGCATCGACCTCTACATCAAGGGCAATCTGCCGGTGGACGGCGCGCGCGGCGGCGCGGGCGCGGCGGCCGGGCTCTTCGACGGCATCGACCTCGACTGGGAGTGGCCCGGATCGGCGGGCGACACCGACACGGTCTACCGCCCGCAGGACAAGCGGAACTTCACCGCCCTGGTGCATGAGTTCAGGACCCAGCTGGACGCGTACGCCAAGACGCAGAAGAAGCGCAAGCACTACGAGCTGAGCGCCTTCGTGCCGACCGCGCCCGAGAAGATCGACGCGGGCTTCGAGGTCCACAAGATCATGCGGGACTTCGACTTCGTCAACCTCCAGGGATACGACTTCCATGTGTCCGGCGAGAAGACCACGGCGCAGCAGTCCGCGCTGTTCGCCAGGAACGACTTCAGCGTCGACCAGACGGTGCGCGACTGGCAGCGGCGCGGCGCTCCGGCCCGCAAGCTGGTGGTGGGCATGCCGTTCTACGGCCAGGGCTGGACGGGCGTGACGGGCGGCGGTGACGGCCTGAACCAGCCGGCGACCGCTCCCGCGCCCGCGACCTGGGCCGCCGGGTACGAGGACTACAAGGCCCTCAAGAAGCTGGCCGACGCGGGCACGTACACCGTGCACCGCGACCGGCGCGGCGGGCATGCCTGGCTCTTCGACGGCACCACCCTGTGGACGTACGACGACCCGCAGGTACTGCGGACCAAGTCCTCGTACATCCGTGACAGGGGTCTGGGTGGCGCCATGTTCTGGTCCCTGGACGGGGACACCGCGAACGGCGAGCTGATGACGGCCGTCGACCGCGGGCTCTCGCGCCGCTAGCGGCGCGCGGGCGGAACACGCGGAAGCCGGCGCCCGGACCATGACGGTCCGGGCGCCGGCTTCGTGCTCGCTTCGGCCGGGTTCATCGTGGTGCGTCATGGTTCGTCGTCCCGGCCGGCCGGCTCCCGCCCGGTGTCACGCCCCCGGATCGTCCGGCGGCGGCACCGACGTCAGCCCGAGAGCACGCCGTACCGAGACCTCGGTCGCCTGGACCAGTGTGTCCTCGCCCTGCAGAGCGTGGTCCCAGAAGGAGTCCTCCTCCTGGGCGCGGGCGGCCCTGTCCCAGTGGGCGCGTGCCCGGTCGAACTCCCCCGCCCGCCGCTCCGCTGCCGTCGCGACGGCAGCGGGCCACGCGTGCTCCCGCAGGGCGCGTGCCTGCGCGGCGAGTGTGGCGGACGTCTGCCGGGCCCAGTCCCGGTGACCCTGGGCGTTCTCGGGGAACTCCTCATCGGGTTCGCTCGCCGACCGCCCCGTGACGGCCGACTCGGCCTTCAGATAGGCGAGTTGATGAGGGTTCAGGCTCGTCGCGTCGCGTCGGAGCGAACCGGTCACCTTCGCACCGCTGACGGAGGCGAAACTGCAGGTCACCGCGGAGTCGCCGAGCCGCCAGCTCTCGTCGGTCGGCAGGTAGTAGTACGCCTCCATGCCCTTGGGGCGGTCCCAGGCGTCCAGGGCGTAGGCGTCGTTGATCTCCTGACAGCGCTTCACGGCCAGGGTGTCGAGGCGGCTCTCCCCCGGGTAGTCGTCGAAGCCCGTCACCTCGAAGCCGCCGGACACCTCCGCCTCGTGCTTCAGCTCGCAGTCGACGACCTCGACGCCCGAGGTCTCCTGTTCCTCCGGCACCGCGGCGCCGGGGAGGTTGAAGCAGTCGCCCTTGCGCAGATCCAGGGTGCTGCGGTGCCGGGACGCCTGATCCACGCCCTTCTTGACGCCGTCCCACATCTCGCCGATCCCGCCGGTGGCGAGTACGACCACGAGCAGCAGGGTGCTGACGGCGGAGAGGCTGGTGCCCGCGATCGCCATGCCCTTCCCGCGTTCACCCTTCTTCCTGATCTGGGCCAGGGCGATGAAGCCGAAGATCATGCCGAGCGGCGGCAGACAGCAGACGAGGCCGAGCACGAGGGAGGCGATGGACAGGCCGTTGACCGGCTGCACGGCCGGCGGCACCGGATACCCGGGGAACTGCTGGTGGGGCGGCTGCCCCCCGTACGGCTGGTACGGCTGCCCGCCGCCCTGCTGCGATGGGTACACGGCTGCGGTGCTCCTCGGGATGCGTCGACCTCGGCCGGTCCGTGCGAACGGGCGTGCGGATCATACGTGGCACGGGAGGGCGTACGGAATGCGGGCGACGGAAAGGGGCGGCCGCCGTGGCGACCGCCCCTGCCGGCCCCTCAGGGGCCGTCGTACCGGACTGCGGATCTGTCGGACGAGCGTCGCAACGTCACCGCCTCACAACCGCGGCGCGTGCCGGCGTCACGGCGTCAGAACTGCAGCGCCCACGAGTCGATCTTGCCGACGTCCTGGGCGGCGTTGTCGCCGACCCGGAGCTTCCAGGTGCCGTTGGCGACCTCCGACGACGCGTTCACGGTGTACGTGGTGATCACGTTGTCCGCGCTGCCGCCCGTGCCGTACGCCTTGAGGTTGTAGACCGTGCCGTCGGGTGTGACCAGGTCGATGCGCAGGTCACCGATGTACGTGTGCTTGATGTCGACCGGAACGCTCAGCGCCGCGGGCGCGTTGCCGGTGACGCCGCTGACCGTGACGGGCGACTCGACCGTGGCGTTGTCGCTGATCGTGTAGTCGGCGGTGTTCTCGAACTTCTTCCCCGGGGGCGGGGTGTCGGTGCCGCCCACGTACAGCAGGCGGTTCGGCGAACCCGTGCCCGGGCTGCCCACCACACCGCTGGTGGCGGCGGTGGTCAGGGCCGTGGAGACCTGGGCCGGGGTCGCGGTCCGGTTGGCCGCGAGGTACAGCGCGGCCGCGCCGGCGACATGCGGTGTGGCCATCGAGGTGCCGGAGATGGTGTTCGTCGCCGCGTCACCGGTGTTCCAGGACGAGGTGATGGACGAGCCCGGCGCGAAGATGTCCAGCACCGTGCCGTAGTTGGAGAAGCTGGAGCGCGCGTCGGTGCTGGTGGTGGAGCCGACGGTGATGGCCTCGGTGACGCGTGCGGGCGAGTAGTTCGAGGCGTTGGCACCGTCGTTGCCCGCCGCGATGGCGTAGGTGACGCCGGAGGCTATGGAGTTGCGCACCGCGGTGTCGAGGGCGGGGTCGACGCCGCCGCCCAGGCTCAGGTTGGCGACAGCCGGCTTGACGGCGTTGCGCGTCACCCAGTCGATGCCGGCGACGACCTGCTCGGTCGTGCCCGAGCCGCTGTTGTCCAGTACGCGCACGCCGACGATCCTGGCCTTCTTGGCCACACCGTGGGCGGTACCCGCGACGGTGCCGGCGACGTGTGTGCCGTGGCCGTTGCCGTCCTGCGCGGTGTTGTCGTTGTCGATGGCGTCGAAGCCGTACGACGCCCGGCCGCCGAAGTCGCTGTGGGTGATCCGTACACCGGTGTCGATGATGTACGCGGTCACTCCCTCACCCGCGGTGTCCGGATAGGTGTAGCTCCGGTTGACCGGCAGAGCGCGCTGGTCGATCCGGTCCAGGCCCCAGGACGGCGGGTTGGGCTGGGTGGCGGTCGCCTTGAAGACGCGGTTCTGTACGACGGACTCAACGGCCGGGTCCACGGCGAACTTCCGGGCCTGCGCCTCGGAGAGCTGGACGGAGTAGCCGTTCAGCGCGGCGCTGTAGGTCTTGCGGATCTTCGCGCCGTACCCGGCGGCGAGCGCCCTGCCGGCGGTGGAGCCGGCGTCGGCCGCGGATTCGCGCAGCGTGACGATGTAGCTGCCCTTGACGGCGCCGGGGGCGCCCGCGTTCTGGATGACACCTGACGGCGCCGGCTCGGCCGCACCGGCCGGGAGGGCGGAGACGGTGCCGAACGCGAGTGCCGCGACGGCTGTCGCACTGACCGCGGCGAGTCTTCGACGCGAATGACGCATCACTGACATGTGAGGGGTCCTCCTCATTGGTGGTGCGCTGCTGTGGGGGTCGGGCAGGCACATGACAATCACCGGGCTGCTGAATCCCCTGTGCCGATGTGCCGCCTGCCGAGCGAAAGATTGTCGGACCCGCAGGAGTCCCCACAAGAGTTCACGGAGGGACGTAACACGCGCGCCACACAACGCCGTTGGGGCACATGCCTGCCACACAACGCCGTCGGACCTCATATGCGCGCCATGTGACAGGGGATGGGCGGCGGGCCTATGGCACGAGCCCGGTGGCCTCGGACGCACAGGACCGGGGGCGGGCGGGGCGACACCTCGGCCCGCCCCCGAGCTTGTCCCGATCGTGCGTTCAGTGGGCCCGTTCAGTCGGGCTGTTCAGTCCGGTTGTTCACGCCGTCTGTTCAGCTCGCCTGTTCCTGCCGCCTGTTCATTCCGTCCGCAGTCCCGTCCGGTTCATTCCGTCCAGAACGTGTCGTGCCGGAGGTAGAACTCCGCCTGGTCCTCCGGCGACCACTCGGTCGCCACCTCCGCTACCTTCTCGAAGTACTCCTCGCGCGGCGCCCCCGGCGTGAACAGGATCAGCATCGACGCAGGATCGTCCGACTCGTTGCGGAAGGCGTGCAGTCCGCCCTGCGGGACGTAGAGGAAGTCACCGGCCGTCCCGTCGATCCAGCTCTCGCCGTTGAACAGCCGCACCGTCCCCGAGATGACGAAGAACGACTCCGAGATCGACTTGTGGAAGTGCGTCCGCGGACCGCCGCCCCTCGGCGCCATGTCCATCCGGTAGAGCCCGAACTCACCGCCGGTGGCCGCGCCCGTGGCGAGGTAGTGCGTACGGCTGCCGCTCCCGGACACCACGTCGGCAGCGGTGTCCACGGGGCGGAACGTCGCGGAGATCTCGCCTTTCTCGCCCAGGTACTTCGGGTCCGGGTACGACATGTCCCTCACGTCTCCTCACGGTCGACCGGTCGCCCAGCGCGTCCTCCACCGCTCGGGACCGTCCGAAAAATAGGGTCCTGCGATGACCCTCTCGCGGATCTCCCCCCTCGCACCACTGGTCGCGAGCGCCCTGATCGCCACGGCCTTCCCGGCCGTCTCGCACGCCGGGACCGGCACGGGGCCTGCGCGGCCCGCGTCCGCGGCCTGCGAGAGCGACACCGATCCCGCCTGGGCACCCACGTCCACCACGCCCGAGGCGGCCGGGGACAACCACGCGTACACCGGAAACGGCTACCTCGGCATCCGGGTGCCGCCTCTCGGTTCAGGCTACGCCGAGAGTGCGGCCAAGACCGGCTGGCCGCTGTTCACGCCCCGCTACGACGGTGCCTTCGCCGCCGGTCTGTACGCGCACAACCCCGCCACCACGGCCGACCGTCAGGTCCTCGCGGCCCTGCCCACCTGGACGACGCTCGACGTACGCGTGGGCGACGAGACCTTCGGACCGGCCTCGCGGATCTCCGGCTACCGCCAGACCGTCTTCCGGCGCTGCGGTCTCGTGCGCACTTCCCTGACCTGGACGACCGCCGACGGCCGGGCGACCGATCTGGTCCTCGACGTCGTCACCGACCGGTCCGATCCCCACACCGGGGCGGTACGGCTGCGGCTCACGCCGCACTGGGACGGCGAGCCGGAGGTCACCGACCGGCTCGACTGGCGCGGTGCCCGCCGGGTCACCCGCACCGGTGAGAACACCTTCCGCACGGACGGGACGGCGACGGACGGCGCGGTCGCCACGGCCCTTCGCCGCACGCGGCACGGCGGCGTCCGCGAGTACGTGAAGTACGTCGGCGTGGACACCTCGCTCACCTCGCCCGATCCCCGGCGCTCCGCACGGGCCGCCGCGCGGCGGGCCGCCGACCGCGGCTGGCAGCGGCTCATGGACGCCAACTCCGCGGCCTGGTCGACGCTGTGGACGGCGGACGTGCTCACCCCCGGGCGGCCGGAGCTGCAGACCTGGCTGCGCTCGGCGCAGTACGGCCTGCTGGCGAGTTCTCGCCGAGGTTCCTCCGACAGCCTCGCCCCGACCGGTCTGACGAGCGACAATTACGCGGGGCTGGTCTTCTGGGACGCGGAGACCTGGATGTTTCCGGGCCTGCTCGCCACCCGCCCGGAGCTGGCACGCCCGGTCGTCGAATACCGCTACCGCACCCGAGAAGCAGCCGCCGAGAACGCCGCCAAGCTCGGCTTCAAGGGCCTGTTCTACCCCTGGACCAGCGGCGGGGAGGGCGCCCTCTGGTCCGAGTGCCAGAGCTGGAATCCGCCGCACTGCCTCACCCAGAACCACCTCCAGGGCGATGTCTCGCTGGCCGTCTGGCAGTACTACCTGGCCACCGGCGACCGCGGCTGGCTGCGCGAGCGGGGCTGGCCGCTGCTGAAGGGCATCGCCGAGTTCTGGGCCTCGCGCGTCACCGCCAACCCGGACGGCAGCTACTCCGTCAAGGACGTGGCCGGCCCCGACGAGTACAGCAACGGCGTCGACGACGGGGTGTTCACCAACGCCGGTGCGGCCACCGCTCTGCGCCATGCGATCCGCGCCGCCCGGCTCCTCGGCGAGAGCGCGCCGCCGGAGTGGCGGAGGACGGCGGACGGTCTGCGCATTCCGTACGACGCGGAGCGGAAGATCTTCCTCCAGTACGCCGGCTACAACGGCTCGCGGATCAAGCAGGCCGACACCGTGCTGCTGACCTACCCGCTCGAATGGCCGATGGAGCAGGGCGCGGGCGCGGCCACCCTCGACTACTACGCGGAGCGCACCGACCCCGACGGCCCCGCGATGACCGACTCGGTCCACGCCGTCGACGCGGCGGAGATCGGCGAGCCGGGCTGCTCGGCGTACACCTATCTCCAGCGCTCGATCAGGCCGTTCGTCCGCGGCCCGTTCGCCACGTTCGCCGAGGCCCGGGGCGACAAGGCGGGTGCGGACGATCCGCTCGCGGGCTCGCCGGCACAGGACTTCCTCACCGGGAAGGGCGGCTTCCTTCAGGTCTTCACGCACGGTCTCACGGGCCTGCGGCTGCGGGAGGACGGGGTGCGGATCGCCCCGACGCTGCCGCCGCAGCTAACGAGCGGTGTCACCCTGCGGGGCCTTCGCTGGCAGGGGCGTACGTACGACATCGCACTCGGCGCGCGTCGGACGACGGTACGGCTGACGCAGGGCGAGCCGTTCACGCTGCACACCCCCGCCGGACCGGTCCTGCTGAAACACTCGGTCACCCTGCCCACGCGCCGCCCGGACCTCGCACCGACGGACAACGCGGCCCGGTGCGTCACGGCGTCCGCGTCCTCGGAGGAGCCCGGGATGTATGCGGCAGCGGCGGTGGACGGCAGTCCGGCAACGGCCTGGGTACCGGACGGCGCGACCGGCACGCTGATGGCGGACCTCGGCCGTTCGACGGCGCTCGCGTCGGTGACCCCGCGGTGGACCGAGGTGCGCCCCGCCGCGTACACCGTCGAGGCGTCGAAGGACGCCGTGCACTGGGCGCCGTTCAGGCCGGGCGCCGCGGTGCGGCACATCCGGGTGACGGTGCGCTCGAAGGACGCGGAGAACCCGGCGGGCGTACGGGAGTTGACGGCGCGGCGCAGGGGCTGAGGCGATTGGGGCCGGGCCGAGGCCGCACCACCGGCAACGCTCGGGCCGATCCGCACCACCGGCAATGCCCGGTCCTGCCGGTCATGCCCGAGTGCCGTCCTGCCGGTCGCGCGCGTCCTGCCCGGTCCTGCCGGTCCCGGTCGACCTGCCCCGTCCTGCCGGTCCCGCCCGGGCCACCGCCGTCCCGCTCAGTCCCGCTCAGTCCCGCTTCCGAGCTCCGCGGCCCGCGGGCGCGTGCAGGCCGCGGCGGGCCGGCTGTCCGCAGTGGGCGCAGACGACCTCCGGCTCCAGCGTCTCTCCGCACGCGTGCTGAAGCGTCAGCGGCGGATCCCCGGCGTTGAGGTGCCGGTCGCCCCACTTCATCAGGGTGAGGAGGACGTCCCCGAGCTCCTGCCCCGCGGGCGTGAGGTGGTACTCGTAGCGCGCCGGCCGGTCGCTGTACTGCTCCCGGCGCACGGCCCCCGCCGTCTCCAGCTTGCGCAGCCGGGCCGCGAGGATGTCCCGGGACGCCCCGGTGTTGCGGATGATCTGGTCGAAGCGCCGTACACCGTGGGTCAGTTCGCGGACGGCGAGCAGTGTCCAGCGCTCGCCGACAAGGTCGAGCGCATCCGCGATGGAGCACTCCCTGGGCTCGGCGCTCTTCGGCATACGGTTCATTCTAGGCCGCCCCTCCGTGCGGCCGGACGCCGTGGAAGCGGTGGTGGGCGGCCCTCGGACGGGCCGCCCACCGGCGCTTCAGAGGCGTTCGACGATGGTGGCGTTGGCGAGGCCGCCGGCCTCGCACATGGTCTGAAGCCCGTACCTCCCGCCGCGGTCCTCCAGGTTGTGCAGCAGCGTGGTCATCAGGCGCGCGCCGCTGGCGCCCAGCGGATGCCCGATCGCGATGGCGCCGCCCCGCACGTTCAGCCGGTCGGCCTCCACGCCCGTCTCCCGCTGCCAGGCCAGCACCACCGACGCGAACGCCTCGTTCACCTCGAACAGGTCGATGTCCCCGATGCCCAGCCCGGCCCGGGCGAGGACCTTCTCACTGGCGGGCATGATCGCCGTGAGCATCAGCAGCGGATCGTCCCCGGCCACGGCGAAGGAGTGGAAGCGGGCGCGCGGGCGCAGACCCAGCCGCTCCGCGACATCCGCACCCATGATCAGCAGCGCGGCCGCGCCGTCGTTCACCGGTGAGCTGTTGCCCGCCGTGATCTGCCAGCCGATCTCGGGGAAGCGCTCGCCGGTCGGGCCGTCGTGGTACGCCGACCGCAGACCGGCCAGCGCCTGCGCCGAGGTCCCCGGCCGTACGGATTCGTCCCGCTGCCCGGCCCAGGCGACCTCGCGGTCGAACTCCCCCGACTCCCAGGCGGCCGCGGCCCTGCGGTGGGACTCCAGCGCGAAGGCGTCCATCTCCTCGCGGGAGATCTTCCAGCGCGCGGCGATCAACTCGGCGCTGATGCCCTGTCCGACGAGGCCGTCCGGGTAGCGCTCGGCGAGCCGTCGCCCGTACGGGTCGCTGCCCGGCAGCACGTTGGAGCCCATCGGCACCCGCGACATCGACTCGACCCCACAGGCGATGGCGATGTCGTAGGCCCCGCTGATCACACCTTGCGCCGCGATGTGCGCGGCCTGCTGGGAGGAGCCGCACTGACGGTCCACGGTCATGCCGGGGACGCTCTCGGGGAACCCGGCGGCGAGCACCGCTTTCCGGGTGATGTTGACGGCTTGGTCGCCCACCTGGGTCACGCATCCGCCGATGACGTCGTCCACCAGACCGGGGTCGATCCCGGTGCGCTCCACCAGCGCGAGGAGCGTCCTGGCGAGCAGGTCGACGGGGGGTTCGTCGTGCAGCGCCCCTCCCGGCTTTCCCCTGCCGACCGGCGTCCGAACAGCTTCGACGATCACCGCGTCCCGCACTGTGCCTCCCGCGATCCTGCCGCCCACCCCGGTGGGCCGCACCAGTGGGTTGGAATTCACAACCCACCATGCGACGATGCATCCGTGCCGAGAGAGTTGTCAATCCCAACCGACTCCTGCGCAGGCGTTTCAGCGGCCTCGCAGCGTCGCCGCCGTGCTGCCGGTGCGCTCGCGCAGCAGGATCCGCAGGGTGTTGGCGTGCTCGTAGCCGACCTTCCGCGCGATGGAGTCCAGGGACAGATCGGTCGTCCGCAGCAGATGCGAGGCCCGCTCGACCCGCAGGTCCTGCACGAAGCGCACCGGCGAGGTCCCGAGCACCCGGCGCACGGTCCGCTGGAGGGTGCGCTCGCTGACACCCAGGGAGTGCGCGGCCTCGGCGACGTTCACCGGGCCGTCGAGATGCACCCTCACCCACCGTTCGAAGGCGGCGACCACCGGATCGCTCTGGGCCAGCGCGCTCGGGATGGTGTACGCCGACTGGGAGGGCCGCTCGTCGACGACGAGGTAGCGGGCCACGAGGTCCGCGAGGACGGGGCTGCCCATCCGGACGACCGCGAGCGCCAGATCGACGTGCCCGAACGCCGCGCCCGCCGTCGTCACACCGTCCGATGTGGTGACCATCCGCGTCTCGTCGAGCGTCACCGCCGGGTAGCGCTTGCGGAAGACCGGCGCCAGCCACCAGCTGGTCGTCGCCCGGCGCCCGTCGAGTACGCCCGATTCGGCGAGCAGGAACGTCCCCGTACACGCGGACGCGACCGGCGTCCCCCGGTCACGCGCATCGGACACGAGGCGTCGTACGGCAGCCGAGTCCGGGCCGCCGACATGATCGAGCAGCGCCTCCGGGCGGCGTTCCGCGAGCGCGGGCACGATCAGCAGGCCGGCTCCCTCGGCCCGGGCTGCGGGCGCCGTGGTCACGACGTGGCCCGCGCCCGTACGGATGCGCCGCCGGAAGCCGACCGTCGTGACCTGCCAGGCGGGCGGCGGCTGCGGAAGCTCGCCCCGCATCGCGTTGGCCCCCTCGATCACATCGAGCACCGCCGAGAGCCCGGAATCGAACACGCCGTCGTAGACGAGCACCGCAACATCCATGGCGGAAACGGTATCGGATGCGTCGTTCACGCCACTGGGAGCGGCCGGGTCGCGACCCTAGGTTTGCGGATGTCCCGCTGGACGGGACGCCCACCACGACGCGACGGAGCGACACACGATGAACATCGGACTGCTGGCCAGAATCGAGGCGCGGCCGGAGTACGCCGGCCAGGTCGAGGCGATGCTGGGCGACGCCCTGCGGCTCGCCCGCGCGGAGGACCACACCGTCACCTGGTTCGCGTTCAAGGAGAGCGAGACGGTCTTCGGGGTCTTCGACACCTTCGAGAACGAGGAGGGGCGGACGGGCCATCTGCGCGGCCGTATCGCCGCCGCGCTGACGGAGGCCGCGGGGACGATGCTCGCTTCGCCACCGGACATCCGGCCCGTCGACCTGCTGGCCGTCAAGCTCCCCTGACCCATGAACCGCCCGCGGGCCGTTTCCCGGCGGCCCGCGGGCCCCATCACCCCGTCCACCGAGGAGATCCCCCATGCCCGAGCTGACGAGCCTGCCCGAGAGGGTGGAGTTCACCGAGCCCCGGAGCCGTACCCACACCTGGTCCCTGCCCACGAGCTACGAGGCAGCGGGCCGGCTGACCGGGCTCGAACTGCTCCGCCTCACCATCGACGGCGGACTGCCGCAGCCGCCGATCTGCGGCACGCTCGGCTTCCGACTCGTCGAGGCAGCCGAGGGCCGCGCCGTGTTCGAAGGCGAAACCGGCGAGCACCTGCTCAACCCGATGGGCTCGGTCCACGGCGGCTACCTCGCGACGCTGCTCGACTCGGCCCTCGGCTGCGCCGTGATGACCACCCTGGCGGCCGGACGCGCCTACACGACGGTGCAGTTGGGGGTGAATCTGGTGCGCCCGGTGTTCGCCGACACCGAGCGGCTGCGCTGCGAGGGAACGGTGATCCACGTGGGCCGCACGACGGCGACCGCCGAGGCACGGGTGACCGGGGCCGACAGCGGCAAGCTGTACGCACACGCGACGACGACCTGCGCCGTGTTCGCCTGGCAGGGAACGTCCTGACGCCGGAGGATCCACTCCATGACCGCAACGACCGTCGTCAATCTCAAGGGCCGTCGCGACGACCCCGGCTACGCGGACGTCGTCTATGTCGGCCGGCCCATGCACCGCGGGGGCTGGCACCTCGCCGGATCCCCGCTGGCGAGCCCGTACCGGCCGGGGAAGGACGGCACCCGCGAGGAGGTGGTGGAGATGTACCGGGCCCATCTGCTGTCCCGGCCCGACCTGTTGGCGATGCTTCCCGAGCTGCGGGGCCGCCGGCTCGGCTGCTGGTGCGTGCCGGAGCGCTGCCATGCGGAGGTGGTGGCGGAACTGGCGGACGCGGGGTACGGCGAGGAGGGCGGGGCGTGACGGCGGCGGGCGGTGGGCGGTGAGGTGCCGGCGAGCGTGACGGTGGCGGCGGTGGGCGGTGAGGTGCCGGCGAGCGTGACGGTGGCGGCGGTGGGCGGTGAGGTGCCGGCGGACCGGCGCACCACCTCCCCGCCCCTCGCCCCTCCCCGAGGACTCAGCCCCGAGCCGCGAGTCGTCGCTGTTCCTCCTCGACGATCTGCCGGGCCAGCGACCCGTCCGAGATGTCGATCGCGTCGGGGGTGGCCTCCGCGACATCACTGCGGCGCGCATACGCGTCGAACAGCCGTGACTTGTTCTCCAGGATCTCCAACATCCGCTTGTCCACCCCGCTCGTGGCGAGCAGCCGGTGCACCTGCACGGCGCGTACCTGCCCCATCCGGTGCGCGCGCGCCACCGCCTGGTGCTCGATGGTCGGCTTGATCTGCGGCTCGCAGATGATCACGACGGAGGCCGCCTGAAGATTGAGCCCGACCCCGCCGGCCTCGATCTGGGCGAGGAGCACGGCATGCCCGGCCACCGCACTGAACTCGTCCACGATGTTCTGGCGCCGCCCGGGCGCCACGCTGCCGGAGATCGGGCCGTACGCCTGCGGCCCCAGGGCCTTCCCCACCGTCTCCAGCACATCGCGGAAGTAGGAGAAGACCAGTACCTTCAGCCCGTTGTCCGCCGCCTCGGCCACCAGCTCGCGCAGCCGCTGGAGCTTCGCCGACTTCTCCGCGTGGACGTACGCCGCCCGGCGCATCGCCATGAAGTTGCCCGCGTCCACGGCCTCCGCGTAGGCGTCCAGATCCGCCGCGCTGAGCTCCTCCCACTCGTCCGTGTGCAGCAGGCTGGGCAACTCGGTGAGCACATCCTCCTGGTTGCGCCGCAGATAGCACGGCGCCACCGCCCTGCGGAACGCACGCGAGCCGACGGCACCCTCGACTCCCCCGATCTCGGGGGCCAGTTCGGGCTGGAGGTGGCGTACGAGACTGCGGAACTCCGCGACCCGGTTCTCCATGGGTGTCCCCGTGAGAAAGAGGACCCGCTCGCACTGCGCGGCCCACTCGGCGACCGTTCTCGACCGCCGGGCCTCCGGGTTCTTCACGTAATGCGCCTCGTCGACGACCAGCATGCCCAGCTCCCCGGCACCGGGGACGGGGAAGCCGCGCAGGGCGTCGTACGTCGTGACGGCGACACCGCCGCCGTCCTTCCACTCCGCGAACGCCTCCTGCCGGTCCGGACCGTGGAGCGGAATCGCCCGCAGGGCGCTGCGCGCCGAGACCTCGCGCGTCCAGTTGATCAGCACGCTCGCGGGGCACACCACCATGAAGTGGCTCTGCCCGGTCGCGGCGAGGTGCGCCAGGGCGGCGATGGCCTGGATGGTCTTGCCGAGGCCCATCTCGTCACCGAGGACGACGCGCCGCTGGGCCAGCACGAAGCGCGCGCCGAAGGACTGGTAGCCGCGCAACGAGACCCGGCGGAGGGTGTCGTCGAGCGGCTGCGCGCGCACCCGCTCGGCCACCTCACCGGGCAGGAACCCCTCCGCCGCCGCGAGGTCGGGACCGCGGCCCGCGATCTCGGCCAGCAGGCTGTAGTACTCGGCCGAGCGCAGCTCGAAGTCGACCCAGGCCTCGACGTCGTCGGCGGGAGCACGCAGCAGGTCGACGGAGGCCTGCCCGAGCAGTACGGGTACGTCGTGGCTCCCGGCCTCCTCGGTCACCGCCAGGATCTCGGCGACCGCGGCGTGGACCCTCTCCCGCCTCTCCTGCCCGGCGATCCACATCCGCAGCCGCCCACCGGCCGGCGCGGCCTCCACGAGCAGCGGCCCGAGCCGTCGGTCCAGCGCCTCGGCGGCGTCGACGGCCCGGCGCGCATCGGGGCCGGCCTCGACGAGCCGGTGCAGGGCGACGACGAGCGCGGAGGTGCGGGGCTCGGGGTTGTCGACATCGATACGGACGGCGACGGTCTCCCCGACGGCCTCGGCGATCTGCCGGGCGGCGGCGAGCGCCTGATCGGCCGTCTGCTGCCCGACCCCGGGGATCTGCCGCAGCCGGTACCGGTCGGCGGCCAGCACGTCCCCCACGAAGCGGTACCCGGCCGCCTCGATGACGCCGAGCCTCAGCCGCCCCTCGGTGACGTCCTTGAGCCGCGCGACGGGTATCGCCGCGAGCTCGCGGCCGGCCAGTTCGTCGTGCAACGGAGCGAGGGCGGCCCGGACGGCCTCGACGGCCCGCCGATGATCCGCGAGGACCCCTAGCGCGGCCCGATGCAGCGCGGCCCCACCGCCGAGCACCTCCCGCGCCCGCCGCCCACCCGGTACGGACCCCGCACTCACTGCCATGCCGCCCCTCGGTGCGTTTCTGCCACTGCGTGGCCGGCATCTTTCCACGGGAGCGGAGCCAAAAGCCCGGAAACCGCTACCGTGAAGCCATGACCGCACTGCCCGACTGGATGCGCCCGCCCCGCGCGGAAGGCTGGTTCGCGGAGGACTTGGACCGCCTCCCCGAGGCCCCCCGCCACACCGAGCTGATCGACGGAGCCCTCGTCTTCATGATGTCGCCGCAGCGCGCCTGGCACGGTCGCCTTGTCACCGCCCTGACCGTGGCCCTCACGTCCCAGGCTCCCGACGGCGTGGAAGTCGAACGAGAGATGACGATCCGCCTCGACGTCCGTAACCGTCCCGAGCCGGACATCGTGGTGACCACCGCCTCCTACGATCCGGACCGCACCTGGTTCGCTCCCGAGGACGTCCGGCTCGTCGTCGAGGTCGTCTCTCCCGAGTCCGCGCACCGCGATCGCACGGTCAAGCTCCGGAAATATGCGGAGGCAGGCATTCCGCACTACTGGTGCGTCGAGGACGAGGACGGCTGGCCCCTCGTCCATATCTATGAACTCGACCGCCCGACCGGCGCCTACGCGCCGGCCGGAATCGTGCGCGGGTACCTCCGCCGGACCGTGCCGTTCGAGATCACGCTCGACCTCGACAAGCTGACGCCGGGTCGTCCCCACTGACGCGTCCTGGTCAGTGGGGAGGGGCCGACCCCCGGAGGGGTCGACCCCTTCCGACCTGCCTGTTGGCGTGTCAGCCTGGCGACAAGGCGCCCGCTACACGTTGAAGCGGAACTCCACCACGTCCCCGTCCTGCATCACATACTCCTTGCCCTCCATCCGCGCCTTCCCCTTCGCGCGCGCGTCCGCGACCGAGCCCGTCTCGACCAGGTCCTCGAACGAGATGACCTCCGCCTTGATGAAGCCCTTCTGGAAGTCGGTGTGGATCACACCCGCCGCCTCCGGGGCCGTCGCGCCCTTCTTGATCGTCCAGGCGCGGGACTCCTTCGGGCCCGCCGTCAGGTACGTCTGGAGGCCCAGCGTCCGGAAGCCGACGTGTGCCAGTGTCGCCAGGCCCGGCTCCTCCTGGCCCACCGACTGGAGGAGTTCGAGCGCCTCCTCGTCGTCGAGTTCCGCGAGGTCCGACTCCAGCTTCGCGTTGAGGAAGATCGCCTCCGCCGGGGCGACCAGCGCGCTCTGCTCCGCCTTGAACGTGTCGTCCGTCAGCTCGTCCTCGTCGACGTTGAAGACGTAGAGGAACGGCTTGGTGGTGAGGAGGTGCAGGTCGTGCAGGAGCTCCTCGTTGCCGGAGCCCTGGACGATGCCCGCCGAGAAGAGCGTGTCGCCCTTCTCCAGGATCTCCTTGGCCTCCTCGACCGCCTTGACCTTCGGCGCGATGTCCTTCTTGATCCGCGATTCCTTCTGCAGGCGCGGCAGGACCTTCTCGATGGTCTGCAGGTCGGCCAGGATCAGCTCGGTGTTGATCGTCTCGATGTCGTCCTTCGGCGAGACCTTGCCGTCGACGTGAACGACATTCTCGTCCTTGAAGGCGCGGATGACCTGGCAGATCGCGTCGGACTCCCGGATGTTCGCCAGAAACTTGTTGCCCAGGCCCTCGCCCTCGCTCGCGCCGCGCACGATGCCGGCGATGTCGACGAAGTCCACCGTCGCCGGGAGGACCCGCTGGGAGGAGAAGATCTCCGCCAGCTTGGTCAGGCGCGGGTCGGGGACGCCGACCACGCCGACGTTCGGCTCGATCGTGGCGAACGGGTAGTTGGCCGCCAGCACGTCGTTCTTGGTCAGGGCGTTGAACAGGGTCGACTTGCCGACATTCGGCAGGCCGACGATTCCGATCGTGAGCGACACGTTGGCGACTTCCTGAAGTGAGGACTGGCGATGGGCGCCCGGCCCGATGGTGGGCCGATCCCCCAGTTTACGGGCGGCCCCGGCCGCACAGCGACGGGTGCCGGGAGTCGAACTCTTCGCCAAGGTCACCCAAAGGGCGTGTCCTGTGCCTGATTCCTCCCCACTCGCAACCTACGTTGGTCGGGTGGAGCAGCACAGGACGAGCAACCCCCGGCCCCGGCAGCGCCCGCAGGCACCCCTTTCGCCTCCCGGGCCCCTCTCCCCGCAGGTCGCGGACGGCCCCGCCGTGTACGGGGTACGGCCGACGCGGCCGGCACGGAACGTGCCTCCCGTGGTCCTCGCCCTGCGCAGACTGCCCAACCCCCGGCTGACGGGTATCGGTGGCGGGCTCTTCGCGTCCGCCACCATGCTGGTGCTCGGCTCACTGGTCTGGCTGCTGTTCGACGGTTCCGCCGTGGTGTACGGGGTGCTGTTCCTGCCCGTGTGTGCGCTGACCGCGCTCTGGGTGCGCGAGGCGGACCTGGTCACCGCCCCGATCAGTGTGCCCATCGCCTTCGCCACCGGGATCGTGCCGATCTCGGGCGGTGAGGGCGGGGTCGGCGGCCAGATCATGGCGGTCGTCACCTCGCTCGCGGTGCACGCAGGCTGGCTGTACGGCGGAACGCTCGTCGCCGGGCTGATCACCTGCGTACGCAAGGTGCGGGCGATGTCACGACGCAAGCGCCGCACCAGGCCCGCACCCCCGCCCCGCCGCTAGAGCCGCTAGAGCCGCTAGAGCCGCTCTCAGCAGGACAGGCGCGGCGTCACTTGCTCGCCGACGCCATCGCCGCGCCCACGATGCCCGCGTTGTTCTGCAGCTCCGCCGGAACGATCTCCGCCCTGATCCCCTCGATCAGCGGCACGAACTTGTCGGCCTTGCGGCTGACGCCGCCGCCGATGATGAACAGCTCGGGCGAGAACAGCATCTCCACATGGGCCAGGTACTTCTGGACCCGGTGCGCCCAGTGGGGCCAGCTCAGGTCCTCGTCGTCCTTGACCTTCGTCGACGCGCGCTTCTCCGCCTCGTGACCGTGCAGCTCCAGATGGCCGAGCTCGGTGTTGGGCACGAGCCGGCCGTCGACGAAGAGTGCGCTGCCGATGCCGGTACCGAAGGTCAGCAGCATGACGACGCCCTTGCGGCCCCGGCCCGCGCCGAAGGTCATCTCCGCCACGCCCGCCGCGTCCGCGTCGTTCAGCAGGGTCACGCCGACACCGCCGAGACGCTCATTGAGCAGTCCGGCCGCGTCCACGTCGATCCAGCCCTTGTCCACGTTGGCCGCGGTGCGGGTGACGCCACTCGTCACCACGCCGGGGAAGGTCACGCCCACCGGGCCCGACCAGTCGAAATGACGCACCACTTCGGCGACGCCGTCCGCCACCGCATCCGGCGTCGCCGGATGCGGGGTCAGCACCTTATGTCGTTCCTGCGCCAGGTCACCGCGCTCCAGATCCACGGGAGCGCCCTTGATGCCCGATCCGCCGATGTCCACTCCGAACACGTTCATGGACACAACGTTACGGGCAGGGCCCGTCGGTTACTCCCCGGACGCCCGACCCGCCAGCTTCGCGGCCTCCGCGCGCAGATCGCGCCGCAGTTCCTTGGGCAGCGAGAAGGTGATGGACTCCTCGGCCGCCTTCACGATCTCGACGTCCTCGAAGCCGCGCTGCGACAGCCACTCCAGCACGCCCTCGACCAGCACGTCGGGCACGGACGCGCCCGAGGTGACGCCGACGGTGGCGACGCCCTCCAGCCAGGCCTCGTCGATCTCGTCGGCGAAGTCGACCAGGTGGGCGTCCCGTGCGCCGGCGCCGAGGGCCACCTCGACGAGCCGGACGGAGTTCGAGGAGTTCTTCGAGCCGACCACGATGACCAGGTCGGCCTCGGCGCCCATCTGCTTGACCGCGATCTGACGGTTCTGCGTCGCGTAGCAGATGTCGTCGCTGGGCGGGGAGATCAGCTGCGGGAACTTCTCCTTCAGCTTGTCCACCGTCTCCATCGTCTCGTCGACGGACAGCGTGGTCTGGGAGAGCCAGACGACCTTGGACTCGTCGCGCACCTCGACGTTCGCGACATCGTCCGGGCCGTCGACCAGGGTGATGTGGTCGGGGGCCTCGCCGGAGGTGCCGATGACCTCCTCATGGCCGTCGTGGCCGATGAGCAGGATGTCGTAGTCGTCGTTCGCGAAGCGGACCGCTTCCTTGTGGACCTTGGTGACCAGCGGGCAGGTCGCGTCGATGGTGGCGAGCTTGCGTTCCGCCGCCTCGTCGTGGACGACCGGGGCGACGCCGTGCGCGGAGAACATGACGATCGATCCCTCGGGGACCTCGGCCGTCTCCTCGACGAAGATCGCGCCCTTCTTCTCGAGGGTCTGCACGACGTACTTGTTGTGGACGATCTCGTGGCGGACGTAGATCGGCGAGCCGTACTGCTCAAGGGCCTTCTCAACAGCGATCACGGCGCGGTCCACGCCCGCGCAGTAGCCACGAGGAGCGGCGAGGAGGACGCGGCGGGCAGGAGGCGTAGCAGTCATGCCCCCCATCGTAAGGCCGCCCAGAAGAGGCGGGAGATCACCGCCCGGGGGAAGACTGATGAACGGTACGCGACGGACGGAGGGCGGGATGGCCGCGGCGGACAGGTCCCGGCCGGGCGGCGGGAACAGCGGTCCGGACGACGGGGACAGCGGTCCGGACGGCAGGGACGGCGGGCACGGCAAGGGCGACGCGGGCTCAGGTCTGCGGCGCAGTCTCGGATTCCGTGACCTCATGGTCTACGGGCTGCTGTTCATCGCGCCCATGGCACCCGTCGGGATCTTCGGCACCCTGGACGCGAAGTCGGACGGCGCGGTGGCGCTCGTCTATGTCGTGGCCACGATCGCCATGGCGTTCACCGCATCGAGTTACGCGCAGATGGTGCGGGTCGCCCCGCAGGCCGGTTCGGTCTTCACCTACGCCCGCAAGGGGCTCGGCGAGGGGCCGGGCTTCGTCGCCGGGTGGATGGCGATGCTCGACTATCTGCTGATCCCGGCGGTCGCCTATCTCTTCTCGGGGATCGCGCTGGAGGCGCTGATCCCCGAGGTGGACCGGTGGGTGTGGACGGGGATCGCGGTCGTGGTGACCACGCTCCTCAATCTGTGGGGTGTACGGGCGGCGGCCCGGGTGGGCTTCGCGGTGCTGGCGATGGAGATCGTCGTCCTGCTGGTCTTCGCGGTGTCCGCGGTGGTGGTGCTCGCCCGGGACGGAGCGCAGCGCGGCTGGCTGTCGCCGTTCACCGGGGACGCGGGCTTCTCGATGACGGCGGTGCTCAGCGCGGTCTCGGTCGCGGTGCTGTCGTATCTGGGGTTCGACGCGATCGCCTCGTTCGCGGAGGAGGTCACCGGCGGATCGCGGAAGGTGGCCAGGGCGGTGCTGATCTGCCTGGGCCTCGCGGGTTTCCTGTTCGTGGCGCAGACCTATCTCGCCGCACTGCTGGAACCGGTGTCGTCGGCCGAACTGGCCGCCGATCCGGCGGCGCAGGGCTCGGCGTTCTACGACGCGGTGGACGCCTCGGTGGGTACCTGGCTGCACGATCTGGTGGCGCTGAGCAAGGCGATCGGCGCGGCGTTCGCGGCACTGGCCGCGCAGGCGGCGGCCGGCCGGCTGCTGTTCGCGATGGGCCGGGACCGGCGGCTGCCGCACATCCTGTCGCGCACCGACGCGGGCGTGCCGCGGGTCGCCCTGCTGCTGGCGGCCGCGGTGACGATGGCCGCGGCGGTGTGGGCGGCACGGCTCGACAACGGCCTGGACCAGCTGGTGTCGGTGGTCGACATCGGGGCGCTCACGGCGTTCGTGCTGCTGCACGCGAGTGTCGTCGGCTGGTTCGTGGTGCGCCGGGCGGAGGGCCGCCCGGACTGGCTGCGGCATGTGGTGGTGCCGGTGGTCGGCACCGCCGTGCTGCTGCTGGTGATCGCCGAGGCGGCCGGCTCGGCGCAACTGGTGGGCGCCGTCTGGCTGGGGGTGGGGCTGGTGGTGCTGGCGGTCCAGTGGAGGCGCCCGCGCACGCCCTTGCCCGGCGTGGAGTCCCGCCGTCGGCCATGACGGGAGGTGTTGTCGTACGCGGCCGATACGCTCGCCCGTATGGCTCTCAACACGTCAGCGGACGCGCCCCTGCCGGTCGGTGAGGTGTCCCGGCTGATCGGCGGGTGGATCGACCGGCTCGGCGCGGTCTGGGTGGAGGGGCAGATCACCCAGCTGTCGCGGCGGCCGGGCGCGGGGGTCGTCTTTCTGACCCTGCGTGATCCCTCGTACGACATCTCGGTGAGCGTGACCTGCTTCCGGCAGGTCTTCGACGCCGTCGCGGACGTCGTGGCGGAGGGCGCCCGGGTCGTGGTCCACGCCAAGCCCGAGTGGTACGCACCGCGCGGGCAGCTGTCGCTGCGTGCCGTGGAGATACGGCCGGTGGGCATCGGCGAGCTGCTGGCGCGGCTGGAGCAGCTGAAGCGGACGCTGGGCGCCGAGGGGCTGTTCGCTCTGGAGCGCAAGCGGCCGCTGCCGTTTCTGCCGCACCGGGTGGGCCTGGTGGTCGGCCGGGCGTCCGCGGCGGAGCGCGACGTCCTGGAGAACGCCCGCCGTCGCTGGCCGGCGGTCCGCTTCGAGGTGCGCAATGTGGCCGTGCAGGGCGTGCACGCGGTCTCCCAGGTGGTCCAGGCGGTCAAGGAGCTGGACGGCCTCCCGGACGTGGACGTGATCATCGTGGCGCGCGGCGGCGGCAGCGTGGAGGACCTGCTGCCGTTCTCGGACGAGCAGCTGGTGCGCGCCGTCTCCGAGTGCCGTACGCCGGTGGTGTCGGCGATCGGCCACGAGCCGGACTCGCCGCTGCTGGACCTGGTGGCGGACCTGCGGGCGTCCACGCCGACGGACGCGGCGAAGAAGGTCGTACCGGACGTCGGCGAGGAGCTGGAGCGGGTGCGGCATCTGCGGGACCGCGCGCTGCGGACGGTGCAGGCCGTGCTCGACCGCGAGGAACGGGGTCTGGCGCACGCGCTGGCCCGTCCGGTGATGGAGCATCCGCAGCGGATGGTGGAGGAACGCGAAGCCGAGGTGGACGCGCTGGTCGCCCGCAGCCGGCGGGTGCTCGGGCATCTGCTGGACCGCGCGGAGTCCGAGCTGTCGCACACCCGCGCGCGGGTGCTGTCGCTGTCGCCGGCGGCGACCATGGAGCGCGGGTACGCGGTGCTCCAGCGCACGGACGGGGCGGTCGTCAGCTCGCCGGACGATGTGGCGGCGGGCGAGGAACTGCGGGCGCGGGTCTTCGAGGGCGAGTTCGCGGTACGGGTGTCCGAGTGAGTACGAACGGGGCGAATAGGGTGGGCGGCATGGCAGCCAAGACGGAAGAGAGCACGCTCGGCTACGAGCAGGCGCGGGACGAGCTGATCGAGGTCGTGCGCCGCCTGGAGGCCGGCGGTACGACGCTCGAGGAGTCGCTGGCGCTGTGGGAGCGCGGCGAGGAGCTGGCCAAGGTCTGCCGCCACTGGCTGGAGGGCGCCCGCGCCCGTCTGGACGCGGCTCTGTCCGGAGGCGAGGACGGGGACGGCACCGCCGAATCCGACGACTGAGCAGGTCAGCGGCGTGCGGAGTGTGAGTCGGATCACGATCGCCATGTAGTTGAAATTTAATCAACCGGGGCAGGGTTGACCCCCGCGTACCGAGCACACCCTGCACCACCGGAAGGTTCGACCAGCATGACTCTCGTTCTCGACTCCGCCGCCCAGGATCTGCTGTTCCGTGAGGCCCGCACGGCCAACACGTTCACCGACGAGCCGGTGACCGAGGAGCAGATCCAGGCGATCTACGACCTGGTCAAGTTCGGCCCCACGGCCTTCAACCAGAGCCCGCTGCGTGTCGTCCTGGTCCGCTCCGAAGAGGCCCGCGAGCGCCTGGTGGACCACATGTCCGAGGGCAACCGGCCGAAGACCGCCACCGCCCCGCTCGTCGCGATCCTCGCCGCGGACAACGAGTTCCACGAGGAGCTGCCGACCCTGTTCCCGCACTTCCCGCAGGCCAAGGACGCCTTCTTCTCCGAGCGCCCGGTCCGTGAGCAGGCAGCCGGTCTCAACGCCGCCCTCCAGGCCGCGTACTTCATCGTCGGCGTCCGCGCCGCCGGTCTGGCCGCCGGCCCCATGACGGGCTTCGACCCGGCGGGCGTCCAGAAGGAGTTCCTGGACGGCGACCACACGCCGCTGATGGTCGTGAACATCGGCAAGCCCGGCGAGAACGCGAGCTTCCCGCGCTCGCCGCGGCTGGCGTACGAGGACGTCGTGACGACCGTCTGACCGCACAGGGCACAGCCGAAGGCCGCCGCACCCTCGAGGGTGCGGCGGCCTTCGGCATGTCTGTCTCCCCCTCAGGACGGGTCCACCGTCAGAGGCCGTGCCGCGGGAAACCGGGGGTCCCGCGCGGCAGCTTCCGCCTCAGGGCGTCGCGGACGGCGCCGGCGCCTTCTCGGCCTCCAGTGCCGCGGCCATCTCCGCCAGCCGCGCCATGGACGCCGTTCCGGTCACCACGGTCGTCGAGCCCTTGTCCTCGCGCACCAGGGCGTCGTACTTCGCACCCTCCCAGCGCTGCCAGGTCACGCCGTTCACCTGCTGGGTCTTCTCGGTCCGCTCGGCGCGCTGGCTGACCTTCGCCACGTACTTGCGGGCGGGCTCGGTCGACTGCTCCACCGCGACGTACTCGCCGTCCGGGTCGAGGAACCCGAGGTGCCAGGCGTCGGCGGAGGTCCGCGCGTACGTCACCGAGGTCGGCTTCCACTCCTTCGGCAGGCCCTGGGGCGCGGCCACCGGATAGGGTGCCGCTCGCCGTGCCGTCAGCAATTCGACCCGGTAGTCGACCGCCTTGACCGGATCCGCTTTGTCGTCGTGCGGAATGAACACATAGATCACCGCGACGACGGCTCCGATCACCGCCATCGACAGCACCATGTCGCGCACCGTCTGTCTGCCTCGCATACCTGCCACGCCCCCCATGGTCGCATCAAGGGTGCGTGCTCAAACGTGGCCCCCACTGCTCATTTTGTCGACGTACCGATAGAGTCGCAGCACCCTCTATTCCGGCCGTCGTCGTACAGAAAGGTGCGCTCCGATGACCGACAACAGTCTGCCGTCCCAGCTCGAGGTCTCTCCCGAGGCTCCCGACCGCAACCTGGCCCTGGAGCTCGTCCGGGTCACCGAGGCCGCCGCCATGGCCGCGGGCAGGTGGGTCGGCCGCGGCGACAAGATCGGCGCCGACGGAGCGGCCGTCAAGGCCATGCGGACCCTCGTCTCCACCGTCTCGATGAACGGCATCGTCGTCATCGGTGAGGGCGAGAAGGACGAAGCCCCCATGCTCTTCAACGGAGAGCGCGTCGGCGACGGGACCGGTGCCGAGGTCGACATCGCCGTCGACCCGATCGACGGCACCACGCTCAACGCCAAGGGCATGCCCAACGCCATCGCCGTACTCGCCGCCGCCGACCGCGGCACCATGTTCGATCCGTCCGCGGTCTTCTACATGGACAAGCTGGTCACCGGCCCCGAGGCCGCGGACTTCGTGGACATCAACGCGCCCGTCTCGGTGAACATCCGCCGCGTCGCCAAGGCGAAGCACTCCGCGCCCGAGGACGTCACGGTCGTCATCCTGGACCGCCCCCGCCACGAGGGCATCGTCAAGGAGATCCGCGAGACCGGCGCCCGGATCAAGTTCATCTCGGACGGCGATGTCGCCGGCTCGGTGATGGCCGTTCGCGAGGGCACCGGCGTCGACATGCTCATGGGCATCGGCGGCACCCCCGAGGGCATCATCTCGGCCTGTGCGATCAAGTGCCTCGGCGGCACGATCCAGGGCAAGCTGTGGCCGAAGGACGACGCCGAGCGGCAGCGGGCGCTCGACGCGGGCCACGACCTGGACCGGGTGCTGCACACCACCGACCTGGTCAGCGGGGACAACGTCTTCTTCGTCGCCACCGGTATCACCGACGGCGAACTGCTGCGCGGCGTGCGCTACCGCTCGGAGACGGCCACGACGCAGTCCCTGGTGATGCGCTCCAAGTCGGGCACGATCCGCCAGATCGACTCCACGCACCGGCTCTCGAAGCTGCGCGCGTACAGCCAGGTGGACTTCGACCGGGCGCAGTGAGCCGCAGCGCAGTCGGCCCGGACGCGGTGCGCCCGGCGCGGTGAGGATGCGCCGCGGGGCCCGGACCGGTCGCGCGGCACACCGCGGCGGTACGACGAAGCGGCGGTACGACAGAGCGGACACGAAAGGGGCGCCCCATGTGCGGGGGCGCCCCTTTTCGTCTGTCCTTCGTCTGTCCGCGTCGTCTCAGGCCGCGGACTGCGACTTCTTGACCTCGACCTCGCGCCGCCTGCGCCTGGCCAGCACCACCCGGCGCTCCGCCGCGGTGAGGCCGCCCCACACGCCGTACGGCTCGGGCTGGAGCAGCGCGTGCTCCCGGCACTCGACCATCACCGGACAGCGGGCGCAGACCCGCTTCGCGGCCTCCTCGCGCGACAGCCGCGCGGCGGTCGGCTCCTTCGACGGGGCGAAGAACAGCCCGGCCTCGTCCCGACGGCACACCGCCTCCGCGTGCCAGGGACCGTCCTGATCCGACCTGGCGGGTGCTCGCTGGGCCGGAACGGCGGTGACCTGCAAGGACTGGTAAGGCAGCTGCAGCACGGTCTACTCCTGACGACGGCTTCGCGAGCGAGAGACGATGCAGCACTCCCTACCCGCTGTACGCACTCCTATTCACTGCGTGGTACCGCGCTGAGGAGGCGCGGAACGGCGCAGCGGCGTGCGTGGCCGAAAACCGCCCACGAGGGCGGACGTCAGCGGAAGTGTTTCCGCAGGCGATCGTGGAGGTCGGAGACCCGCCGGCCGCGTTTCGGCTTGGCTTCGACATTGCCGAAAACCGTGTATCCGTTGACGACGACCACGGGCGCCTCGGGGTCGGCCGACTCCAGGGTGAGCACCTCGAAGTTGCCGAAGAAACCGGTGCCGCTGCCGCGCAGCGAGATGTTCTCGGGCACCCGCACCTCGACGTTGCCGAAGATGGCCGTCGCGTTGATCACCGTGAGCCGCTGCTCGAACAGGGCCTCGGTGAGGTCGATCTCGATGCTCCCGAAGAGCGAGAAGGCGTTGGTGCGGCGGCCGACGCGCCAGCGGCCCTTGCGCACGGAGCTGGAGAAGACGGCGATCAGGTTCTCGGCGGGCCCGGCAGGCGCCTCCGGCCCGTAGGCGTACGCACCGGACTCGCCGCTCCTGCGGGTCGCGGGCAGGTCCTGGACCAGCGGTTCGAGTTCGCCGACGGTCTTGGCCCGGTAGGCGGCGTCGATCCGCTCGGCATGCTCCTCGGCGTCCAGCCGGCCCTCCGCCAGGGCGTCCCGGAGGATGTCGGCGATCCGGTCCCGGTCGGCGTCGGACGCGCGGATCCCCGCGCCGGGCTCCGCGGGGACGACGGGCTTCTGGGGCTGCTTTTCGAGGTCCACGGAACCAGCCTAGCGAAACGCGATAGATCGCGACTAGGGCCTGTCGTGTGGATCAGGCCGGATCGGTGAGTGGGGGTCCCCCACGCCCGCAGGGCGCAGGGGGAAGGTCTGGTGCGTGCGATCCGCGTCGCGAGGCGCCCGGGCGCCGGGTGAGCCTTACCTCACAAGCTCGGGACCCGAGGGCCGTTCTACGCTGGGAGCGCGCCGCCAACGGAGGCGGCGCTGCTGTCTGCCGAGTGAGGAATGGCCGTAATGCCCTCTGTCTCCCGCCCACCGAGCCCTGCGTTCGCGTACTCCGATCTGCTCCCGCTGGGAGAGGACACCACGCCCTACCGGCTGGTGACCGCCGAGGGCGTCTCCACCTTCGAGGCCGACGGTCGTACCTTCCTCAAGGTCGAGCCCGAGGCGCTGCGCACGCTCGCCGCCGAGGCCATGCACGACATCTCGCACTACCTGCGGCCCGCCCACCTCGCCCAGCTGCGCCGGATCGTGGACGACCCGGAGGCCTCCTCCAACGACAAGTTCGTCGCGCTCGACCTGCTGAAGAACGCGAACATCGCCGCCGCCGGCGTGCTGCCCATGTGCCAGGACACCGGTACGGCCATCGTGATGGGCAAGCGCGGCCAGAACGTCCTCACCGAGGGCGGCGACGAGGAAGCCCTCTCCCACGGCATCTTCGACGCGTACACCAAGCTCAACCTGCGGTACTCGCAGATGGCTCCGCTCACCATGTGGGAGGAGAAGAACACCGGGTCCAACCTGCCGGCCCAGATCGAGCTGTACGCGACCGACGGCGGCGCGTACAAGTTCCTCTTCATGGCCAAGGGCGGCGGTTCCGCCAACAAGTCGTTCCTCTACCAGGAGACCAAGGCCGTCCTGAACGAGGCCTCCATGATGAAGTTCCTGGAGGAGAAGATCCGTTCGCTGGGCACGGCCGCGTGCCCGCCGTACCACCTGGCCATCGTCGTCGGCGGCACCAGCGCCGAGTTCGCGCTGAAGACCGCCAAGTACGCCTCCGCCCACTACCTCGACGAGCTGCCGGCGGAGGGCTCCCCCACGGGGCACGGCTTCCGTGACAAGGAGCTGGAGGAGAAGGTCTTCGAGCTCACGCAGAAGATCGGCATCGGCGCGCAGTTCGGCGGCAAGTACTTCTGCCACGACGTCCGGGTCGTCCGGCTCCCCCGCCACGGCGCGTCGCTGCCCGTCGCGATCGCCGTCTCCTGCTCGGCGGACCGCCAGGCCACCGCGAAGATCACGGCGGAGGGTGTGTTCCTGGAGCAGCTGGAGACCGACCCGGCGCGCTTCCTCCCGGACACGACGGACGAGCACCTCGGCGAGTCCGCCGAGGCGGGTGACGTCGTGGAGATCGACCTCAACCGGCCCATGGACGACGTCCTCGCCGAGCTGACCAAGTACCCGGTCAAGACCCGGCTCTCGCTGACCGGCCCGCTGGTCGTGGCGCGCGACATCGCGCACGCCAAGATCAAGGAGCGGCTGGACGCGGGCGAGGACATGCCGCAGTACCTCAAGGACCACCCGGTGTACTACGCCGGTCCGGCGAAGACCCCCGAGGGCTACGCCTCCGGCTCCTTCGGCCCGACGACGGCCGGCCGGATGGACAGCTACGTCGAGCAGTTCCAGGCGGCGGGCGGCTCCAAGGTCATGCTGGCCAAGGGCAACCGCTCGAAGCAGGTGACGGACGCGTGCGGCACGCACGGCGGCTTCTACCTGGGCTCCATCGGCGGACCGGCCGCACGCCTCGCGCAGGACTGCATCAAGAAGGTCGAGGTCCTCGAGTACGAGGAGCTCGGCATGGAAGCCGTCTGGAAGATCGAGGTGGAGGACTTCCCGGCCTTCATCGTGGTCGACGACAAGGGCAACGACTTCTTCACGGAGCCGGCTCCCGCGCCGACGTTCACCTCCATCCCGGTGCGCGGCCCCGGCCTGTAAGCGGCTCGCCTCCCGCTGCCCGGACCGCCCGAAGGACGGTGCGGGCAGCGGGAGTTGCTCCGATCCCTCAGACCGGGCCCGCGATCAGCTGAAGCGCTGTGTCGCGGCGCCCGAGCACGGCTGGAGCCGCAACGGCTCCCGTGGGGCCGCGTGCGTCACACACAGCCCCTGCGCCTCGGCGGGACGCAGCGTGCCCGCGGTGCGGACGAAGCGCTGGTTCGCCGCACCCGAGCAGTCCCACAGGACCAGGGCCGCTCCCGGTGTGTACTGCCCCCGTGGCACGTCCACGCAGCGGTCCTGCGTCAGCTCCGTGAGCAGCGAGCCGCGCGCTCCGTCGAACCACCAGCCCTGGTTGCGGCCGCCGTGGCAGTCCCAGCCGACGACACCGGAGCCGTTGCGGGTGACCGCGCCCGAGACGTCCGCGCAGGACCCGGTGCCCTCGTTCTTCAGGGGCTTGAAGGCGTCGTCCCAGGCGCCCGCGTACAGGGCCGGATTCTGTCCCGATGCCGCCGGTGCGCAACTCGCCTCACGCAGACCCGAGTTGTAGAGCTGGGTCAGGCAGGAGGCGAAGGCCGCATGGCCGCGCGCATTGGGGTGGAAGGACTGGCGCACGGAGTTGGAGTCCGGCGGGAAGGGCAGGCTGAGGTCGATGTAGAGGCCGCGTGCCCAGGGCTCCTGCATACAGACCTCGTGGCCGTGGAAGAGCCGGGAGTTGTCGAGATAGACGGCTCCGGTGGAGCGCGCCACCTGGCGCATCCCGCGTTCGAAGGCCGGGACCGCGGTGTTGCGGCCCCACACGGTGTCGGAGTCGTAGCCCATTCCGCCGCACAGCAGCTTGCCCGGGAACTGCGGGTTGTCGCGGAAGTCCGGGCCGATCGGGCTCGGGTAGCCCATGACGACCAGCTGGTAGTCGCCGTCGGCGTACCCGGCGTCGCGCATCACCGTGCGCAGGTCGCGCACGGTCTGCTCGACCTTGGGGACGAGACCGTCGACCCGCGCCTGCCAGCCGGGCGCGTACTTCGGCTCACAGGGCCCCTGGAAGGTCACGAAGCGGATCACGCAGTCGGTCATCACCGGACCGAACTGCAGGTCGTCGTTGGCCCCGGCGACCAACAGGACCATCTTGATACGGGTGTTGCGCGCCTTGACGGCCAGGTTGTCGCTCTGGACCAGTTCGTCGGCGTGCTGCTTGGAGCCGCCGATCCGGATGTTTCCGGTGCCCGCTCCGGAGCAGGCGACGTTGTACGTGACGTCCGCGGCGATGCCCGTACGGTGGATGGCGGCCTCGGGCGAGCGATGGCACCAGTTGTCGGGGCCGTTGGTGCCCGGCTCGTAGGTGCCGACGCCCTCCCCGGAGATCTCGCTGTCGCCCAGCGAGATCAGGCCGGTCCTGCGCTCGTCGAACGGGCGCTCCGCGGGGGTGCCGTACAGCTTGACGGCCTCGGCCGCCCGGATGGCCTCCAGCTCGGGCGGGAGGGGTACGGATGCGGTGGTGCGGGTCTGGCCGGCGGTGGCCGCGGGTGCGGTGACCGCCAGTCCGCCGAGACCGGCCGCGAGCGCGGCGGTGACCGCGACGGTACGACGGAGTCTGTGCGTGGTGCTGCGCGGGCAGGGGGATCTTCCCCCGAACAGATGCAGCATTGCGCCTCCCCGGTATGTGGTTGCTCCGGGTATTTACTGGCAGGTAGCGCAATGGGGAATAGGCAGAACAAGACAAGTGCTCAAGTTTTTCGGGGGTTCGGGACCCGGACGGCAGAGCCAGGAGGTAGGACACCGATGTCCGACGCGAGCGAGTACCGCATCGAGCACGACTCCATGGGCGAGGTGCGGGTGCCCGCACACGCCAAGTGGCGGGCCCAGACCCAGCGCGCGGTGGAGAACTTCCCCGTGTCGGGGCAGCGGCTCGAACGGTCGCACATCGAGGCCCTGGCGCACATCAAAGCGGCCGCGGCGCGGGTCAACGCCGAACTCGGCGTCCTGGACAAGGACATGGCGCAGGCCATCGCGGAGGCCGCGGCCGAGGTGGCGGAAGGCCGCTGGGACGAGCACTTCCCCGTCGACGTCTTCCAGACCGGTTCCGGGACGTCGTCCAACATGAACACCAACGAGGTCCTCGCCACCCTCGCCACCGAGCGGCTCGGCCGGCCGGTGCACCCCAACGACCATGTGAACGCCTCGCAGTCGTCCAACGACGTCTTCCCCTCCTCCATCCACATCGCCGCCACCGCCGCCGTGACCCGGGACCTGATCCCGGCCCTGGAGCACCTGGCGGAGGCGCTGGAGCGCAAGGCGGCCGAGTTCGCGGACGTGGTCAAGTCCGGGCGTACGCACCTGATGGACGCCACACCCGTGACGCTGGGCCAGGAGTTCGGCGGCTATGCCGCGCAGATCCGGTACGGCGTGGAGCGGCTGAAGTCGTCCCTGCCCCGGCTCGCCGAACTCCCCCTCGGCGGTACGGCGGTGGGTACCGGCATCAACACCCCGCCCGGCTTCCCGGCCGCCGTCATCGCCGAGGTGGCCCGTTCCACCGGACTGCCGCTGACCGAGGCCCGCGACCACTTCGAGGCGCAGGGAGCGCGCGACGGCCTGGTGGAGACCTCCGGGCAGCTGCGCACCATCGCCGTCTCACTCACCAAGATCTGCAACGATCTGCGCTGGATGGCGAGCGGACCGCGCACGGGTCTCGCCGAGATCAGCCTGCCCGATCTCCAGCCCGGCTCCTCGATCATGCCGGGCAAGGTCAATCCGGTGATCCCGGAGGCAGTCCTGATGGTGGCCGCCCAGGTCACCGGCAACGACACCACGGTCGCCGTGGCCGGCGCCGCGGGGAACTTCGAGCTGAACGTGATGCTCCCGGTGATCGCCAAGAACCTGCTGGAGTCGGTCCGGCTGCTCGGCAACGCCGCCCGGCTGCTCGCGGACCGCACGGTCGACGGCGTCACCGCGCATGTCGAGCGCGCCCGTGAGTACGCCGAGTCCTCGCCCTCCGTGGTCACTCCGCTCAACAAGTACATCGGCTACGAGGAGGCCGCGAAGGTCGCCAAGAAGTCGCTCGCGCAGCGGAAGACGATCCGTGAGGTCGTGCTCGAATCCGGCTATGTGGAGCGGGGAGCGCTGACCCTGGAGCAGCTCGACGAGGCCCTTGACGTGCTGCGGATGACCCGGCCCTGACGCCCGCCCGCCACACGCCCGCCACCCGGGTCGCGGCGTCGCGCGGGCGGTACTCCTAAGATCTCCTCATGAAAGGCTCGGAACGCATCGAACGCTGGACGCCCGGGGACCACATCCTCTGGCGCTATCGCGGCCATGCCCCGGATCTGACGGGTCAGGGCGTCCACATCTGCCGCCCGGTGACCGTCGTGCAGGACACCGACGAGGCGCTCGCGGTGTGGCTCGCGCCGGGGACGGAGTGCGTGAAGCCGGTGCTCGCGAACGGCACTCCCGTCCACGAGGAGCCGCTCGCCACCCGCTACACGGCTCCCCGCACGGTCACCCGCGGCCACTGGTTCGGCACCGGGGTGCTGAAACTGGCCAGACCCGGCGAACCGTGGTCGGTCTGGCTCTTCTGGGAGCCGGGCTGGCGGTTCAAGAACTGGTACGTGAACCTCGAGGAGCCCCGCACCCGCTGGTCGGGCGGCATCGACTCGGAGGATCACTTTCTGGACATCTCGGTCGATCCCGACCGGAGTTGGCGCTGGCACGACGAGGACGAGTTCGACCAGGCGCAGCGGGTGGGCCTGATCGGCCCGGAGAAGGCCGAGCGGGTGCGCCTGGCGGGCGAGGAGGCCCTGCGGGCCGTACGGGCCTGGGGAGCGCCGTTCTCCGACGGCTGGGAGCACTGGCGCCCCGATCCCGCCTGGCGGGTGCCGGAGCTGCCCGCGGACTGGGCCCGTGCGGCCGTGCAGCTGACGTCCTGAACAGGGCCGCAGTCGCAGATGCGATGTGACTGACTCCCGTCCAGGAACACGCTCCGGCGCATACGACCTCGTGAGACTCTTGATGCGCCCCCTGGGGGCAAACGTAGGATCGTCGTCCGCAAGGCTGCGCCGTTACCGCAACTGTTGAGCGCAGCACCTGACCTGACCGTAAGTCATCTCGGAATCATCACCAGGGGGTGGAGCTGTGCCGGATGCCTGCCACCCTGTCGCCCCCACCCGCAGAGCGGGTATACCGCCTCAAGAGGCGAATGCATCGCACCACCGGCCCGGACGGACGGAAGCCCACGCGTGACGGAGCAGCCCACCTCCCACGAAGGCCGGCAGCCCTTGGCTGCCCGGTCGCAGGAACGCACCCGGCCGCGGGCGGAGGCGACCGGTCCGTCGGCCGTTCCCTCGCCGAGCGGCCCGCCGCAGGACCTGGCGGGCACGGCCCGGCGCGAGGGTGACCGGCTGCGTTTCGTGGGAGCAGCGACCCGGCGGATCGCACGGGGCATCGACCTCGACGAGATCGTCCTCGGACTGTGCCGGGCGACGGTGCCGACGTTCTCGGACGCGATCCTGGTCTATCTGCGGGACCCGCTGCCGGTCGGTGACGAGCGTCCCATCTCGCCGTTCGTGTTGCGGCTGCGCCGTACGGACCGGCTGCGTTTAGCAGAAGAGGACGCCGATCTGGGCAGCTCGGGGCCCATCCCCGTGATCGACCCGCACAACGACCTCACGCCGGCCGCCGAGCTGTGCGAGGTCCGTTCCGGCGGGGCGCTGTCCGAGGTGCTGCGCGGTGTGCGGCCCGTGTTCGGCGACTCCGCGGCGGCGAGGGCCGCCCTGCCCGAGCTGCTCGGCGCGGACCGGACCGTGCCGAACGGCCATCGGGCGATACTCGCCCCGCTCCGCGGGCGGCGGCGGGTGATCGGTGCTGCCGTCTTCCTGCGCCGGCCGGACCGGCCCGCCTTCGAGCCGAACGATCTACTGGTCGCCGCGCAGCTGGCGACGCACACGGCGCTCGGCATCGACAAGGCCGTGCTGTACGGGCGCGAGGCGTACATCGCCGATGAGCTCCAGCGCACGATGCTGCCGGACTCGCTGCCCCAGCCGACCGGCGTCCGGCTCGCCTCGCGCTATCTGCCGGCGGCCGAGACGGCCCGCGTCGGCGGTGACTGGTACGACGCGATCCCGCTGCCGGGCAGCCGGGTGGCACTCGTCGTGGGCGACGTCATGGGCCACTCGATGACCTCGGCCGCGATCATGGGACAGCTGCGCACCACGGCCCAGACGCTGGCAGGGCTCGATCTGCCGCCGCAGGAGGTGCTGCACCACCTCGACGAGCAGGCCCAGCGGCTCGGCACCGACCGCATGGCGACCTGCATGTACGCGGTGTACGACCCGGTCTCGCACCGCATCACCATCGCGAACGCGGGCCACCCGCCGCCCATCCTGCTGCATCTGGGCGGGCGGGCCGAGGTGCTGCGTGTGCCGCCGGGGGCGCCGATCGGCGTCGGCGGGGTCGACTTCGAGGCCGTGGAGCTGGACGCCCCGGCCGGAGCGACGCTGCTGCTGTACACGGACGGCCTGGTCGAGTCCCGGCTGCGGGACGTGTGGACGGGGATCGAGCAGCTGCGGGAGCGGCTGGCCGCCACCGCCCAGCTGACCGGACCGGACCACTCGCCGCCGCTGGAAGCGCTCTGCGACGACGTGCTGGACATGCTCGGCCCGGGCGACCGGGACGACGACATCGCGCTGCTCGCGGCCCGTTTCGACGGGATCGCGCCGAGTGACGTCGCCTACTGGTTCCTGGAGCCGGAGGACGCGGCACCGAGCCGGGCCCGCCGTCTCGCCCGCCGGGCCCTGGCCCGCTGGGGGCTGGAGGAGCTGAGCGACTCGGTGGAGCTGCTGGTCAGCGAGGTCGTGACCAATGCCGTGCGGTACGCGGAGCGGCCGGTGACCCTGCGGCTGCTGCGGACGGACGTCCTGCGATGCGAGGTCGGGGACGATTCCCCGCAGCTGCCGCGGCAGCGCCGGGCACGGGACACGGACGAGGGCGGACGAGGGCTGTTCCTGGTGAACCGGCTGGCCAGGCGGTGGGGAGCGACCCGGCTGTCGACCGGCAAGGTCGTCTGGTTCGAGCTGCCCACTCGTACGTAGGCCAAATCTGGACCCTGTCCAAATGTTGCCGACATCGCATCTGCGGAGTTAAGTGGGGCACACGGCCGAAGCGACCACATTCCCCAATGAATGGGAGGACGCTCGTGACCGAGTCATCCCCCGCGACTCCGTACACGACCAACAACGTCGGCATCCCCGTGGAGAGCGACGAGCATTCGCTCACCGTCGGGGCCGACGGCCCGATCCTGCTCCAGGACCACTACCTCATCGAGAAAATGGCCCAGTTCAACCGTGAACGGGTGCCGGAGCGAGTGGTCCATGCGAAGGGATCGGGGGCGTACGGCTTCTTCGAAGTCACCAATGACGTCAGCCAGTTCACCAGGGCGGACATGTTCCAGCCGGGCAAGCGCACCGAGATGCTGGCCCGCTTCTCGACCGTCGCCGGTGAACAGGGCTCGCCCGACACCTGGCGCGACCCCCGCGGCTTCGCGCTGAAGTTCTACACCGAGCACGGCAACTACGACCTGGTCGGCAACAACACGCCGGTCTTCTTCGTACGGGACACGATCAAGTTCCAGGACTTCATCCGGTCCCAGAAGCGCCACCCGGTCACCGGGCTGCGCAACAACGACATGCAGTGGGACTTCTGGACCCTCTCCCCCGAGTCGGCACACCAGGTGACCTGGCTGATGGGCGACCGGGGCGTACCCAAGACCTACCGGCACATGAACGGCTACGGCTCGCACACCTTCATGTGGATCAACGCCGGTGGCGAGCGGTTCTGGGTGAAGTACCACTTCAAGACCGACCAGGGCATCGACTATCTGACCCAGGCCGAGGCCGACGAGCTGGCCGGGTCGGACGCGGACAAGCACCGCCGCGATCTGTACGAGTCGATCAAGTCGGGCGACGCGCCGTCGTGGACCCTGAAGGTGCAGGTCATGCCCTTCGACGACGCGCCCGACTACCGCTTCAACCCCTTCGACCTGACCAAGGTGTGGCCGCACGGCGACTACCCCCTGATCGACGTCGGACGGATGACGCTGAACAAGAACCCCGACGACTACTTCATCCACATCGAGCAGGCTGCGTTCGAGCCGTCCAACATGGTGCCGGGCATCGGTCCGTCGCCGGACAAGATGCTGCTCGGCCGGCTGTTCTCCTACCCGGACACGCACCGGTACCGGATCGGCCCGAACTACGCGCAGCTGCCGCCCAACCGTCCGCACTCCGGCGTGAACTCCTACGCCAAGGACGGGCCGATGCGGTACGTGCCGTCGAACGCGGCCATGCCGTACGCGCCGAACTCGTACGGCGGTCCCGCGGCCGACTACCAGCGCTTCGGCGACCCCGCCGGGTGGGCCACCGCGGGCGAGATGGTGCGCGAGGCGTACAAGCCGCACCGTGAGGACGACGACTTCGGCCAGGCGGGCACGATGGTCCGTGAAGTGCTCGACGACGCGGCCCGCGAGCGGCTGGCGTCGAACGTCAGCGGCCATCTCCTCGGCGGTGTCACCAAGCCGGTCCAGCAGCGGGCGCTGCAGTACTGGCGCAACATCGACAAGAATCTCGGCGACCGCATCGCCAACCAGGTGAACGGCGGCTGACCGACTTCAGGACCGATCCCCGCACGACAGTGCCCGCGGCACCCGGCATCCGGGTCCGCGGGCACAGTGCCGCTGTCAGGGCCTGAGGTTGAGGCCCGGCTCGTCCGGGTCGCCCGGATCGCCGTCACCCGGGTCGGGCGGCGGGGTGAAGCTCGGCGGACCGGACGGCGACTTGGTCGGCGTCGGGGTCGGGTCCCCCGTCGGCGGCTCGGTCTCCGACTCCGTCGGGGTCGGGGTCGGCGAGTCGTCGGGCTCGTCCGTCTCGGACTCCGTGGGCGAGGGGGTCGGCGTGGGCGTCGGTGTGGGGGTGGGCTCGGCCGTCGCGGACTCGTCGACGTCGAGGTCGAACCGCGCGTCCGAACCGCCGCCGAGCGCACCGGTCGTGTACGCCTTCCAGATCTTGGCCGGGACTCCACCGCCGTTGGCGCGTCCCTCGTTGACGGTGTTGGTCAGGGTGACCTGGCCGGTGCCGTCGGACTGCTCGCCGAACAGGCCGACGGCGGTGACGATCTCGGGGGTGTAGCCCACGAACCACGCCGAGCGGTTGTTCTCCGAGGTGCCCGTCTTGCCGGCCGCCTGGTAGTCGCCGGCCGCGTTCACACCCGAACCGCTGCGGACGACGCCCGTCATGGCGGCGGTGACGGTGTCCGCGGCCTCCCGGCTGATGACCTGGCCGCCGACCGGATCGACCTTGCGCTCGGCCTCGCGGCCCTCGCGCTCGGCCGACTTCACGATCGTCGGCGTGATCTTCTTGCCGTGAGCGTCCAGACTCGCGTAGACCGCGGCCATGTCCCAGGTGGAGGCGCCCATCGTGCCGAGCGACATCGCCGGCTGCTCGGGCCAGCCGTCGCCGTCCGTCATACCGAGGTCGAGCGCGGTCTTCTTCACCTCGGGCGGGCCGACGTCGACGATCATCTGCGCGAAGACGGAGTTGATCGAGCTGTTGGTGGCGCGCTGGACGCTGACCTGGCCGTAGTCCTTGTCGTCCTCGTTCTCCGGCGCGAAGGCGACGTCGCTGCCCTCGACCGGGCGCTTGCTGGTGCCGTCGTACCGGGTCTGGAGGCCGATCGGGCGGCCGTCCTGGGTCTCGGAACCGTTCTCCAGGGCCGAGGCGAGGACGACGGGCTTGAAGGTCGACGCCGGCTGGTAGTCGCGGCGCGTGGCGTTGGAGAGCCAGTGCTCGGTGGCACCGACGCCGCCGTAGAGCGCGAGGACGTTGCCGGTCTTCGGGTCGACGGAGGTGGCGCCCGCCTGGACGGTGGCGTCGGCCTTGTCGCCCTTGCGGTCGAGCTTGGCCTCCAGCTGCTTGGCGACGGCCTTCTCCAGGGCCTGCTGGCGCTTGCGGTCGATGTTGAGCGTGATCGTCCAGCCGCCGGCCTTGATCTCCTCCTCGGAGATGCCCATGCGCTCCATCTCGGCCTCGGCGGCGTCGACGAGGTACCCGGTCTGGCCCACCTCCAGGCCGGGAGCGGCCTTGGGGGGCTTGGGCACGGGGAACGTCAGGCCCTGGCGGACCGAGCTCTCCAGCCAGCCCTCCTCGACCATGTTGTCCAGCACGTAGTTCCAGCGCTGGGTGACCAGCTTCTTGCCGGTGTCCGACGCGATCGCCCAGTCGTACTGGTTCGGGGCCTGGAGCAGGGCGGCGAGGTACGCGCCCTGGCTGACGGTCAGTTTCGAGGCGTCGACACCGTAGTAGGCCTGGGCGGCGGCCTGGATGCCGTAGGCGTTGCGGCCGTAGTAGCTGGTGTTGATGTACCCGGCGAGGATCTCGTGCTTGTCCTGCTTCTGGTCCACCTTGAGGGAGATCACCAGCTCCTTGAGCTTGCGGGTGACCGTCTGTTCCTGGCTCAGGTAGTAGTTCTTGACGTACTGCTGCGTGATGGTCGAGCCACCCTGCTTGCCCTTGCCCCGGAGGGTGTTGAGCACACCGCGGGTGGTGCCCTTGAAGTCGATGCCGGAGTCCTTGAAGAACGTCTTGTTCTCCGCGGCGACGAAGGTGTACTGGACGCTCTTCGGGATCTTCTCCAGCGGCACGATCTCGCGGTTGATCTTGCCGGTGCGGGTGAGGACCTTGCCGTCGCTGTACTTGTAGACGTTGCTCTGCATCTCGGCCTGGGCGTTGGCCGAGGGCACGGGGACGAGCAGATAGATGATGAAGAACGCACCCAGGACGAGCAGGCAGAAGCCGAGGAAGGTGCCCAGCAGCTTCCTCCAGGTGAAGAAGCGTCGTATGCCCGTCCGCCCGGCTCTGTTCCCCCGGCGCGCTCCGCGCTGCCGGGCCTGTCGCGCTTCCGCTCGACCCATCGCTCGTCCGCTCCGCTCTTCGGTCTCTGTCCGTCGTCGCCCTGGTGCTGGTGGTGGGTGGTGCCTTCCGGGCTCCGACCGGAAGCAGCTCAGAAAGCTAACACCGGTCACCCAGACAAACGGCTACCGATCCGGCCTTTTCCGGACGTGACAATCAGCACCCCGTCTCATGGAACCGACTCACGAGGGGTGCGGAGGGTTGCGGCAGGCGATAAAGTGTTATCACTTTGCTAGCTGGCAGGGCTGCCTCCGACAGGGCTGCCCTGCCCGGGAAACGGGGAGCGCACATGTCTGCCGCCGGATCGACAACACCCGACGACGTACCCGAGATGCCTGCTCCGCAGGTCCGGGAAGTCCCTGCTCACAGCATCGGCGGCGGTCTCGCCCTGCTCCTCGGCCTGCTCGGGCTCGCGGCCGGGGTCGTGCTCGTGATCGCCGGCTCCGCGTCCGGCTCGACCGCACTGAAGGTGGCCCTCATCACGATCGGCGTCGTCGTGGCGATCGCCGCCTTCTTCGCGATGTGCGGGCTCAACATGGTGGCGCCTGGCGAGGCGCGGGTCGTCCAGCTCTTCGGGCGCTACCGCGGCACGATCCGCACCGACGGGCTGCGCTGGGTCAATCCGCTCACCTCGCGGAGCAAGATCTCGACGCGCGTACGGAACCACGAGACCGCGGTCCTGAAGGTCAACGACGCCTACGGCAACCCCATCGAACTGGCGGCCGTGGTGGTCTGGAAGGTGGAGGACACCGCCCAGGCCATGTTCGAGGTGGACGACTTCCTGGAGTTCGTCTCCACCCAGACGGAGGCGGCCGTGCGGCACATCGCGATCGAGTACCCCTACGACGCGCACGACGAGGAGGACCTGTCGCTGCGCGGCAACGCGGAGGAGATCACCGAGAAGCTCGCGGTGGAGCTGCGCGCCCGGGTGGACGCGGCGGGTGTGCACATCATCGAGTCCCGCTTCACGCATCTCGCCTACGCGCCCGAGATCGCTTCCGCGATGCTCCAGCGCCAGCAGGCGGGTGCGGTGGTCGCCGCACGGCGGCAGATCGTGGACGGCGCGGTCGGCATGGTCGAGGCGGCGCTGGCCCGGCTGACCGAGCAGGAGATCGTGGAGCTGGACCAGGAGCGCAAGGCGGCCATGGTGTCGAATCTGATGGTGGTGCTGTGCGGCGACCGGTCGGTGCAGCCGGTCCTCAACACGGGCACGCTCTACCAGTGACGCCCCCGCCCGAGCGGAAGCAGGTGCTGCTGCGGCTGGACCCGGCGGTGTACGAGGCACTGGCCCGGTGGGCGTCCGACGAACTGCGCAGCGCCAACGCGCAGATCGAGTTCCTGCTGCGCAGGGCCCTGTCGGACGCGGGCCGGCTGCCCTCCACGGCCCGCCCGATCCCGAAGAGGGGCCGCCCGCCGGCCACCCGGCCGGAGGAACAGCAGGAGTAGGGACAAGGACAGCGGACCCGCGCGCGACCGCGCGGGTCCGCTCCTTCGTGGCACTGGGGACGGGTCGCCTGCCGCGCGCAGGGAGCGAGGTCCGTCTCCCCCACAGGTCCCTCACATGGCTCTACACCCCGGCTATACACACCATGTATACGCCGTGTGTAGAGTGCTCCGCATGTCCATCGGTCACACCCTCCTCGGACTCCTCGAGTCCGGCCCGCGCCACGGCTACGACCTCAAGCGCGCCTTCGACGAGAAGTTCGGCCACGACAGGCCCCTGCACTACGGGCAGGTCTACTCGACCATGTCCCGGCTCCTGAAGAACGGACTCGTCGAGGTCGACGGGGTCGAGGCGGGCGGCGGGCCCGAGCGCAAGCGCTACGCCATCACCGACGCCGGGATCACCGACGTCTCGCAGTGGCTCGCCGAGCCGGAGAAGCCGGAGCCGTATCTCCAGTCGACCCTGTACACCAAGGTCGTCCTCGCCCTGCTCACCGGCCGCAGCGCGGCCGATCTGCTCGACAGGCAGCGCGCCGAGCATCTGCGGCTGATGCGTGTCCTCACCGACCGCAAGCGCCGCGGCGACCTCGCCGACCAGCTCATCTGCGATCACGCCCTCTTCCACCTCGAAGCCGATCTGCGCTGGCTCGAACTGACCGCCGCCCGGCTCGGGCAGCTCGCGAAGGAGGTCGGCGCATGACCCCGGCCGGCTCCCTGCTCGTGGCCGATGACCTGCACAAGGCGTACGGCTCGACCCCGGCCCTCGCCGGGGCCTCGTTCTCCATCCACCCCGGTGAGGTCGTCGCCGTGATGGGCCCCTCCGGCTCCGGCAAGTCGACGCTGCTGCACTGTCTGGCCGGGATCGTTCCGCCCGACTCGGGCTCCATCCGCTACGGCGGGCGCGACCTCACCGCGATGTCGGACGCGCAGCGCAGCACACTGCGGCGTACCGAGTTCGGCTTCGTGTTCCAGTTCGGCCAGCTCGTACCGGAGTTGACCTGCCTGGAGAACGTGGCCCTGCCCCTGCGGCTCAGCGGCACGCGGCGCAAGGCCGCGGAGCGCACCGCCGCGGAGTGGATGGAGCGCCTGGAGATCGCCGACGTGAGCGGCGCGCGGCCCGGCGAGGTGTCGGGCGGTCAGGGCCAGCGGGTCGCCGTGGCCCGTGCCCTGGTCACATCGCCACGCGTGCTGTTCGCCGACGAGCCGACCGGCGCGCTGGACTCGCTGAACGGCGAGCGGGTGATGCAGCTGCTGACCGACGCGGCCCGCGAGTCGAGCACCGCGGTCGTCCTCGTCACCCACGAGGCCCGGGTCGCCGCCTACTCCGACCGCGAGGTCGTCGTCCGCGACGGCAGGGTCCGCGACATGGCGGGCGTCTGATGAACCGCGGCTCCCCCTGGATACGGGACCTGACGCTGGGTCTCCGGTTCGCCGTCACCGGCGGGCGGCCCGGCTGGACCCGAACCGCCCTCACCGCACTGGGCGTCGGACTCGGCGTCGCCATGCTGCTGTTCGCCGCGTCCGTGCCGGGCCTTCTGCAGACGCGTGACGACCGCGCGATCGCCCGCGCGGTGAGCCTCGACGAGGCGCAGCGGTCGAGCAGCTCCTTCCTCTTCAACCGGACCAGCACGCTGTACCGCGGTGACACCGTCAACGGCCTCGTGATCCGTCCCGACGGCGGCGACGCCCCCGCACCTGCGGGCCTCACGGAACTCCCCGCTCCCGGCGAGATGGCCATCTCCCCCGCGCTGGCCGAACTGCTCGACTCCCCGGGCGGCTCCCTGCTGAAGGACCGCTTGCCGTACAAGGTCGGAGCGACCATCGGCAAGGAAGGGCTGACCGGGCGGGCCGAGCTCCTCTACTACGCCGGCAGTCCCGTCAGCCTGGAGACCGGCGCGGAGGGCCGGGCGGACCACTACGGCGACGCGAGCCCCGGCGATCCGCTGAACGCGGTGCTGCTGCTGATCGTCGTGATGATCTGCGTCGCCCTGATCCTGCCCGTCGCCGTGTTCATCGCCACCGCCGTGCGCTTCGGCGGCGAGCAGCGTGACCGCCGGCTGGCCGCTCTGCGCCTGGTCGGTGCGGACCAGGCCATGACCCGGCGCATCGCGGCGGGCGAGTCCCTGGGCGGAGCTCTGCTGGGTCTCGCCACCGGCGCCGCGCTCTTCGCATGGCTGCGGCAGCTCGCCGGTTCGGTGACCGTCTGGGACGTCAACGCCTTTCCCTCCGACATCGTCCCGAGCCTCTGGCTGACCGTACTGATCCTCATCGCGGTGCCCGCCTCCGCGATCGGTGTCACCCTCTCCGCGCTGCGCCGTGTGTCCATCGAGCCGCTCGGCGTCGTCCGCGACGCGGCTCCGCGGCGGCGCCGGCTGTGGTGGCGTCTGCTGCTCCCGGCCGTCGGTGTCGCGCTGCTGCTGCCCCAGTCGGGGAGCATCGGCATGGAGGAGACCGGCATCGCCACGTACCAGATCGCCGCCGGCGCCATGCTGGTGCTGATCGGCATCACCTCGCTGCTCCCGTGGCTGGTGGAGGCGGTCGTCGGCCGGCTCCGGGGCGGACCGGTGGCCTGGCAACTTGCCGTACGCAGGCTCCAGTTGAGCAGCGGCACGGCGGCCCGGGCGGTGAGCGGCATCGTGGTCGCGGCGGCGGGTGCGATCGCGCTCCAGATGCTGCTGACCGCCGTGCAGAACGACTTCATGCGACCGACCGGGATGGACTCGGCCCGCGCACAGCTGGAGACGAGGGTGCCGGCCAAGAACGGCACCCTGGCCCGCGGCATGATCGACGAGTACGCGCGGACCAAGGGCGTCGTCGGTGTGGTCGGGTTCATCGAGGCGGGCGTCGAGCGGCCGGGGCCGCAGCGTGCGGGTGAGGACTTCATCCCCACCACCCAGCTGACCGTCGGCGACTGCCCCTCCCTGAAGGAACTGGCGAAGATCTCCTCGTGCCGGGACGGCGATGTCTTCATCGTTCGAACGCCCGAGGGTGAGGGACCGCCCGACGACTACCTCGCCAAGACCGCTCGGGCGGGCGCCCAGGTCAACCTCCATCCGGAGCAGTGGAGCCAGGGGAGGACCACACGCCCCGCGCCCGCCCTGTGGCGGGTACCGGAATCGGCCCGCACGGTGGATTCGCGCCCCGATCCGATGGGGGACCTGGCCTTCGGCATCATGGCCACACCGTCGGCGATCGACGTCAAGGCGCTGATGTCTCCCGAGGCCAGGACGATGATCAAGCTCGATCCGGCGGTGCCGGACGCGGCCGAGTACGCCCGCAACACGGCCGCCGCCATCGACCCGCTGACGTCCGTCAACACGCTGCAGAACTTCGAGCGCGACAGTCAGTACTCCAGCGTCCGCACCGGGCTGTTCGTCGGAGCGACCGCCACGATGCTGCTGATCGCCGCGTCCATGCTCGTCTCCACGCTGGAGCAACTGCGCGACCGCAAGCGGCTGCTGTCGGTGCTGGTCGCCTTCGGCACCCGGCGCGCCACACTGAGCTGGTCGGTGCTGTGGCAGACGGCCGTGCCGATCGTGCTGGGCCTGACCCTGGCGACCGGCGGCGGGGTGGGCCTCGGTCTGGTGCTGCTGAGGATGGTGGACAAGCAGGTCGAGGACTGGTGGGCGTTCCTGCCGGTCAACGCCGTCGGCGCCGCGTTGATCCTGCTGGTGACGCTTCTCAGCCTGCCCGTGCTGTGGCGCCTGATGCGCCCCGACGGGCTGCGTACGGAGTAGTCAGCCGAGGACCCGTACGGGCAGGGAGCGCATCGCGTCCCGCAGCGCCTGTGCGAACTCCGCGAACTCGCCCTGGCGTGCCGCTCCCGAGCGCATCGCCAGGGCGATGCGGCGTGCGGGGGCAGGGTCGGCGAACCACCCCGTCTGGAGACCGCCGCGGCCGGTCTCCACGTCGACCGCCGTACGCGGCAGCAGGGTCACGCCGAGTCCGCCGGCGACCAGCTGCACCAGGGTGGAGAGCCCGGCGGCGGTGGTCGTCACCGGTGTGCCGTCCCTGCGGCCGGCCTCCCTGCAGATGTCGAGGGCCTGGTCGCGCAGACAGTGGCCCTCGTCGAGCAGAAGCAGCGGGAGTTCGCGCAGCGCCTCGCGCGGTATGTCCTGGCGACCTCCGAGCCAGTGGTCCTCCGGGGTGACGAGGACGAAGTCCTCGTCGAACAGCGGGAGTTCCTCGATGCCGGGGACGCCGAGGGGGACCGCGAGCAGCAGCAGATCGAGCCGGCCCGCCGCCAGACCCTCCAGCAGCGAGGTGGTCTGCTCCTCGTGGACCTGGAGGTCCAGCGCGGGGTACTTGTCGTGCACCAGGCGCAGGACGTTCGGCAGCAGATAGGGCGCGACCGTGGGGATCACGCCGAGCCGGAGCACTCCGGTGAACGGCGCCCGTACCGCTTCGGCCTCCTCCATCAGCTCACCGACCGCGTCCAGCACCGCCCGGGTCCGGGCGGCGAGCCGCTCACCGGCGGACGACAGCAGCACCTTGCGGGTCGTGCGCTCGACGAGCTGGACACCCAGTGCCACCTCCAGCGCGGAGACGGCTCCGGAGAGTGCCGGCTGACTCATCCCGATTGATGCCGCCGCGTCCCGGAAGTGCAGATGCTCGGCCACGGCCGCGAAGGCACGCAGCTGTGCGAGGCTCGGCTGTTTGCCCCTGTTCATGCCACCCACTGATAGCTACCTCCGATCGCGGCGACCGAGTCTAGCTATTTCTTTGATCAATGCACTCTGTGCCAGGATCAAGATCCGTCCAACCCCCTGGAATGCCCCAAAAGGGAATTCCATGTTTTGCAAGGAGAGCGCGTGCTCACTGTCGGTGACCAGTTCCCCACGTACGAACTCACCTCCTGCGTCTCGCTGGAGACCGGCAAGGAGTTCGAGGTGATCAACCACAAGTCCTACGAGGGCAAGTGGAAGGTCGTCTTCGCGTGGCCCAAGGACTTCACCTTCGTCTGCCCCACCGAGATCGCCGCCTTCGGCAAGCTGAACGACGAGTTCGCCGACCGCGACGCTCAGATTCTCGGCTTCTCCGGTGACTCCGAGTTCGTCCACCACGCCTGGCGCAAGGACCACGCCGATCTGCGTGACCTGCCCTTCCCGATGATGGCCGACTCCAAGCACGAGCTGATGCGCGACCTCGGCATCGAGGGCGAGGACGGCTTCGCCCAGCGCGCCGTCTTCATCGTCGACCCGAACAACGAGATCCAGTTCACGATGGTGACCGCCGGCTCCGTCGGCCGTAACCCCAAGGAGGTCCTGCGGGTGCTCGACGCCCTGCAGACCGACGAGCTGTGCCCCTGCAACTGGAAGTCCGGCGACGAGACCCTCGACCCGGTCAAGCTGCTGGCCGGTGAGTGATCATGGCACTCGATGAGCTCAAGTCCGCGCTGCCGGACTACGCCAAGGACCTGAAGCTGAACCTCGGTTCGGTCATCGGCAACAGCGACCTCCCGCAGCAGCAGCTGTGGGGCACCGTGCTGGCCTGCGCGATCGCCTCGCGCTCGCCGAAGGTGTTGCGCGAGCTGGAGCCGGAGGCCCGGGAGAACCTCTCCCCCGAGGCGTACACCGCCGCCAAGTCCGCCGCCGCAATCATGGCGATGAACAACGTCTTCTACCGGACCCGGCACCTGCTGTCGGACCCGGAGTACGGGACGCTGCGCGCGGGCCTGCGGATGAACGTCATCGGCAACCCGGGTGTGGAGAAGGTCGACTTCGAGCTGTGGTCGCTCGCCGTCTCCGCCGTCAACGGCTGCGGCCAGTGCCTGGACTCGCACGAGCAGGTGCTGCGCAAGGCGGGCGTGGACCGCGAGACGGTCCAGGAAGCCTTCAAGATCGCCGCGGTGATCCAGGCGGTCGGAACGACGCTGGACGCCGAGGCCGTCCTCGCCGAGTAGGCGAGCAGCCGAGGGACAACGGATGTACGAGAAGGGCCTTCGCCGGCATCGGACCGGCAGGGGCCCTTCTCGTCTGTCATGGCTCGGGGCTTTCCCGGATCCGCCCGGTCAGCTCCGGAGCTTCGCCATCAGCGCCCGCATGTCCTCGACCATGAAGGGCCTGATCTCCGACGCGTCGGTCGGGGTGACGTCGCTGTCCGCTCCGGACAGGGCGCCGGGCGACACGGTCATGGTGAGGACGGCCTGCCCGTCCAGCACATGCAGGCCCGGGATGCCGGAACCGCCGGACCGGACGAAGTAGGCGCGCTCGCCCAGCCCGTCGACCCGCTCCATGGCGATCTCGGTGTCACCGAAGAACATGTCCGTGCCCACGTCGGCCTCGAACTCCGGCCCCGGGTCCGTCTTCTTGTGCAGCGCGTATGTGACGAACACCGTCGTGGGCGTGTGCTGGTCCGCCTCCTTCGCGGCGGAGTCCACCAGGTGGATCCAGCAGGTCGCCATGTCCCGGGCCGCGTGCTCGCGCCCGGACGGCCGCGGGGAGTCCACCTTGCCCAGGGTGGTGGACAGCGCCTTCACCTCCGTGTCGAGGCAGAGGTTGCGGCTCTCGCGGTAGGCGCCCATGTCCGGGCCCCGGCTCTCGTGGACGTACAGACCGGCCGCCCACACCGCCGAGGCCACCAGCGCGCCACCGAGGGCCCACCGCCAGGCCTGCGGGGGCGGGCGCCGGAACCACGACTCGTCCGCCGCCGTGACGGTCTCCGCGGCGGCGTCCCGGTCCCCCGCGTCGTCCTTCCGCTGACCGGGGATCTCCGGCTCGCCGAACGGCTCCTCGTCACCGACCAGTTCCGGCTCGGAGATCACTCGCGCTCCTGCGGCTCCGGCGTCCCCTCGGGAACGGCCACGGCGCCAGGCGCCACCTCGACGACCGCCGCGTCGTGCGGCGCGGAGGTGGCGAGCAGGGCCTGTTCCTGGCTGTACACCCGCAGATAGCCGACGACGGTGTTGGTCACGGCCACCAGCGGCACCGCGACCACCGCTCCGCCGATGCCGGCGGTCAGGCCGCCGGCCGCGACCGCGAGGACGACGGCGAGGGGATGCACCCGGACCGCGCGTCCCAGGATGAAGGGCTGCAGTACGTGCCCCTCGATCTGCTGCACGGCCAGGACGACGATCAGCACCATCAGGGCGGTGAACACGCCCTGGGTGACGAGCGCGACGACGACCGCCAGAGCGCCCGAGATGACCGCGCCGACGAGCGGGATGAAGGCGAACAGGAAGATGAACACGGCGAGCGGCACGGCCATCGGGACATCGAGGAAATAGATGCCGATACCGATGAATATCGCGTCGATCAGGGCGACTATCACCGTGCCGCGCACATACGCGGTCAGAGTGCGCCATGCCCGCGGCCCGGCTCCGGCGACTCCCTCGCGGGCCTGCGCCGGGACCAGCTTCAGCGTCCACTGCCAGATGCGCTTCCCGTCGTAGAGCAGGAAGAGCGTGGAGAACATCGCCAACAGGATGCCGGTGAGGATCTCCACCATCACCGTCACGCCCTGAAGGCCGGCGGACGTTATCTCCTCGGTGTTGGTGCCGATCGTGTCGCTGAGGTTCTTGGCGATGTCGTTGATCTGCGACTCGGTGACATGGAACGGGCTGTCCAGCAGCCAGCGCTTGAGCTCCTCGATGCCGTCCCGGACACGGTCGGAGAGGTTGTCGAGGTTGTCCATGACCTGCCACACCACGAACCAGCCGACCAGGCCCATGATGACGAACCCGGCGATCGCGGTGACCGCGGTGGCGAGCCCGCGCGGCAGACCGAGCCGGCGCAGCCGGGCCACGGTGGGCTGGAGCATCGCGGTGACGAGCAGTGCCGCGACGAAGGCGAGCACCACCAGCTGGACGGCGCTGATGATCCTCATCAACACCCAGAGCGTGCCCGCGAGTACGAGGAGCCGCCAGCCGGCCTCCGCCGCGACGCGCATGCCCCACGGGATGGCGGAGACGGGGTCGGGCTTGGCCGCGACCGCCGGGGCGTACGAGGGCGGCGCCGGGATCCGCTCGGGGCGGGGGGTGGGCACGACGACCTCGTCGGCGAGGTCACCGGCCGCTGCTTCCTTGCGGCGCTCGTCCAGCCGCTGTGACGCACGGGTGATTCCGGCGCCCAGCCCCGCGAGCCAGCCTGGCAGTCTTGACATGATCTTCTCTCTTCCCCCCACTGCTCCCCCCACGCATCCCGGACGACGGTACACGCACGAAACCCCTCACCGTAGGACGGTGAGGGGCCGCGTGAAGTTGAGCGACGGCTCTAGTACCAGTTGTTGGCCTGCCAGAACGACCACGCGCCGCAGGGGCTGTCGTAGCGCTCGTTCATGTAGTTGAGGCCCCACTTGATCTGGGTGGCCGGGTTGGTCTGCCAGTCGGCGCCGGCCGAGGACATCTTCGAGCCGGGCAGGGCCTGGACGAGACCGTACGCACCGGACGAGGGGTTCTGCGCGCGGTAGTTCCAGGTGGACTCGTGGTCCACGATGTTGCTGAAGCACTGGAACTGGTCGGCGGGGACCATCTGCCGGGCGATCGCCTGGACCTCGGCGACGGAGTAGGAGCCCTTCGCGGAGAAGCTCGAAGCGTCGCGCACGGAGTCGCGGTTGGCCCGCTCTTCCTTCTCGCGCTCGGCCTGGGCCTTCTCCTCGGCGGCTTCCTTCTTCGCCTTGGCGGTCTTGGCGGCCTCGATGCGGGCAGCTTCCTCGGCGGACTTCTTGGCCGTCGCGTCGGCGGCGGCGGCCTGGGCGTCGGCCTGCTCCGCGAGGGAGGAGACCTGAACCTGGGCCTGCTGGCCCATGGGAATGTCTGCGAGGAGAGTCGCGTCGGCGGCCGTCGCCTCGAGCGTGTCGCCCGCGGGCTGGGTGTTGCCCGAGGCAACGCCCACTACAGCTCCGACGGTGGTGACCGCGGTGGCTGACGCCACGGCGAATCCCCGGACCGAGATCCGGCTCACACGGTTTCCTTCCAGCATCGCGCGCATGGGTGACCTCGCGTACGAATCGTGCCCCTGGCGCTGGCCTCCTCACTGCATGGGGTCACAGGAGGCGCTGGCCCGGTGGGCAACTCCCCTACGGGAGAGCCCATGAAGCTCGCGGGCGGCACACGACGGCAGGTCTTGAGTTGTGTGTTGCGGTGCACCACGGGTGGTGCGGGTGTGTCGTATGCGGGGCCTGACGGAAGCAAGACTCTGCCGGAAGCCGACGCCGCAAGGCAATTCTTCGTTGCGTGTGAAAGCTCACACGCCGTTTGCCCCAGGAGTTTTACGGAAAGCGGCGCACAGCACGACGCCGCCCGGCTACGCTCTTGCGTCTGCCGGGCGGCGCCAACTGCCTTATTCGGTGCTAGATCTGGCCTTCCTCGAGCATTTCGGTCACCAGCGCGGCGATCTGCGACCGCTCGGACCGGGTGAGGGTGACGTGCGCGAACAGCGGATGGCCCTTCAACTTCTCGACCACGGCGACGACTCCGTCGTACCGCCCCACGCGCAGATTGTCCCGTTGTGCCACGTCGTGCGTGAGAACAACCCGGGAATCGGCCCCGATTCGGGACAGAACGGTCAACAGGACGTTCCGCTCGAGGGACTGGGCCTCGTCCACGATGACGAACGCGTCGTGCAGCGAGCGGCCCCGGATATGGGTGAGCGGCAAGACCTCGAGCATGCCGCGCCCCAGGACCTCCTCGATCACTTCACGGCCCGCCACGGCGGAGAGCGTGTCGAAGACGGCCTGCGCCCAGGGGCTCATCTTCTCGGCCTCGGTGCCGGGGAGATAACCGAGCTCCTGCCCGCCCACCGCGTACAGCGGCCGGAAGACCATCACCTTCTGGTGCTGTCGGCGCTCCAGGACCGCTTCGAGTCCCGCGCACAGCGCGAGGGCCGACTTTCCGGTGCCGGCCCGGCCGCCGAGCGAGACGATGCCGACGTCCGGGTCGAGGAGCAGATCGAGGGCGATGCGCTGCTCGGCGCTGCGGCCGTGGATGCCGAAGGCCTCCCGGTCACCGCGCACGAGCCGGACGTTGCCCTCGGCCGTGATCCTGCCGAGCGCCTTGCCGCGCTCGGACTGAAGGACCAGTCCGGTGTGGACGGGCAGCTCGGCCGCCTCGGGGACGTAGAGCGTCTCCTCGCTGTAGAGCAGATCGACCTGTTCGGCCGAGAGCGACATCTCCGCCATTCCGGTCCAGCCGGAGTCGGTGATGGCGAGCTCGGCGCGGTACTCCTCGGCCAGCAGACCGACGGAGGAGGCCTTGATCCGCAGAGGCAGGTCCTTGGAGACGACCGTGACGTCGTACCCCTCGGCCTGGAGATTGCGCGCTACCGCCAGGATCCGTGAGTCGTTGTCCCCCAATCGGAAGCCGGCCGGAAGGACGCCGGGATCGGAGTGGTTGAGCTCGACACGGATCGTGCCGCCGAGGTCGCCCATGGGGATGGGGGCGTCGAGGCGTCCGTACCGGATTCGGAAGTCGTCCAGCAGGCGCAGGGCCTGACGGGCGAAGTAGCCGAGTTCCGGATGGTGCCTCTTTGCCTCCAGCTCCGTGATGACCACGATCGGGAGCACGACTTCGTGCTCGTCGAAGCGGGTCATGGCGTTCGGGTCGGCCAGCAGGACGCTGGTGTCGAGAACGTAAGTGCGCCTGTCGGGCATGCGGCGCTTAGTGCTGTTCACCACGGAAGGACGTACCCCCTCGGACGAGGTCGGGCTGCGACGGCGTCGCGGGCGACTGGGCCGGGCTCTGGCCACGATGCGCGGGCCGAGCACCGGCCCTCCGCGCGGTCCGCACAGGGGGTGCGTTCCTTCGTGTGCAAAGGGCCTCCCGGGTGAGCGGTCTCGGCCGCTCACTGAGATACGACGTTCGTGGATCGGACGTCGACCTGGAAGGGATATTCCCTCGAACACGCGCAGCCATGCCATGGCATATGACGACGTGTGGGTGAACAGAGGGTGATCAGCGCTGCGAGAGCCCCGTGGGGACCTCAGTTTCCGTAGCGGCGATGGCGCGCGGCGTAGTCACGGAGGGCTCGCAGGAAGTCCACCTTGCGGAACGCCGGCCAGAAGACTTCGCAGAAGTAGTACTCCGAGTGGGCGCTCTGCCAGAGCATGAATCCGGACAGCCGCTGCTCGCCGCTGGTGCGGATGACCAGGTCGGGATCGGGCTGGCCGCGGGTGTACAGATGTTCGGAGATGTGTTCGACATCGACGATCTCGGCCAGCTCCTCGAAGCTGGTGCCCTTGTCGGCGTGCTCCAGAAGGAGGGAGCGGACCGCGTCCGCGATCTCCTGCCGGCCGCCGTAGCCGACCGCGACATTCACCAGTATTCCGTCGATGCCGTCGGTGGCCTGCTCGGCCTCCTTCAGCACGGACTGGGTGCGGGCGGGAAGCAGGTCGAGCGTGCCGACGTGGTGCACGCGCCAGCGGCCGTCGGCCGCCAGGTCGCGGACCGCGTTCTCGATGATGCCGAGGAGCGGGACGAGCTCCTTCTCCGGGCGGTCCAGATTGTCCGTGGACAGCAGCCAGAGGGTGACGACCTCGACATCGGTCTCGGCGCACCAGCCCAGCAGCTCCTGGATCTTGCTGGCGCCGGCCTTGTGACCCTGTTCGGCGGTACCGCCGGATGCCTTGGCCCAGCGACGGTTGCCGTCCAGGATGACGCCGATGTGCTTGGGCACCTGGGCGTGGTCGAGTCGGCCCTCCACCCGGCGTGCGTAGAGCCCGTACACCAGGTCACGCAAGTTCACGCCAGTCCACCTCTCGGTTCCGTCGGGCTCACCCGCCCTGTACCCGGGGCCCGGCCCGTGGCGCGGCCGCCGTCGGGCGCCGTGCCCCGGGTGAACGCAGCACCGGCCTCGGCCCCCGCCGGGCGGCAATCCCCGAAGCCGCAACAGTACTGCGCACGGGCCACGGCCACCCAACCCGGTCTGTCACAAGTCCGTGATAAGGAGGGATACGTGACTCATACCTCCCCGTACCTCGCTTCTCCCGACCGCTACGACTCGATGGAGTACCGCCGCTCCGGCCGGTCGGGGCTGAAGCTCCCCGCGCTCTCGCTCGGCCTGTGGCACAACTTCGGCGACGACCGCGCGCTCGACTCGCAGCGTTCCATCCTGCGCCGCGCCTTCGATCTCGGCGTGACGCACTTCGACCTGGCGAACAACTACGGGCCGCCGCCCGGTTCCGCCGAGCTCAACTTCGGCAAGCTCTTCGCGCAGGACTTCGCGCCCTACCGCGACGAACTGGTCATTTCCACCAAGGCCGGCTATCTCATGCACCCGGGGCCGTACGGCGAGTGGGGATCCCGCAAGTACCTGCTGTCCTCGCTCGACGCGTCCCTGGACCGCATGGGGCTCGACTACGTCGACATCTTCTACTCGCACCGCTTCGACGCGAACACTCCTCTCGAGGAGACGATGGGCGCGCTGGCGACCGCCGTGCAACAGGGCAAGGCGCTGTACGTGGGCGTCTCCTCCTACACCGCGGAGCAGACCGCCGAGGCGGCCCGGCTGCTGAAGGAGATGGGCGTCCCCGCCCTCATCCACCAGCCCTCCTACTCGATGATCAACCGCTGGATCGAGGACGACGGGCTGCTCGACACCCTGGAGAGCGCCGGCATGGGCTGCATCTCCTTCGTGCCGCTCGCGCAGGGCCTGCTGACGGGCAAGTATCTGAAGGGCATCCCCGAGGGCTCGCGGGCCACCCAGGGCAAGTCGCTGGACCCGAAGCTTCTTTCCGACGAGGTCGTGCGCCGGCTGAACGGGCTGAACGACATCGCCGCCGGGCGCGGTCAGTCGCTGGCGCAGCTGGCCATCAGCTGGGTGCTGCGGGATCCGCGGATGACGTCGGCCCTGATCGGCGCGTCCAGTGTGAAGCAGCTCGAGGAGAACGTGGCGGCTCTGGCCGGTGCGCCTCTGAGCGAGGAGGAGCTGCGGGAGATCGACGTCTACGCGGTCGACACCGAGGGCACCAACATCTGGGCGGGCCGCAGCTGACGGCTGACGCCGCGTGAGGCCGGGGGAAGCGGTGGCCGCGCACCGGCGGGGAGGGGGCGGAAGCCGCCCACTGCCGGGAATTGCGGGTGCCGCACGCGCCGGGACAGAAAACGGGCCGGTCCGTGGGGGGGATACGGACCGGCCCGAGGGGGGGTTTCCACCATAACCCTTCGTAAGTGATGCTGCGTGCCACGCCGTGCCGGAACTACGCCACGGATGCGGCGAACGGAGGGCCCCTTGTAGCCCGGGAGCCCGGAAACCAGGGGCTTTTGGGCTCTTCGGGCATCCCGGGTCGTACCCCTCAGGGGGGACCCGGGGTACGGGCGCGCCGTTGACGCGGTGACGGCGTGTAGGGAACGGAGGCCCGTCAGCCGGCCCGTCAGGCCGACGGTTCCTTCGTCTTGTTGGCGATGATCTGCTCCATGAAGGTGTCTCCCCACACCCCGAGCGGCAGCAGCGCGGTGTTCAGCGCCTCCCCCAGTTCGGTGAGGGAGTACTCCACCCGGGGCGGCACCTCCCGGTAGACCTCGCGGTGCACCACACCGTCCGCCTCCAGCTCGCGCAGCTGCTGGATGAGCATCTTCTCGCTGACGCCGCCGACATGGCGCTTCAGCTCCCCGAAGCGGTGCGTGCCGTCGTGCAGCGCCCACAGGATGAGCGGCTTCCACTTGCCGCCGACGACATCCACGGCGGCATCGAGACCGCAGCTGTACGCACTCTTCGCCTTGGCCACGGCAACTCCTCCGACACGCTCGATACTTACCGTTTCGCCAGTACACCACTGTTCGCGGATCGCGGTCCGGAACGCGGACAGGATCTGGCCTGTACGGCTCCTACAGTCCTGTCATGACGACGCGCGAAGTGACATGGACCGAGGCCTCCGCCCGCAGGCTCCGCCGCCAGGGCCTGGTCACCCCCGCCCAGGACTCACCCGCCCGGATCACCGCCGCCATGCTCGGCGCACACGCGCAGGTCCTCTCCGCCGCCGAGCTGTCCGTCGCGCTGCGCCTGGACGGCGGCGCGAACAGGACGGGCGTGCGCGAGGCGCTGTGGACGGAGCGCAGTCTGGTGAAGACGTACGGACCCCGTGGCACCGTCCATCTGCTGGCGGCCGAGGACATGCCGATGTGGACCGGGGCGCTCTCCGCGATCCCCACCGGATCGAACCCGATGCCGCCCGATGTGCGGATGACGGACGAGCAGACGGAGCAGGTCCTGGCGGCCATCGGCGACGCACTCACCGGCGCGGAGCTGACGATCGACGAGCTGACCGAGGCGATCGTCGAGCGCACCGGTCCGTGGGCGGGCGATCGGGTGATGGAGGCCTTCCAGGACAAGTGGCCCCGGTGGCGCCAGGCGACCCATCTGGCGGCGCACCGCGGGCTGCTCGCCTTCGCCCCCAACCGCGGGCGCAAGGCGACCTGCACGAACCCCGGCGTCACCCCGATGGAGGGGCCGGCCGCGCTGGAGGTCCTCCTGGAGCACTATCTGCGGGCGTACGGGCCCGCCACACCCGCGCACTTCGCGAAGTGGCTCGCCGCCCCTCGCTCCTGGGCGGCCGGGCTCTTCGCGTCATCGGCGACCGACGGCCGGATCGAGGAGGTCGCGTTCGCGGGTGAGCGGGCATGGGTGGCGGCCGGGGACACCGGCTTCGCCGACGAGGCACCGCGCGGGGTGCGGTTGCTGCCCTACTTCGACGCGTTCACCATCGCCTCGCAGCCGCGAGAGCTGCTCTTCCCGGGCGCCGCCCGCGAGCGGGCGCTCGCAGGCGGTCAGGCCGGGAACTTCCCCGTCGTCCTCGTCGACGGAGAGGTCCGCGGGGTGTGGCACCAGAAGCGGTCGGGGAAGCGGATCGCGGTCACGGTCGAGCCGGTGGGGAAGGCGCTGGAGGGCGCCCGGACGCGCCGTGACCTTCAGCGTCAGGTGGAGCGGGTCGCCGAAGTGCTGGAGGGGACGGCGGAGCTGACGGTCGGTACGGTCACGGTCGGGCCGCATGCCTGAGCGGCGGTCGGTACCGTCACGGTCGGGCCGCATGTCTGAGGGGTCGGTACGGTCACGGTCGCGCCGCATGCCTGAGGCGCAGCAGGGTGATGCCGTCCTTCTCGGCGATCCGCTCGTAGCCGTACCGGCGCTCGGCGGCGTCGAGTTCGGCGGCCTGCTTCTCGGGCGGATAGGGCCAGTGGCCGGTGCGGTACGGCCAGGCCTCGGGCGCCTCCCGGTCGTGGATGATCCACTCGGCCGTCGGGCGCGGCAGCCGGTCCTTGTCGTACTCGTAGAGCCGGGCGTCGACCGGGAAGGTCGGGAAGAGCACCACGTCGCAGCGTGAAGTGAGCTGGGGGACCATGCGGTTGGAGGCGGCGACCGACGCGCCGTCGGGGATCTTCGCCAGCAGGGAGCGGGCGGCCTCGATGTGCGGTGTGGTGCGCCAGGTGGCCCGCTGCGCCAGCTGGGCCAGGGGGAACGACGGCAGCATCACGACGGTGACGGCGAGGACCGTGGCGAGGGACGCCCTCACCTGCCGCGCGGCGAGCGGGTGGTCGGCCGCACCCCAGCGCCGCAGGGTGTCGATGAGCCCGGCGAACACGATCGGCATCAGAACGGCGCTGTAGTGGAAGGACGTGCCCCAGTGGAAGCCGTTCTGGGAGAGCATCCGCCAGGCGAGCGTGGGCACGGCCAGCAGGGCGAGCGGAGAGCGCAGGGCAAGCAGCGCCGAGGGCGCGAACACCAGGATGAGCGTCATCGCCTTGATGTCCGGGCGCAGCGCGTCGAGCGGGGCGAAGACGAGGGTGCCGAGCAGGGTGGAGTGGCCGCCCTCGCCCAGGTTCACACCATGGGCATAGCCGCCGGCCGGATTGAACGCGGGCAGCAGCACCTTGATCTCGATCACCGAGGCGACCACACCGGCGGCCGCGGTGACGACGCCGAGAAACCGCGGCCCCTTCCAGGCGACGAAGCAGCCCAGCGCGGCGAGCGTGAGGCCCAGGTCCTCCTTGACCAGGACCAGCGGTGCGGCCCAGGCCACCGCGGCTCCCCAGCGCCGCCGGCCGAGTGCGACGACGGCGAACGACAGCAGCGGCACGGCGAGCGCGACCTCGTGGAAGTCGAACGCGGCGGCTGACGCGATGCCCCAGCTGAGCCCGTACCCGAGGGCGACGGCGTGCGCCGGCCGCCGCCCGAGCACCCGCTGCGCCCAGGCCACCAGCGGTACGGCGCCGAGCGCCAGCAGCGCCGACTGGGCGAGGAGCAGACACAGCGGGGACGGCCAGAGGCGGTAGAGCGGGGCGAGGACCGCGAGCGCGGGGTGGAAGTGGTCGCCGAGCAGATGGAAGTTCTCCCCGCGCAACGGGACGATCGGGGCGCGCAGTTGGGAGTAGGCGCGGATGGCCTGCTCGAAGATGCCGAGGTCGTAGCCGGTGGTGCGCAGCAGCAGATGACGGCGCACGGCGACGGTGGCGTAGAGCAGGAAGAAGGCCGCCGCCCAGCTCCAGGGGAGGAGGGCGGCGGGGAAGCGGGCAGCGGTGCGGGTTCCGGGCTCCGGCGAGGGCGCGGGGACGAGGGATCGCAGGACGCTGCGCCGAACCGCCGAGTTGTCAGAAAATGTCCGCATATCTCCGAATGCTAGTGCCGGGAGCGGCACTGGACGGGCTTGACCGCCTCGATGAGGAAGCGCGTCGTCGTGGCGACGAAGGGTCCCTCGGACTCGATCCGTTCGTGGAGCGCCGCGAGCCGCGGACGGTACTGCTCGACCGTGAACCCGGGGACCATCCAGATGACCTTGCGCAGGAAGTAGACGACGGCCCCGATGTCGTGGAACTCGGTGCGCAGCGACTCCGCCCGCAGATCCACCACGTCCAGACCCGCGGACTCGGCCGCGGCCCGCGCCGCCCCGGGGTCGCGGACGCCGCGCACCTCGGGCGGCTGCGGCCCGAGGAAGTACTCCACCAGTTCGAAGACGCTGGCCGGGCCGACCTCCTGCGAGAAGTAGGTGCCGCCGGGGCGCAGTACGCGGGCGATCTCCTGCCAGTACGCACGGACGGGATGGCGGCTGACGACGAGGTCGAACGCCTCGTCGGCGAACGGCAGCGGCGGCTCCTCGGGATCGGCGACGACCGCCACGCCCCTCGTCCGCAGCAGGGCGGTGGCCTTGGCGACGTTCGGCGGCCAGGCCTCCGTCGCAACGGTGAGCTGTGGCAACACCGGTACGGAGGCCAGGACTTCACCGCCACCGGTCTGGATGTCCAGCGCCGCCGAGGCCCGCGCCATGCGCTCGCCCATCGACCGGGCGTACCCCCAGGAAGGGCGCTGCTCGGTGGCTCTCCCCTCCAGCCAGGAGAAGTCCCATCCCTCGACGGAGACGGCCGCCGCCTCCTCGATCAGGTCATCGAACGACCGCGGTGTGCCGTGCTGCTGCGCTGTCATGACAGGGCGTGTCCCGTGGTGCTGTCGACATGGCCGGGGATCTCGCCCTCGTGCCGGTCGCCCGTCGACTTCGTACCGGACGGCTCGAACATGAGGATCGAGCCGCCGGGCGACGACGGCTTGTGCTCGGTTCCCCTGGGCACGACGAAGGTGTCGCCCTTGGTGAGCTCGACGGTGGACTCGGTGCCGTCGGCGGCGCGCAGGGCGATGTCGAAGCGGCCGTCGAGCACGAGGAAGAACTCGTCGGTGTCCTCGTGGACGTGCCAGACATGTTCTCCGGCGGTGTGGGCGATGCGTACGTCGTAGTCGTTCATCCGGGCGACGATGCGCGGGCTGTAGACGTCGTCGAAGGAGGCGAGCGCCTCGATGATGTTGACCGGCTCGGTGTCCATGGGACCGATACTGCGCGCCGCGGCTGCACTTGTCTTCTCGTTATGGGCGACGCGCGGTGTGCGGCGTGCGGGTGGGGACGGCCGGGTACGTGCGGTGTCAGCCTCGTACGGCGAGTGCGCCGAGCAGCAGCCCCAGCAGGGCTCCCGCCATCATGAACGGCCCGAAGGGGATCGCCGTCCTGCGGCCGGCGCGGCCGAGGGCCATCAGCACGACCCCGTAGAGCGAGCCGAACAGGAAGCCCGCGAAGGCGCCGGCGAAGAGCACGGTCCAGCCGTACCAGCCGAGGACGACGCCCAGCGACAGCGCCAGTTTGACGTCACCGAAGCCCATGCCGTTCGGATGGATGACGAAGAGCACGAAGTAGGCGCCGCCGAGGACGAGTCCGCCGAGCAGTGCCGTGGTCCAGGAGCCGGCGTGGCCGGACAGCAGTGCCACCGGCCCGAGGAGAAGTGCGGCCGCGGCGGCCAGCGGCAGGGTCAGCCCGTCGGGCAGCCGGTGTACCCGGAGGTCGACGACCGCGAGCAGTACGGCGAAGGGCACGATCAGCAGCCAGACGGCCAGTTCGGGGCGGACCCCGGTGGCAGCCGCCACCGCGACGCAGGCCGCGATGGTGACGAGGGGGACCGTGACGGGCGTCGCGGGTGCGTCCGGGGAAGGGCCCGCCACACCGTCGGCCGCCCGGCCGGACACGGCCGGTACCGCCGTCGCGCACGCCGCGCACCGGACTCCGCCGATCCACCCGCGCACCGGACCGGCGAAGCGGTGCCCGGAAGGACAGCTGTCGCGCCAGGGCTCCCCCGGCTCCACGGAGATCCGGTACGCGGCGCGGGGCACGAGCAGGCCCGCGGCGGCACCCCACAGGGCGGCGACGGCGAGCAGCGTGGCATACACGGCAAAGAGCGTAAGGGCCCGCTCCGGCCGCGGTCATGGGTCCGGGGGCCCACTCGGGGCTTCCGGGCCCACGGCGGGAAGGCCGGCGCTACGGTCTACGACCATGAGCGGACGGCGTCGGTGGCGGGACGGCACGGGGGTGTTGCGGGTGGCCGGGCGCGACGCCGCGGTGCCGGTGGAGATCGCGGCGACGTACGGTCCGCGACGGCGGGGGCTGCTGGGCCGGGAAGGGATCGACGGGGCCATGCTCCTGACGCCGTGCAACAGCGTGCACACCTTCCGGATGCGATTCGCGATCGATGTGGCCTATCTGGACCGGGAGTTGCGGGTCGTGCAGGTCCGGACGATGGGTCCGGGGCGGCTCGGGAGGCCCCGGCTGCGGGCGCGGCATGTGCTGGAGGCCGAGGCGGGGGCGATGACGGAGTGGGGTGTCGTCGCCGGGGCACGGCTCACGATCGAGACGCCGGGGACGGCGGGGACGGTGGGTCCGGAGCCGGCTGACCGGTGATGCCCTCGGCCGGGCGGGCCGGGGTCTACCAGGCTGCGGGCTTGGCACCTTCACACTGCGGGCTCGGTCCTTCCGCGCTGCCGGCTTGGTCCTTCCACGCTGCGGGCTTGGTCCTTCCACGCCGCCGGCAGGACTGCATCAGGCGGCGAGCCAGGCGGCCCGGCCCGTGCGTTCACCCGGCTGTCTATGACGGCGGTCTGCGGGTCGGCACCGTACCGAGCCGGGGCCACCGCTGTCGGACCCGGTCACGCACGTCTCCGGCGAGCGCACCCAGCGCGCCCAGTGCCTCATGGCCCCCGGCCATCCCGGCGACCACGCCGAGCCGGTGCAGCAGCCGCTCCCGCGCGGTGACGGTGCCCCACGTCCAGTCCTCGTCCAGCGCGCGGGCGAGCCGGTCGACGGTGCCCCGGCGGGCGCGCTCCACCAGGGCGTCGCCACGGATCAGCCAGCCCGCGCAGGCGTCGGCGAGATCACCCGCGACCTCGGTGCCGGTCGCCGCACGCCAGGTGGTGCGGTACATCTCCTCGGCCTCGGACAGCAGTGGCCCGGCAGCGTCGGTGACGCACCAGCAGGTCGGGAAACCGATGCGCAGATACGCCAGTTCCATGAGGCCGTTGCCGAGGCAGGCCTGCTCGAAGTCGACGAAGCGGATGCCGTCGGGGGTGTGCAGATCGTTGCCGGGGCAGGGGTCGCCGTGCAGCAGTGCGCTGCGTGCAGCCGGTGCTCCGAGGCGGTGCACCAACGCACCGAGTTCGTCCTCCGCCGCCGCCGGGACACTGGCACCGAGACGCCGGGCGAACGCCAGGAACGCGGTGACATCGCGCTCACCGGGACCGGTCCACCGGGGCAGCTCCGTCTCGTCGCCGGTGGCCGCGGCATGCAACCGGGCGAGGCCCTGTGCGTAAGCGATCTGCCATCCCTCGCCGGGTGTCCGGTGTTCCACGTGCTCCAGTACCAGCACCCGAGAATCCGGGTCCGCGCCGAGCAGGCGTGGCACCACCGCGGGACGTACGCGTCCGGCGGAGCGCAGGGCCGTGATCTCACGGCGGAAGCGTTCGTCGGCCGCGGCGTCGGCTGCCGCTGCACCAATTGTCTCGCCGGTTGCTTCATCGGCTGCTTCATCGGCGACGAGCTGCTTCACCACGGCGGCTGTGCCATCGACCAGTTCGACGCGCCAGACCGCCGACCGCGGGCTGCTGTCGAGCAGCCGCTCCCGCCGGGGCGGACCCAGCTCGTCCCGCAGCCGGTCACCGAACGGCACTGCCACGCGCGTCCCTCCTTCGCCGGCACACCTGCCTGCCGCAGGCCGCCGACCGGGCTGCCCGGGACCCCGTCAGGCCGTCAAGCCGTCAGCCGTCAGACCCAGGGCAGCCGCGCGGGTCGCCGTCGCCACCACCAGCCGCGGTCCGCCATCGCAGATCCCGCCTTGGTCAGGCGCCCGAGCAGCTCTCCCCCGTCGTCCGTGGTGTGCGTACGGAAGAGTATGTCGAGCGTCTCGGCGGAACGAGCGATTTCCTCGGCCAGGGTGCCGTGCACGGTGGACAGCCGCTCGGCGAGCCCGTCGCGGGTACGCAGGTCCTCCAGATACAGCTCCTCGGGGTAGCGGCCGGTCGGCGCCCAGTCGGCCTCGATCCTGCGGACGAGACGCTCCCAGAGCAGCAGTTCCTCGCGGGCCCGGTTCTCCGGTCCGCGGGCCGGTGCGCTGCCGTCCGCGTCGGTGAGGGCGGCGAAGGCGTCCGCCACCGGGGTCGGCACCTTCTCCTCGCGGAAGATCTCCGGCAGCAACTGGACGCGCGCCGAGGGCAGTTGGGCGACGGCGGTCTCGACGGCCTCGACCTCCACCACCACGGCTCCGCCGTTCACGCCCGCCTCGACCACACGGGCGCGCGTCACCGTGCCGTCCGGAGCGGCCGCCCAGTACGCGGACGGAACCGCCTCCTCGGCGGGGTACAGCACCGTCGTACCGCTCAGGGCGGCGAGGCTCCGCGCCGCCTCCGCCTCGTCCGGGGGGTCGGGCACGGCGTCCGCGACGGACACCTCCCAGGCGAGCGCGACATCACCGGCGACCGCGTGATAGCCGCAGAGCACGAGCGCGTCCCAGTCGCGGCCGCTTCGGTCCTCGGCCGAGTCCTCGTCGGCGATGTCGACCGCCGTGGAGGGCACCCCCACCGCCCGCGCCAGCGCCACCGCCATGGCGGACACGGTCAGCCGGTGGACGGTCAGAAAGCTGTAGATCACGAAGACGTCCCGTCGTCGGCCCGGTCCGCACGGTCGGCGGCAGGCCGGCCCGACCGGTCCCCGCGCTCCATCCGCGGGCCGAGGAGGCCTGTCCGGGGGCGCGGCAGCCCCCGGCACACTCGACGGCGGGCCCGACGCGCAACCCCGTGTGGCGACATGAAGCGACGGTAAGGAGCGGATGTGCCGGGGTCATGGGCCCCCGGGCCCAATCGTGGGCCCCCGTGACCTGGGCCTTGTGCCCGACCTGCGGCGGCGACGGCCCAGGAGGCCCATGCCGCCCGGCCCACTCAGTGGGCGCGCGGCTCCCATGGCAGAGGCGGCTGCCGTACATGGCGCCCGCGGCTGCGGCGGGCCAGCAGGGTCCAGGCGGCGAGGATCAGCACGAGAGCTGTGCCCAGGCCGATCCCGGTGTAGCCGACGGCCCGGTACAGCACGCTGTTCCGGGTGCCGCCGCCGGACGCCACCCGCCCGTCCTGCGCGGCCGCCCGGTCCGCGTCGGTGAGCCCGAAGCCGGCCGCGACGGCGTCACCTCGGTACGCCGGGCCTTCGACGCGATCGCCCTCGACGCCGACCCGCAGGGTCAACGGCAGTGCGGTGTCCACCCGTTGGTCGAGCGAGACCCGGACGTAGTACCAGCCGGAGAACCGCATGGCGCCCGTGTCGTCCCGGGGCGAGGTCCGGTTGGCGAACGCGGCGGGTGCCGTGCCGAGCGACACCTTCGAGGAACTGCCCCGGTACCCGGCCGCCGCGTTCTTGACGAACCCGCGGCCCGTGTTGAACAGCGTCAGCCGCAGGCCGTCCGGGACGGACGCGGCCCGGCCGGTGGCCGTACCGGCGAACTCCGCCTCGAGGAAGACCTGTTGACCCCACTCGACGGGCACCTTGTAGAACCGGCTCTCACCGGGGCTCAGCCGGTCCTTCCACACGCCGTGGCCGACGGCGGGCGCGTCGTTGAACCCGGATCCGCCGTCGACGCCCTTCGCCGTACCGGTGACGGGCTCCGCCGGGCGCGTCGCCCAGGAGGACGGCCCGGGCGTCTCCGTCCCCGCCCCGACCCCGGGCTCCGTCATGTACTTCAGCTCCAGCGGCCAGTCGCGGGCCCCGGAACCGGCTCCGGAGCCGATCCACTCGACGCTGTAGACGTAGTCACCGGCCTCCTGGCACTCCCGGCCCCGACCGATGCGCCGCGTGGCGTAGTCGGCGACGGGCCGGGCGGTGGAGCTGCCGAACGTGACGTCGTTGCTCACGCTGCACTTCTCACCGTCCGCGGACTCCAGCGTGATCCGCACGCCGTCCGTGGCGCCGACCGGGCTGCCCGGCGGCGGAGCCAGTACGGCGGAGACATAGGCGTTCGACACGTCGTCGAGCACGACGCGGTAGAACTTCCGCTCCCCGGCGGAGACCGTGTCGGTGTACGTCCCGGGCCGCAGCCGCGGGCCCTCGGCGCTGGCTGCCGCGCCGTGGACGGGCTTCGCGTCCGGGGCGGTCCGGTAGGCGGCGGCCGGGCCGCTCGGGGAGACCGCGGCGGCGGGGGCCGGCACGAGGAGAGCACCGGAGACGACCGCGAGGAGAACTCCGCGGAGCACCTTCACCGTTGCCGCCCCCACCCGTCTCATCCGTGCGCTCCTCGGCCCACTCGGTCGACAGCCGGCCCGCAGCGTACTGCGGGCCGGCTGCGGGACGTACGGCGGGAACGCGTTCAGTTGGTGCCCCCTGTCGGGAATGAGACCTCCACACGACGGTTCTTGGTCCGGCCCTCCTCGCTGGAGTTGTCCGCGATCGGATAGTCCTCGCTGTAGCCGCGGACCTCGTAGGTGATCCCGGCGTCGTCGAGCTGCCCGCTGAGCACCCCGTGCACGGCGTCGGCCCGCTTCTTGGACAGGACCCGGCCGTGCTCGTACGTACCGAGGTTGTCGGTGAACCCGAAGACTCGGACCTTCTGGGCGTTGTGCTTCTTGATCTCGGCGACGATGGCGGAGATGCGGCCGTTGGCCTGGGGGGTGAGCTTGGCGCTGTCCTTGCCGAACAGGACCTCGGCCTGGAGGGCGAACTTCAGTGAGGACGTGGTCTCTTCACGGCGCTCCTCGCCGCCCTCGGTCTCCACGATGGAGACGATGTCCAGCACGCGCGGCTGGGCGAGGGTGGCACCGTCGCGCATCTTCAGACCGGGGTTGCTGCCGTCGATCTCGGGCGGGGTGTACGTCGACTCGGTCCCGGGCGGGACGCTCGGGTCGTCGTCGACGGGGACACCCGACGCGGCGGGGGCGGTGGTCAGCTGGATGCTGGTGAAGAGGAGCAGGGCGGCGAGGGAGACGGGTGCCGCACGCATCAGGAGATCTCAATCGTGGCGGTGGGCATGAGGGGAACCTGCACGTCGACCGTGCGCGTGTCGCTCGGCGGCGCGGGGAACTGGGCGAAGAAGTCGACGCTCTTGCCCGAGCCGATGCCGCTCAGACCTGTGGTCGTCAGGGGATATCCGTCGGTGTCCCGAAGCACGTAGTAACGCTTCTTGCCCACCTTGTCCACGAGGGTCATGCCGGCGAACGAGGGGCCGGTCCGTTTCACCTGGCTCTCCTCGCCGTTCCACTGCAGCGGCGGGAACTGCTGTTTGCTGCTGGTGTTCTTGAGGCTGCCCGAGACCGTCAGGAAGCCGCCTTCGTCCCGCGCGGCGCTGTGAATGGTGATCTGGAAACCGTTGCTGCCGTTGATGGTGGCCAGGGTCTTGCTGGTGTCCGGCACCGTATTGCCGCCGTTGTCCGACGACCCATCCGGCTTCTCCGGCGCGGTCGACGTCGCGCTGTTGTCCTTCTTGTCGTCGGATCCCCCGCCGTCTCCACCGCACGCCGTGAGGGAGAAGGACAGCACCCCGGACACAAGGACGGCGGTCACTGCCCTACGGGTCGTCGATCCGTGCCGAGTACTCATAAGTGGCGTTCCTTTGCGTTCGGTCGCGGTCAGTCCTCGACCAGCCGGACGGTGAAGAGGTCGGACATGTCGGGGAGGAGATGCGGCTTCTCCGGATCGAGGGTGAAGTCATGGTCGCCACAGTGCAGCGTGGCTGTGGGAGCCGGCTCGTCGGGGAGCGGTGTGGCACCACCCGGGGGTGCGTCGTCGTCGGGCGGTGAAGCCGTCGGCGAGGGCTCGCTCTCCGGGGGTTCGAACGTGCAGGGAAAGTCCACGACGGCCGTCGCTGTGGCGCGGGCCCGGTCGTTCTCGGTGCCCGGAAGGATCGTGTCCCCGACAGGCTCGGACTGAACGGTGACGGTGAATCCCCACCGCCCGTCGAGCCAGGTACAACCGCCGTCAGGTGACAGCGTGGCTCCGTTCGCTTGAGCAAACCGCGCCGCTGCTGCACAGCCATCACCTGCTACGCCCATCGGGTCACCGCCGAAGAGATCCTCGAGGAAGTCGAAGTCGAGGAGGCTCCCCTCCAGTCCGTCCCAGAAGTCGTCGCGGGACTCCATGGCCGCGGCCAGAGCTGCCGCGTCCGCTCCGGACTGCGCGCCGTTGCGCGTGGCACCGGCCTGCCCGACCGCGAAGAACGCGAGCGCGAGAAAGAGCAGGCCCGCCACCATCGCTATGTAGATGGGTGCGGCCTGCCCTGCGTCGCGCGCGCTACCGGCGCCGGGCGAAGCTACTCGCCGCCGCCACCGCCGCCCAGGATCTCCGTGACCTTCGTCTTCAGACCGGTGGCGATATCGGTCGCCACCCCCGACCCCACCAAAGCCGCGATGATCAGCGCCACCAGCACGATCACGCCCACGTACTCGACCGCGCCCTGGCCCTCGTCGCGGCGTTCCTTCATCGCCAGTGCCGTCGCGGCCACCCAGGCGGCCACGTACACACGGGTGTTCACGATCGCCTTCAGCGTCACGTTCGACATCGACTTCCTCCAGGCCGGTCCGGCTGACAGCGCGTGCACCGTACGCCCGGGGCGGGACGGCGGACATGGGTCTGTGGGCCCAAGGGTGGGCCCAATCGGGGCAGCGGGGTGTGCGTAACGCCCTCACACCGACCCCCCTCGTGCGAGGCTGCGCCAGACGGCGATGGCCTCGCCCCGGCTGCCCGCGTTCAACTTGGCGAAGATGCGGTTGATGTGGTTCTTCACCGTCTTCTGGCTGATGAAGCAGGAGGCGGCGATCTGCTGATTGGTCATGCCCGACGCGATCAGGTCCATCACCTCCACCTCCCGCTGACTCAACTCGGTGATCACTCCCCGCAGTTCACCGGCTACATCGGGGTCCGAAGACGAATGTGCCACATTCGCTTGCGTAAGCGAAGACGGTTGAGCAAATTGCCGACCCCTCCGCACCCCTGCGAGCAGCGCCCCGGAGGCGGAATGGGTGAAGGTCGCACGGCCCGCCTTGATGTCCCGTACGGCCGCGACCAGTTGGTCCGCCGTGAACTCGCCGTGGACCAGATAGCCTCCGGCGCCCAACCGAAGCGCCTCGTGCACGATCTCGCTCTCCCGGCTGTAGGTCATCATCAGCACCGGCGCGAGGCGGACCAGATGCGGCAGCGCGGCGAGGCCGTCGACCCCCGGCATCCGGACGTCCAGCAGGATCACGTCGGGCCGGTGCCGGACCGCGGCCTCGCAGGCCTCGCGGCCGTCCGCCGCCTCGGCCACGACGTCGAGGTCGTCCCGCCCCTGAAGCAGGACCGTCAGCCCGGCTCGTACGACGGGGTTGTCGTCGGCCACGACCACCCGCAGGGGTGAGATGGCCGCCGGCAGCTGCTCGGGCAGCGCGGGAAGTTCGTCGGAGGTGTGCGAGGACGTGTGCTGCGAGGCATGCGACTGATGGCTCCAGTGCTGTCCCGAGGTGCGGGAGTGTTCGTCCGGCATGGCTGCAGCCTCCTCTCGAAAGGCGGGGACAGGGGGTGGCGTTGTCAGGTGACCGTTCGTGTGCGCTGTGCCTCGGGGGTGTACGGCGTCCGGCTGCGGGACGGTCCGGCCGGCTGCCGGGGTATGCCCCCGACCATCCCCAGCGCGACCACCGGAAGTTCCAGGCGTACCTCCGTGCCCTTCGCCGCCCGCCCCCGGCCGATCCGGATCCTCGCGCCGATGGACGCCGCCCTCTCCACCATGCCCACCAGACCGAAGTGGCCTGCCTGGCGCAGCCCTTCGAGGGAGGTGCCGGGCGGCAGGCCCCGGCCGTCGTCGTACACGCTGATCCGCAGCACGTCGCCGGTGACCCCGGCCGATACGGCGAGATAGCTCGGCCGGCCGTGGCGGTGGGCGTTGTCCATGGCCTCGGCGGCGATGGTCAGGGCCTGACGGGCGACGGCGGGCGGCACGTTCGGCGGTGGTCCGTCGCCGAGCGGGCTGAAGGTGGCGCGTACGCCGTTGCGGCGGGCGAAGTCGTCGGTACGCGCCGCCAGTTCGGCCAGCAGGTCGACGCCGCCGTCGAGGCCGGACTCCCGGCGCAGGTCCGACAGGAGCTCCCGGGACTCGGCCGCGGCCCGACGGGCCGAGCGGGCCACCAGGTCCGCCTGGTGCTTGACGGTGAGCGGGTCCATCCGGTCGGCGGAGCTCGCGAGGCCGTCGGCGGCGAGCGCCAGGCCGTGCAGGGTCTTGGCCACGGAGTCGTGCATCTCGCGGGCGAGCCGGGCCCGTTCCTGTTCGACCGCGCCGCTGACCGCGAGCCGGGCGCGCGCCTCGGTCAGCGCCTGGCTGGCCGCTCCGAAGCCGAGCATCAGATTGCGCAGGGTGCTGCCGATGGCTCCGGCCAGGACGCACAGGCCGGGCAGCAGCAGGGCGGTGAAGCGGGCCTCGGCCTCGACATTGACCGCGTACGCGCCCGCGATGATGAGCGACTGGAGGATCGCGAACACCGCGGCTCCGCGCCATCCGGAGATCAGCCCGGCCAGCAGCGGGGTGCACATGGTGACGTAGGCGAGGGTGGAGTCGGGCGACGCGGTGATCAGCAGCAGCGCGCCGAACGTCATGTCGGCGCCGAGGAGCCACGGGTGGCGCAGCAGGACGGGCCCGAAGCGTTCCCAGTCCCGCAGGAGGACGTAGGAGGTCATGAAGGTGACCAGCACCGCCGCTCCCACCAGCCAGGTCGCCGGGCCGGGGCGGGTGCCGTCGAGGGCGAACGGCGCGGCCAGGGCGATCATCGCCAGCCGGAATCCGAAGACCTGACGGCACAGCGCCTGGAGGGCGTTGACCTGGATGGGCAGCGACGGCAGGCGTGCGGGGCCCGTGGAGACCACGTCGGCCGGTGTCTCGCCCGCGTTTCCGCCGCTGAGTACGGCTTTGCCCGGTGCCATGGTGTCCACCTCCCCTTCGGTCGTTCGTCTGTGTGCGCCGTGTGTGCGGCCTGTCCGGTGGTCAGCCGCCCAGGACGTCTCCGAGGTCGACCCCGGAGCCGTAGTAGAAACTCATGACGATGAGGATCATGGTGGCCGGGAGCATGACCAGCGTGACCACCAGCGTCGACTTGGGTACGGCCTTCGCGGCGTTCCGCCGGGCGTTCTGGGCGTCCGTGCGGCGCATGTCGGTGGCGATCTGGATCAGGGTGTCGACGATCGGCGCACCGAGCTCCTCGCCCTGCTGGAGAGCGGTGACGAACATCGACACCTGCTCGGAGTCGTTGCGCCGGCGGAGCTGGTCGAAGGCATCGCGCCGGCTGACGCCCATGTCCATCTGCCGCAGTGTGATGCGCAGTTCGTCGGACCAGGGGCCCTGGTACTTCTCCGCGACGCGTTCCAGCGCCTGGCGGAAGCCGAGCCCGGCGGAGACGACCACGGCGAGGACGTCGAGGAAGTCGGGCAGCGTGCGTTCGATGTCCTCGCGGCGTTTGCGGATCGCCGCGCGGATGATGACGTCGGTCCAGAAGAGCCCGAACAGCAGGGCGAGGACGGCGATGACGAACTGGCCCCGCAGCAGCATGGAGAAGGCCGCCAGCACGCCCAGGAATCCGTAGACCGCGCGGCGGGCGGCGTAGCGGTCGACGGTCATCCCGGAGGGGTTGCCCGCCATGTCGAGCCGTCTGCGGACGGCGTCGACCCGCTTGGGGCCCATGGCGCGCAGCACGGCGGGGGCGTACCGCATGCCGAGGCGGTCGATGCCCGAGCCGACGGCGGTGGTCCGGGTGGAGCCCACCTCCAGCGCGAGCGCGAGGTCGCCGGGGAGCCGGGCGTCGGCGCGGTACATCCGGATGCCGTGGAAGATCCCGTACACGGAGGCCGCGAGGAGCGCGGCGAGCAGAAGTCCCATGGTGTCGTCGCCCTCTCTCAGACCTGGATCCTGGACATACGGCGGATGAGGAAGGCGCCCAGGGCGTACAGGCCGAAGGCGATGAGCGTGGCGGACTGGCCGACCACCGAACCCGTCATCTTGTCGAGGGCGCCGGGGGTCATCGCGTTGATCATCAGGAGGAAGCCGAGCCCGAGGAGGGGCACGGCCAGGGCGGTGACCTTGATCTGGGAGAGCATCGTGGTGACCTCCCGGCGGGTCTCCTTCCGTTCCTCCAGCGTCTCGGTCAGGTTCCGCAGCGAGGTGACGACCTGGCCGCCGGCGCGGTTGGCGAGGATGAGGGTGGTGACCAGGACGATGAGCTCGCGGGAGGGCAGCCGTTCGGCGAGTTCACCGAGCGCGTCGTCCAGCGACTGGCCGAGCGCCAACTGGTCGGCGACCATGCCCAGTTCGTGGCCCGCCGGGTCGTCGAGCTCCTCGGCGGCCATCGCGAGCGCGGTGCGCAGCGCCAGCCCGGCCTGGGTGGCGTTGGCGAGGACGCGGGTGAACTCGGGGAGCTGGGCGATGAACGCCTCGGTGCGCTTGACGCGCTGCCAGTTGAGGAAGGCGTTGGCGCCCCACAGGCTCGCCACGGCGGCCAGCACACCGAAGAAGGGGGCGAAGATCGCGCCGACGACGAGGTACACGGCGAGCAGGGCCGCGACCACGTAGACGACGTACTCGCCGGGCGTCAGGTCGAGGCCCGTAACCGCGATCTTCCGCTCGATGCGGTTGCCGAGCCGTGTCCCGCGCAGCCGTCGGTCGACACCGCCGAACCGCCGTCGCCTGCCGGAGGGAAGGGCGAGCGGGCTCGTCTGCGACATGCGCTCGACGAGTGCCTGGCGCTGGGCCCTGCCGGAGGAGTACGCGTGCACGCCGACGACGCAGAGCACACAGGCGAGCAGTGTGACTCCGATCGTCAGGAGCGGGAGGTTGTCCATGGCGGCGGGACCTTCTCGGGGTGCGGTCGGGGGCGTGGGCGTGGGCGTGTCATCGGAGTCGTCGGCGGCCTCAGGGTGGTCGGCGGGGCAGGGGCGGCCGCCCGGGTCGTGGCCGTGTCACAGGAGGGACCTGCGGACGGCGAGCTGGGCCTCGGAGGCGGCGATGCCGAAGGCGGGTGGCAGCGGTTCGTTCTTCATGTAGAGGCGTTCCGCGACCCGCCGCGGCACCGGGTAGTACTCGAACCGCCCGTGGATCCGCCCGTCGGCGGACATCGGCTGGGCGTTGAAGCGGCAGACGGAGACGATGCGGTACTCCTCACGGCCGTAGGAGTCGACGACGGCGATCTCGGTGACCCGGCGGGAGCCGTCGGCGTGGCGGGTGAGCTGGACGATCACATCGACGGCGCTGTTGATCTGGTCCTTGATCGCCACGAACGGGATCTCGACCTCGGACATGGACGCCAGTGTCTGGAGGCGCATCAGCGCGTCCTCGGCGCTGTTGGCGTGGACGGTGGCGAGCGATCCGTCGTGACCGGTCGACATCGCCTGGAGCATGTCGAGCGTCTCGCCGCCGCGGACCTCACCGACGATGATGCGGTCGGGGCGCATACGCAGGGAGTTGCGGACGAGGTCGCGGATGGTGACGCGGCCCTTGCCCTCGACGTTGGGCGGCCGGCTCTCCAGGGTGATCACATGGGCCTGCTGGAGCTGGAGCTCGGCGGAGTCCTCGATGGTGACGATGCGTTCGCCCTCGGGGATCAGGGCGGACAGGGAGTTGAGGAGCGTCGTCTTCCCGGTGCCGGTCGCCCCGGAGACGATGACGTTGAACTTGGCCCGGACCAGTCCCGCCAGCAGCAGCGTCATCTGCTCGTCGAGCGAGCCGATCGCGATCATCTCCGCGAGCGTGAAGGCCCGGGGGAAGCGCCGGATGGTGAGGATGGGGCCGGTCAGGGACAGCGGGGGGATGATGACGTTGACACGTTCCCCGGAGGGCAGTCGCGCGTCGACCATCGGATTGGCCTCGTCCACACGGCGGTTGACGGTGGAGACGATGCGCTCGATCGTCTGCATCAGCTGCTCGTTGGACGAGAAACGCAGCGGGAGCATCTCCAGCCGGCCGCCGCGCTCGACGAAGACCTGCTCATGGCCGTTGACCATGATCTCGCTGATGGACGCGTCCTCGAGCAGCGGTTCCAGGATGCCGAGGCCGAGCGCCTCGTCGACGACGCGGCGGATGAGCTGCGAGCGCTCGACGGTGGACAGCACCGGGCCCTCGCGGCTGATGATGTGGCCGAGTACGCGCTCCAGCCGGGCCCGCCGTTCGGCGGCGGCGAGCGAGGACATCTCCGCGAGGTCGATCTCCTCCAGGAGCTTGGCGCGGTAGACCCCGACGAGGCGGTTCTCCTCGCTGTGACCGTTGACCGGCTCCGGACTGCTGATGCGTGACCGCAGGCTCATGACGTCATCTCCTCTCGCCGTCCGCGGCGGTGTGGCGGGGTCATTCGTCGACCGGCATGGTGACGGACCGTCGGGCGGAGCCGAAGTCGAAGACCGGCAGCAGGGCGGGGACCTGGATCGTGACGGTCGCCGTGACCTCGCCGCCCTCGGTGGGGGCGCTCACCTGGGCCCCGTCCGCGAGCCAGTCGCTCATGGCCGAGTAACCGGCTGCCTCGCCGCCGCCCTCGCCGTGCGAGGCGACGCGGGCGGCCGCGCGGGCCGCGGTGCCGGCCTGCTGGGCGGTGTAGGCGACGATGCCGAGCTGGATCGCGGCCAGGGCGACGAAGAGCAGCAGGGTGATGACGCCCGCGTATTCGAGGGCGGCCTGGCCGCGGTCGTCCCGGCGGCGCCTCATGGCCTGTCCTCTCGGGCCGCGGAGGCATCGGCATCGAAGCGGAAGGGGAAGTTCACGCTGCCGGGGAAGAGGACGGGCACGTCGAGGCTGACCGTGGCCGTGACCAGGTCACCGGCGTCACCGCAGCTCACGCTCGCACCGCCCTGCCAGGCACCCGGCAGGTCCTCCGTACCGGCGGCCGAGCAGTCGCCGTCCACCGCCCCCGCCCGGGCCGCCGCGTCCGCGGCGTTCCCGGCGAGCGAGAACGTGTAGCCGAGCAGCGCGGCCTGCCACAGCAGGACCAGCGTGGCGAGGATGACCGGGACCGTGCCGGTGAACTCGATCGCGGCCTGGCCCCGGTCGCCACGCATCCGCGCCGCCACCGATGCCCGACCCCGGTCAACTCGGGACCGCGCCGCCGCGGGCGCCTCGCCCCGGTCGCCACGCATCCGCGCCACCACCGCGCATATCGCTGTCGCTGGAGATCTCATCGCTCGACGTGCCCCCTCACCGCAGTCACCTCGACCGTGCCCGCCGGACACCGATCGATCCCCTGTCGCCGCGTAACCTGCCCTGTTTCTGGTCACCGGACGGAGCGCGTACGAGGCCGAGTTCGCCCGCCAGCCCCCACACGGCCTGCTTCACGGTCGACCGGGACTCCAGGTCCTGCATCCGACCCGCGTCGACGACGGGCTGAAGCTCCTTGAAGTTCGCGGGGACGGCGATCCGCGAGACCCGGGTTCCGGTGATCTTCTCGATCAGCGGGGGCTGGATCTCGGTGCCGCGGGTGTGCCTGTTCACCACGGCGACCGTCTCCTCCGCCTTGCGGATCTGGAGCCGGTCCCACATCCGCACCATGCGTTTGGCCGCGCGGACGGCGACCACGTCCGGGGTGGTCACCAGCAGCGTGATGTCGGCCATCTCGATGGCGGCCGCGTTGGCGCTGTTCATCTGGGTGCCGCAGTCGATGATCACGACCTCGTGGCGGTTGCGCAGCGCGCTGACGATCTGGCGCACGGCCCGGTCGTTGACCTCCTCGCCGCGTTCGCCCTCGGCGGGGGCGAGCAGCAGCCCCATCCCCGTCTGGTGGGCGAACAGCGCGTCCTGGAGGACGCGCGGCGATATGTCCTGGATCCCGGCGAGGTCGACGATCGAGCGGCGGAACTGGACATCGAGGTACGAGGCGATGTCCCCGGCCTGGAGGTCGAGGTCGGCGAGGGCCACCGGACGGCCCGACGCCTGTGCAGCGAGCGCGAGTTGGACCGCGATGACGGTGGCGCCCACACCGCCCTTGGCGCCGCTGACGGTGACCACCGTGCCGCCGGGCCCGCTGAACACGTCGCCGCCGTGGCCGAGGTGGCGCCGCACGCCGACGGACCAGCCGGCGGCGGCCTGGACCCGCTGGGCCAGTTCCTCGTACGACAGCGGCAGTCCGACCAGTCCGCGGGCGCCGGAGTCCATGGCGGCCGAGTAGAGGACGGGGCTCGCGTCGCCCGACACCAGGACCACGCCGACCGCGGGGAAGCGCAGGGCCACTTCCCGGATCAGTTCGAGTGCGGGGACCGGGCCGATGCGTTCGTGGACCAGCACGACCTCGGGCAGTTCGTCGAGCGACTCGGACGCCAGCCGGGCCAGCATGTCGAGCAGCGAGGTCGAGTCGGCGACCGGCGCGGCCGGCTCCGCGTCCGGGAGCTGGCTCAGCAGGGTGGTGATGGACCGGGCCGCATCGGGTTCGCCGACGGCCGGGAGGATGCGTGTGGTCATACAGCCCTCACCTGTTCTTGTCTTCGTCGAGGGTGTAGGTGCTGTCACCGGGGCGCAATGTGGCCGGGCTGCCCTTGGCGAGAAGCGCGAGGCGCACATGCTCGGCGAAGGACTCGGCGTACGCGACGCGCTGGGCGTCGGTGGTGTTGAGCGCGAAGGTGATCGGCACGGCCTCGCGCGGGCCGCTGGAGCGCTTGTCGTCCTTGGGTTCGAGCGGCGTGAGCCGGCCGACGTCGATCACCTTGGCGTTGGGGACGATGATCCGGGACTGGTCCGGGTCGCCTTCGTCCTTACCGGCGAAGGTCGCGAAGATGTTGACCAGATCCCCCGGGGTGATCTTTCCGGCCACTCCGGTGGCGGCATCGATCATGATGGCGATCTCCTGCTCACCGGAGGCGAGCACCGGCCGCTTGACGATCATGTCGTCCTGGAGCAGCGACCCTTTGCGCAGCTGCGTCACGGCGATTTTTCCGTTCACCACGGACAGGTCGGTCACCGCGCTGTCGGAGAGCCAGCGCCGGGGCATCGAGACCTTCTCGAACTGGTCCCGCCGCAAAGGCGTATAGGGAGAGACATCGGCCTTGAGCCGATAGGCGGAAACCTCGGGACCGACCTTCGAATTCACGTCGCTGATCACGGAAATCACGCCGGCGAACGCCGCGAGGGCGCACAGCACCGAGAGGAGCAGAAGTATGATGCCGCGGCGTTGGCGTGAATTCATGGGCTGGACAACCTCGTTCGCAGACGTGGACTGGCGGAGCGGACAGAGCGAGAAGTGCGGTGGGGGACGCGCTTTCGGCAGGCCGTTCGACACGGGCGGCCCGGCCGGCGGTTCACGGTCCGTGGTACGAGGACGTTCCCCGGCTCAGCGCACGGGGCTCATGAGTGCGGTTCTCGGCCGCCGCGAGAGGTGCGGAGCAGAAGCCGCAGCGGTCACCGATGAGTTCGATTCCGCACCAGGTGCACACCTCTCGCCGTACGGATGAAACCAGCTGGTAGAGAACCGAGATGTCGGGCAGGAAGGCCGCGAATTCGATCAGCCGGCCGGTGCCCCACCAGACCGGCGAGTCGGCGGGCAGCCGTGCCTCCTCCAGGCTCTGCGTCTGCCATGCCGGGGCCAGGGTCGCGGTCACCCAGTCGGACTGGAGCTGCCCCTTGGCCACCGCGAGCCGGGTGACGAACTCGGGGCCGGTGAGCAGGCCGGTGCCGATCCTGATCAGCTCGGGGTCGGGATTGGCGAGGACGCCGAACTGCGAACCCGGAACCCACGATTTCGCATGGGATTTGAGGCTCACCGGTACCCGGTCGAGCCGGGTGACGGAATTGAGCAGCGCTCCGGCGTAGATGTAGTGGGAGAGCAGCCGGGCCGCGGACGCGACGATTCCGGCGCTGAAGTCGCAGATCGACAACTGCCGCAGCTGGCGCACCAGGACGGCCGTCGCCAGGGGTGGAAGATCCACCTTCAGGAGGGCGATGCGGCTGCTCTCCAGTACGGATCGGACCGTGTGCAGCCTGCGTTCGTGGGCGAGCGGAATCGAGGCCGGATAGAGGGCGATCACATAGCCGTGCTGTTCCAGCAGAACCGTCATGTCCGAGAGAGCGGCATCCAGCGGCTGAACGTCCGGCGCCTGCAGCAGAGCCGCCGTGGGCGTGTGGTGGTCCATCGGCGGTAGCACCAGATCTGCGCTGGTGACAGCTATTGCGGTCGGCACGCTGGTTCCCCGTTCAGCTCCGGCCGCCGGGGGACCCGTGACCGCAGTTACCTACTGCTCATCGCTCCTGCCTCAGCACTTTATCCACGAGTTCGGAGGCAGAGAACACCTTTCAGAACCGAGAGCCTCAACACGCGCACTCTCCGCACAGGCCAAACCGGACTTAGGGGTCAGGAGTTGACTCCCGTAACGCGTGAGTGAATGCGGAATGCCGAACGCCCGGTCGAATCGGCCGTCGCCGGGCAACTGGGCCCGGGTGGCGGGAAAACGGGACCCGCACCCTCCACCTTTGGCCGAAAACCGACGAAGAGCGTCCGTATACGAATCGGTGTCAGAGGTCTTGACAACCTTATTGGTCTGGACCAGTTTGTACGCCCAGCGGTGGCCACCGTTCCGAGACCCCCTCCACACCCCCAACTCCCCCACCGGAGGCTGCAAAGTGGACCGCACCACACGCTCGCGGAGATGGCTCGGCGGAGCCCTGGCGCTCGCCGTCGGAGCCGGTATCTCCATCGTGGGCAGCACAGGCACCGCTCAGGCGGCCGACATCAACGTCGCCAAGAACGCCGGCTTCGAGTCCGGACTCTCCAACTGGACCTGTTCCGGCGGCAGTGGCGCGAACACCTCCTCCCCCGTCCGCACCGGCTCCTCCGCGCTGAAGGCGACACCGGCCGGCCAGGACAACGCCAGGTGCACCCAGACCGTCTCCGTGAAGCCCAACTCGACCTACACCCTGGCCGCCTGGGTGCAGGGCGGGTACGCCTACCTCGGCGCGACCGGCACCGGCACCACCGACGTCTCCACCTGGACGCCCGGCAGCAGCAGCTGGACCCAGCTGTCGACCAGCTTCCGCACCGGCGCGAGCACCACGTCGGTGACCGTCTACACGCACGGGTGGTACGGCCAGGCCGCGTACATCGCGGACGACGTCACTGTCTTCGGTCCCGACGGAGGCGGCGGCACGGACCCCGAGCCCGGCATCCCCTCCGCACCGGCCGGGGTGTCGGTCGGCTCGGTGACCTCCTCCTCCGTCTCCCTGAACTGGGGCGCGGTGTCGGGCGCGGCCGGCTACAACGTCTACCGCGACGGGACCAGGGTCCAGTCGGCGAGCGGCACCTCGGCGACGGTCTCCGGGCTCGCGGCGAACACCTCGTACCAGTTCCAGGTGACGGCGACGAACTCCGCGGGCGAGTCCCCGAAGTCTGCCGCGGTCACCGGCAGGACGAGCCAGGGCACCGGGAACCCGGGCAACCCGGCCGTGCCGAAGCACGCCCTGACCGGCTACTGGCAGAACTTCAACAACGGCGCGACCGTGCAGAAGCTCCGCGATGTGCAGTCCCAGTACGACATCATCGCCGTCTCCTTCGCGGACTCCACCGCCACACCGGGCCAGATCGTCTTCAACCTCGACCCGGCGGTCGGCTACGCCTCGGTCGCCGACTTCAAGGCCGACGTCGCGGCGAAGAAGGCCGCGGGCAAGTCGGTGATCATCTCGGTCGGCGGTGAGAAGGGCAACGTCACCGTCAACAGTGATGCCTCCGCCACGGCCTTCGCCAACAGCGCCTACGCGCTGATGCAGGAGTACGGCTTCAGCGGCGTCGACATCGACCTGGAGCACGGCATCAACTCCACCTATCTGACGAAGGCGCTGCGCCAGCTGTCGCAGAAGGCGGGTACCTCGCTGGTGCTGACGATGGCGCCGCAGACCATCGACATGCAGAACACCGGCTCGGAGTACTTCAAGACCGCGCTGGCCGTGAAGGACATCCTCACGGTCGTCAACATGCAGTACTACAACAGCGGTTCGATGCTCGGCTGCGACGGCAAGGTCTACTCGCAGGGCTCCGTGGACTTCCTCACGGCACTCGCCTGCATCCAGCTGGAGAACGGTCTCGACCCCTCCCAGGTGGGACTGGGTGTGCCGGCCTCCACGCGGGGCGCGGGCAGCGGCTATGTCGACCCGTCGATCGTGAAGAACGCGCTGGACTGCCTCGCCCGGGGCACGAACTGCGGTTCCTTCAAGCCCTCGAAGACCTACCCGGGTCTGCGGGGCGCGATGACCTGGTCCACGAACTGGGACGCGACGGCCGGCAACGCCTGGTCGAACGCGGTGGGCCCGCACGTGCACGGCCTGCCGTAACCCCCGGCCGATGACAGGGCCCGTCCCCGCCGCTCCCCCGGCGGGGACGGGCCCTGTCCGTGTCCGGCCTCTCCGGAAGCGACGGGAGGGGTCAGAAGAAGTCCGCCCACGGCTGGTCGACGATCTGCTTGGTCGCCAGCACCAGGAACAGCAGTCCGGAGACCACCAGCATCGAGTTGCTGAGCTTGCCGTTGCGCCATTCCCGCGGAGTACGGGCGGAGTTGAGCAGCCACACCAGGGTCAGGGCCAGGAACGGCATGAAGGCCGCGCCGAGGACGCCGTAGATGATCACCAGGCGGAACGGCTGGCCCTGGAAGAGCAGCACCATCGGCGGGAAGGTCAGCCACAGCAGATAGAGCCGGAACGGCAGCGACCGCTCGCGCGCCCCGGAGGCCACTTCCTCGCCCGTGACCCCGCCGGCGTCGGCGCGGTCCTTGCGGTAGCGCGCGACGAAGTCGGCGAACATCAGGCTCACGCCGTGCCAGACACCGATGAGCGAGGTGAACGACGTGGCGAAGAAGCCGATGAGGAAGAACGTGGCGGTGGCCTGGCCGTACTCCTTCTCCAGGATGTCGCCGAGCTGGATCAGCCCCTTGTCACCGCTCGCGATGGCCACGTTGGCCGAGTGCAGCAGCTCGGCGCCGACGAAGAGCATCGCGACCACGAAGATGCCGGTGGTGATGTACGCGACGCGGTTGTCGAGCCGCATCACCTTCATCCAGCCGGTGTTGGTCCAGCCCTTGGCGTTGACCCAGTAGCCGTACGCGGCGATCGTGATCGTGCCGCCGACGCCGCCGATGAGGCCCAGGGTGTTGAGGATCGAGTCCTTCTCGTCCGGCAGGACGGGCAGCAGACCGGCGAAGGCGTCGCCGAGGTTCGGGGTGACACGGATCGCCAGATAGACGGTGACCACGAACATCACGCCCACGAGAACGGTCATGACCTTCTCGAAGACGCTGTACTTGTTGAACCAGACGAAGACCAGACCGACGACGCCCGTGAGAATGGACCACCATTCGAGGTCCATCACGCCCGGGAACAGCGCCTGGAGGGGAAGGCCGCTGGAGGACATGGCGGCCGCGCCGTAGACGAAGCCCCAGATCACCACGTAGACGACGAAGAACCAGGTGGTCCAGCGGCCGAGGTCGGCCCAGCCGTCGAAGAGCGTGCGCCCGGTGGACAGATGCCAGCGGCCGGCCGCCTCCGCGAGCGAGATCTTGACCACGCAGCCGAGAACGGCGGCCCACAGAAGGGTGTAGCCGAAGTTGCTGCCGGCGATGAGCGTGGCGACGAGGTCGCCGGCGCCGACACCGGTCGCCGCCACGACGATGCCGGGGCCGATGTACTTCCAACTGGACTTGCGGGGTCGGGACACGGACTCGTCGGTGCTGCTCTCGGTGGTGCCTGACATGTGCGGGCCGCCTTCTCACTCGTACCGGCGTGTGGCTCAGGTCACGTAAGCGGTGGAGGAGTGATCGCGCAAGGGGTCCGTACGAATCGGGGACGGGATGGCCGAAGGTTCCCTCTTGACCGGGTCATGCCAGAGTCGCACCATGTGCGCACACACCCGCACGACGTGTCGCACCTGCGCAACCCCCCACCTCCACACCCAGGAGAACAGCATGCGACTTCGCATACGCGGCAGCGGCCGGAGGACGGTCACGTTCGCCGCCCTGCTGGCGCTCGCGGTGGCAGCACCGCTCACCGCCAACGCCGCACCCCCGGACGATTCCCGGGCCCCCGCCACCACCCCCGCGGCCGCCGCGGAGGAACGGACCCTTCAGTACGAGATCAAGGGCGCGGCCGGAGTCGCGGCCCGTACCGCGATCGCCGCCACCGGCGTCTCGATCGACGAGGCCGACGCCCGCTCGGCCGTGGTCAGCGCGAACGACGCCCAGGCGAAACGGCTTCGCGCACTCGGCTACGAACTGACGGCGCTGCCCGGCCCGCCGGCCCGTACCGGTGGCGCGGCCGTGGAGCCGTTCGACTTCCCGTCGGCCGACTCGCGCTATCACAACTACGCCGAGATGACCGCGGAGATCGACCAGCGCATCGCCGCCCACCCGGCCATCATGAGCAAGCGGGTCATCGGCAAGAGCTATCAGGGCCGGGACATCGTCGCCGTCAAGATCAGCGACAACGTCGCGACCGACGAGGCCGAGCCCGAGGTGCTCTTCACCCACCACCAGCACGCGCGCGAGCATCTGACGGTGGAGATGGCGCTGTATCTGCTGCGCGAGCTCGGTGACGACTACGGCACCGACTCGCGGGTCACCAACGCCGTCAACGGCCGGGAGATCTGGATCATCCCGGACGTCAATCCGGACGGCGGCGAGTACGACATCGCCTCCGGCTCGTACCGCAGCTGGCGCAAGAACCGGCAGCCCAACACCGGTTCGTCGGCCGTCGGCACCGACCTCAACCGCAACTGGAACTTCAAGTGGGGCTGCTGCAACGGCTCGTCGGGCTCCCCGAGCTCCGAGACCTACCGCGGCCGTGCCGCCGAGTCCGGGCCCGAGGTCAAGGTCGTCGCCGACTTCGCCCGCAGCCGCGTGGTCGGCGGCAAGCAGCAGATCAGGACCGGCATCGACTTCCACACCTACAGCGAACTGGTGCTGTGGCCGTACGGGTACACCACCGCGGACACCGCGCCGGGGCTGACGAAGGACGACCGTGACGCGTTCGCCGCGGTCGGCAGGAAGATGGCGGCCAGCAACGGCTACACACCCGAGCAGTCGAGCGACCTCTACATCACGGACGGCTCGATCGACGACTGGCTGTGGGGCAATCAGAAGATCTTCGCGTACACCTTCGAGATGTACCCGACGGGCTTCGGCGGCGGCGGCTTCTACCCGCCCGACGAGGTGATCGAGCGCGAGACCAGCCGCAACCGGGACGCCGTGCTGCAACTGCTGGAGAACTCGGACTGCATGTACCGCTCGATCGGCAAGGAACAGCAGTACTGCGCGAGCTGACCTGCGCGAGCTGACACGCGCGGGCAGACCGAGGCGCCCGGGACGGATACCGTTCCGGGCGCCTTCGTCCGTAGGGAGCACCCCCGTACGGACGCCTCTAGACGACGAGACTGAGCGCCGCCGCGACCGCGAAGCCGGCGACCGACAGCACCGACTCCAGCACCGTCCACGACTTCAGGGTGTCGCGCTCGGATATGCCGAAGTACTTGGAGACGATCCAGAAGCCGCCGTCGTTGACGTGCGAGGCGAAGATCGAACCGGCCGAGATGGCCATGATGACCAGGGCCAGGAAGGCCTGCGAGTGACCGCCGTTCTCCACCAGCGGCAGCACGATGCCTGCCGTGGTGACGATCGCGACGGTCGCCGAACCCTGCGCCACCCGCAGCACCAGCGAGATCAGATAGGCGAGGACGATGACCGGCAGGCCGACGTCGTTGAAGGTGTCGGAGAGCGCCTGGGCCACGCCGCTGGCCTTGAGGACGGCGCCGAACACCCCGCCGGCGCCGACGACCAGCAGGATGTTGCCGACCGGCTTGAGCGAGGAGGTCGACACCTGCTCCAGGGACTTGCGGGACCAGCCGCGCCGGATGCCGAGCAGGTAGTAGGCGAGGAAGAGCGCGATCGTCAGCGCCACGAACGGGTTGCCGAAGAACTCGACGACCGACCGGAGCGTGGACTCGTCCAGCGCGATGGAGGAGAACGTCGCCGCCAGGATCAGCACCAGCGGCGTACCGATGATGAGCAGCACGGTGGCGAGCGACACGGGCGCCTCGGTGGCGCCGTCGCCCAGCCGGTCCTTGCGCTCGGCGGCTATCGCGGCCTTGGCGTCCTCGGCGGCCTCCAGCATGTCCTGCGGCACCTCGACGAACAGCCGCTTGCCGATCCACGCCGCGTACGCCCAGGCGGCGAGGACCGCGGGTATGCCGACCACCAAGCCCATCAGGATGACCCAGCCCAGCGAGACCTTGAACAGACCGGCGGCGGCGACCGGGCCGGGGTGCGGCGGGAGGAAGGCGTGGGTCATCGACAGGCCGGCCAGCAGCGGCATCGCGTAGAGGAGGATCGACTTGCCGGAGCGCTTGGCCGCCGCGTAGACGATCGGCGCGAGGACGAAGATGCCGACGTCGAAGAAGACCGGGATACCGAAGATCAGACCGGTCAGTCCCATGGCCAGCGGGGCGCGCTTCTCACCGAACAGGCCCAGCAGACGCGAGCTCAGCACCTCGGCGCCGCCGGACACTTCGAGTATCGCGCCCAGCATGGTGCCGAGTCCGATGATGATCGCGACATGGCCGAGGATGCCGCCCATACCGGTCTCGATGACGGAGACGGCCGCGGACTTCTGCACGGTGCCGAAGAGTTCGGTGACGGAGAGGCCGGCGGCGAGACCCACCGCGATGGAGACGGCGAGCAGCGCGACGAACGGCTGGAGCCTCAGCTTGATGATCAGCACGAGAAGCAGGGCGATACCGAGGGCGGCGACGGTCAGCAGACCGGCGGTGCCGTCGATGAGGAGGAGCAGTCCACCGGTGTGCGGCGGGGCCGGTGGCGGCGCGTCAGCGGCGAGGAGCATGGCGGAACCTGTCGTTCGAGGTGTTTTCGGGTAGGGGGGACCGCGGCACGGCGCCCCGGGGACGGGCGCCGGGCCGTGGGGTGTGTGCTGGGGGGTGTGGTCGGGCAAGGTCAGCGGACGATCAGCCGAGAACCGCCAGCGCGTCGATCTCGACGAGGAGCCCGGCGGGCAGTCCGACGTAGACCGTGGTGCGCGCGGAGGCGGGGGCCTTCAGGTTCTGCTCCGCGAAGTACGCGTTGTAGATCTCGTTCATCTCGGCGAAGTGGCCGACGTCGGTGAGGTAGACGCGCATCATCATCACGTCGTCCCAGCTCGCACCGCCCTCCTCGAGGACCGCCTTGACGTTGGCGAGCGTCTGGAGGGTCTGCTCGCGCAGTGTGGGGCCCGCGGGGGTGGGGGCCTGGCCCTCGACGGCCGGAAGGAATCCGACCTGCCCGGCGACCTGAAGGATGTTGCCCTTCTTGACGCCGTGGGAGAACTTGGCGGGCGGCTCGGTGTGGGTGGCGGGGGTGATCGCGGTCTTCTCGGTCATGGAGCTTCCTTCGGGCGGTGTCGTGCTGGGGTGTGTCGTACCGGCGGTGTGCTCGGTCGTACTCGATGTATCGGTCGTACGCGGTCGGGCTCGAGCTCGATGGTCGGCCGTCATCAGTGCGGAGTCACGGAACCGGAGTACTCCCGGCTGATGGCGTCGGCGGTGCGGCGCACCAGCGGGAGCAGGGTGAGGAGTTCCTCGCCGGTGACGACGACGTTCGGCGCGGACACCGACATCGCGGCGACGACCCGGCCGTCGGCGCCCCGGATGGGTGCGCCGATGCAGTTGATGGACTCCTCGTGGCCGCCGAGGTCGGTGGCCCATCCCTGTTCGCGTACGACGGTGAGTTCTCTGAGGAACGCACCGGCGTTCGGCGTCGAACGGGATGTGTACATGGGGTAGTCGAGCTTCTCGGCGACCGCGCGCCGCTCGGGCTCGGGCAGATCGGCGAGCAGCAGCTTCGCCACGGCAGCGACGGTGATCGCGACGGGCTTGCCGATCCGCGAGTACATCCGTACCGGGTAGCGGCTCTCGACCTTGTCGATGTAGAGGACTTCGCTCTCCTCGTACACGGCGAGATGGATGGTGTGCCCGATCTGCTCGTTGAGGGTGACGAGATGGGGGTGGGCGATCTCGCGTACGTCGAGGTTCTCGACGGCCTCCTGTGCGAGGGCGAACAGCCGGGCCCCGAGCCGGTAGCGCTGGTCCTGCTGGCGGTAGACGAGTCCGTGCTCGTGGAGCGTACGCAGCAGCCGCAGCGCGGTGGACTTGTGAACGCCGAGGCGTTCGGCGACCTGTCCGAGGTCGGCGGGTCCCTGGGCGAGCAACGGAAGGATGCTCAGCGCGCGGTCGACGGTCTGGCTCATGACGTACGTACCTCCTCATCCACGGCTGAGGTCCAGCCGGGGCCGAGTCGAAGTCTCCCCCAGGCCGCGTCGTCCAGTTCCGCGAGGCGGTCGGCGTGTGCGGTGGAGGGCGGGGTGCCGAGGTCGCCGGGGACGGTCAGGGCGGCGGCGGCCATGAGGTGTCCGTGCCGCAGCCGGTCCCGCAGCGGGAGTTCGCGCAGCGTCCCGGAGAGGAAACCGGCCGCGAAGGCGTCGCCGGCCCCGACCGGGGCGACGACATCGACATGGGGAGCGGGGGCGAAGACCGCGCCCGGCGCGACGTCCTCGGGCCCCGCGGCCGTATCGGGCACGGGCCCGGTGTAGGCGGTGGCACCCCGGGCGCCGTGCTTCACGACGACGACACCGGGCTCCGGGAGCGCCGCGCGGATCGCCGCCCCGCCGTGCAGTCCCCACGCGTCCGCCGCCTCGTCCTCGCCGACGAAGACGAGGTCGGCTCCACGGGCCAGCTCCAGCAGCACCTCCGGTCCCGAGGCGTCGCGCCACAGCCCCGGCCGGTGGTTGACGTCGAAGGAGACCAGCGGCCGCCCCTCGCGCCGTTCGGTGAGTTCGAGCAACAGCGCCAGGCAGTCCGCGGAGAGCGCGGCGGTGATGCCGGACAGGTGCAGGACCCGCGCGCCGGTGAGTTCGGCGTACGGCAGGGTCATCGGGGACATCGCCGACGCCGCCGAACCGGCGCGGTAGTACGCGACTTCGTGCGCGTCGGTGGACCGGTCGGTCGCGGTGCGGAAGTAGATGCCGGTGGGCCGGTCCGGATCACGGCCGACGGCCGAGGTGTCGACCCCGTACGCGCCGATCGCCTCGACGAGGTGGTCGCCGAACCCGTCGGCACCGACGCGGCTGACCCATTTCACCCGGTGCCCCGCCGCGGCGAGCGCACAGGCGACATTGGACTCGGCACCGCCGATGGTGCGGGCGAAGGAGGGGACGTCGGCGAGGCGCCCGGGCCGTGAGGGCATGAACGTGACCATGGACTCGCCGAGGCAGATCACCTCGGTCGGGTCCGCGGCTGCGGTGCCGGTCACGCTGCTCACCCTGGGGCCTCCTCGCGGGTTTCTGGGGCAGCCGGATCCATTGACCCGGCGTTGCGCCGGATGTTAGACACCATTAAGCGTTATACGCAATGACTGTTGCAGATGTTGCAATGAGACTTTTCGAGGAGGCTCCCATGGCCGCCGACCGGCCCACCGACGAGTTCGGGAACGAGCGCGTGGACCAGCTCGGTGACGAGCGTGTCGACCACCGCTTCAAGGCGCTCCCGCCGGACGCCGAGGGCCTCACGGTCGCCCAACTGGCCGCCGAGCGGCGCAATCTCTTCGACGGCGGCTTCACCACGCCCGTCCTCGCACTGTCCGCCGAGTCGGTCGAGCACAACCTCGCGCTCCTCGAGACGTACGCCGAGCGCCACGGTCTGGCCTTCGCCCCGCACGGCAAGACCTCCATGGCGCCGCAGCTCTTCGTGCGACAGCTGGAGCGCGGCGCGTGGGGCATCACCGCCGCCGTGCCCCACCAGGTCCGCGTCTACCGTGCGCACGGCATCCGGCACATCTTCCTCGCCAATGAGGTCGTCGACGCCGTCGCCCTGCGCTGGCTGGCCGGCGAGCTGGACGCCGATCCGGACTTCCGCTTTGTCTGTTATGTCGACTCGGTGCGCGGCGCCGAGCTGATGAACGAGGCCCTGCGGGAGGCCGGGGCCTCCCGCCCGCTCGATGTCGTCGTCGAACTCGGCGCCGGCGACGGCGCCCGCACCGGCGCCCGCACCGAGGCCGAGTGCGCGGCGATCGCCGACGCCGTCGCCGACGCCCCCACGCTGCGCCTCGTCGGTGTCGCGGGGTACGAGGGTGAGGTTCCGCAGGCGGACGGCGACCGGGTCCGCGCGTGGCTCCGCCGGCTGACCGCGCTCGCCGCGGACTTCGACAAGGCGGGGCGCTTCGCGGCCACGGACGAGATCATCATCAGCGCGGGCGGCAGCGCGTGGTTCGACGCGGTGGCCGACGTGTTCGCCGACATCCCCGAACTCTCGCTGCCGGTCTGCAAGTTGCTGCGGTCCGGCGCATACGTCTCGCACGACGACGGCCACTACCGCCACCTCACCCCGTTCAACCGCGTCCCCGACGAGGGCACCCTCCAGCCCGCGTTCCGCCTCTGGGCCCAGGTCATCTCCCGCCCGAACGGCGAGCAGGCCTTCGTCAACGCGGGCAAGCGCGACGCCGCCTACGACCTCGACCTCCCCGAGGCGCAGGTCGTCCGGGACGGCCGCACCGGCGAGATCCGCCCGGCCACCGGCATCACCGTCAGCGGTCTGTCCGACCAGCACGGCTGGGTGCGCACCGGGCCGGAGGCCGAGCTGGAGGTCGGCGACTGGGTCGGCCTGGGCCTGTCCCACCCGTGCACCTCCTTCGACAAGTGGCAGCTGATCCCGCTGGTCGAGGCCGACGGCACGGTCACCGACTACATCCGCACCTTCTTCTGAGAGGCGGTCGTCCCATGGACCTCGTCATCCGCGACGCCCGCGTCATCGACGGCTCCGGCGCCCCCTCCTACCGTGCGGACGTCACCGTCGACGGCGGCCGCATCGCCGCGATCCACCGTGAGGGCGACGGCCCCCGCCCGGCCGCGGCGCGCACCCTGGACGCGGCCGGGCTCGCCCTGTCCCCCGGCTTCATCGACATGCACGCCCACAGCGACCTCGCCCTGCTGCGCGACCCCGCACACGAGGCGAAGGCCGCACAGGGCGTGACGCTCGAAGTGCTCGGCCAGGACGGTCTGTCGTACGCCCCGGTCGACGACCGCACCCTCGACGCGGTCCGCCAGGCGATCACCGGCTGGAACGGCGGCGGCCCCTCGGACTCCTCCGTCGACTTCGACTGGCGCACGGTCGGCGAGTACCTGGACCGCCTCGACCGGGGTGTCGCGGTCAACGCCGCGTATCTGATCCCGCAGGGCACCGTGCGGATGTACGCGGTGGGCTGGGACGACCGCCCCGCGACCGGGGCCGAGCTGGACCATATGAAGCGCCTGGTGGCCGAGGGCCTGGAACAGGGCGCGGTGGGCATGTCCTCCGGTCTGACCTACACGCCGGGGATGTACGCGAAGGACGCCGAACTGACCGAGCTGTGCCGGGTGGTGGCCCGCTACGACGGCTACTACTGCCCCCACCACCGCTCCTACGGCGCCGGCGCCCTCCGGGCCTACGAGGAGATGGTCGAGGTCTCCCGGGACGCCGGCTGCGCGCTCCATCTCGCCCACGCCACCATGAACTTCGGGGTGAACAAGGGCAAGGCACCCGATCTCCTCGCCCTGCTCGACAAGGCGCTCGACGAGGGGGCGGACATCTCCCTCGACACCTACCCCTACACCCCCGGCTGCACCACGCTCGTCGCCGTGCTGCCCAGCTGGGCGAGCGAGGGCGGTCCGGACGCGGTGCTCGCCCGCCTCCGGGACGAGGCCGCTGCCGAGAGGATCCGCCACCATCTGGAGGAGATCGGTTCGGACGGCTGCCACGGCGTGCCCATCGAGTGGGACACCATCGAGATCTCGGGCGTCACCGACCCGGCGCTCGCCTCCCATGTCGGCCGGACCATCGAACAGACCGCGCGGGCGAGGGGCGAGGCCCCCTGGGCCACCGCCCGCCGGCTGCTGATCGAGGACGGTCTCGGCTCGACGATCCTCCAGCACGTGGGACACGAGGAGAACGTCCGCGCGATCATGCGCCACCGGGTCCACACGGGCGGCAGCGACGGCATCCTCCAGGGCGCCAAGCCGCACCCGCGCGCGTACGGCACCTTCCCGCACTATCTCGGCCGCTACGCCCGGGAGCTCGGCATCCTCTCCCTGGAGGAGACCGTCGCCCACCTCACCTCACGCCCGGCGGCCCGGCTGCGGTTGCCGGACCGAGGCCTGATCCGCGAGGGCTACCGCGCCGATCTGGTGCTGTTCGACCCGGAGACGGTCGCCGCGGGCTCCACCTTCGAGGAGCCGCGCACCCTGCCGACCGGTATCCCGCACGTCCTGATCGACGGCCGGTTCGTCATCGAGGACGGCGTACGGACGGATGTACTGGCGGGCCGTTCGGTGCGCAGGACACCGCGCGCCTGACCGCCCCGGCGTGGGGGCGCACGGCCGTCCGGCGTCCCGCCGTCCCCGTCGGGCGGCTCAGTGCACGCCCTGCGGCCGGAACTGGATGCTGATGCGCGGCCCCGTGGCGCGGGTCGTCTTCGGCACGGCGTGCTCCCAGGTCCGCTGGCAGGACCCGCCCATCACGATGAGGTCGCCGTGCCCGAGCGCCCGGCGCACGGACGGGCCGCCGCCCCGGCGGGGGCGCAGCAGCAGATCGCGGGGCGCGCCGACCGAGAGGATGGCGACCATGGTGTCCTGCCGGGACGCCCGCCCTCCGGTGTCGCCGTGCCACGCGACGCTGTCCCGGCCGTCGCGGTAGTAGCACAGCCCCGCCGTGGTGAAGGGCTCACCGAGTTCCTCGGCGTAGTGCGCGTCGAGCGCGTCGCGGGCCTCGTCCAGCACGGAGTGCGGCAGCGGGTCGCTCTCCCGGTAGTGGGCCAGCAGCCGGGGCACGGCCACCTCGCGCTCGTACATCTGCCGTCGTTCGGCGCGCCAGGGAACACCGGAGCGGAGCTCCTCGAAGAGGGCGTCCGCCCCGTGGAGCCAGCCGGGCAGGACGTCGATCCAGGCGCCGTCGCCGAGCACGGTCCGCCGGACGCCGTCCAGCGGACCGAGTCGGATCTCGTCGGTCTGGTCGAAGAGCGAGCCCTGGAGATGTGCGGCCATGGTTCCAGGGTAACCATAAAACCGAACAAGCGATCGAACAGGCAGCGTCAGCGAGGGAGGATCTTGCCGGCGGCGTCGGTGACGGGCGCGAGGACACCGCCCGGCGGGGGCTTGATGAGGTTCCGGTCGATCTCGTTCGAGGCACCGGCCCTGCCGCCCGGGTCCGGAGCGGCGGCATGGGCGGTCCCGAAGGACGTGACGGCGAGGGCGCATGCGGCGGCCGCGGCAGCGGCGGCGTACTTGTGGCTGATCACGCCCGGTGCAACGGCCGGACCGCGCGACGGGTCACGGGTCCGGCCGTCGTGCACCCCTACGACCGGGGCAGCGTGCGCCCCTGGGCCAGGACTACGGCTTGGGCAGCGTGCAGCCCGGCCGGCCGAGGTCGATCTTGTTGTCCAGGCCGACGCACGGGACTATCTGGTACGTCTGCTGGCCGTAGTTGATGCCCCGGCGCACGGTGACGTTGCCGCTCTCGTCCACCTCGCAGGGGTTGTTGTCCGTGCACCGTCCGCCGGACTCGTTACCGGTGTTGTTGACGGCGACGACCTTGCCGGTGGCGTTGTCGACGACCGGTGAGCCCGAGGTGCCACCGATGGTGTTGCAGCTGGAGGTGTAGCGGACCGAGTCCTTCCAGGTCCACTCCCCCTCCTTCAGCCGGTAGGCGAAGCCGTCGATCGAGCAGCTGTAGATGCGCTTCCAGTACCCGGAGACGACCTTGATGGCCGTGCCCTTGACCGGGTGGGCCGCGTTCACCTCCAGCGCCTTGATTCCGTAGCTGCTCTCGATCTGCGCGTAGGTGCGGGTGAGCTGGTAGAGCGAGACGTCGGTGTCCGTCATCGTCGCGTACGCGATCTTGCTCGCGCGGAGCGTCGCGACTCTGCTGCCCGCCGAGTTGAGCAGGCTGAAACTACGGCTGGACGGCTGGTCGACGATGACCTCGCCCGCGGCCGGGAAGCCGCTCTCGATGCAGTGTCCGTTGGAGAGCACGAGGGCGGGGTCGTCGGGCTCGGAGGCCGGCATGCGCACCACCGATCCCGAGCAGTTGCTGAGCGCCACGGTCCCGGCGAAATCGACGGCTTTGACGTCGACCGGGGCCTTGGCGCGGGGTTCGGCGCTCGTGGCGGCGGGCGCCGCGTCCGGTGCGGCGACCGCGACGGCGGGTGCCGCGCCCGCCCCGAGGAGTGTCAGAGCGAGAAAAGCGCCGACGAGAGGCTTCTTCATGTGGGGGTCCCCTCTTGCGACTTCTGTGACCGAAGGGGTCCTTCGGTTTGTCATGCGCATTGTTGGGGTCCCGCGACTAGCCGACAAGGGACGGATTCCGGTCAGCCGCATATGACGACAACTTCGTGCGCCACCGTTACCGCCTCCGGGTCGGCGCGTTGAAGAACGTGAAGGTCACACGATGTGGCCTGGCTCTCATCTGCAAGGAGAACTGATGTCGCGTATCGCGAAGGCTGTGGCCGTCGTCGCCGGATCGGGCGCCATCCTGGCCGGCGGTGCCGGACTGGCCGCCGCCGACGCCGGAGCGGAGGGCGCCGCCGCCCACTCCCCCGGTGTCGCCTCGGGCAATGTCGTTCAGGTGCCCGTGAACATCCCGGTCAACGTCTGCGGCAACACCGTCAACGTGATCGCGCTGCTGAACCCGGCGTTCGGCAACCAGTGCGTGAACAACGGCGGGAACGACACGGACGAGGCCTACGGCGGCTGAGCCCGACCCCACAGCACCGAGGCCTCTCCCTTCCGGTCGGAAGGGAGAGGCCTCGGTCGTTCACCGGGCACCGGGCCGGCCGCCTCCTGCCATGAACAGGGGGCGGCCGGTTCGCTATGCGTAGCGGTAGAGACGGCTGTGGTCGAGCAGTGCCGACGGCCGTACGTTCCAGGGCGGCATCGGCTCGTCGAGGGCGAACACGCGTCCGGCCTGCGGATCCGACGCGGCGAGGCGGGTGCGCGGCAGATAGCCGGAGCGCGGGTGCGCCTGCTGCCAGCGGATCCAGAGCAGATCCATGAACGCGTGATGGAGCCAGAACACCGGGTCGTTGGGCGAGGTCGCGCCCAGCATCAGACCGCCGACCCAGCGGTGCACCCGGTTGTGGTTGCGCCACCGTGCGGGGCCGCCGGCGCTCCAGCCCTCGATGGCGTTGCGGAAGCCGGTCTTCGCGGTGGAGTCCCAGGGGGCCGCGTCGTAGGCGGGTTCCCTCAGGGCCTTGGCGACGTCGTTCTTGGTGGGCAGCGACACGGGGTCCGAGGGGCGGCCGAAGTTCCGGGTCAGGAACTTCCCCTCGGTGACGCGGGCGTTGATCCTCCAGTTCCCGTTCGAGTACGCGAACGGGCCGGTCATCACCTGCCGGTCACCGGTCCTGCCGTTGCCGCCGAGGAAGTCCTCGGCCCACAGGGAGGCCGCGGGCGTGTTGTCGGTCGTCCAGTCCCAGTAGGGAACGGACACCCCGGGGTCGACCTTCTGGAGCGCGCGCTCGAACTCCAGCAGGAACCTGCGGTGCCAGGGAAAGAACGACGGCGTCATATGGGCCGCACGCGGGCCCTTCTCGGCATCGGGGACGTAGTACTCGCCGTGCATCCGGACGAACTCGTCGTAGCGTCCCGAGCGCTTGAGCGCGAGCAGCGCGTCGACCAGCCGCCGCTTCTCGCTGCGGCTGAGGTTCCGCTGGTTCTTGCGGGTGTGCACCGGTGGGCCCCTCCCGGTTCAGGTGCTGGACGAGGAAAGCGGGGAGTGCGCCGGGGACAGCGCCAGCTGTTCGGCGCCCAGTTCGTCGACCGCGGCGCGGGCCACGTCACGCAGCGTCGGGAACGACTCGTAGTGGTTGACGAGGCTCAGATAGCTGCCGTCGGCGCGCCGCATGACGTGCAACGGACGTCCGTCGATGCGGACTTCGACACTCGGCAGTCCCTTGGCCGCCGCGGAGACCTCACCGCCGGAACCGGCGGGGACCATATAGGTCGCGGCGCCCTCGATACGGCGGCCCCGGTACATCTCCGTGAACCGCTCCAGCTCGGAGCCCGAGGCGGCGTCGGTGCCCGGTGAGCCGGTGCCGGGCCTGCGGGAGACGACCGGCGCGAGTACCCCGGCCGTGCCCGCGACCACGCCGATCGTGAACAACGCGCGCAGTGCGACGCGACGGGTGAGGATGCGCATGGGTCCGCTCTTTCGACGTGGCCGTGCTTCGGTGTTGTCAACGAGGCGGCCGCGAAAGGGTTCCTCGTCCGGGTGGCCGGATGTACGACTGTCACTTCACTGCCGTACAGGGCGCCGCCGGCCACCCGGGCACGGTGCGTCAGCTCAGCAGCAGATGGGCGACGGGGTCACCCACCACCGAGGGCGTGAGCACCGCGAGCTCGGGCAGCACCGGCTCGGGCTGCCCGAAGTGGTCGGGGCGCGGCGCCGACAGCGGCGCGCCGACGGACGCTCCCGGGCTGCTCAGCTCCAGGTCGGAGGCCTCGGAACCGGCGGTCGCGACTCCGAGGTTGCCCTCGCCCAGCACGTTCTCCACCGGCAGTTCGAGCAGGGTCTTCGGCACCTCGCCGGAGAACGGCACCTGCGGCACCGTGCCTTCCGGCAGCAGCCGCCCCGTGACATGACGCGGTGCCTCGGGCGCACCGGGCACCAGCACCGGGACGCCGGTGCTCAGCGCGGGGGCCTCCAGCGGGACAACCGTCTCCAGGCTCTCCAGCGGCAGCGTGACCGGCACCGACGTACCGGCCACGGCGGGCGCGGCCGCCACCGCCGACGCCATGCACGCGATGACTGCCGCAAGAGACCCTCGGGTGGTCAACTTCATTGCTACGTACGTCCCCTCTGGCTCAACAGACTCTGTGTCGCCCTGCTCCAACGAGCCGGATGGCTGAACCAGTGCAAAGTTCCCCTGTCCGCAGCAACGCGTCCCTTGACGCGCGGCGTCACGCGTCCGTGGGAATTCGTCCACTCTCGGGTTCCAGGCGGTCGTCCGGCCCCCGTGCGTGGGCCAGCATGGCCGCCCGAGCCCCAGGAGGTAGTGGTCATGAAGGTCCCGAAGCAGTCGTCCGCACCGCCCCCGCTGCGCGTGGAGGACGTCGATCTCGCCGATCCGTCGTTCTGGCGGCTGCCGCGCTCCGTCCGCCTGGAGTCGTTCGCGCTGCTGCGCGGACTCCCCGCGCCCGCGCACTTCGGCACGGCGCCCGGCTTCCACGCGCTGGTCCGCCACGCCGATGTGATGGAGGCGAGCCGCCGGCCGAAGGAGTTCGCCAGTGCGCCCGGGGTCACCACACCGGAGCCTGCCGCCTGGGCCAAGGCGGTCTTCGGCAACTCGATGGTCAACATGGACGGTCCCGAGCACGCCCGGATGCGCAGAATCGTCTCGCGGGCCTTCACCCCGAAGCTGCTCGCCGACGCGGAGGACGATGTGCGCGAGGTCGCCCGGCGCATCGTGGACGAGATGATCGCCGAACGCCCGCGCGACTTCGTGGCGTCCGTCGCCTCCCGTATGCCGTTCGAGATCATCTGCAATCTGATGGGCATCCCCGAGCGGTACCGCAGGGAGATCGCCGAACGGATCGACCAGGCGTCGGAGAACGTCGGGGTGAAACGCGGACTGCGCATGCCCGGGCGCGGACTGCGTGCGCTGGCCCATATGCAGCTGGTGATGGCGAAACTGGCCCGGGAGCGGCGCAGCCGCCCGACCGGTGACCTCATTTCGGCACTGGTGACCGCCGATATCGACGGCCAGTCCCTCACCTCACGCCAACTGGGCGCCTTCTTTTCCCTGTTGCTCGTCGCCGGGGTGGAAACCACGCGCAACGCCATCGCCCACGGACTGGCGCTGCTGTCCGGACATCCCGATCAGCGCGCCCTGTTGATGGCCGATTTCGACCGCCGTGCCGACGGCGCGGTGGACGAGATCGTGCGCCATTCGACGCCGATCATCCAATTCCGCCGTACCGTCGCCGCCCCGTGCGAGCTCGGTGGCCGTGCTTTCCACCCCGGCGAGAAAGTGGTGCTCTTCTACGCGTCGGCCAACCGCGACGAGGCGGTCTTCGAGAATCCCGACGTCTTCGACATCACCCGCGACCCCAACCCCCATCTGGGGTACGGCGGCGGCGGGCCGCACTACTGCCTGGGGGCCCACCTGGCGCGGCAGGAGATGAAGGCGCTCTTCCACGAGCTGTTCACCCGGCCTCGCGACCTGCGGGCCGTGGGCGCGGCCGAGCTGGTCGATTCCAGCTTCGACAACCGGGTCCGCGCCCTGCCGTTCGCCTTCGAGCCGCGCTGAGCGGATCAGGCCCGCAACTGGCCCACCGGCAGCAGGACATGGGCCGCGGTCAGGAGCGTCTGCTCGTCGCCGAGGAAGGCCTGCATCATCTCCTCGGTGACGGGCCGGCCCGGGGCCGCCTCGGCCCACGGCCGGCTCGCGATCATGAAGTGGACATGGCCCCGCCCCTCGGCGGCGGCGAGCCACTCCTTCGGGACGGTGCACTGGGCGTTCAGCCCCGGCAGGGTGAGGACGGCCTGGCCGCCCTCGACGAGCAGCCGGATCGGGGAGTTGACGGAGGCCTGGGTCGCGTCGGTCATACCGCCACCGGTCTTCAGCCCCAATTCGCCGATCATTTCCAGGGCGGCCTTTTCACCGGCCTCGGGGCCCTCCGCACCGTCGCCCAGCGAATAGGCCAGCAGATACGGCATGTCGTGGCCGGCTTCGGGGTCGCCGGTCCAGGCGAGAACGGAGAGCGTTCCCAACTCGCGGCGCTGAGCAGGGTTTTTCGCGGTGTTCGCAGTGGTCATGGCTCGGCACCCTAGTGCCCTGCCGGGCCCCGTCCCTCCACGCATTCACCTGGATGGGGGAGGCTGAAGCTGCCAGGTGACGGGCGAATCCCCGACGGTGCTGTGGAACCGCGTGATCCGGGCGTTTTCCGGGACTTCGAATACCAGCCAGCCCTCGGCATGTTCACCGGCCGCAAGGGTGTTCCATGCCGCCGGGAATCCCGTGGTGATCTCGCCCGTCTTGATCGCCGGATGGCGGCGGCCCTTTTCGTCGGTGACCCATGCCTTCGTGATGCGCGCGTCGTAGGACGTCCCGCCGACATTGACCGCGGAGAGGTCGACACCGATCCACCGCTTGCCGGCCGCGGGCCGCTGCGCGGTGCGGACGCTACGGGCGGGGTCGACGTATCCGAGGGCGGACACCCGCAGGTGCTCGCCGAACGCCCGGCCGCCGAGATCGACCGTGTCACCGATGAGGGCCGGACCCCGGGCGGCCGGGCCGCGGGCGCCCGTCCGTCCTGTCCCGGACGCCTTGGCGTCGGGCGGCGCCGTCTTGTGGGCGGCGCCCGACGGCGGTGTCCGGTCGCCGTCGGAGGCGCTCTGACAGGCGGTGGCGCCCATCACGAGCGCCGAGAGGAGCAGCGCGGAAACTACCTGACGCATCGGACCCCTTTGGTGCGAGCCGTTTTCCGCATCATCACGGCCTTTCCGCCGGAAAGCCGCCATCCGGAGGCGTGTCGCCGTCCGTGTCTCCCACGGTGGTTCGAGGGCGCGCGAGGGGGGCGCACATGCCCGGCGCACCACCCGGGCTCGAAAAACCGTTCCTGCCGTACCCCGTGTTCACCCCCCGGCAGTGACTTCGGCTGCGGGCAGGCGTTTGCCGACTTATGGCAAGGACAACTGCGCCTGCCCGATGGCAGCGCGTCCAGACGCTCTCCACGCCGGATCCGAGTCCCCGCCCGGCGGGCCCGCCCACCGGCAGCAACCCCATCTACGACCAGCTGTCGAAGGAGTGGGCAGCCGCAGGCCGTGCCCTTCCCGGCAGGCCCGACCTGGAGTGGAACCGCCTCTCCCACTTCCCGACACCAGCCGCCAATCCCCCCGACCCCTTCAACGGTCCTCCGCCGCCCCGCAGGGGCTGGCTCCACGACGACCGCCACCCGGCCTGACCGCCGGCACCGACCCCGCGGCGACCGGCGCGGCAGGCTGTGGCACATGGGCCGGAGTCCTGTCGCGCAGCCGTCGGCGCACCCCGGCGACGAGCCGGTGCGCGGTGAAGGTCGCGCCGTGGACGAAGCGCATCGACGGACCGAAGGACGGCGCCGCCAGCAGCCCGGCGAAGAACAGGCCCGGGCACGAGGACTCGAACCCCGCACGCAACTCCGGTGCCCGGCTGCTGCCGACGGTGGCGACCGCCCGCCGCAGGGAGGCGTCGAGCAGTCCCAGCCGGTCGAGGTCGGGGGTGAAGCCGGTCGCCGCGACGACATGGTCGGCGTCCAGGGCACTCGTACCCCCGCCGGGTGCGCCGAGGACCAGCCGTACCCGGCCGTCCTGGACCCCGGCGCCGTGCAGGTGGTGTCCCAGCAGGGCTGGCACCTGCTGTTCGTAGCGCTCCCGCAGCCACCAGGCACCGGCCGGGCCGAGCGCGGTGCTCGCGATGCGCTCGCGCGTGGATGCGGGCAACTTCCGTACGGCCCACGGCGTCTGTGACCAGACCCAGCTCGTCCAGCCGGTTCCGAGGCCGCTGTGCGGGCTGCGGAGCGACCGCAGCGGGCCGCGCTCCAGCGGCTCGGGCACGGTGTTCCAGTTGATCCGGTGCGCGCGGGCCACCAGGCGCGGCCGAGCACCGCGCTCGGCGAGCAGGGTCGCCGTCTCCAGCGCCGCCTGGCCCGCCCCGACGACCACGACGTCCCGGCCGCGGAAGCGGTCCAGGTCCCGATGACCGCTGCTGTGCGAGACGTACTGCGGCGGCAGAGCGGCCAGCGCCCCGGGGATGTTGACGAAGGGCATGACCCCGACGGCCAGGACGACGGTACGGGCGTGCACCCGCTCTCCGTCGGCCGTCGCGAGGTGGAATCCGTCCCCGGCCGGCGCCACCGACGTGACGGTCCGCTCGTCGACGCCCGGGACCGCGTGCTCGGCGAACCAGAGCCCGTAGTCGGTGAACGCCCCGATGGGAAGCGGCTCTCCGTGCCGGGTGGCGAAGCCCTGTTCCGCACCGAAGCGCTCGAGCGTACGGTCGCCGCCCGGATCCGAGAGGTTGGACGACCACGGCTCTGACTTCAGGTACATGCCCTCCGGCATGTGGTCGCGCCAGGAGGCCATGGTCCGGCCGAAGACCTTCGTACTCATCCCGGCCGCGGCGGCATGGGCCGCCACCGACAGGCCGTACGGGCCCGCGCCGATCACTGCCACGTCGTACATGGTTCGCTTCTCGCTCTCTGCCATCGGGGCTCGGGTGGGTCAGGGCCTCGGGGCCGTGACGTTGGGGCCGCGCGCGGCGCGCGACGGCTCAGGTCAGGGATGCGGCGTCGGACCGGTCGGCGGAGCCGTCGGTGGCCGACGCCCGCGGCCGGGGCGGTCCGTGGGAGGCGGCGGCGGGGTGCGGTCCCAGCAGGGCCCGCAGCCGTCCGGCCCCCTTGCCCAGCCCGCGGCCGAACCAGGCCCGGGTCATGGAGAAGAAGGGCCGCGGGTCGTCCCGCGCGAACCAGGCGGTCTCCACGCCCTGCGCCGGGCTTTTCGGCCGCGGGCCCGCGGCGGGCCTCCCCCGGCGTACGGACACGGCGGCGGAGAGCAGGGCGTAGTTCTCCGCGACGAACACGCGGCCCGGCCGGCCGGACGGGCCCGGCACGGGACCGCCCGTGAGGTCGAGGTACAGGGACCGCACGACGTCCAGTCCGCCCGTGTCCGTGAAGAGCCGGAACTGGGCACCGGGCCTCGGATTGACGTCGAGCAGCTGATAGCTGCCGGTGGACTCCTCGCGCCGGAAGTCGAGGTCGAGGATGCCGTGGTAGCCGACATGGGAGACCAGCCGCCGAGCGGCCTCCTCCACCTCGGGGTTGGGCTGCCACCGGCCCATCGCGGTGAGGCCGGTGCCGACCGGCCAGGACAGCTGCTTGCGTCCGCTGCCCCCGTGCAGACAGGTGAAGTCTCGGCCGAAGTAGCCGTGGAAGAACCAGTCGGACGCCGGCGCGTCGGGCAGGAAGCGCTGGAGGAGCAGCCGGCTCCCGGCGTGCGCGCTGCGGGCGAAGAGTTCACGTGCCTCGCCCGCGGAACGCACGAGTGTCGTGCTGCGCAGCCCGGTGGCGGGTGTCAGCAGCCAGGGCCGGCTCCACTTCGCCACCAGCGGCAGCCCCAGCCGGTCCGCGGCACCGGCCGCCTCGCCGGGGCTGTCGGGGACGACGGTGTCGGGATGGGCGATCCCCGCGGCGGCGCACAGGCCCGCCAGCTCGGCCTTGTCCGCGAGCCGCCCCGGCAGCCCGGTCGGCTGCTCGGGAAAGAGGTAGCGCTCGGCGAGCCGCGGCCCGTGCGCGGCGGCGAGGATCGCGCTCACGTCGTCCATGGCGACCAGGACGGCCCGCCGGCCGATCCGGTCCGAGACGCGCAGCAGCATCTCCACGAAGGCCTCGGGAGTGACGGCTCCCCGGAGCCCCGGATGCGCCCGGTGCAGAAAGCGGGAGCGGGCGACCGGACTGTGGGCCGCCTCCACCACGGCATGCACTTCGACACCCGCGCGACCCAGTGATCTGACCGCTCCGAGTGTGCCGTGGTGAAAGGGATTTCGGTCGAGTCGCAGCACCAGAGCGGGAACTCCGGCGTCGAACGGTGGCATCAACGTCACAACTTTCACCTGGATGGTCCTGAATAACGCGCCCCGTATCGCAAATGGCCTACTGACGAGCTTTCAGACAGCCCATTAGTAAGACTTTCTGCCTACGGTCGTGTACGTCGTGAATGCGTCGGCACGGACAGGTCTGACAGGCCGCCAGCTCGCAAGGAGGAGCCATGACCCAACGGCGCCGGCTCACCGGCACCTGCATCGGGACGGTTGCCGCCAGTCTCCTGATCTCCGTGGGCGTGTACGGAGAACTGCCGGCGGGCGCGGCCCCGGCCGACGACCCGACGCCGGCCCCGGTCAGTGCCTCGTCGGTGGCCATGGGCGCCTATCTCCACTACGGCCCCGACGGCCTCCGGCGCATGGCGGAACTCTCGCGATGGCTCGGCGGCGCGGAGCTGAAGGTCGGTCACACTTATCTGCCGGGCGACCTGTGGACCAACATCGAGGGCGGCTCGCAGTTCCTGGACGAGTGGGCCCGGTGGCGGCGCGGCGCGGAGGACCGGCTGTTCGTCCTCAACGTGCCCATGCTGGAACGGAACGAGGCGCGCGTCCCCGACCACGAGGTCCGCCGACTGCTGAGGGCGGGTGCCGAGGGTCAGTTCGATCACCACTTCCGGACTCTGGCAGGCCGTCTGGTCGACCTGGGGGCGCCGGACACGGTGATCGTGCTCGGCTGGGAGATGAACGGCATCACGTACACGCACCGCTGCGGCCCGGATCCGGCGTCCTGGAAGACGTACTGGAATCGCATCGTCACGGCCATGCGTTCGGTGCCGGGGCAGAAGTTCCGCTTCGACTTCGCCCCGAACCGGGGGACGGACGCGATTCCCTGGACCGAGTGCTATCCGGGCGACGACGTCGTGGACATCATCGGTATGGATTCGTACGACCAGGCTCCCGGACGGACGTTCCAGGAACAGGCGACGGCTCCGTACGGACTGCAGAAGCAGGTCGAATTCGCTGCGGCTCACAACAAGGCGATCTCGTACCCGGAATGGGGACTCTTCCGGAACGGCGACAACCCGGAGTACATGCGGGGAATGCTGGAATGGATCGAGCGGCACAAACCGCTCTACCAGACCATCACAGACTACTGTCCGCACGGTGTCTGGCAGTGTGATGACAACCCCAAGTCGTCGATGGTCTTTCGGTCGATGCTGTTCGCGAAGCCGGTCCCTCCGACGCCGCCCGTCGTGCCCACTCCGCCCGTTGTCCCCACTCCTCCGGTCGTGCCCACTCCCCCGGTCGTCCCGACTCCTCCGGTCGTGCCCAGTCCGCCCGTCGTGCCGGTGCCCGTCCCCAAGCCGACGCCGAAGCCCGACGAGTCGGCACCGGTGCCGGTCCCCACGCCCGTGCCGCCCACGCCCACTCCCACACCGACTCCCACACCCACACCGACACCGACCGCTCCGGTGACGCCGAAGCCGGTCGAGACGACACCCGTCCCGGCCGCTCCGACCACGCCGGCCGCGCAGCCGACCCCGTCCTCCTCCACACCGGTCAAGCCGGCGCCGAAGCCGACAGCCACCACCCCGCCGAAGGAGACGAACTCCATCGAGTGGTGCTTCCCCGTGAGGCTCGGTGCCTGGCTCGGACAGGGCGCGGGCGTGTACGACCGGCAGATCTGCATCCGTGTGCCGCTGCCCGGCAGCTGGTTCTAGCGGGCACGGTCTAGCGGGGCCCGGCCGCCCGCAGGTCGTTCAGGCGGGCGCGCCACTGCTGCGCGGCGGGGAACCGTGCCTTCACGGTCCCCGCGGCGTGGTCGCGCCACTGGGCCCGCCCGGCGTGCAGGGAGAGCGCCGGCCCGAGCCGGGACGGCGCCATCATCAGCCGCTGGTTGGTGACCGCCTCGGGACGCCAGTGGTTCTTGTACGACTCCTTGCCCCGCAGCAGGCTCACCACCCTGCGGCCGGTCGCCGCCGCCAGGTTGACGTCGTGCCGCAGCAGCATCGTCGCGACGTCGACCTTCTTCTCGCGCAGCTCCGGGTGGGCGCCGTAGAGATAGCCGCCGGTGAGGCCGTCGGACATCAGGGCCACGTTGGCCGCCACGACCTCGCCGTCCAGCCGGTACTCGGTGAGCGCCGCGTTCCCGTCGCGGACCAGCCGGCGGGTCGCCCGCACCAGATGCTCCGCGAACCTGGGACGCAGATGCTCGACCGTCACCCCGCGGCCCCGCCACTGGAGTTCGTGCAGCCGCAGCAGGTGCTCCATGGCGGCGGGCACCTCGTGCTCGGTGACGGTGTAGCCCTCGATCCTCAGTGCGTCGATCTTGCGCAGCTTCGCGCGTACGCGCTGGGCCCGGCTGGCCGGCATGCGCTTGACCAGTTCGTCCATCGGCTGAGCGGGAAGCTCCAGACAGACGGAGTCGGCGAGTTGCCGCCGGGGCCCGGTCCAGCTCTCGTACAGCCGCTCCGCCGCTGCCCCGGGCCGTACCTCGCGCAGATCGATGACAGCGTGGCGGGCCGCGTGCTGGAGTCCCCTCTCCAGGGCCTCGATCGCACAGTCCGCGTGCTCGTCGTCGACGAGGATGTCGCCGTAGTCGGAGATCTGGCCGCCCAGGGAGACGAGCAGCGGCATCGGACGGTGGACGAGCATCAGGGGGGCGGCCGCGATCAACCGCCCGTCCAGGCGTACGAGCACGATCCGCAGCCGCCCGTCCATGCCGTAGGAGAGCCACCAGGACTCCAGCCAGGCGTGGCTCTGGAACGGTGTGGCGGTGGAGCAGCGGCGTTGCAGCTTGTCCCACTCCGGCCGCAGCCGTGCGAAGTCCCGCTGGTCCCGGACCAGCGTGACGGCCAGGCCCTCCCGTTCTCCGTCCATCAGACCAGCTCCCTCTCGGCCGCGACGGAACCGGCCGGAGCCGGAACGGTCATGGCCGAGGGCCGCCGGCCACGCCGGGGGCGCACGAGCAGGAACAGCCCGCCCAGGAGCCCTCCGGTGCAGCCGCCCACGGCAGCGGCGAGGGGCGCCGACGGGGAGACGGGCTCGGCGGGCGGGATGGCCGGGGAGAAACTCATCAGCCGCACCCCGGTGTTCTTGGCCACCTGGTTGCTGCTGACGAAGACGGCGTCGGCCACCGCGTTGGCGAAGTCGGCCGCCTCGGCGGGCCGCTCCGACGTACCGGTGATCGCGATCATCGGTGAGTCGGGCGAGGTCTCGGTGCGCACGTGGCTGCGCAGGGTCTTCGCGGAGACCCCGGCGGCGACGCGCGCGCCCGCGAGGGTGGAGTCGCTGGTGGCGATCCGGCCGTACGCCTGCGCGAATCCGAGCGCGGCACCGGGCTGCGCGTCCTTGTCGGAGACGGCGATGACGTAGCTGGTGGCCGCGTACTGCGGTGTCACCGCCACTCCGTACACGGTGCCGCAGAGCGCACCGGCGAGTACGCACGCGGGCAGCGGCCACCACAGGGGCAGCGAGTTCCTGGCGCGCAGCCGGCCGTGCCCTCGTCGGGTGGCGGGTTCCTGCTGGGGCGACTCGGTCATCGGCGTGTTCTCTCGGTCGAGGGGGTGGGCATACGGGAAGGGCTCGCGGTGAGCGCGTGCGCGTAGACGTCCATGAGGCGTTCACTGCTGCGTGCGATGTCGTAGTGGGCGACGGCGGGCGGCGGATCGAACCGCTGCGCTCCCGCCGTCATCCGCTCCCGCAGGAGGGCCGTCAGCTCCTGCGTGGTGCCGTCGATGCGGCGGGCGCCGGGCGCCTGACGGGACGGCAGGTCCTCGACGGCCGGGCAGGTGCTGTGCAGTACGGGCAGACCGGCGGCCAGCGCCTCGACCACGGCGAGTCCGAAGGCCTCCTCGCGGGAGGCCGAGACGAACACGTCCATGGCGCTCAGCAGCGCCGGAACGGCGGGGGCGCCCACACCGGCGTGGGCGTCGCACTCGCCGAGGAAGCGGATGCGGTCGGCGGCGTCGAGCCGGGCCGCCAGAGTGTTCAGCGTGGTCAGTTCGGGGCCGTCGCCCGCCACCAGGAGCCGGGCGCCGGGCAGCGCCGCCACCGCGCGTACCAGGACGTCGAAGCGCTTGCCGGGTACGAGGCGGCCCACCCCGCCCACCACGAAGGCGTCCGGCGGAATGCCGAGGCGGGCCCGGGTGGCGAGCCGTTCGGTGGCGCTGAAGCGGAAACGGGCGGCGTCGATGCCGTTGGGGACGACATGGATCCGTTCGGCGGGCACGCCCCAGTCGGACAGCCGGGCCGCCACCGTGTCGGAGACGGCGACGGTCGCCGAGCCCAGCCGCTCGGTGCCGAGGTACAGGGCACGGGTCGGGCGGGTGAGCGGCCGGCCCTCGATCTCGGCCTGCCCGAGCGAGTGCTCCGTGGCGACGGTGGCACGGACGCCCGCGAGCCGCGCCGCGATCCGGCCGTAGACGCAGGCGCGGTACAGATGCGTGTGGACGAGGTCGTACGCGCCCCGCCGGATCAGCCGGGTCAGCCGGGGCAGCGCCTGGAGGTCCCGGTTGCCTCGCATCCCGAGGTGCACCACGTCGACGCCGTCCGCCCGCAGCCCGTCGGCGACCGCACCGGGGTTCGTCAGCGTCACCACGTCGCAGTCCACCGGAAGATGGCGCAGCAGCACCCGCAGCTGCTGCTCGGCACCGCCGGCGCCGAGGCCGGTGATGATGTGCAGCGCCTTCACCGCGGTCACGTCCCGAGCCGGTGCCGCAGCCGCTTCACCGTCAGGCGCAGCCCCTGGTCGGCCTGGCTGATGTGCGTACGGGGCAGGGCGTGCCGTCCGGCCAGGGCACCGGGCCGGATCGCGCAGCCGTAGGTGTAGCCCGCTTCCCGCACCGCTTCGATCGCCCGTTCGTCGACCGTGCCGTACGGATAGCAGAAGCCTTCCGGGAACGTGCCGGTGAGCTGGTGGATCCATTCGCGGCTGCGCAGGGTCTCCTGACGCAGGACCTCGTCGTCGAGCGTCGTCAGGTCGACGTGGTAGAGACCGTGGGAGGCGATCTCCGTCCCGGCCGCGGCGGCGGCGTGGATCTGCTCCTCCGTCAGCAGCGGTTTGCGGGGGCCCTCCGGGTCCCATTCGTTGCTGCCGCCGAGCCGCCCGGGCAGGACGAACAGGGTGGCCGCGCAGTCGTGGCGCTCCAGCACCGGCAGGGCCGCGTCGACGAAGTCGGCGTACCCGTCGTCGAAGGTGAGGCCGACGAGGCCGCGGTCCTCGCCACGGGCGCGGGCCCGCATCAGGGTGCCGACACCGACACCGGTCAGCCCGCGGCGGCGCAGCCACCCGAGCTGGAGGTCGAGCCGGTCACGGGCGACGGTGATGCCGTACGGATCCTCCGTCGGATCGGCCACCGAGTGGTACATCAGGATCCAGGGCCAGGCGGAACGGCCGGTGCGGGTCGGTGCGACGGGGTGCGTCTGCGCCGTGTCAGCGGACATGACGGATCCTTTGCCGGGTCAGGGTCAGCAGATGGAGGACTTCCGGGGCTCTGACGGCGACCCCCGTGACGAGGAAGACTGCGGGCACCAGCAGGCAGCCGGTGACCGTGCTGAGCAGGGGGCCGGTCACCAGCGGAGCCGTCAGCCCGCCGACGACGGCGGCCACGGCGGCGGCGACGGCGAGGCGGCCGAGGGAGATGCCGATCGAGCGGACCTCGATGGCGATCACCCGGGAGCCGAGACCGCACAGCAGCAGCACGGCGGTGGTGGTGATGCCGGCGGCGTTGGCCGCCGCGATGCCGTACACACCGAAGCGGCCGACTGCCGCCGCGCCCGCGACGATCGTGACCAGCAGACCACCGGCCATCGCGGCGGCCGGGTACCAGGTGGGACGCCCGGCGGAGAAGAACGGCCGGCCGAGCGCGCCGACCAGGCAGTGGCCGAGGAGCCCGGTGGCGTAGACGCGCATGACGGTGGCCGTGGTCTCGGTGTCCTGCGCGTCGAACGCACCGCGCTGGAACAGGACTTCGATGAGCTGGGGCGCATAGCCGAGGACGAGCGCGGTGCCGAGCAGCACGACCATGCCGGCGAGCGCCAGATCGTGCTCCACCCGGCGGCGGGCCCGCTCCCGGTCGCCGTCCGCCATCGCCTTCGCGACCACCGGGAAGGTGACCGTGCAGATCATCAGCGACAGCACCATCGGCAACTGGGCGACTTTCTGCGCGTAGTTGAGATGGGAGATCGCGCCGCCGGGCAGGGACGAGGCGAGGAACCGCTCGACGAGGACCTGCGACTGCCGGCTGACGGCGAAGAGGACGACCGGCGCGAGGACGGCGAACCCGATGAGCGGCGGGGCGCTGCGCTGCCGGGGGATGCGCCTGGCGCGCCGCGGCCGGGTCCGGGTCCGGGTCCGGGTCACCCGCCGGACGAACGACGGGAGTTGCACGAGCACCATGAGCAGCCCGCCGACCGCGACCCCGGCCGCCGCGGCGCGTACGCCCCACAGGGAGTGCAGCGCCAGTGTGGTGGCGATGATGCCGACGTTGTAGGCGAGATAGACACCGGCGGGCGGCACGAAGGTGCCGTGTGCCCTCAGCGCCGCACTGAAGTACCCGGCGATCCCGAAGGTGAGGACGGTCAGCGCGGTCAGCCGGGTGCAGTCGACGGCCAGTTGGGGCTTGTCGAAGCCGGGGGCGAGCACTCCCACGACGAGCGGCGCGCACACGATCAGCAGGGCGGCCGCGCACGCGAGCAGCGCGAACAGCCGGGGCAGGGTGGCCGAGACCAGTTCACGCACCGGGTCGCGCGCGCGGTCGGCGGCGCGCCGGGCCAGGGCGTGGCTGAAGGCGGGCACCATCAGCAGCGCCATGGCGTCCTCGATGAGGAGCGTGGACGCCATCTCCGGCACGGTCCAGGCGATCAGGAACGCGTCGCTGTCGGTGCTCGCGCCGAAGATCTGGGCGATGGCCTGGTCGCGTACGAGACCGAGGAGCGCCCCGGCCGCGGTCAGACCGGCGGTGACGGCGGCGGCCCTGGCGAGAAAGGTGCCGAGCCGCGGCGGCTCGGTACCGGTCGGCGCGGGCCGTACGGCCGGTCCGGTGCTGGTGTCGTTCACGCGGCGGTCTTCTCGTCGCGGGCGGCCAGCGCCCACCAGGCGGCGAGGCCGAACACGACGCCGGTGAGGACGGTCGAGGGGCCTCCGATGTCCGCGTACAGGAAGTCGACGGTCTGCCAGAGCATCAGTCCGACGGCGGCCAGCCCGCAGTCCGCCGCCGCGGTGCGCACCCGGCGGGCGTGGACCAGCCGGCGCACTCCGCCGACGAGGACCGCCGCCCAGCTGCCGGCGAAGGCGGTGAGGCCGATGAGGCCCTGTTCGCTGAGGACCAGCAGATACATGTTGTGCGGCGACAGCAGGGGCTGCTTCTGGAAGGCGTGACCGGCGCCCGCGGTGTCGCTGCCCGAGGAGAGGCCGATGGAGGCGTGACCGTCACGGTGGGCGGGGAAGCCCTTGAGCCCGACCCCCGCGGCGGGCTGCTCCCGCCACATGCTCGTCGCGGCCTCCCACATGGTGTACCGGTCGGTGACGGAGCGGTCGGGTGCCGCGGTCACCTGGGTGATGCTGCTGAGCCGCTGCGAGATCATCTCGGATCCGACGCCGAAACCACCCACCAGCACGACGCCGAGAGCGGTGAGCACGGCGAGTGCCCGTACGGCCTGGCGCAGCCCCGTCAGCAGGATCATGGCGAGGGCGGCGACGGCGGTCGCGATCCAGGAGCCCCGGCTGAACGACAGCGCCAGCGGCACGATCAGCACCCCGGCCGCGGCCGGGGCGAGAAGACGGACCTTGCGGGGCGTCCCGGCGGGCGGGCGCAGCGCGAGGGCGGCGGCGGCCAGCAGTCCGTACGCGACGACCGTGGCCATACCCATGACGTCGGTCGGTCCGAAGGTGCCGACGGCCCGGATGTCCTCGCCCATGTACGAGGCGCCGGTCCCGGTGGCGTACTGGTGGATGCCGATCGCGCCCTGCACGAGGGCGAGCGCGGTGAGGCAGCCGATGACGACGCGGAAGTCGCGGGCGTCGCGCAGCAGCAGCACGACGGCGGCGGGCACCAGCACGAATACCTGGAGGTAGCGGACGAGGCCCGGCAGGCCGGCCTGCGGGTCGGCGGCGGTGACGGTGGCCACGGCGAACCCCACTGCGGGGATGCCGAGAACGATCGCGGCCACCGGGGTCAGCGGTCGGGCCCGCATCCAGGCCACGCGCACCAGCGCGAACAGCACCAGCACACCGGAGGCCAGGTCGGCGGGTGCGAGGGCGCCGGAGCCCGCCTGGCTCTGCGGGGCCAGCGGGGCGGCGAGCAGCAGGACGGTCATGATCAGCGGCAGCAGCGGCCACCAGTGGGCGGCGGCGCGGCGGACACGGTCGGCCGTCGGCGTGGGTCCCGCCGGGGGCCCGGCGGGCAGGACGGCGGGCTCGGCGGCCCACATGACGCTCATGCTCAGCTGCCTCCGAGCCGGAACAGCGAGACGGCGGTGCGCGCGAGGATGCACACGTCCTGCCAGGGCGTCCAGGTGTCGATGTAGTGGTTGTCGAAGCGGGCGCGCTCCTCGATGGAGGTGTCACCGCGCAGTCCGTTGATCTGGGCGAGCCCGGTGATGCCGACGGGCATCCGGTGGCGCGCCTGGTAGCCGGGGTGGAGCCGGCTGAACGTGGCGACGAAGTACGGCCGTTCGGGCCGCGGGCCGACCAGGCTCATGTCCCCGCGCAGCACGTTCCACAGCTGCGGCAGTTCGTCGAGCGACGACTTGCGCAGCACGGTGCCGGTAAGGCTCATGCGCCGGTCGCGGGCGACGCTCCAGCGGGTCGCGGACTCGTGCTCGTCGGTCGGACGGATCGTGCGGAACTTCAGCAGTACGAACGGCCGTCCGTCCAGCCCGATGCGCTCCTGCCGGAAGATCACCCCGGGCCCGTCCGCGAACCGTACGGCGAGCGCGCACACCGCCATCACGGGAGCCGCCGCGAGCAGCGCGGCCGCGGCCAGGACGATGTCGACGACGCGCTTGACCGCACGGGCGACGGGCCGGTGCAGCCCGGCGTCGAGGGGCTGCGCCGAGAACCCCCACAGATGGTCCTGCCCGGACGCCCGGTACGCGGGGCTCCCGGCGGCCGCCCCGCCGTCCACCAGCCAGAGGCGGCAGCCGTGTTCGGTCAACAGCGGGACGAGTGCGCCGGTTTCGGCGTCACAGTTCGGCTCCGTGGTGAACACGGCGTGCCGCACCGAGTTCTGGATGACCGCGCGGGTGACGTCCTGCCGGCTGACCAGCACGGGCAGGGGCCCGGACCCGCCCTGCGCCGGTGTCCTTCGCGGGGCCACCTGACCGACCGGCCGCATCCCGTACTCGGCGTGCTCGTACAGCGCGTGGACGACCTGCTGGACGAGCGGCCCGCCGCCGATGACCAGTGCCGACTGCGGCCGGCGCACGGCCGTCCAGCGCCGGAAGCGGTAGACGAGCGAGCGGGCACCGCAGCAGAGCGCCGTCTGCGCGACGACGGCAGCGGCCAGCGTGGTCCAGCCGGTCGCGTAAGAACCGCTGTACGCCGAGAGCGCCTCGGCGACGGCGATCCACTGCACCAGCGCCAGGGCGCCGACCGTGGGCAGTTCGGTGAGCGCCGAGGGCGACAGGCTCGGCCGGTAGAGCCCGCGGCAGGCCTGGGCCGCCGGCTGGAGGACCGCGAGGAGCCCGAGGACGACCAGCGGCCAGGGCAGTCGGGGGAGCAGCAGACCGGCGGCGAGCGCCACGGCAAGCACGTCGGCGGCGAGCAGCGCCAGGACCGGACCGCGGCCGTCGATGCTCCGGGGGCCGAGCGCCGCGGCCTCGCCGCCGGAGGCCCTGCGGGGCGGATGGATCGTGGCGGCCGGGCGCTGGACGGCCCTGGCATGGGCGGCTCGGGGCGCGGGGGCACTCTCCGTCGTCATCGTGTGTTGCGCTTCCTCGTCGAGGGGCGGGGCGAGCTCAGGAGGTCCTGGTAGAGGCCGGACACGGCGGCGGCGGTCTTCCGTACGTCGCAGGTCGCCCGCGTATGGGCCTTCGCCTCGCGGCCCAGCGTGCGGCGCAGTTGCGCGTCCTGGAGCAGCCTGCCGAGGGCGGCCGCGAGGGCCGGCGGATCGTCCGGCGGTACGAGGCAGTGGGCCTCGTGGCCGGGCGGCAGACTTTCCCGCGCCCCGCTGACGTCGCTCAGCACGACCGGCCGTCCGCAGGCCATGGCTTCGAGCGGGGCGAGTGCCATGCCTTCCCAGCGGGAGGGCAGGACGACGAGATCCGCGGCGCGCAGCCACGGCCTGATGTCCTGGACCGCGCCGGCGAACAGGACACTGCCCGGGGCGGCTCCGGTGAGCTGCTCCCGGTCGGGACCGTCCCCGGCCAGCACCAGTCGTGCGCCGGGGGCCAGTTCACGCACCCGGGGCCAGGCGCGCAGCAGCACGTCCTGGCCCTTCTGCCGGCACAGCCGTCCGACGCACAGGACCAGCGGCGCATCGGCGGGCAGGTCGCCCGCCCCGGGCAGGGCGAGCCGTGCCCGCTTGCGGCCGGTCTCCTCGTCTTCGTCGTGCGCCTCGCCCGGCGAGCCGAAGTGACCGAGGTCGATGCCGTTGGGGATGACGGCCCAGCGGGCGGCGATCCCGGCCCGCTCCCCCGCCTGCCGTTCGCTCTCGCTGACGCAGAGCGTCCTGGTGCTCCAACGGGTGCCGTAGCGCTCCCACTTCAGCGCCATCCCGGCCACGCTCCCCTCCACCGCGTCGAAGGACCAGGCGTGCGGCTGGAAGACGGTCGGCACCCGGCCGCGCACGGCGAGCCGGGCGACGAGTCCCGCCTTGGCACTGTGCGCATGGATCAGCTGCGGATCTGTGCCGCGGATCAGCCGGGCCGCGGTCAGAACCTCCTTGGGCAGTCCGGGACCGGGGGCGCGGGCCGCGGACCAGGTCCGCACCCGCGCGCCGGCCGCCGCGGCACTCTCGGCGAGTCCGCCGCCGGAGGGGCAGGCCACGACCGGCCGCAGCCCTTCGGCAACCTGAGCCCGGACAAGGTCGGTGACGACCCGTGCGACTCCCCCGTCCACCGGCTGGACCAGGTGAAAAATCGTCAGTTGGCTCGGCTCAGCCCGACTGCTGTGCGGCACGTGCGGCTCTCTTCGGACGTGGACTGTGGATCTGGCTCAAACGAGCAGCGCCGCATCGGAATGTCAGCGGCGGGTGTCTGCCTGCACGAAGAGAACGCCGAGGAAGTATCCGAGGTTTTCGGCGTTGAACCGGAAAATCAAACTCGTCCCACCGGACACCAGTGCGGGCCTGATGTCGAACACGTCGGAGTCGTATCCCAGCGTGTTCACATGGCGCGGCTGACGGCTGATCGCACCGGCCGGATCGGCGATCGTGGAGTTCATGACATCGGTCGCCGGATTCGCGGAATCGGAAAGCCCGAACGCTTTTCCGCCCGACGTACGGACGTCCACCCGGTCGCCTTTCCGGCCGCGGTCTCCGTCGTACGAAACGATCCCGGCGCGGCCGCTTCCGCGCGCGGGGATACGCAGACCTCCGACCTGGACCTCATGGGTCGCGCGCCGGGCATCCAGCGTCTCGAAACCGTCCCAGAGCGAGATCTGCCGCAGGGGCTCCGAACTGTTCTCGTACGCGACGACCAGCGTCCAGCCGCCCCAGGCGCCGGCCTTGGAGTGCCCCATGGCCACATTGATCTGGGCCACGGTGTAGAGGCCGGAGCCGCTCTGGCGTACCAGCGGGGTGACGTCGGCGGAAGCCTGGTAGACGTCGCTGCCGGCCGTGTCACGGTGGGCGACGCGGGTGTCGGCGAGGACCGCCTTGTACCGGCCGCCGGGTTCGGCGATCAGGATCCGGCCGTTGTCCTTGGGCGGCTTCTGCTCGCCCACCCGCAGGTTTCCGCCCCAGTACAGACGGGCGTACGTCACACGGGAGTTCGCGGGCAGATCCAGCACGGCCCGGCTGGAGTTGTAGGTGTTGGGGTCGTCGTCCTCGTCGACGTAGAACATGTCCCAGTCGTCATTGGCTCCCTTGCCACCCGCGCGGACCGCCGAACACGAGCCCGCCGAAGGGGACGTCGGGCTGCGGCAGGTGATCGCGGAATTGGCGGTGCGGACGACACCGCCGTGCTGCACGGCCTGATACCGCTGGGTGAACGGAAGGCGTGGCGACTCCTCGCCCGGGGCGGCGCCGGCCGGAAGGGGAGCGGCCGAGAACGCCAGGCAGAGCATGGCGCCCAGGGCGCCTCGCGCTGCGAAGCCCGTCGACTTCGACATGTACGGCTCCCCATGTTTGATCAACGCGACAAATCAGAAGGCACTTTGTCAGAGATCGGGCGGAAAATCACGTATGGCTCGCTCGCCCCGGAAACAGACCGCCCGAGAAGGCCGGACAAGGGCAGACGTTCGACCGCAATGAACAGTTGATACGAGAATTCGAGCAAGGGTTTCTCCGGCGTCGAGGGCTCGTTAGCCAACCCGACGATGGCGATGAACGCCACGGAGAAAGGGATGCGAAAAAGATGAAGCACTCGAGGATTGCCGCGCTCGTTGTCGGCTCCGTCGCCGCGATCGGGTCGGCCTCCCCCGCACTCGCCGCCGACATGACGGCCATGCCCCCGATGAGCCTCAACGGCGGCCTGACCAAGGCGCTCTCCTCGACGCAGGATCTCGGCCAGGCGGACACCTCCGCCGTGACGGACGTCGCCCGGACCGTGACCGACCTCAACAACGTCAAGGGCCAGGCCCCGCAGCAGGTGCTCAAGTCCGCGGCTTCACTGACCCCCATGCTGGGCGGGGTCGAGCTCGGCGGCTGAGCCTGCCGTCACGGCACGGCGTCGAGCCGGGCGGGGTGCGCAGCCACACGGCCGCACCCCGCCTTTGTCGCGCCCTCGCCTTGTTTCGTGTCCCTCGTGCCGTGCCGTGTCGTTGCCGGGTGGCCGGACACAGTTGCCGGGTGGCCGGACACAAGGGTGGCGCCCCGGTCAGGACCGGGGCGCCACCCTGGGAACGCACAAGCGGAGATCAGTCGTTCGCGCAGACGTTGCCGAACGCCGGGTTCAGGGCGCCGATCACGTTGACGCTGTTGCCGCAGACGTTCACCGGGATGTGGACCGGGACCTGGGCCACGTTGCCGGACAGGACACCCGGCGAGTGGGCGGCTCCACCCTCGGCGCCGGAGTCGGCGAACGCGGAACCGGCGGCGGAACCGGCGGCGAGACCAGCGGTGGCGAGGACCAGGGCGGCCTTCTTGGCAGTCTTCATGGAAACAGCACCTTCTGTTCGACGGTTTGCCCGGGGTCCGGGCTCACACGGATCAAAACGGATGAGGAACAGAGATGACACGCACGCCTCGCCGCTGCCCCCCATTCGGCCCAATGCGCATAGGCGCCGGGCCTTCCGTGATCCGTATTGCCGCGCGGGCCGGACAAGACCATTTGAGTGAACCGCCGGAACCATTCCCCGGGGCCACTGGTTGTCAGGGCGCTCCAGCAGTGGGCAACCAGGCGACAGAAGGACGGAACATGCTCAAGAAGGTTATGGCAACTGCCGCGATCACCCTTTCCGTGGCGGCCGCGGGGGCGTCGATGGCCCCGCAGGCTATGGCCGTCGGCAACGGCAATGACACGACGGCGCTGAGCGGCAACGGCGCCTCGCAGGCTTACGGCAACTTCGCCACCGACGGTGAGCAGAGCACCCAGCTCGGCCTCGTCCAGGGCTCGCTCAACAAGCCCTGCGTCGGCCTGCCGGCGAAGCTCGACGTCGGTTCCGTCATCGGCGCCGTGCCGATCACCGTCCAGGACCTGCTGACGACCCAGCAGAACCAGCAGTGCGCCGAGAACTCCACGCAGGTCAAGGGCGACGACACCCTGTCGCACCTTCTCAGCCAGATCCCGGTGCTCTCGGGCAACGGCGTGGGCAACGAGTAGTCCCACCTGCCGGCAAGCACCGGGCCCCCCGTCGCCATCGGCACGGGGGGCCCGGTGCTGTCGTACGAGGGAGGTCACCCGCGGAGGTCACGCCCAGCCGGTCCAGAGGATCGTGGTGACCCACGAAACCGGCAACCCCGCCGCACCCGTGATCACCGGAAGCCGGGCGAACGCCCGGCCGCCGCTGACTCCTTCGCGGCCCCCGGTTTCGCGCCTCCCGGTGCCGTCCGGGCTCTTCGACGGACGCGGATTCCGTCGCCACGATTGTCATTTGATTTCACCGACTCGATTGCCGTGCGGACCGCGACATTGCGCATCCGGCACGAAAAACCCCGGGAGTCCGGATTTCATTCGGCAAACGGGTGACATCGGAACGGTGCGGCCGCGCACCGGTGCTTGAATGGCCGTGCAGGCCGCGTATGGGATCTGCTTCCGGGTGAAAGCCCCCAGCCGGCGGCGCACTGCGCCGTGGGGCGGTCGTGCGTGTTTTCGCATGACGCACCCGGTATGGCGATCCGCCCCATCGGCGGAGGGCCGCGTGTCGGCCTTCCGCCGATGCACCGTGCCGGGCGCCAACAGATTGTGGCATTCGGGTGAAGGCGCGGAACCAAACCCGTCGAATGCAGTTGATCAGCCTGCTCCACGATCGAACGTTCAAAGCGAAAAGGGACAAAAAGTGATCAAGAAGATTCTGGCTACCGCAGCGGTCACCGCTTCGATGGTGGGCGTCGGCGCTGCGATGGCCCCGCAGGCCCTGGCCGTCGGTGACGGCAACGAGACCACCGCGCTGAGCGGCAACGGCGCCTCGCAGGCCTACGGCAACTTCGCCACGGACGGCGACATGAGCCCGCAGATCGGCCTCATCCAGGGCTCGCTGAACAAGCCCTGTGTCGGCCTGCCGATCAAGGGTGACATCGGTTCCGTCGCGGGCCTCATCCCGATCACGGTCCAGGACATCCTGACGACCCAGCAGAACCAGCAGTGCACCGAGAACTCGACCCAGGTCAAGGGTGACGACCCGCTGTCGCACATCCTCAGCCAGATCCCGGTCCTCTCGGGCAACGGCGCTGCCAACGACTGATTCCATCAGTCGGCTGTGCGCCCCTGAGCGTTGTGCGCTCGGGGGCGCATTCATGAGAGGTGTCAATTCTTCCGGTGCCACGGGGAAGATGATTTCCAAACTCATGACCCTCAGGAAGTTTCCTTGCGGGAATTCAATCGTTACTCATTTTGCAGGGGTGTTCATGAACAGGAAACTGGCAGCGCAGCGCGACGGTCGCACCTGCGTACGACACCACTGCTGAAAGGATCAAAGAAATGAAGAGCAAGAAGGCTGCAGTCGTCTTCGCGGGCGTCGTCATGGCCCTGGGTTCCGCTGCCCCCGCCATGGCCGACTCGGGTGCCGAGGGCGCCGCTGCCGGTTCGCCCGGCGTGCTGTCCGGCAACCTGGTCCAGGTTCCCGTCCACGTGCCCGTGAACGTCTGCGGCAACACGGTGAACGTGATCGCGCTGCTGAACCCGGCCTTCGGCAACGCCTGCGCCAACGACTGACATTCAGCACAAAGCGGCCCCGAGGAGCACGAAAGTGCCCTCGGGGCCGTTGTCGTGGAGCCCTGCGGTTACTGCGCGCCCGTTCAGGCCGAGTAGGCCGATAACGCACCTAGCCAGCCCCCGCGTTGGTACCTAGCATTCCCCTCGATCCGGCTCTTCGAGAAACACCCGGAAATCATTGAAGGGTTGACATGTCCATGGCTAGCCCATGCATTCTTCCGGATCGACCCCTCACATTTCCCCCGATGGGAGAATCATGTCCCGTGCACTTTTAGCGGGCGGCGCGACAGCCGCAATTCTGGGTTCGCTGCTGGCCTCTCAGAACGCATCCGCGTCCATCGTCGCGCCCCCGGACAAAATCGTGATCGAGGTCGCGACGGTCAACGGATCCGGATGTCGTCCGGGCAGCGCCGCGGTGGCGGTCGCCCCGGACAACACGGCCTTCACCGTGACCTACAGCGAGTACCTCGCGAAGGTCGGCGTGGGAGCCTCGCCCACCGACTTCCGTAAGAACTGCCAGCTCAGCCTGATCGTGCACGTGCCGAGCGGCTTCACGTACGCGGTCGCCAGCGCCGACTACCGCGGCTTCGCCAGCCTGGAGAGAGGGGCGACCGCCACCCAGAAGGCCTCGTACTACTTCCAGGGATCGCCGGACACCGCGGCGAGAACCCACCCCTTCAGCGGGCCGGTCCAGGACAACTGGCAGGCCACCGACACCACGGAGTGGGGCCAGCTCGTCTGGGCCGCGTGCGGAGCGAAGCGCAACTTCAACATCAACACCGAGGTGCGCGTGAACGCCGGCACCTCCGACCCGAAGAAGACGACGAGCTTCATGACGATGGACTCGACGGACGGAGCGATCAACACCGTCTACCGGATGGCCTGGAAGGAGTGCCCGTAGCCCCTTCTGAACCGACCTGAGTAAGCACGGCGTCCCGGTCACCCGTGCGGTGGCCGGGACGACGGGATGGTCGGCCGCTCCCCCGCGGCGGCCCCGTCCGATGCGTGACGAGCACAACATCCGCGGTCGGCGCGCCGGGCCCGCGCCGTGCACATCGCAGGCAGCCGGCCCGGATCGGCTGACGTTTCGAAGGGCCGAGGCCTCCTCGACCGAGGCCGCACACCAAAAGCGGACATTCCCACCGGCCGTCGTGGGCGAAAACATGCAGCGATCACCGTTACGCGCCCGTAAGCTCACGGACATGCAGGTGATCCAGTCGACGAAGCTCGCCAATGTCTGTTACGAGATCCGGGGCCCGGTCCTGGAGGAAGCGATGCGGCTGGAGGCAGCAGGTCACCGCATCCTCAAGCTCAACACCGGCAATCCCGCAGCCTTCGGGTTCGAGTGCCCGCCCGAGATCCTGGAGGACATCCTCCGCAATCTCGGTGACGCCCACGGGTACGGCGACGCCAAGGGGCTGCTGTCCGCCCGGCGCGCGGTCATGCAGCACTACCAGACCAAGGGCATCGACCTGGACGTCGAGGACGTCTACCTCGGCAACGGCGTCTCCGAGCTGATCCAGATGTCCATGCAGGCGCTGCTGGACGACGGCGACGAGGTGCTCGTACCCGCTCCCGACTATCCGCTGTGGACGGCCTCGGTCTCACTCGCCGGCGGCACCGCCGTGCACTACCGGTGCGACGAGCAGTCCGACTGGATGCCGGACCTCACCGACATCGAACGGAAGATCACCGACCGCACCAAGGCGATCGTGATCATCAACCCGAACAACCCCACCGGCGCGGTGTACGACGACGAGATGCTGCGCGGTCTCACCGAGATCGCCCGCAGGCACGGTCTGATCGTCTGTTCCGACGAGATCTACGACAAGATCCTCTACGACGGTGCCACCCACACCCCGACCGCCGCCGTGGCGCCCGATCTGATGGTCCTCACCTTCAACGGGCTCTCCAAGAACTACCGCGTCGCCGGCTACCGCTCCGGCTGGATGGCGGTCTGCGGCCCCAAGTCCCACGCCTCGTCCTACATCGAGGGCCTGACGATCCTGGCCAATATGCGCCTGTGCGCGAACATGCCCTCGCAGCACGCGGTGGCGACCGCGCTCGGCGGACGGCAGTCGATCGAGGACCTGGTGCTGCCCGGCGGACGGATCCTGGAGCAGCGGGACGTGGCGTACGACCTGCTCACGCAGATCCCCGGGGTGACCTGCGTGAAGCCGAAGGGGGCGCTGTACCTCTTCCCGCGGCTGGACCCCCAGGTCTACAAGCTCAAGGACGACCGCCAGATGGTGCTCGACCTGCTGCGCGCCGAGAAGATCATGGTCGTCCACGGGACGGGCTTCAACTGGCCCGACCCCGATCACTTCCGCATCGTCACGTTGCCCGCCGCGAAGGAGCTGGCGGACGCGGTGACCCGGATCGGGAACTTCCTGGACGGTTACAGCCAGCCCTGACCGGTCCGCGCGCAAGATTTCCGACCGGGCTCAACTTTAGACAGTATCCAATGTAGGATGGTCTCCTGACAGTGAGCAGGAGGCCATCCCCATGTACGAGCCGATCCGCACCAAGTCCATCCACTCGATGGCCGACGACGACGCGTACCCGCACCGCAGTCGCGAGGAGGAGCTGGACATCCAGCTCGCCGGCCATCTCTCCGCGCTGCTCGCCGTCACGGACGAACTCGGGATCGACGACGCCGCCGAGCAGATCGCGTCCCAGATCACCCGCCTGCGCGGCACGCCGCCCGTACGGCACGCGGGCCTGCGGCGCGGCAGCGACACCCCCGCCCTGCACCGGCGCGCCCACGACCTGGCCGGCCGTGCCCTCGTCGTCGCGGCGTCCCGCGCCGACACCGCGGTCGCGATCCTCTCCGCCGAGCGCATGGACGCCCACGCCGCCGCACTGGCCGAACCGCGCCTGGTCGGCGCCCCCTGACGGCCCCGGTCCACGGGCCGCGGAGGCGCGTGGGCCGGGTGCCACCAAGCCCTGGGCGGGGCTCACCCCTCGGGGAATCCCGGCCGGCCGTGGATTTCGGGGCCGGGAACCCCACCGAAGTCATCCCGGAATGTGTAATTCCGCGAGCACTCTCCGTGCGGTGAGACGCATCGTGGGAATCGTCGTCGCAGGCCACGAGAGCCAGGACCCGACGAAGACCGTGTGGCGGATCGGACCGCCGCCGACGCCCGACCGGCGCCGCAGTTCGTCGGCCGGCGCCTTGGACGACGGGAAGGCGAAGTCCTGCTCCTTCAGGGGCAGTTCCTGCATGGCCCAGGAGGCCGAGGTCTCTGTCCTGACGGTACATCCCTTGGCAGCAAGGGCCTTCACCATGGTCGCCTCCAACTCCGGGGCGCTGTATCCGGCCGCGGCCTCGTAGGTCGCCGACGGTGAGCGGCACACGCTCGTCCCGCACACCGAGGACGGACGGGCGCTCGGCGAACTGCTCGGCTCCGACCGGCGGCTGCGCGAACCGGTCGTACGGCACGGCTTCCGGCCACAGGGTGCCGCCGCCGAGTTCACCGCCGCGACGAGTCCCGCCGCCGGCAGACCCACACCCGCTATTCGGAGGACCGGTGGCGCCCGGTGTGAAAGAGCCCGACGGGTGTGGGAAAGGGTCCGGCCCCCGGAAGCCTGAGGGGGCTTCCGGGGGCCGGGAACGCGGCGGACCTGAGGTGACCCCACAGGTCAGGGCGGCTGTCGGACGGATCCGCCGCGAGCGCCGAGGGCGCGTCAGCCCAAGCGGGCGACCAGCGACCGGTACTCGTCCCACAGTTCCTTGGGCGTGTGGTCGCCGAAGGTGTTCAGGTGCTCGGGGACCAGTGCGGCCTCCTCGCGCCAGATCTCCTTGTCGACCTTGAGCAGGTAGTCGAGGTCCTCCTCCGGCATGTCGAGCCCGTCGGTGTCCAGCGCCTCACGCGTCGGCAGGATGCCGATCGGGGTCTCGACGCCTTCGGCCTTGCCGTCGAGGCGCTCGACGATCCACTTCAGGACGCGGCTGTTCTCGCCGAAGCCGGGCCACACGAACTTGCCCGCCTCGTTCTTGCGGAACCAGTTCACGTAGTAGATCTTCGGGAGCTTGGCCTGGTCCTTGTCGGCGCCGACCTTGACCCAGTGGGCCATGTAGTCGCCCATGTTGTAGCCGCAGAACGGCAACATCGCGAACGGGTCGCGGCGCAGCTCGCCGACCTTGCCCTCGGCCGCGGCGGTCTTCTCGGAGGCGACGTTCGCGCCGAGGAAGACACCGTGGTTCCAGGTGAAGGACTCGGTGACCAGCGGCACGGCGGAGGCGCGGCGGCCGCCGAAGAGGATCGCCGAGATCGGCACGCCCTTCGGGTCCTCCCACTCCGGCGCGGCGATCGGGCACTGCGAGGCGGGCACCGTGAAGCGGGCGTTGGGGTGGGCGGCCGGCGTCTCGGACGCGGGCGTCCAGTCGTTGCCCTTCCAGTCCGTGAGGTGGCCCGGGGCCTCCTCGGTCATTCCCTCCCACCAGATGTCGTTGTCGTCGGTGAGCGCGACATTGGTGAAGACGGCGTTGCCCCACAGGGTCTTCATGGCGTTGGCGTTGGTGTGCTCGCCGGTGCCGGGCGCGACACCGAAGAAGCCCGCCTCGGGGTTGATCGCGTACAGCCGGCCGTCCTCGCCGAACCGCATCCACGCGATGTCGTCGCCGATGGTCTCCACGGTCCAGCCGGAGATGGTCGGCTCCAGCATGGCGAGGTTCGTCTTGCCGCACGCGGACGGGAAGGCCGCCGCCACGTACTTGGACTCACCGTGCGGGGGCGTGAGCTTGAGGATCAGCATGTGCTCGGCGAGCCAGCCCTCGTCGCGCGCCATGACGGACGCGATGCGCAGGGCGTAGCACTTCTTGCCGAGCAGGGCGTTGCCGCCGTAGCCGGAGCCGTACGACCAGATCTCGCGGGTCTCGGGGAAGTGCGAGATGTACTTGGTCGAGTTGCACGGCCAGGGCACGTCCTCCTCGCCCTCGGCGAGAGGCGCACCGAGGGTGTGGACGGCCTTGACGAAGAAGCCGTCGGAGCCGAGCTCGTCGAGGACGGGCTGCCCCATGCGGGTCATGGTGCGCATGGAGACGGCGACGTAGGCGGAGTCGGTGATCTCGACGCCGATGGCCGACAGCGGCGAGCCCAGCGGGCCCATGCAGAACGGCACGACGTACATCGTGCGGCCGCGCATCGAGCCGCGGAAGATCCCCTTCTCGCCGGCGAAGATCTCCTTCATCTCCGCGGGGGCCTTCCAGTGGTTCGTGGGGCCGGCGTCCGCCTCCTTCTCGGAGCAGATGAAGGTGCGGTCCTCGACACGGGCGACGTCGGTCGGGTCGGACGCGGCGTAGTAGGAGTTCGGACGCTTGATGGGGTCAAGCTTCGTGAACGTTCCCTTGGCGACGAGCTCTCCGCACAGGCGCTCGTACTCGGCTTCTGATCCGTCACACCAGACGACGCTGTCCGGTTCCGTGATTGCTGCGATCTCGTCGACCCAGGAGATGAGCTCCTGGTGGCTGGTGGGGACGGTGGTGGGAGCCGCGATGTCGCGCGCCACGATCGCTCCTAAGAGAGGGTTTGGTGGTTGGTGCCCCGTGGGGGCTGCGACCCGGATGCTTCGGACCCTTCACTCTTCTGGCGCTCATCCGGTGCCGACCGCACTCATCTGATCATCGGTGGAGTGCGCCCATATGTCCAGAGGGCGTCTCACGTGAGCATTGCCACTCGGGTACCCCGAAGGAGTCGGAGCTCACGCTGCCCGGAGACGTCCGTTACCTACGGTTGCGTAGGTACCATCCAGACATGACGCCTGCAGCGCCCGACGTGACAGAGATAGAACCGCCCCCGGTCAAGCCCCGGTTGCGCGGGTGGCTGCACGCCGGCATGTTCCCGGCCGTCCTGGTCGCGGGGCTGGTGCTGACAGCTTCCGCGGGCTCCACCGAGGCGCGTATCGCGTGTGCGGTCTATGTGCTGAGCGCCTGCCTGCTGTTCGGCGTGAGCGCGATCTACCACCGCGGAAACTGGGGTCCGCGCGGTGAGGCCGTGCTGCGCAGGCTCGATCACGCCAACATCTTCCTGATCATCGCCGGCACCTACACGCCGCTGACGATGCTGCTGCTCCCCGACGCGACCGCCCGGCCACTCATGTGGGCGATCTGGGCGGCGGCCGTCGCGGGGATCGCCTTCCGCGTCTTCTGGGTGGGCGCGCCGCGCTGGCTCTACACGCCCTGCTACATCGCGATGGGCTGGGCCGCGGTCTTCTTCCTCCCCGACTTCCTGCGTACCGGCGGTATCGCGGTGCTCGTCTGTGTCGTCGTCGGAGGGCTGCTCTACAGCGCGGGCGGCGTGGTCTACGGCCTCCGGCGGCCCAACCCCTCCCCCCGGTGGTTCGGCTTCCACGAGGTCTTCCACTCGCTCACCCTCGCCGCCTTCGTCGTGCACTACGTGGGAATCTCCCTGGTCGCCTACGAGCACTGACGGCCACCAGCATGTGAGAGCCGCTGTCATTCGACAGCGGCTCCCCGGGCCGCCGAAGCGGCTCCGCAGCCGGCCGATGGCGCACAATGACCGCCATGGCGGCCACCACACACAGCCCGTCCGGCGACCCACCCGTCGCGGCACCCCCGCGGCCGGGCCTGCGCGAACGCAAGAAGCTCAGGACCCGGACCGCGATCCGCCGCGCGACCTTCCGGCTGATCGCCGCGCACGGGTACGAGGCGACCACGGTCGAGCAGATCGCGGAGGCGGCGGACGTGTCGCCGTCCACGGTCTTCCGGTACTTCGCGACCAAGGAGGACATCGTCCTCGCCGACGAGTACGACCGGGCCGCGGAAACCCTCCTGCGGGCCCGTCCCGCCGCCGAACCGCCGCTGGAGTCCCTGCGGGCCGCCCTCACCGAAGCGTTCGCCGCCATGCTCGCGGAGGAGCCCGAGGAGATGCGTCAGCGCAGCCGGCTCATCGTCGAGGTCCCGGCCCTCCGCGCGCGGATGACCGGGACCATGGCCGAGACGGCTCTGCTGCTGGCCCGCGCGATCGCCGGCCGGGCCGGGCGGGAGCCCGACGACCTCGACGTGCGGGTGTTCACGGCGGCCGTCATGGGCGCGCTGCGGGAGGCCCTGATCCACTGGGCCGAGCGCGGCCATCAGGACGACCTGGTCGCGCTCGTCCACCGGACGCTGGACACCCTCCAGGGCGGCCTGCGCCTTCGGTGAGCTCCGGGCCGCGCCTCGAACCGTCAGGGCCGCGCGCCTCGTTCGCCTACCGGGACAGGACCGGCGTGTCGCCTGCACCTCGCGCGTCGGTCACCCGGTGGTCTCATGCACCGAGTTGGCCGGCCAGCTCGTCCGCATCCGTGGTGGGCATCCGACACGTGAAGTCGCGGCACACATAGGCCGCCGGGCGGCCCTCCACCAGCGCACGGTCCCGCAGCAGCGGGAACTCCTCGCTGTCCGGTGATCCCGCCGCCACCACCGCACCCGGCGCGGTGCTCAGCAGCGCCGTACGGAACAGCTCGCTCGTCGCCGGGTCGTCCTCCGGGCCGACGACCGCCACCTCGCGCGGCCCGTCGAGCAGCGCCTCGGCCACCGCGAGCCCCCAGCCGACGAACCGCGGAGCCCGCGGTCCGAGCGCCTTCACCACACCGAGCGCACCTTCGGCGGCCGTGCGATGGGCCTGGGAGCCCGTGTGCGCCGCGTACGTCAGCAGCGCGCCGGCCGCGGCGGTCCACCCGGACGGAGCGGCGTTGTCCGTCGGGTCCTGCGGCCGGCGGATCAGCCGCTCGGCGTCGTGCGCCGTGTCGTACAGCGCGCCGCCCTCACCGGTGAACCGGTCGATGACGATGTCCAGCAGGAACCCGGCGAACTCCAGCCAGACCCCCTCACCGGTCGTGCCCGCGAGTGTGAGGAAGCCCTCGGCGACATCGGCGTAGTCCTCCAGCACACCGGCGTTCCGACCGGCCTTGCCGTCCTTGGAGGTGCGCGTGAGCCGCGCTCCGGTGGCGGAGAAGTCGATGTGCAGACGGACGAGCAGATCCGCCGCCTCGGTGGCGCGCTCGATCAGGTCCGGGCGCTCGAAGTACGCGCCCACCTCGGCGAGCGCGGCGATGGCGAGCCCGTTCCAGGCGGCCACGATCTTGTCGTCCCGCTCCGGCCGGGGCCGCAGCTCCCGCGCGGCGAGGAGCCGCTCCCGCATGCCCGGATCGGCTTCCCCGTCCGGGAGTTGCAGCACGGAGGCGCCTTCCTCGAAGGTCCCCTCCTCCGTCACCCCGAAGGCCTCGGCGGCCCGCTGCCCCTCGTCGTCGCCCAGGGCCTCGCGCAACTGCCGCGGCGTCCACACGTAGTACGCGCCCTCGACGTGCCGGCCGCTGCCGTCGTCGCTGTCGGCGTCGAGCGCGGAGGCGAACCCGCCCTCGGCGGTGCGCAGTTCACGCACCATGAAGTCGGCGGTCTCCAGGGCGACCCTGCGGGCGAGGTCGCTGCCCGTGGCCCGCCACAGGTGGGCGTACACGCGGCACAGGAGGGCGTTGTCGTAGAGCATCTTCTCGAAGTGCGGCACCACGAACTCCCGGTCCACCGAGTAGCGCGCGAACCCGCCGCCGAGCTGGTCGTAGATACCGCCGCGGGCCATCGCCTCGCAGGTGTCCGCCGCCATCTGCAGCGCGCCCTCGGCTCCGGTGCGGGCGTGGTGCCGCAACAGGAACTCGAGCACCATCGACGGCGGGAACTTGGGCGCGCCCCCGAAGCCGCCGTGCCGCTCGTCGTAGTCCCGGGTGAGCCCGAGCAGCGCCTGGGCCGGCTCCTCCTCCCCGGGCACTCCGGCACCGCCGACCGCGAGGGACCGCCCGGCGAGATCGCGCACGATGTTCTGCGCCACCTCGGCCACTTCCTCGCGCCGGTCCTGCCAGGCGACCGTGACCCCGTCGAGGACCTGAAGGAAGGAGGGCATGCCCTGGCGGGGCTGCGGCGGGAAGTAGGTACCGAAGTAGAAGGGTTCGGCGTCGGGGGTGAGGAAGACGGTCATCGGCCACCCGCCCTGACCGGTGGCGGCCTGCACGGCCTCCATGTACACGGCGTCGACGTCGGGGCGTTCCTCGCGGTCGACCTTGACGTTCACGAAGTGCTCGTTCATGTACGAGGCGGTCGTCTCGTCCTCGAAGGACTCGTGCGCCATGACATGACACCAGTGGCAGGCTGCGTAGCCGACCGACAGCAGCACGGGTACGCCGCGCTTTCGCGCTTCCTCGAAAGCCTCCGGCGCCCAGGGCCACCAGTCCACGGGGTTCGAGGCGTGCTGAAGCAGATAGGGCGAGGTCTCGTCGGCCAGCCGATTCATACGGCCCAGCCTCTCACAAGGCCCTATGGCACCGGCGAAGCCCGCACGGGCCCCGCCTCGGTCGGCCGAACCTCATGCGCGGCGCACCGACAGCAGCACGGGTACGTCACGCCTCCGCGCTTCCAGGAAAGCGCGAACGGCCGGGTCCGGAATCAGCTCCCGGTGGATTCGACAGGCTGGCGCAGGATGGTGCGCAGCCGCGACGGGTCGGTGCGCCGTGCGTCGGAGAGGTAGATCTCGTGGTGGTCCCCGCGGGGCTTGAGTTCCTGCTGCGGCATGTACTCGTCGTGCATCCGTGCGATCGTGGGCCCCTCCTGGTTGTAGGGGCCGATGTGCAGGACCTGGACCGCCTTGCCCTCGTGGAACTCGCCGAAGCGGACGCGGTCGCCGGCGGCCAGATCCTTCTTCTCGATCGCTCGCTTCAGACCTTCGCCGACGATCTCGTCGGTGATCCAGTCGGGCTGAACGATCATGAGCCGCCACTGCCACTCGTTCTCGTCGCGTGACGACGTGAAGGCCTTGAGGTCGTCGGCCGACCACAAGCCTTCCAGCGGACCGACGGTGTGTTTCCTGCCGAGTTCGTCGATGGCGAGAGCACGGACGGCGTACGCGGTCGCGTACAGCGCGCGCACGATGTCCGCGTACAGCTGCGATGTGTTGGGGCTGCCCTCACCGTCCGCCATGAGGAACTTCATGGCGGGCACATCGACGACCTCGAACCTCTTCTTCGCGGTGAACAGGCTGCGCAGGTCCTTCTTCACGTCATAGTTCAGCATGGATGGACTCAGTCCCGAGAGGTGACAAGCGGCAGTGAGCATGCCGAGCGGATGACCGCTCCGTGCACGTGGCTCGGCTACCTACCGTATGGAGAATCCTCAGGATGTCACGCCCACCGGCGATGTGCCCTGGATGTCCGGGAGAACGACCCGATAGAGCGGACTCGGCACGGAAGGGGCTCGAACTGCCGTACGCGCGCCGCTCTTCCGGTTCACCTCTGCACGGAGCGCCGCACGAAGAAGGTGTCGAGTACCAGGTGGTCCATCTCCGTGTTCAGGAAGCAGGCCAGCGCGTCCACGGGAGAGCAGACGATCGGCTCGCCGGCCACGTTGAAGGACGTGTTGATCAGGCACGGCACCCCGGTCAGCTCGTTGAAGCGGCGCAGGACCTGCGCGAGCCGCGGGTTGGAGTCGTCGGTGATCGTCTGGATGCGGGCCGTGCCGTCCACATGGCAGGCGCCCTGGATCACTTCCCGGTATGCGGGTCGCACGGGGAACACGAACGTCATGTACGGCGAGGAGTGCTTCCTGCCGGTCTCGAAGACCTCGGAGGCGCGTTCCTCCAGGACGACGGGGGCGAAGGGCCTGAACTGCTCCCGGTGTTTGATCCGCTCGTTGATCGAGTCCTTGATGCCGGGGAAGCGGGGGTTCGCGAGAATGCTCCGGTTGCCCAGGGCCCGCGGCCCGTACTCCATCCGTCCCTGGAACCATCCGATGATGCTCTCGTCCTCCAGCAGCGCGGCTGTCTCGGCGGGCACCTGCTCGGGGGCGACCTCGCGCCATTCGACCTGCTGGGAGAACTTGTCGAGTGCGGCCAGGATGTCCTCGCGGTCGAACGCGGGACCGAGGTAGGGCGACGGGCCGGGCCGGGGCGCGTCACCTGCCTCCCGGCTGGCGTGCAAGGCGGCCCCCAGCGCCACCCCGACGTCGGACGCTCCGAAACTCACGTCCATGTCGGCGAAGCGAGAGCCCTCCAGGAGCTTCGTGTTGTTCACGCAGTTCAGTGCGAGGCCGCCCTCGAAGATCAGCCGGGGCAGCGCGCTCCGGCGCTCCAGCACCTCGAGTTGGGCGGCCGTCACCACTTCGATCATCTGCTGGGCGGCGCTCGCGACACGCACCCGGAAGTCGAAGTCCTCCCGCCTGGATGGATCGCCGTCGAAGATGCGGTCGAACAGCGCGTAGTAGGCGGGGACCGCGCTCGCGGGGTAGGCGATCGTATAGGTGCCGTCGGGCAGTAGCTCGACCACATGCTCGAGGAAGGGGTTGTCCGCGGGCGGCGGTGCGTAGCCGGCCAGCCCCATCACCTTGTACTCGTCGTTGTTCGGCACGAAGCCGAGGTATCTGGTCACCACCGAGAAGAGCATGGCCAGGGAGTGCCGCGAGTCGATGGTCACGTCGTCGAGAACCCGTACCTGGCCGTCACGTATCTCCCCCATGATCGCCGACAGCCACTCCGCGCGGCCGTCACTGACCACGAAGGCGGCGTCGCCGCCACCGGCCAGGTGGTAGCCGGTCATGAGATGGGCGAGATGATGCGGCACCAGTTCGAGCTTCCCCGGGTCGAGATGGTGGCCGGTGTGTTCGAAGAAGTCGGCCAGGATCGCCTCCTTGCTGAACAGGGCCGCGTAGGTCTCCGCGAGGCGGTCGAGCCGCGAGAATTTCTCCGCCGTGCTCGCCGAGTGGTCCTCGGTGATCTCGGCGATCATCTGGTCCATCACGTCGTCGGAGAACTGCCAGGAGAAGGCCACCACGTCGACGTCGTCGAAGGAGACACCACCGGTCTCCAGGCACCAGTTCATGGCGTTCACCGGGAACTTCGATGTCTTCTTCACCCGGTTGAGGCGTTCCTCCTCGACCGCCGCCACCAGTTCGCCGTCGACGATCAGGGCCGCCGCGGAGTCATGGCCGAACAGCAGATGACGGTCGATTCCGGTCGCCCGGTAGAGGCGGGCGAACAGCTCCGCGGCTTTGCCGAATCCGTTGTAGCCCAGGACGATCATCGGGAACTCCTTGCCTGTTGACGGCGGATCGAGACGGTGGCGCCCACGATTACTCCGGCCAGATGGTGAGGTAGTCGGAGATGACCTGTGACCGCGTGAACGATGGATCGAGGTGCGCGCCCGTGAGGTCGGCGCCGCTGAGGTCGGCGCCGTCCAGGCTGGCTCCGACGAGGCGGGAGTTCACCAGGTCCGCGCGGATCAGATAGGCCTCGCTCAGGTCGGCGCCGTCGAGGTCGGCGCCGCGGAGATCGGCGGACATCAGATACGACGCGCTGAGCTGGGCCCCGCGCAGATCGGCATGGGCGAGATCCGTCCCGCTCAGATCGGCACCCGACAGGCTTGCGTCACGCAGATCCGCCCGGCGGCCCTCGGCTCTCTGACGTCGTGCGTACTGATTCCATATCGTGGGTCCCTGCTTCAGGACCGCTTCGTCCGCGTCCATGCCCCTCCTACACGGTCGTCAGGCCCGCCAGGGCCCGCTTCTCCAGATCCATGGACGCGCGGACGGAGGTGACGACCTCGTCGACGAGACCCTTCAGTTCCGATTCCTCGGCGCACGCGCTGCGTGCCAGCAGCGCCTTCCCGAGCCCGGTCCAGTGCTCCGCGCTCTGGCCGAAGAGATCGGCCGCTTCGGCGTACCGGGGGTTGTCGCAGTGCTCGGAGACGGCGCTCAGGAAGCGCGCGATCACGGGACGGAACATCCCGCCCCCCGTGCCGAAGGACTCGATCTGGCGCCCGAGGTGCAGGAGTTGCCGCGCCAGAGCGCTCGTGGTGATGACGTGGCCCTGGAGGTCGACGTCCTCCACCTCACCGCGCTTGTTCGCCGGCCAGGAGGGGGCGGTGGTCGTCAGCACCTTCATGGCAGGGATGCCCAGGCTTCGGCTCCCCGGCCTCAGCACCTCCCGGCTCAGGGTGCGCACGGCGACGGGCCCCACCAGGTCGAGCCGGGGGGTGTTGCGTGGCGAGCCGAAGGTGTAGGTCCGCCAGTCCGGGTTCAGCGGCGGCGAACTCCGGCTGGAGCGCGCCGCGTTGAGATCCTCGGCACGGACCAGCACGCTGCTGTCGAACGCGGGGTCGGAGACCTCGAACTCGTCTTCTCCCCTCGCGCGGACGACATTGACGAAGTACCCGCCGAACGAGGCCCGGCCCTCCAGTCCCCAGTAGGGCATGAGGCCGATGTCGACCCGCGTCGTGACGGCCGGTACCACCTCCAGCAGCGCGGCGAGCCCCGCGGTGGACTTGGGGGTGTGCGCATGGACCTCGACGCCGAGGAGTCGTGCCGCCCGGAGCGGCATGACCACCTGCTTCCCGACGATGATGTCGGGGGTGTTGCCCCGGGTGGGGAAGTACGAGAAGCCGAAGCCGCCGTCCAGGCCGAAGATGACGTGCTCATCGACGTCGTGGCCGCCGGCGGCGAGGATGTTGCGCTGGCAGGCACTCTCGCTGTGGATACCCGGCCGGTGCACATAGCCGTTCTGGTCACTCACGCGCGCACACCTCCGTCGAGTGCCATGAGTGCGGACCGGTCATCGGCGCTCATCCCTTCGAGCGCGTACCGGAACGTGTCGCGCCTCATCTGTGTGTGCCACGTGCGCAGATACTCCGCCACGGCCTCCGGATGCACCTGGGCCGTGACCTTGAGCAGCCAGCCCACGCCTTTTTGGACGTAGAACTCCTCGTCAAACATCAACGCGTTGCAGTTCTCGAACACGTGGCTGACCGGGAGCTCGTAGACGGTCTTGCCCACCTGCCGGCGCACGAACTTGACCACCGCCACATTGGCCGCCCGCCTGGCCCACGGGCCGCCGTGGATCCACGCCCGCGTCCGGGACATCTCGTCGAGATGACCGAGGAGGTAGGGGTAGAGCAGTTTGAGGCACAGGTCGTCGCACTGGGCCCAGTTGGTCACATGGCGGTCGAGCCAGACGCGGGCGTGGTCGAGAAGCTCTCCGCCCAACTGCCGCTTGGCCACCCGGTGCAGGAGGGCGAATGCGGCGAGCGTCTCTTCGTGGTGCTTCGACTGCCCGATGAGCGTGTCCGCGATCGCCAGCCGGTCCGCGGGCGAGAAGTCCGGGTGTTCGCCCACCCAGCGGTACGTCAGGTCGGCGACGGCGCGGTTGCCCACCCCGAGCGCCGGCACATGGGTGCGGAAGTAGCGCTGCATCCCGTCCGCGAACGCGGGGTCCGCGTGGCGGGCGAGCAGCTCGCGCAGTTCGGTGGCCGCGGCATCGGGGGTCATGCGGGTGCCCCGAGTGTGAGCGCCACCGGCTTCGACTTGGGCCGCGCGGGCTTCAGACGCGTCTTGTCCGCCATCACATACGTGTACTCGCGCTGCATCTCGGCGACCGTCTCGGCCGAGTACTGCGCACGGTCGCTCAGGCTCTGGCCGCTCAGCCCCCACCACAGGTACCAGTTCTTGTGGCTCAGGTAGGCGTTCCGCACGAAGTCGAGCGTGTCCCGGTCCCGCACGATCTCGGGCTCGACGTAGTAGGCCGGGACGAAGGTGCCCTGGCCTTCCTCCATGATTCCGGCCTTCACCGCCTGCTTCAGCAGCTTGGTGCCGCTGAGGATGCGGATGCCGAGGTTGGCGTAGATCTGGGCGGGGTTGAGGTAGCGCTCGGTGAAGTCGATGGACTCCCGCAGTGCCGCGGAGGTCTCGCCGGGGCCGCCCAGGAAGACGCAGTGCGTGTGCTCGATGCTGCTGGCGGTGAACCAGCGGTCGACTTCCACGACCCGGGCGAGGTCGAAGCCCTTGAGCAGGTCGGCGAGCGCCTCGTCGGTGAACGCGTCGGTGCCGAGGTCGACACGGATGCAGCCGGCCGCGGCCAGCAGCTCGACGAACTCCGGGGTCACCGCGTTGGGCGTCAACTGGCAGTACCAGGGGACGTCGAGCTTGGCCTTGACCATCTCGTTGCACACGTCCGCCGCGTAGTCGAGCGGGAAGTTGAAGGTGGCGTCGACGATCTCGAACTCCTTGACCTCCGGGTTCTCGAACATCGCCCGTTGGATCTCGTCCACCACCGCCGCCGGTTCCTTGAAGCGGTTCCCCTTGCCCTCGGTCTTGCGGATGATGCAGTAGGAGCAGTACAGCTTGCAGCCGCGCTTGGTCTGGAGGGTCTCGATCGCGGGCTGCGTGTCCCGCGTGAGGTCGGACGCGGCCGACACTCCTTCCTCGAAGTACCGGGGGTCGTAGAGGGACCGGTCGGGCACCAGTGCGCCGATGTCGAACCCCGTGTTGGGCGGATTGTGGACGAAACAGCCCTCGTCGTCGACGTAGCAGAGACCGGAGATGGTGTCGAGCGAGCCGCCGACCTCCAGATACTGCAGCAACTGCGCCATGCCGACCTCGCCCTCGCCGGCGATGCCGAAGTCGGGCTGGGCGTACTCGAAGAACGCCAGGGGCTCGACCGAGAAGCCGGAACCGCCCAGCACGACGGTGGCTTTGGTGTATTTGCGGACGCACCGCACGATCTTCTCGGTGAGGGGGCCGAAGAAGATCGGGTCGACGAACGTGAGGTTGTCGAGGTTGCGGACGGCGATACCCACCACGTCGTAGGTCGTGGACGTCAGCTTCTCGCGGACTGCCTTGAGCTCGCGTGACTCCCACAGAAGGTCCAGGACGTCGACTTCGTGTCCGGACTTCTTGATGGCGGCGCCGATGTAGGCCATGCCGATCGGCAGGGCGGGCCGGGGTACTCGGATCTTGTTGGTGGATATCAGGAGGACTCGCATGGAACGCTCCTACGTCTGGAGGGCCGCCGTGGCCGGTCCGGTTGCGGTGACAGCGTCGGCGACGGGCCGCCAGTAGGTGCCCGGCCGGGAGTCGTTGCGCAGCGTCGCCTTGTCCCGGTAGCGGCGCATCCTGTCGATGTCGACCTCGACGATGCCCACGCCCTCACCCTCGGCGAGCAGCACCATGCGTTCGTCCCCGTCCTCGAAGTCGAAGCGCTCCGACTCGAGGAAGAGGGGGTCGGCCAGGATCTGGCTGCGCCCCATGTAGCCGAAGCCGGCGTAGAGGTTGTTGCCGACGCCGGAGGCGAAGGCGAGAACACACTCGCCGTCGACCGCCCGCACCGGCAGACGCATGTCGACCAGGTACGTGAACATGTCCGGCACCAGCGCGGAGCACACGAGGACGTCCACCCCCCGGCGCAGATACTCCCGGGACACTTCGGGGAAGTTCACGTCGTATCCCTGCATGAGACCGACGCGGCCGATGTCGAGATCGAACGTGGGGTACTCGGTGCCCCCGGCGAGATAGCGGCTCTCCAGCTCGTGGCGGTGGACGCGCCGGTAGGTGCCGCGGAGTTCCCCGGTCCGGTCGATCAGTACCGAGGTGCTGTAGTACGAGGCGTCCTCACCCCGCTCGAGCAGTCCCGCGACGATGTGGACCCCCAGCTCGGCGGCGACGCGGCACAGCTGATCGGTCGCGTCGCCGGGGATGGGAACCGCCACATCGGCGACTTCCAGGATGTTGCCCGAGGTGAGGAACGCCTCCGGAAGACAGACGAGGTCCGCGCCGTCCCCTGCGGCCTGCCTGACATAGCGCTCGGCCCGGCGCAGGTTGGCCGGCTCCCGCCCCAGCTTCGACTCCATCTGGACGACTGCGATCCTGAGGCGGCCCATCACATGCTCACCGGGGTGACGGGGCGGTTGGAGATGACGAGACCGAGATCCTCCTCCACGACGTGCCAGTCGTCGAGCCCGGCCTCGCGCAGCAGCTCCTGGGCCTGCTCCGGCGAGTAGGCGGCCTTGAGCGAGCGCATGAACTGCTCGCCTCCCTCCTTGACGAACTGGAGGATGAACGTGATGTGCCCCTCTTCGGCCAGGCGGTTCACGTCCTCGATGAGGACCGTCCCGCCCGGCTTGCAGATGCGCGCTGCCTCCTTGAGCGTCTCCACGGGGCGGCGCCAGCGGTGCAACGAGGAGAACGAGTAGACGATGTCCGCGGAGTCGTCGGCGAAGGGCAGCCGGCTGAGTTTGGAGTGCTCGAACTCCACATCGCCCGCCATGTTGGACCAGACGCAGAGGGTCAGATTGTCCTCGGCGACGTCCACGAGGTTGTTGTGCTCCTCGACGCCCGACACGGCGACTTCGGGCAGGCGGCCGGAGACGTGCAGGGACAGCAGCCCCGTGTTGAACCCGATGTCGACGAAGTCGGTCATGCCCTCGTGGTGAGCCGCCAGGATGCGCTCCGTCGGGCGCTTGTACGCCATCAGGGCGGAGCGTCGCATGCCGAGGTCGTAGGCGCGAACGGCCTCCATGTCGGTGAAGGGCTGGGTCAGCGGAACCCTCTCGGCGAGGTCGAGCAGCGGTGCCTCAACAGTCATGGCAGCCTCCCTGGGAATCACCGTTGACGATGGCAAGAGGAAGGGAACGCTGGGGGGAGATGAACCCGGTGATGTCCGCCCCCAGGTGTTGCGGATACCGGCGGAACTCCGGCGAGTAGAACGCCTTGGAGATGTTGTCGAGGTAGTACCAGCCCTTGGGGCCGGTCACCTCGATGCCGTCGTCCGTGACCTCGACGAGTCCCTTCTCGACGAGGTCGGAGATCTCGTCGGCGAACATCTCCATGAAGTCCACGCCGTGCAGCCGCATGAAGCGCTCACGGTTGACCCGGCCGGCCTTGACGCCCAGCACCATCGACCTGCGGATGGCCTCCGGCTTGGGGATGTGCCGCCCCATCGAGATGGGCAGGCGTCCTTCCCGCACGGTCTGGACGTACCTGCCGATGTCGGGTTCGTTGAAGTACCAGTGCTCCCGCAGGTGGCCGGTGGCGGTGGGTCCGAGCGGGATGATGGGGATGTCCTCGCTCCACGACGTCTCGCCGTACTTGGGCTGGTAGCCGGGCTTGGCGAAACAGTCGCCGTAGTAGCCCAGGAAGCCGTTCTTGGTGAGCTTGTCGGCGGCGAAGAAGAACATGTCGTCGACGGTTTCGCGGTCCGGGACCGGCGGCAGCTTGCGGCGCTTGGTGGAGACCTGCGCGAACTCCATGTAGGTGTAGAACGACACGCAGGTGACGCCGAGTTCGATCGCCACGTCGAGGCTGTGCTCCCAGCCCTCCATCGTCTGCCCGTTGATGCCGTGCATGAGGTCGATGTTGATGTTCTCGAAACCGGCGTCCTGCAGCAGGCGAATGCTGGCCTTGAGCATCTCCGGGTCGCTGGGCCTGCCCAGGTTCTTCAGCTCCTCCTCGACGAACGTCTGCACGCCGAGACTGATGCGGCGAACGCCCCGTTCGAGCAGCACCTTCGCCTTGCGTTCGGTGATGTCGATCGGCGTGGTCTCGATGGAGAAGTCGGCGTCGGGCGCGAAGTCGAAGCTGTTGTGCAGGTGCCCGAGCAGGTCGTCGAGCTGTTGGGCCGTCAGCGAGGTGGGCGTGCCGCCGCCGATGTAGCCGAGCGTGATCCGGTGGTCCTGGATGTACGGCCGGTTCGCGTAGTTGGTGATCTCGGCCTTGAGCGCGTCGAGGTAGGCCAGGGTCAGATCGCGCTCCGTCTGGAACTTGATGTACGGGCAGCTGAAGCACAGCCGGTTGCAGAACGGGATGTGCATGTACACACCCATCGGCTTGGGCGGGAACACCTCCTCCTCGGTGACCATGACGTGCTTGGTGGGGTACTGCCGGACCCACTCGCTGTCCCGTTCCGGGTATTCCTTCCAGAACGGCATGCTCGTCGTGGTGATGCTCATCAGCTCTCTCCCAATCCTTGGTGTTGGGCGATGGTCCGGACGATCTCCGCGAGAGTGGCCCGGTTGTAGAAGGCGGCGCGGAGCCTGATGCCGCCGGCATGCGCGAGTGCGACGATCTCCCCGAGCGCCTCGGGGTGCTCACCGTCGTGCAGTTCGATGGCCGCACCCGTGCGCGTCGGGTGGACCGCCTGGACGCCTTCATGGCTCAGGAGGAGCCCTTCGGACCACTCCTGGAGCGGCCCGGGATCGGCGTCCGGATGGGATTCGAGGACGAGTCGCGGGTTCCCTGCCGAGCGGGCGATGTCCTCCAGCGAGGCGTCCTTGGCCTGTCGGCCTCGGTGGAGGACGACGACCGAGTCGGCCAGGGCATCGAGTTCCTGCCGGTGGTGGCTCGCGTAGAGCACCGCGACACCGTCCTTCTTCAGGCCGGCCAGCATGTGCAGCAGCGTCTGCCGTGCGGCGGCGTCGAGGCCCGCGGTCGGCTCGTCGAGGATCAGCAGGTCGGGCCGGTGTGCGACGGCCGTGATGATGTGGAGCTTGCGCTGGCTGCCGCCCGACAGCGTCCGCACGTACTGACCGGCGTAGCTCTCCAGCTCGGCCAGGGCGAGGAGTTCGCCCAGCCGGGCCGGCTCGGCCCGGTGGAGGCGCAGCTGATGGCGTACGTACGCCTCGACCGTCACTCCGTCGGGGAGTTCCTTCGACTGCTGGACGTAACCGAGGTGTCCGCTCACCCTGCCCCAGCGCCGGGCGTCGGTGCCGCACACTCTCACCTCTCCGGCCCGGGGCTTGAGCAGCCCGGCGACGAGCCTGATGAGGGTGGTCTTCCCCGCGCCGTTGGATCCGATGATCGCGACGCCCTCACCGGCGTCGACGTCGAAGTCGATGTCCCGCAGGCCGAACTCCGGACTGACGCGGTAGGCCAGGCCGGAGACCTGGAGCACCGGGGTAGGGGTGTCGTGTGCGCTAGCCACGGCCGATCCTTTGTCTGAAGGCGTACGCCGATACGCCCACCGCCACGACGGCGTAGGCGACGGCCAGGGTGAGGATCTCCACCGACGGCGACGGCCCCTGGCCGGTGGCCGCCCTGAAGAGTTCGACGTTGACGGAGAGCGGGAGCCGTTCCATCACGTCACCCACCCACCCCAGGTTCTGCAGCGGGAAGAAGACGCCGGCGAAGTACATGAGCGGGATGACGATGATGTTGACGACGGCGGGGAACGAGATCTCGTTCGAGAAGGTGGCCACGACGACGCCGAGGCCCGCGAACGCCAGGCACCCGCTGACGAAGGCGAGGATCGCGAGGGGTACGGACTCGACGGCGGCGTCGAACACCACGAGGCCGAGCACCAGCACGGCCGCGAACTGGAACAGGCACTTCAGCGTGACCCCGACGAACCGCGCCAGGAGGAACCCCGAGTACGACAGGGGCGAGAGGATCAGGTCCTCGATCGTGCGCCGGTTCCGGTCGACGATGATCGTGTAGCCGACGGAGTAGGTGCAGCTGAACATCACGCCGGCGGCCAGGATTCCGGGGAACACGAAGTCGAAGAAGTTGGCCGCGTCCGTGGTGGGACTGGCCATCTGGTCCGTGGCCGCGCCGAACGCCAGCACCATCGACACGGACGTGAGGAAGGTGGAGACGGCGTACAGCTTGTTGTCGAAGAACTGGCGAAGGTCCAGGGCCACCAGCCGGAACACGTCTCCCAGCCACTCGGACACACGGAACCGGGGCCCGGGCGAGGACGCACGGGCGTTGCGCCGCCGGTACGCGGGTGCCGTCATGGCCCCTCCCAGATGTAGGAGGTGCGCCAGGTCGCCACGGTGTCCTCGCGGAACGGAAGCGCGGCGCCCGCCTTTCTGCGTTGACGCGGGTACAGCGTGGCGGTCGCGACGCCCTCGCGGCTGCCGGCCGGAACCTCCGCCAGCACGTCGGCGTCGTCCGCGGTGACACCCTCGGTCAGGCCGTCGACGATGCAGCTACGGCCCACGTACGGCATGCCCACGAACCGGTTCTCCCCGGTGCAGCTGCTGAACACGAGGGCGGTCGCGTTGTCGGCCGCGCGGGCGCGCGCGAGCGACCTGGCGTGGTGCGAGAAGTCGGCGAACAGGTTCGCGACACACACGATGACGTCGACGCCCTGGACGAGGAACCGTCGGCTCGCTTCCGGGAAGCGCAGGTCGTAGCTGACCTGGAGGCCGATGCGGCCGAGCGGGGTGGTGATGGCGTCGACGGGCTCCCCGGCCGCCAGGTAGTCCCGCTCACCGGCCCACAGGGAGGCCCGGCGATAGAGCCCGAGCAGATCACCCGCGGGACCGACCAGGACGCAGGCGTCGTAGATGTCCCGGCCCTCCGACAGCAGGACACCGGCCGCGATGTGCATACCGTGCCGCTGCGCCTGGCCGGCGAGGAAGTCCATGACGGGTCCGTCCAGCGGAGTCGCGTCCTTGCGTATCGACGGGAAGTTCACTCCGGTGGCGAAGCACGCGGGCAGACACGCCAGGTCGGCGCCCTGCCCGGCCGCGGAGGCGAGCAGCTCCGCCGCACGGGCCTGGTTCTCCTCGCGTCGACCCGGATCGATCTGCGTCTGGACGGCGGCAAGGGTGAGGCCTTGTCCGCGGAACAAGCTCAACGTGGGACTCCTCGGGGGGTCGTGATCGTCGTTGTGGTGACTGGAGCCGTCATCCGGCCACCTCGGCCCGGACTTCGTGGTCGGCCTTGACCAGGGCGGGCATGAACGCGTCGATGACGTCCCGGGTGACGTGCCGGGCCACCACGAGGCGCAGGCCCTCGTCGAAGCGCTTGGAGGTGGACACGATCCAGCCGTCGGCGTCGAGACGGCGTGACACCTCGGCGGCATGGGGGACCCGGGCGACCACGATGTTCAGGTCGGGCTCGATGAGAAGGCCGTATCCGGCCTCGGCGAGCTGTGTCGTCAGGTACACGGTGTTCTCGAAGTTGGTGCGGGTGATCTCGACGAATCCCTCCCTGCCGAGATGTTCGAGGACGGCGTAGGTCGCCACCGCCGCGCTGCCCGGGCGGGTGCCGAGGAGGGTGGTGTGCGCGGGGGTGTCGAGGAAGAACGAGTCGGCCTGGTACGCCTCCTGGTCACGGAAGAGGATCGCCCCGGCGGGGACGTTCGCCAGGCCGTACTTGTGCGGGTCGATGGTGATCGACCGGACGCCGTCGACCTCGAAGTCGAACTGCGGGAGAGGACACCCGAGTTCGCGCGCGAACGGGATGATGAAGCCGCCGGTGGCCGCGTCCACGTGCAGCCACACCCCGTGCCGCGCCAGGGCGGTGGCGATGTCGTCCACCGCGTCCACCACACCCAGTTCACTGCTTCCGGCGGTGGCCACCGCCGCGATGGTGTTCTCGTTCACCGCCGCCGCCACGGAGCCGGGCGCAAGGCGCAGGTTGTCGTCCACGGGCACGCGGACGGCGGTGACGCCGAGGGCGGAGAAGATCTTGTCGAACGAGAAGTGGACGGTGCTTCCGACGATGACTTCCGGGCGCTCCGTCAGCCGGCCGGCGGCCCGGGCCTCCTGGCGGGCGGCGAGCATGGCGAGCAGATTGGCCTCGGTTCCCCCGGAGACCAGGCTCCCCGCCCCCCGAGGATGACCGAGCAGCTCCAGAAGCAGGGCGACGACCTTGCGTTCGATGCGCTTGGTACCGCGGAATATCCGCACGTCGCCGAGGTTGGTGTGCGACGCGGCGTGGGACAGCTCGACGGCCAGCGGATGCGGTTCGGTGCAGATGGAGTTGAGCACCCGGGTCCAGGGGATGTCCTCGGACAGGGCAGCGGTGATCTCCGTACGCACCGCGGATTCGGGCAGTCCGGCTTCGCGCATGTCAGCTCCCGGCCTCGACGGTGACGCCGGACGGGGATGCTCCGTCGGCGAGACTCGTGTACAGGTCCGGTCGCCGAGCCCACAGGCCGAACCACAGGGTCTCCTGGAAGCGCAGGTCCGGCTGGCGCAGGTGCCGCAGATGGTCCAGGTCCCAGGCGGCGCTGACCACCGCTTCCTGGGTACCGGCCCAGGCCAGGAAGCCGTCGGGAACCGCGACACCCGATCCCCCCGCCGAGGGCGCGTCGAGCCCACAGGCGATGGCCACGCCCACGGTGTTGAGCGTGGAGATGCCCCAGACCGCGGCATGCTGGCTGTCGGTCGCCGCCCCGCTGGTGGAACCGGCCACGAGAAGGAGCTCTGCTCCCGCGAGGCACTGGATCCGCGGCGGCTCGACCAGCCAGAAGTCCGGGCCGAGCAGCACTCCGACCCGCCCGTGCTCGGTGTCCACGACGGGGAAGTCGTCGCCGGTGACGGTACGGCCCTGATCGTCGACGGGACGCCGCACGGCGGCCAGGACGTCGCCCGAGGGGTCCAGGAGGTGAGCGACCTGGTGAAGTCCTCCGCCCGGTCCTCCCTCCTCGGCCCACGAGCCGGTGAGCAGATAGGTGCCGCGCCGCCGGGCCAGCTCGGCGAGCCGTTCCAGCGCCTGGTCCCGCAGGGCGGGGGGCAAGGGACCGGCGTCCACGGGGGCGAAGGCGTTCTCCGGCAGCACGACGAACCCGGCACGTGCCGTGACCTTGTCGTCGAGGTGTTCCAGCACCCCGTCCAGCGTGCTCTGCGCGTCGACACGGCGGCGGTACTGGGCCACGAAGATCCTGGACATCCTCAGACCCCCGTCCGCGACGTCGCGGGAGCTTCGGACGGCTGCCGCTGTCCGGCGTCCTCGGCCAGGTTGCTGCGCAGCTCCTCGGCGAGGTCGCGGCTCATGCCCGCGTACTCCCCCAGCAGCGGCGCGTAGGCCTCGGGCCGCCGCATGGCGAGCCAGTTCCTGCCGTCGTTGTGCGCGGGCGGCGGGGCCAGGTCGGCGTGCAGGATCTGCGGTCGAGCGCTGCCGGCCTGCGCCATCACTCCCTCCGGCGACACCACGAGGCTGGTGCCCGCGAAGTGGATCTGGACCACACGGTCGCCCCTGGTGCCTTCGACCAGCCCGACCGAGCTGGCGTACACCACGTTGACGCCGTTGAGATAGGCCGTGGTGCGCAGCGCGTTGACCATGAGCGCCTGGTTCTGGCGCAGGGTTCCACCCGGTACGAAGACCGTGTGCACCCCGGCCAGCGCCATGACCCGGATGGCTTCGGGGACCCAGAAATCGGAGCAGACGGCGAGTCCGACCCGGCCGACATCGGTCTCGATGATGCCCAGCGAGTCGGCCGCGCGGCACACCACGATCTCGTTGCCGAACATGTGGGCCTTCGAGGCCCGCCCGGCGATCTCGCCGTCCCTGTCGAGGAACAGTGAGGTGTTGCTGTACTTGCCGTCGTCGAGCTCCTCGACGATCGCCCCCAGCACCATGTTGGTACTGGTGCTCTGCGCCAGCTTCTGGAAGGTCTCGATGACCGGCCCGGGTATGCGGGTGTCGGTGCGACCCCTCAGATGGTCCTGGCCCGGCATGTACCAGGGCGGGCCGAGAAAGAACTCCGGGAAGCAGAGCACGTCGACGTCCCCGGACTCGGTGGCTTCCTCGATGGCCTGATGGGCGTTGCGCAGGCCGTCGGCCGGGTCGTCGGCCCAACGCGTCTGGACTACCGCTACCTTCATCTGCTGCTCCTCGCGCGGGTGTCGGCTTCGGCGATCTCTTCGGCGAACGGCGCCAGCTCGACCGCGGGACCGAGCCGGCTCCGGACGAGCTCATGAAGTGCCGCCCGGTTCCGGTCGGTACCGCTGCGTACGGCGAAGGCGACCGACAGGCGGCCGTTCTCGACCGTGCTCGTGACCCGCCCCTCGGGTTCCGGGGAGGTGAACAGGCAGTGCTCGACGTCCACTTGCGTCACCGGGCCCTGCGGCGTGGGGACGGCGTCGGCCACCCGTCCGAGCGGAATGACGATCCGCCCGTCACCGCCGCATGCGCATACCGTGCGCGAGGAGCGGAGCTCGACGAGCTCTCCGGTCGGCACGGCCACCGGCGTGGACGACTCGGGGTGGCGGGCGGCGAGCATGAGTTCCCCACGGGTGCCGTCGGTGTCGATACGGCCCGGAGCAGGTGACCGGAGCTGCACCTCGAAGCGGTCCTCCGGCAGATGGAGCCGGCCGGCCCCGCAGGGCGTGGCCGTGGCGGGTCTGGACGGGGTGCTGAAGATCTCGAACGCTGACGCGCCCCACACGGCGGCGATACGGCGCAGGCGCTCGGGAGCGGCCGGCCGGGTCGCGATGAGGGTGTGGACGGTGGACGCCCCGGGGTCCCGTCCGGCCGCCTCGTCGAGCGCGGCCAGCTCGGCGGCCAGTTGGGGCGGGCACGCCAGCGTCGTCACCCGGTACCGGTGGATCAGGTCCAGAAGACGCGGGACCGGGCAGATCGTGTTGCTGGTACCGACGCTGATGAGGGAGGCGCCCAGCAACTCGACGGCCCGCTCGATGGAGGCCCCTTCGAGGGACAGTTCGTACGGCACGGCGACGACCGTCACGTCGTCGGGCGTGATGACGTCGCCGAGGGCGAGAACGGCGTCGAGCTGGTTCAGCAGCCACTCCGGCCGGGTCATCCGCACCTCGCGCGTGCTGCCGTCGGAGTCTTCCCATTCGCCGTACCGCACCGGCGCGGACGGCTGCGGGAGTCCGTGGGCCCCGGCCGGATCGCCGGTGTCACCGGGAGAGCCGAGGCGCGCGTCGGACTCCAGGGTGCGCAGCCATTGGGCGAAGTGCGCTTCGAGTTGATCGGCGACCGGGTTCATGTGTCGGCACCCGCCTCGGCCGGCTCGCCCGCCAGGGTCCAGCCGTAGTCGGCGTCGCGTCCTTGCCCGTTGCGTCGCAGCGGCTGGAGCGTGTGGTCGAGCTCGGCGCCGTGCACCCTGCCGAGGATCAGCAGATGGTCCCCCATCCGGTAACTGGCCGCCATCCGGCAGTCGATGAAGCCGAAGGCGCCGCCGATGCGGGGGCATCCGTTCGCGGTCGCGGCCCACTCCAGCCCGTCGAAGCGCAGGTCGGGCCTGGTCCGTGCGAAGACCTTCGCGATGTCCGCCTGTCGGTCGCTGAGGATGTTGACGCAGAAGTGCAGCCCGGGGGCGATGCTCGCCCAGCTGGAGCTTTCCGCCTTCACCAGGAAGCCGATGAGGCCGGGGTCCTCGGACACCGCCGTGAGGGAGGCGATGGTGAGACCTCGCGGCGCCGCGGCGCCGTTCCCCGAGGCGCCGGCGCAGCCGGTCACGATGGCCAGCGACGTCGGCAGCAGGTCGTTCGCCCCCGCCAGCGGGCTCATCGCCCGACCGGACGTCGCCGGCCGCGTGGGCGGGATCTCGGCCGCGGAGCGGCCCTCCAGTGCCCTGCGCAGATGGGTCGCGGTGGTCGACTTCTCGGACTTGAGCAGCTCGTCCGGGGTGCCGCAGTGGATGACGTTGCCGCCGGCGCGGCCGGCGCCCGGACCGATGTCGATGACCCAGTCGGCGACGGCGACGACTCTCAGGGTGTGTTCGATGGCGACGATGGTGTTGCCGGACGCGACGAGGCGTTCGAAGAGGGCCAGGAGGTGGCGGGTGTCGGCCGGGTGCAGCCCTCGCGTGGGCTCGTCGAAGATGAACAGCGTGCCGCTGCGCCGCTGCTTGATCAGCTCGCCGGCCAGATTGAGGCGCTGGGCCTCTCCGCCGGAGAGGGTGGTGGTGGAGGAGCCGAGCAGCAGATAGCCGAGGCCGAACTCGTCGAGGACGGTCAGTACCTTCACGACCTTGGCATTGCCGAGGTCGTCGAACCAGGCCAGGGCGTCCTCAACCGTCATCGACAGCACGTCGTGGATGTTGCGGCCGTCGAGCCGCACGTCGAGCACGTGGTCCTGGAAGCGCCGGCCGTCGCACTCGGAGCACACGACGTGTTCGCTACGGAAGAGGGACATGTCCACTTCCGCCAGCCCGAGGCCCTTGCAGGCCGTACAGCGTCCGCCGGCCACATTGGCACTGAACTCGGCCCGGCCGAGGCCGCGTTCGACCGCGTCCGCGCTTGCGGCGAACGCGTCACGGATGTGGTCACCGATCCCGATGTAGGTCGCCAGCGTGCTGCGGCTGGACCGGCCGATGGGCCGCTTCTCGACGTAGATCACGTCGTCGAGGTGGTTGATGCCGTCGACGTCGCCGCCCGTGACCGCATCCTTGAGGCCGGCCCTGAGCTTGTCGTGGAGGCTCGCGACCAGTGAGCTCTTGCCGGCTCCGGAGACGCCGGTGACGCAGGTGAGCGCCCGGAGCGGCAGACGAACCGCCTGGTCCTCGACGTTGTTGCGGGTGAGGGAGCGGACGTCGAGCCACTCGGCCGCGTCCAGGTCGACGCCCTCCCTGCCGGCGGGCCGGGAGCGCAGCGCCTCGGCCGTCGGGGAGTCGGGCTTGTCGAGAAGCTCCGCCACGGGGCCCTCGAAGACCACTTCTCCACCCCGGGAGCCCGCCCCCGGCCCGAGCTCGACCACCCAGTCGGCCGCGGTGATCACGGTCTCGTCGTGCTCGATGGCGATGACGGTGTTGCCCAGGTCGCGCAGGCGCCGCAGCGAGGCGAGGACGTTCTCGGTGTCCGCGTCGTGCAGGCCGGCCGTGGGTTCGTCCAGCACATACATGACACCGGTCAGGTCGCTCGCCAGATGCTGGGCGAGCAGCAGCCGCTGCAGTTCGCCGCTGGACAGGGTGACGATGGGACGCCGGAGCTGGAGGTGTCCCAGACCCACCTGATCGATGTTGGTGGACTTCTTGACGATCTCCTCGGCCAGTCCGCGGACCTGCCCCGGCAGTTTCCCCGCGGAGAGCGCCTCCCGGAGCCGCTCGGTCGAGGTGGAGAGTTCGTCCCGCTGGAACTGGGGGAAGGTGAGCCCGGCGACGGAGGCCTTCAGCGACTCGGTCCGCAGCCGCCCTCCCTCACAGGACGGGCAGACCTCGGCGGCCAGGTAGTTCGAGAAGGCGTTGCGCCTCGCGGCGCTGCTGGCGTTCTTGTAGGCCCGCTCCAGGAAGCCGAGGATTCCCTCGAACCGGAAGTCGTTGGTGACCTTGTTCAGCTTGATGGAGTAGACGGTTTCGCAGCCGTGGAGGACCCGGTCACGCTGCTCCTCGGTGAGCGTGCCGAAGGGGCGGTCGAGCGGGATGCCCGTGTCGTCGGCCATGGCCTCGAACACCTTGCGGCAGTTGGGCACGGCGAAGGTGCCCGGGTCCGCGCCGTCCCAGATCTCCTTCAGCGTCTTCGAGGTGTCGGGGATGATCCGGTCGAGGGAGAACCCGATCATCTCGCCGACGCCGTCGCAGTGCAGACACTTGCCCTCGCGGCGGTTCGGGCTGAAGTGCTGGGCGGAGTGCGGCTCGGTGTAGATGCCGCAGTCGGGGCAGAGCAGGTCGGGACCGGTGTCGCCGAAGCAGGCGGGACACACCGGGTGGGAGGCGGCGCCGAACAGCAACCGGTAGAGCCCGTCGATTCCGGTCAGCGTGCCCACGGTCGAACGGGGGTTGCTGTAGCCGCCGTCACGCTGGCGCAGAGCGACGGGGGGCTGGGTCCCGGCGATGCGGTCGACGTGGTAGTCACCGTCGCCCAGGTCGAGGGACCGGCTCGACAGCGCGCCGAGGTAGAGCGACTTGGAGTGCTCGAACAGGGTGTCGATGATGAGGGAGGACTTGCCGGACCCGGAGACGCCGACCGCGACGATGAACTTTCCCTTGGGCAGGGCCACATCGACGGACTTGAGGTTGTGGGTCGTGACGCCCTCGAGAACGATGCTGTCGTGGTTCACGGGTGCTCCAAAAGGTCGGCCAGGGTGCGTGCCGCGGCTTCACAGGCCGGCAGGTCCGCGAAGGTGTTGTAGAGCGCCGAGCGGACCCGGACGGGGTCGCCGCGGTTCCAGGCCTCGTACAGTTCCTGCCGCATGCCGAACCGGTCGATGACCAGATCGCCGGCGAGGCGGAAGAGCCGGGACTTGTCCTCGACCGACGTCTCACGGCCGCCCATGTACAGGTCGAGCGCTCTGCGAAGCTCCTGCGATTCCAGGTCGCCCTCGGCCGGTTGCATGATCAGCCCGGAAGCGCCGATCTGCCGGACGATCGCCGAGGCGCGCTCCGAGAACCGGCCCGCGATGGAGTCCAGGGCGGCGGTCGATCCCGGTGCGAGCAGGCCGCTCGGTGTCGCGGTGGCATCCCGCGTGATCGCCTTGAGCGCGAGGTCGACCACCGATACGTAGGAGGCCAGTTCGCCGAGCATGGCGCCGACCTCGCGGAACTTGTCGACCCCGATGGACTTGGCGAGCAGGGAGGCGACACCGAGCATGACGCGGAGTCGATGGTGGAAGCGGATCTGCCCGGTGTACAGGGACCATTGGTTCAGAGCGCGGAATCCCTTGACGGCGGTGCCCGCGTCGTCGAGCAGGAAGATGCGCTCGTTGGGGATGAACGCATCGTCGAAGACGAGCATGGCGTCCTGCTCGTCGAACCTGGAGCCCAGCGTGTTGGCCGGCCCGTTGTAGGAACGACGGCAGAGGATCTTGAGGCCGGGGGTGTCCAGGCGGGCGCCGAACCAGCAGACGTACGCCGGGTCCTCCCGCAGGTAGTTGGCGGGCGAGAGGTAGATGAGGACGTCGTGCGCGTACGGCGCGAGGGTGGCGATCTGCTTGGCCCCGCGGACGACGATGCCGGCGTCGTCGCGGTGCACGACCTTCAGGCCCAGTTCGGGCCGCTGCATGGGCGTGAGGGACCGGTCGACCTGGGGATCGCCGAGTCCGTGGGTCAACGCGAGGTCGTTCTCGCGGCAGTGCAGGTAGTAGTTCTCCGCGTTGGCCGCGAACGAGGAGTCGACCTCCCCCAGCGCATGACGGAAGTCGAAGAGTCCGACGACCACATTGGCCATGAAGTCAGGGATCCGCGATATCTGGCCGTGGGAGCCCTCGACCCAGTGCCGCGAGTTCAGCCACTTGCGGTCCAGGTCCTCGGGCGAGGCCGCGGCGAGGTAGGAGAGGCTGACCGGGTTTCCGCTGAGGTCGGACTTGAAGGTCATCTCGTGGGCCAGCTCGGGTGAGCGCTGACGGTTGTACAGGCCGGCGAGCGTCCGCAGCATCGGCTGGAAGTCGGGGTGCGCGGTCACATCGACCCGCTTGCCCTCCACCCACACCTCGCGTCCGTCGGCCAGGCTGTCGACGAACGAGGCGCCGTCGTGCGCCCCCGGACGCGGCCGGGAAGGAAGGTCGCTCGCGAGGGCCGCGGTCCTCGCGACGGTCTCGCCCTCATGTGTCGTCATTCCCCGCCTCCCTACGGCCTTCGCTCGGCTGCGCCCAGGTGGAACTGCTGGTAGCCCTGCTCCTGGACCTCGGGGAAGTAGTCCCGGGTCGCCTCACCGACGACGCGCATCAGCTCCGCGTCCACCGACGTGGGATCGGTGAGGAGTGCGGTGAGCGGCGAGCAGTCGACGACGCTGGTCAACTTCATGCCGCGCGCCTGGTGCAGGGCGTTCAGCGAGGGCTGGGCGTTGGCGGCATCACGCATCTTGTAGACCGCCTGGGGTCCGTCGGAGACGCCGATCATCGATTTGGTGCCGCCGCTTCCCAGGCAGTTCCGTGGCATGTGCAGATGCTCGTGACGCCATTCCTGGTACGTGTGGTGAAGACGGAACGCCTGATGCAGGACCTGATGACACAGCCAGGCCTCGGAATCCCGGTGCCGGTCGGCGTCGATGGCCCGGATCGTGCCTTCGAGGGAACCCTCGCCGACCGGGCCGAGCCACTTCGAGACGTCGTTCCAGAAGTGCTTGAAGAGGTCCTTGAACATGTGCTGCTTGATCGCCAGCGAATGGGTGCCGCTGGCCGGACCGAGGTTCTTCCGGAAGCCGTGGTACTCGCCGGTGGCCAGCAGCTCCGCCATGACCCGCTGCGCCTCGACCATGGGACCCAGGACCGCGTTGCAGACCGCCAGATGCGAGGCGGCGCGGCTGAGCGAGCGCGACCGCACATCGCGTACCGCGAGCTCCAGGTGGTCGTTCGACTCCGCGGTCAGGATCTCCGGGACCTGGTGCAGCGCGACGAACTCACCGTGCATGGTGCTGGGGTCGAGTTCGGTCCAGGTGACGGCGTCGGCGAGCAGCCCCGTGCCCAGGAGCTTGTTCAGGTCCCCTTCGAGCGGCAGTGGCACGCCGGAGAGGTCGCTCTCCCACTTGGTGGCGTCGTGGCTGCAGATCCGGACTCCGTGAAGGAGCCGGTACAGGTCGTCGTCGATGCTCCGGGTCGCGATGGTGGCCCGCACCGTGAGCGGGTCGCTGACCAGCAGCGAGCACCGGACCTCGTCGTCGAAGGCCCGCAGTTCGTCGATGTAGGCCTGACATCCGGCGGTCTCGGCGATGTCCACCGTACGCAGCCCGGGACGGGGAGTTGTCCCGCAGAGGCTCTGCACCTCCTGGCTGACCCTGCCGAGGCCACGCAGGAGCCGGTGGAAGCCCATGCTCCACTGGATGAGGCGGGAGGCGGTGGCGAAGTCGCGGGCCTGGACCGCCTTGCGGCTCCGGTCGGTCAGACGGGCCAGATTGAGCAGGCACACCTCGGCCGCCTGGAACACGGCGCGGACGGTGGACTCGTACGAGCCGGGTTCGGTGGGGCAGGACGCCCTCGCTGCCGCGAGCAGGTCGATGCGGTGGAGGTGGTCGTAGCTGGGCGCGATGGGCCCCAGCTCATTCCTGGGCGGGCCGGATTCGGGGCAGGCGTCCGGTGGCTCGGCTCTCACACCGGCCCTGGGCACCGGACACGCTTGCGACTCCCGTGTAGTCATCGCGCTCACTCCTCGGTGGAGATTCGCAGATAGCGGATCGAGTTGCTGGGACACGACTCGTAGGCGTCGAGGACGCATTCGAGTTCGGCCTCGTCCTCGGGCTGCTTGCAGACGTAATGGATCTCGTTCTCGTCGTCGCTCTCGAAGTTGTCCGGGGCCAGGTCGCGGCAGAGGTGACAGTCGATGCACGTGTCGTCGATGTGGAACCGGCCGTCCAGCGGAAGGCGGCCGGGAGGCGCTGTGTCCGTCATGACCCTCGCTCCTCCGTCGCGCGCAGGAAGTTCCGCATGGTCGGCTTGGCGGAGGTGCGGAGCGCGTGCTCGAAGGCCGGAACGTCCAGGACGCCGACTCTGGTGGTGGCTCCGAACCGTCGGGCAGCCTCCGCCGCGATCGCGTCCCGGGTTCGCTCATCGGCGGCGCTGCCCGGCGGCAACGCGACGTCCAGCACGGACCCGTCGACATCGAACGCGAAGAAGTACGGCGGCCGGCTCATGGCGCCCAGAACGACGTCCTCGATCTCCAGCTGTGAGGCCCAGCCATGACCCACCGCGATCCGGTCCCCCAGCCGGCCGCGGTGTCGCAGACGGCGCAGCGGTGAGCCGCAGGGGCACGGCGCCGCCTCGATCTGGCAGGTGTCGCCGGTGCGGTAGCGCAGCAGGGGCATCGCCCGGCTGGCGAGAGTCGTCACGGCGAGTTCGCCGGTCTCACCATCGGGGAGGAGCTGCCCGGACCGGGGGTCGACGATCTCGAAGTACGTACGCGTCTCGACCAGGTGCAGGTCCTGCCGGGCACAGAACATGGCGAGCGTATTGGTCTCGGTCATGCCGAACATCGAGTAGGTGGCGGCGCCCCACTGCTCGGCCAGACGCGCCTTCTTGGCCGGCGAGGCGCCTTCACCGGCCATCAGGAGCTTGTCGACGGCGAGGTCCCGGCCGGGGTCGATTCCGGAGCGCCGCGCCACCTCGCCCAGCAGGAGGGCGCGGGTGCCCGAGCAGATCAGTGCGGTGGCCCCGGAGCGTCGCAGGGCGTGCACCATACGCTCCGGTGAGCACGACGGGGACGCCGCGCCGAGCGGAACGATCGTGCATCCGAGGAGTTCCAGCGCACGGTCCAGGTCCTGACCGACGCCGGCGAGCTCGTAGGGGACGGCGATCGCGACCACATCGGTGCTGTCGAGAACCGCCGAGAGGAGGTGGGCCACGACGAGGTTGTTCTCGACCCAGTCGTCGGCGGAGAAGAAGGCGGCGATGGACTGGCCGTTGCCCGTGCCGGAGCTTTCGTCGAACCGGGTCACCTCACGCCGGGGGACCGCCAGCATGCCCAGGGGGTAGGCGTCGGCGAGTTCCTGCCGCGTGGTGAAGGGCACCGACTGGAACGCCGCGGGGTCCTTGGCCACCGCGTCCGCCAGCGACCTGGGGACGCGGCCGGCGTAGAAGGCGGAGTGCTCGGCGGCGTGCGCCACGGTCTCGGCGAGCGCGGCCGATGCCCACCGGCCGAGCTCCTCGCGGTCCAGGGACGCCACGTGCGCGACCTTGCGTGCCACACGGCGGCGCGACGCGATCACGCCGCGCAGCCGCTCTTCCGTCCGCGTCGTCCTCCGGGTCGTCGGTGAGGTCGTCACGGCATGACCGCCAGCTTCGACATGGCGTCATGTTCGGCCCGGCCCAAGTCCTCCAGGATGACGGCCACTTCCTCGGCGGCCTTGCGCATCGCGGCCGGTTCGGACTCATCACGCAGCAGATGCGCGATACGGGTCCACCGGGTCGAGAGTTCCCGATAGGTGCCGGCCACGGACGCGTAGGCCGGTTCGCCGGTCAGCTCGGCCGCCTCGTCGAGGAAGTCGGCCCACAGGGTGCGGAAGAAGCCACCGCCGGTGCCGCCGTCCTCGATGCTGTGAGCCAGGAAGCCGAACGCGGCCGCCGGTTCGTCGAGCGCGTCGCACCAGCCGCGCATCGCCTTGGCGGCCTTCTGGAACCCCTTGTGTCCCATGTTGGTGATGGGAGGGTTGAGGAAGTCGTCCGCGGTCGCCGCGATGGCTTCACGGCATGCGCCGGCCAGGGCGCGCGGGTCGAAATCGGATGTGCCGAGACGGAACGACAGGCTGCGCGAGCTCATCGGTCCCTTCGCCGCCCGGGCCTGGGCGAGGCCGGCCCTGCTGGTGCTCTGGACGCCCAGCCCGGCGGTCTCGACGACGGTGTAGGTCTCGGGCGTGTAGCCGACGCACGCCAGGTAGTGGGCCGCGAAGTGGAAACTGTCGTGGGCGTAGTCGAGATGGAAGCGGTCCAGCTTGAGGCCGACGACCTCCCCGGCGTCCAGGGCGGCGATGAGCTCACGTTCGGCCTTGGCCTGGGAGGTGGTCTCGCTCTCGAACAGCTCGACACCGAGGGCGGCGGTGGCGTTCCGGATGAGGTGGTCCGGCTTGACGCGGCCTCCGAGGAACGGGGCCGGCATCTGCTTGGAATGCCAGTACAGGAAGGAGATGCCGCGTCCGAGGCCGAAGAGCAGCGGTTCGCTGAGGTCGATGCCGCGGTTGAGCAGCATGTTGGCCAGGGTGGACGACTCGCAGTGCTCGCCGGACTTCCAGTTCATCGCGCCTCCCCCGGGGCTGCGCCGCTCTCCTTCTTCGCGGCGTCGTAGACGACTTCCAGCACGGTCCGGGTGGTGTTGTTGCGCAGGTGCCCGTAAGTGTGGCCGACCTCGTCGGCTTCGGTGTAGGCGATCGTCTCGAGGTGCTCGATGTCGCGTTCCAGACCGTCGAGGACCGCTCGGACATCGTCGGCGGCCGCCACCTCCAGGGCGACATGCGACATCAGGCGCCGGCGTTCCGAGACGGGCTTGCTGAGCCAGGGGCCGAAGTGCCGGCAGGTGAACGTCTCGATGACACGGCCGTCGGGCAGGGACAGCGAGAGCCACCAGCCGGGTGTTCCGTACTGCCGGGGCGAGATGTAGGAGGGGCCCATCTCGACGCCGGAGAGCTCGCCGGCGCGCTGGAGGCCCTCCAGATACGCGTGCCAGCGGAACACCTCGTCGTCGGAGGCATAGTCGCCGAGATAGACACCGATGTGGTTGACGCCCGCGAACCGTGCGGCGACGTCCTCCGGCGCCTGCCCGCACCAGGACCGCAGGTACGAAGCGCAGTCGACCTCGTTCCAGGCCGCGGACTCGTCGAGCAGTTCCCGCCATACGACCGGGAACTCGGTGTCGGAGGGGAATGTGCCTGCTTCACCTCGGTGGGCGGACGGATGGCTGCCTGTGGCTGCGGTCATGATTCCTTCTCCTTCCGTCCCGCGATCACCAACCCCATCTGCACCGCCGTCACGCTGTCGGCGTGGATTCCGGCTTGCTTCAGCAGATCGGCGGCCTCGGAGACCGTGTACGCGGACTGGACTGACGTACGGAAGCCGGGACGCATGTCGACGGCGATGTTCGCCTTCATGAACTGGAAGGTGGTCCGGTCGATGTCCCGGCGCAGATCGGAGATGCAGAACGCGCCACCGGGGCGCACGAGGCGGTGGATCTCGCGCAGTGCGGTGACCGGGTCGGCCCACTCGTGCAGTGACGCCGCGCTGAAGGCGTGGTCGAAGGATGCGTCCGGGAACGGCAGTTCCAGGACGTTGCCGATGGTGTAGTCGGTGCGGTGCGACACCGCGTAGGCGCGGGCGTTGCCGCGCGCCCTGTCGAGCATGGCCGGGGAGATGTCGACGCCGACCAGGGTGCAGTCGCCCGCGGCCTGGGTGAGCCATTCGAGACCGAGCAGGCCGGGCCCGCAGCCGGCCTCCAGGACGCGCCCGGAGTCGATGCCGGCTTCCAGGACGCTGTCGACCTTCTCCTGCAGCCATCCGCGGTCCCGGATATGACGCTGCATGTCGTCGTACTTGAGCGCCAGCTCGTCGCCCTGCAGACCTACTTCGGTCTCATGGACCCGTTCAGTGCGTCGAATGGGCGCCATGCGCGCCACCTCCCCCTTCGGCTTCTGCGTCTGCCTCTGCGTTCGCCTCTGCCGTCACGACCGGTCGCAGCCCGACGGGTACACCGCGCAGCGTCGAGCTGCCCATGTACGGGTCGCGGCGCCCGCTGTCCGTGATCCGGTTGACCGACGATCGGGTGGCCGCGTGGATGTCCTCCTCGCCCGGGTACCACCACCCGGCATCGGCGACGATCACGTCCGGGGCCACCGTGTCGGACACCTTGACCGTCATCACCACGCCCGCCCCTTCCGGGTCCCGGTAGATCTCCACCTGGTCCCCGTCGGCGACCGCCAGACCCGCGGCGGAACGGGGGTGGATCGTCACCTGCGGTTCCCGGTAGCGGCGGGACGTGGTGGGAAGTTGCCGGAACTCGGTATTGAAGAACTGGAGGTTGTGGGCGCTGGTCATGACGAATGGCAGCTCCCGCGTGGTGGAGGCCGGCGGCCGGAAGACCGGGACGGCGTCGTAGCCCATGGCTTCGAGGCCCCGATGGGCCAGCTCCACCCGCCCCGAGCGGGTACGGAAACCGTCTGTCGCGTACGTGCGGTACCGCCGGGTGTTGGGGAGGTGACCGATCTTCCTGAACTGCTGCCACGTCAGATCGATGCCGCTCAACTTGGCGTCCAGGGCGTCCTCGAGGCTGGGGTAGAAGTGGTGCCCGAGGCCGAGTCGCCGCGCCAGGTCGAGGATCATCTCCTCGTCGGACCTGGCACCCTCCACGGTCACCACCCGCTGCCGTGCCGCGATGTAGGAGTTGAACTCCACGATCTGGTCGCGCTCCAGCCAGGAGGAGGCCGGCAGGACGATGTCGGCCAGCCTCGCGGTGGGCGTCAGGAACATGTCCGCGACGGCGAAGAAGTCCAGCTTGGTGAGCGCGGCCTCGGTGGCCGTCGCGTTCTCGTGCGAGACCAGCGGGTTGGAGCCGAAGACCACCATCGAGCTGATGCGGTACGGGCTGTCGCTCAGGATCGCTTCCTGGAGGTCGGCCGGGGCCACCCAGCCGGACATGGAGAGCACCTTGTGGGCGGTGCCGCCGATGCGTTTGGCCGCCTGCTCCTCGGAGAGCAGGTCGGTCCTGGGGAAGCCCCGACGGCCCTCGATGGGCATGGGGTCCCAGATGACGTCCCCGCCGGGAGCGTCGAGATTGCCGGAGAGTGCCGAGAGGATGGCGATCGCCCGGTGGGTGTCGAAGGCGTTGTCGGACTGCGAGACACCCGTGCCGGCCTCGATGCACGCGCGGGACGCCCGGGCGTACATCCTGGCCGCCGTCTCGATGAGGCCCGGTTCGAGACCGGTGATACCGGCCACCGTCGCGAGGTCGTACGCGCGGACGTGACGCTCCAGTTCCTCGAAGCCGGAGGTGTGACGCGCGACGAACTGTTCGTCGTACCAGTCATGGGCGATCAGCAGATGGATGAGGCCGAGCGCGAGCGCGGCGTCGGTGCCCGGCCTCAGTTGCAGATGGAGGTCGGCCCGCTCGGCGGTACGGGTGCGCCGGGGATCGACGACGATCAGCCGGCTGCCCCGTTCGAGGGCGCCGAGAAGGTCGACTCCGATGACACCGTCGGAGTGCGTGTTGACCTTGTTGCTGCCCCAGAGCAGGACCACCTCCGGGTCCCCGTGGTAGTCGCAGAACGTGAAGCCTCCGTAGGTGAGGATCGACGCCATGACGCGCGGGTAGAAGCACACATGGGCCGGCCCCACGACGTTGGGAGTGCCGATGGCGTTCGCGAGCCGGAAGACCCACTCCTGGTAGTTGCGGTCGGTGCCCTGGCCGAAGACCACCGACTCGGAGCCGAACCGCTCCATGCTTCGGCGGAGGTTGCGGGCCACCTCGTCGAGCGCCTCGTCCCAGCTGATCGGCTTGAAGGAGCCGCTCCCGCGAGGTCCGGTTCTGGCCAGGGGGGTCCGAAGGCGGTCCGGGCTGCTGACGAGGTCCAGGGAGGCCTTGCCCTTGATGCAGAAGTAGCCGCGGCTGGTCGGGTTCTCCGGATCGCCGGAGATGCCGGTCGGCACCCCGTCGGTGAGCTCCACGAGCGCGCCGCACCCTCCGTGGCACATGCGGCACACGGACTTCACCGTGGTGGTTTCACCGCTCATGTCACCCGCTCCGCCCCGACCCGGTCCCGGGCCAGCGCCGCGAGTTCCCCGAAGGCGGCTTCCTCGGCGTCCGCGATGCCGTGGAGCTGCGCTGCGGCGTCCTTGAGGTGCGCGGAGCGGCTCGACGCCTCGGGGTAGCCGGTCAGGTGATCGATGAGCCCTGTCCAGGCCGAGACGATCGCCTCGAACCGCGTGAGGCTCGGCAGCAGCTCCGCGTCACCGGTCATGGCCTGGGCCTCGGCGAGGAACTCGCCGTACAGGCCCCGGAAGTTGGTGCCACCGGTGCCCGCGAACCGCCAGAACCTGGCGATCTCGGGGATCACCACGTCGCTGCGGGACAGCTGCTGCCAGCCGGGTAACTCCTCGGCAGCCCGGCGCAGGGCGAGAATCCCCCGGTCGTCACCCCGACCGCGATCCAGACAACGGCCGGCGGCGCCGAGAATGGCCGGCCACACCTGGGGGGCGAGCGCTGCCGCTCCGCCCGGCGTCGGACCGGGGCTGTCGTCGAGGTGCCAGTGGAGGCGGGGGGACGGCATGAAGCCTTCGTCGGAGGCCCGTGCCCGGGTGAAGGACTCCAGCGGCAGCTGCTGGGCGCCGCCCTGTTGTGAGGTGTCGGCCACGTACGCCGTGGAGTCGTCGAGCCCGTGCAGCGCGATGCAGTGGGCCGAGAAGTGTGCCTGTGAGGCGAAGTAGTCCAGGTGGAAGATGTCGACCGTGACGCCCACGACGCTGCCCGCCGACAACGCCGCGACGGCTCGCGCGTGAGCGCCGGCGTCGTCGGCATCCTGCCTGGTCACCAGGGTCAGGCCCATGGCCGCGCACGCGTCCGCGGCGATGCGTCCCGGCTCGACGCGGCCCGTGAGCATCGGGGGAATCCCCGTGTGCGGAGGTGGCGGGAAGAACTGGGCGTCGATCCCCCGGCCCAGGCCGAAGATCAGGGCTTCCGACACGTCGATGCCGGAGTACCGCAGCATGTTGTTGAGCATGGTCGTCTCGCAGTGCACGCCCGGCACCGGCCGGAAGCCCTCGAGCATCGCTCCTCGCGGCCGGGCATCCGCGCTCATCGCACGCCCCCCAGCAGCACCTCGCCGTAGCTCTGGAGATCGAGCAGTCCCGAACCGCTGGCGAGCACCACCAGCACCGGGTCCGTGTCGGTCTCCTTGGCACGTGTCGCCACCTCGATCGCCGCCGCGACCGCGTGCGTGGACTCGGGCGCCAGCAGGAATCCCTCGGTCCGAAGGACCAGGCGTCCCGCCTCCAGCGCGCGCTTCTCCTCGATCGCCACCGCGTCGAGCAGTCCCTCGTGACGCAGCAGGCTGACCGTGCTGGAACTGTGGTGGTTGCGCAGCCCGGCGGTGTGCACCGGCGGCGGAACGAAGTCGGGACCCATGGAGTAGCCGAGGACCTCGGGGGTGAGTCCGGCGAGATCGGACCGGCCGTACTGGTAGCGGCCGGCGGTCAGTCGCGGCGCCGCCGTGGATTCCGCGGCCAGCAGGCGCAGATCACGACCCTGCCCGCGGGCCTGCTTCAGGAAGGGGCCGACGAGACCGCACAGATTGCTGCCGCCACCGGAGCAGGCGATGAGATGGTCGCCGCGGCCGGGGACTCCGATCGGCTCCTCCAGCGCGGCCAGCTGCGCCTGGACCTCGAGCCCGAGGAGGGTCTGGTGCAGATACACATGCGGCACCCCGCTCCCCGACAGGTAGGCGGCCCCGGGCCCGAAGTCGAGTGCGAACTGGATGGCGTCGCTGATGGCCGTCCCCAGGCTCCCCGGATGTCCGGGGTTCCGGGCGAGCAGCTGCTGACCGAACTTCGTGTCCGGGGACGGGGACGCGTGAACCGTGGTCCCCAGGAGCTCCATGTAGTGGCGCCGGTAGGGCTTCTGGGCCAACGAGCACCGGACCATGAAGACTTCGGAGTCGAGGCCGAGCAGGGAGGCCGCGAGCGCGACGCTCATCCCCCACTGCCCCGCGCCCGTCTCGCTGATCAGGGTCGTGCGACCCTCTTCGGCCGCGTAGTACGCCTGCGCCACCGCCGAGTTGAGTTTGAAGCTGCCCGTCGGGAGGACGTCCTCCCGCTTGAGGTAGATGCGGGCACCGGTGCCGAGTGCGGACTCCAGCGCCCTGGCCCGATGGAGCGGCGTGGGGCGGCCGATGTGCCGTAACCAGTCGGCGACCGGCTCGGGTATGGGAACCCACTGGTCGGCCGGTCGGTCCTGGGCCAGCAGCGCCGCCGGCCTCACCCGCTGCGCGACCTCGGCCGCCGACGGTGTGAGCTCGTCTTTGACGGGCGGTAACGCTGCGGGGAGATCAGGCAGGAAGTGGTACCAGTGAGTGGGAAGTGGAATGGAGGTGGCTGCCGACTGAGCGCTGCATTCCGCATCGATACGCACCTGTGCATTGCTCGACATGTGCCCCCCGTGTGCCCATCCCTGGAATGCAGAGCACGATTACAGAGCACTTTGGCCGGAGTCAAGGGGATGGCAGAAAACCGCTTCCCGCACGCCGGACGAAGTTGTTGAGTGCTCAATTGATATGGCGATTCCGCGCACCACACCGGAATGCCGGATTCTGTCGATCACGCACAATCGATCATTGTGCAATTCGATCATTCCGGTGTCGCGACCGGCGTGCCGAAGATCTCCGCGGCGAGGGCGACGGAGGATCTTTCGGGAGCAGCCGTCGCCTTCCGGCGGCTACGCAGGCGTGGCTCTCGGCCCTGTGGATCGGCAGGTTGGTGCCCTTGGGGCGCCAGCGGTCCGGGTGAACTCATGAGGCCGGCCCGTCCCGCCGCCGTGACGGGCCCCCGTTTCGCCGACGGGCCGTTCCACTCGTGATCACACGGAACGGAGCGGAAGCGAAGGGCCTTGCGAACGGCACCCATGGCGCACCCGCGGAATTCTTCGGCGCAGCCGTCGATGACCGTCGCGAATTAAATTCGGCCGTCGGCGATTTCACGCAGAAAATGTTCGAGGGAATTCCGCAGCGGGTTTCGACGGTGGAGTCCCGGCCCATCGAATGCGTCAGGGCGCGCCGATGACCACAGGCACCGGAAATTTGTCGCGACGCCTTCCGGACAGGCGGCTTCCGTTCATTGCGCCGCCGCAGTGGAGGACTGCCCTCCGCACACGGGCGGACATGGGGGCGGCACTCGGACGCCCACTCGGCAGGGGCCGCCATCTGCCCTTCGAGCCGAGCGTCCGTGATCGTGCCGCCGACGGTTCGGGTCCACCAGGGACGCGCCGCTTCACGTCGGTCACGGTCCACGTGCGCGTGGCGATACCGGAGAAAATGCTCTGACTGCTCGTCATATTCCAAAATTCGGCGGCCCGTTCCCCACAATGCCGGACACGCACGATCGGACGGCGCCGACAGGACCACGGGACACCGGGTTCCCGGCCGGCCGCTCGTACGCATACGCACCGGTACTCCGTGTGAATGTTCCGAGGGAGGCGAGCCGCGACTGCCGACGGCCGAACTCGCCGGGCATCCGGCCCACTGCCCCCGTCCCCCAGGGCACCGCATGCGGCAGCGGGCCACTCATGGACGGGACGGTTCGGCGAACTCCCGTCCTGTGAGCGGCGAATGATCGACGGACTCCCTCGCGCTGACGCCCCGTACGCACGACACTTGACCCGGAACGGAACCGGAGCACTCGGAGGGGGATCCACTATGCGGGACAGCCATCGGGCAGAAGCCGAGCGGCTGTTGGTGCGCGCCGTCGAGGAAGAGGTGCGACGGGCGGGCGGGCGTGCGGATGCGCAGGTGCTGCTGGCGCGCGGGCGGGCGGGGCTCGATGCGATGGCGTCGAGCGCCGGCGAGGAGTACGCGGCGTACGAGCAGGCGCTCGCCGAGACGGAGGCGGTGCAGCAGCCGCTGTCCGCGCGGTTCAGCCGTCGTACCGTCTCGACTCCCGCGCTGGTGACGGCCGTTGCCGCCGCCGCTGCCGTCGGGGCGGATGTCGCGCTCGGGACCGCCACCGGTACCGCGCTGGGTGCCGGAGTGGTGGTGGCCGTGGCCGGTGCGGCGACCACCGTCGCCAAGGTGACCGCGTCGCACTGGCCGGCCGCGCACCGCAGAGCGGGAGCCCTCGGACAGCCGGGCGGCGCCGAGCAGTTGCGGCTCCAGTGGCTGACCGCGCTGGAGGTCCGGGGCATCCGGCCGTTCCTGGACCAGCAGCGGATGCTCACCTCCACCACGCGTCCGGCGAAGAAGACGACGGCCGCCCCGCAGTTGCGGGGCGGTGACCGCAGTGCGGCCGCTCGACGGCGTTCGGTGCTGGAGCAGTCCTTCGGTCATCTGCCGGAACCGGAAGGTCCGTTCGCGGGCCGGCAGCAGCAGATGACGCAGATCGCCCAGTGGGTCCACGCGGCCCGTGCCTCGACGGAGACCCGGCCGACGGTCGTGGTGCTGCACGGTGCCGCGGGATCAGGGCGCACCACGCTCGCGGTGCGGGCGTCGCAGCAGCTCAAGGACCAGTTCCGGGGCGCGTGCGTGGTGGACCTGCGCGGGGAGAGCACCCACCCGCTGTCCACCAGGGACGCGCTGCTGCATCTGCTGAACCGGCTGGGCGCTCCGCGCGAGCAGTTGCTGTTCCGTGAGCGGTCCTCCGCGGAACAGCAGGTGCGGCGGCTGAGCGAGCTGTACCACCAGCATCTGACGGGTCTGCCGGTGACGGTGGTGCTGGACGACGCCCGCGACGCGGCGCAGGTGCGGACGCTGGTGCCCGAGCGTTCCGACAGTCTCGTGCTGGTGACGGCGCGGACGCCGCTGGAGCTGCCCGAGGACATTCCGGCGTGGGTGCACCATCTGCCGGTGGACGCGCTGGACGAGGCGGGCGCCGAGGAGCTGCTGCGGGCGTCGGCCTCGGAACAGCCGACCGGCCCCTACGACGTCCAGTCGGCCGACGAGGTACGGGAGTTGTGCGGAGGCCTGCCGCTGGCGCTGCGTGTCGCGGGCTCCTCGCTCGGTGCGCGTACCGCACAGCAGCTGGCCGCCGATCTGCGGGCCTACGGTCCCGTGGATCCCGTCGAACGGGCCCTGTGGCTGCGGTACACCGATCTGCCGGAGCAGGCGCGGCGGCTGGCGCGGCGGCTGGCGCTCGCCGGGCGGGCCTCGCTGGGGGCGGCGGCCGCGGCGGCCCTGCTGGCGACGGACGAGCAGGAGTCGCAGCGGCTGCTGTCGGACCTCGCCCAGGCGGGGTTCATCGATCATGTACGGGCCGGCCGCTACCGGCTGCACGACGTCGTCCGTTCCTTCGCCCGGGCCCGGCTGCTCGACGAGGAGGAGGCCGCGGAACGGTCGGCCGCCCAGGAGCGGCTGATTCAGAACTACGCGGATCTGGCCGGGGCCGTGATCCGCATGGTGGACGGCAAGATGTCCACGCGCGCGGGCCAGTTCGGCGCACACGGCTTCACCTCGCTGGACGCGGCGCTGCGCTGGCTGGACGACGAGTCGAGCTTCATCACCTCGGCGCTGCGGTACGCGGAGGGGGTGAACCAGCAGACCGTGCTCAATCTGCTGGGCGCGCTGTGCGACTACTGCCTGCTGCGCGGCGATCTGTACCGGCTGGGCGAGATCAGCGAGCTGTCGCAGGCGGTGGACCAGGGGCTGCTGGAGCGTTCCGTACGGTGGCGCACCGGTATCGCGGCCCGTCAGCTGGGCGAGCTGGACAAGGCGCGCACCACGCTGTCGTCGGTGGTGGGGCTGTACCGCGAGGCGCACAACGACTCCGGTACGGCGCTCGCGCTCTGCTCGCTCGGCATCACGCTGCACCACCAGGGCAACCTCACCGAGGCGGCGGCGAAGCTGCACGAGGCGATCGAGCTTCAGGCCTCCGACGAGCAGGCCGAGGACCGGGCGTGGTCGCTGCACGCACTGGCGGCCGTGGAGCGTGACCGGGCCGATCTGGCCCAGGCGCTCACCCTGCTGGCCACCGCGCTGACCCTGCACCGTGAGGGCGAGTCGCTGCACGGCGAGGCCTGGACGCACTTCCAGCTGGGCCAGGTCTGTCTGCGGATGGGCGACGTACCGCGGGCGGAGTCCGAGCTGCGCGAGGCGCTCGATCTGTACGGGCGCACGCACGACGAGCGGGGCGAGGCGTGGGCGCTGACCCAGCTGGCGCGGGCGCGGCTGGTCGACGGCGATCCGGCGCCGGCGGTGGACCAGCTGCGGCAGGCGCTGTCGCGCCACCGCGAGCAGGAGGACGCGCGCGGTGAGGCGTGGACGTTGTACTACCTCGGCCAGGCGCTGGAGGAGCGCGGCGACCGCGACCAGGCGGTACGGGAGCTGGAGCGGGCCCGCACGATGTTCTCGCGGATGCGCGACGTGTACGGCCTGGCCTGCGCGCGCCACCACTCGGGCCGGGTCACGCGCGACCAGCGCGCGGCCCAGACCGGCAATCTGCGCAACTCCGGCTTCGCCCGCCAGCTCCTGGTGGACGCGCGCGCCGACTTCCGCCGGATCGGGGTGGCCCACGGCGAGGCCTGGACCTGTCTGGAGCTGGCGCTGATCGACGCGGGCAACAACCGCGCGGCGCAGGCGCTCGGGCTGTGCGACGAGGCGGTCGATCTGTTCGTCTCGTACCAGGACGACCGCGGCGCCGACTGGGCACGCTTCCTGCGCTGCACCCTGCTGCCGTACGCCTCACCGGGCGGCATCGAGGTCGGCACGGTGGTGGCCCAGGAGGAACTGGCCCGCCTGACGGAGAAGTCGCACGCCTCACGCGACGGAAAGCTGGAGGACTGCGCGGAGGCGCTCACGGTGATGCTCCAGCGGGGCGTGCGCCTGGAGGACGGCTGGCAGGCGTGGCACCTGGGGATGGTCCCGAACCGCCATGCGCGGGAGGTCATGGGCGTCCCGGTGGTCTCCGCGCGGTAGCCCCCGGGGACGCCGGGCGTCCCGCCGCCGGGCATGCCGCTGATGCGGCCGGCCCGGCGGCGGTGCGTACGGCGGTGGTGCGTGCCCGCGGCGCGAACGCCCTCCGGCGGGGCTAGGCCGAGGCGGGACCCGTCTTGCTGCCGGCTTCCTTCGACTCGGCCCCCGGGTCGGGCGCCTCCTCGAAGTCCACCCGGCCCATGTGCCGGTTCATCGACTTCATCAGGAACCACACGCCCACGGCCAGGGCCGCGAAGACGAGGAAGCCGAGGACTCCGGGCGTGACCTTGTTGTCGTCGACCTCCTTCGCGAGGGGGACGAGATGCGTCAGGGCGAGGTTTGCGCTTGCGCTCATATCAGGCATTGTCCCGGATGCCCGCGAAGAGGTCGTCCTCGGGGAGGGAGGTGTCGACGAGAGACGTCGCGAGCTCGTACTCCTCCGTCGGCCAGACCTCCTTCTGGAGCTCCAGCGGAACGCGGAACCAGCCGCCGTCGGGGTCGATCTGCGTGCGGTGCGCGAGCAGCGCCTTGTCGCGGATCTCGAAGAACTCGGCGCACGGCACGTGGGTGGTGAGCGTGCGCTCCACGCGCTCGAACTCCTTCCAGCGCTCCAGCCACTCGCCGTAGGGGGACTCGATCCCCCGGGCCAGCAGGGCCTCGTGCAGGGCGACCGTACGGGGACGGTTGAAGCCCTGGTTGTAGTAGAGCTTCTGCGGCTGGTAGACGGGCCCGAACTCCGACTCCGGGTAGCGCTCGGCGTCCGCCGCACCCTCGAAGGCCACCATCGTGATCTTGTGGGTCATGATGTGGTCGGGGTGCGGGTAGCCGCCGTTCTCGTCGTACGTGGTGATGACCTGCGGACGGAAGGTGCGGATCGACTTCACCAGCCGGCCGGCGGCCTTCTCCACGTCCTCCAGGGCGAAGCAGCCCTGCGGCAGCGGGGGCAGCGGGTCTCCCTCGGGCAGGCCCGAGTCGACGAAGCCGAGCCATTCCTGGCCGACGCCGAGGATCTCGCGGGCCTCGTCCATCTCCTTTCTGCGTACCTCGTGAATGTTCTCCTCGATGTACGCGTCCCCCTGGAGCTTGGGGTTGAGGATGGAGCCGCGTTCGCCTCCTGTGCAGGTCACGACCAGCACGTCCACCCCCTCGGACACATACTTGGCCATCGTGGCCGCGCCCTTGCTCGACTCGTCGTCGGGGTGGGCGTGAACGGCCATCAGTCGCAGCTGCTCAGTCAAGACTCGATCCTCAATGATTTGTCGCGTCGGGCAACTCTTATAGTGACCGAATCGGGGGACGGAAAATTCCGGTGCCCCCTGCCCGAGAGGAATGACCATGGCCGCCGTGCGCGAACAGCTTCCCGAGGGCCGCTACGGCCGCTCGGCGGACGAGCGCGCGGACCGCAGGCTCAAGCTGGTCGGCGCGGTGCTGGGGGCGGCCCTGCTCGGGGTGATCGGCTGGTTCGGCTACGACTACGTCGCCGGGCAGCGGATCAGCGCCGAGGTGATCAAGTTCTCGGTGATCTCGGACTCCGCGGTCCAGGTGCATCTGGAGGTGCGCAAGGACGCGGACGCCGCCGGCAGCTGCACCCTGCGCTCGCGCTCCGAGGACGGAGCCGAGGTGGGTAGGCTGGATGTGCCGGTGGAGAGCGGCGGGAAGCGGATCGACCAGGTGGCCGAGATCCGGACGACGGCTCGGGCCACCAGCGCGGAACTGGTGCAGTGCACCGCCCGCTGACGCGGACGAATCACCTGGACGATCACGGCGGGTCACTGCGCTGACCTGCGTTGACGTACTTCTGATGGCTTTCGTCCTCCCCCTGCGGCCACGAAATTGTTAGGCTCGTGGTTTCGCCCATCCATGGAGGCACATCCTTCTGGGTAGGGCGATGCTTTGTATTCCCAGTACCTACGAGGAGCACCTGTGACCCAGACCAGCGAAAACGTCACCTGGCTCACCCAGGAGGCGTACAACCAGCTCAAGGCCGAGCTGGAGTACCTGTCTGGTCCCGCGCGCACGGAGATCGCCAAGAAGATCGAGGCGGCGCGTGAGGAGGGCGACCTGCGCGAGAACGGCGGGTACCACGCGGCCAAGGAGGAGCAGGGCAAGCAGGAGCTCCGTGTGCGCCAGCTGACCCAGCTCCTGGACAATGCGAAGGTCGGCGAGGCCCCCGCGGACAACGGTGTGGTCGAGCCCGGCATGGTCGTGAAGATCGCCTTCGACGGCGACGAGGACGACACCCTGACGTTCCTGATGGCGTCCCGCGAGTACGCGAGCACGGACATCGAGACGTACTCCCCGCAGTCCCCGCTCGGCGCCGGAGTGAACGGCAAGAAGGTCGGTGACGACGCCGAGTACGAGCTGCCCAACGGCAAGAAGGCTTCGGTGAGGATCCTCGAGGCCAAGCCGTACACCGGCTGAGCCGGACGGCGAACGCCGAAGGGGCCGGACCGCGTGATGCGGTCCGGCCCCTTCGCCGTGTGCGGGTGCCTGTTCCCGTGCTCTGCGGGCGCCGGGTCAGGCGGTGGCGGAGCGGTACTTGCGCACCGCCAGCGTCCGGAAGAACGCGATGATCAGGACGGACCAGATCAGCGAGGCCCAGACCGGGTGCTGCATCGGCCAGGCGTCGGGTGCGACATAGCCCGGCGGCAGATTGCCGAACAGCTCGCGTGACGCCTGCACGGTCGCGCTGAACGGATTCCACTCGGCGATGTACCGCAGGAAGGTGGGCATGTTGTCAGACGGCACGAAGGCGTTCGAGATGAACGTCAGCGGGAAGAGCCAGATCAGCCCGCCGGAGGTGGCCGCCTCGGGTGTCCGTACGGACAGGCCGATCAGCGCGCCGATCCAGGAGAAGGCGTAGCCGAGGAGCAGCAGCAGACCGAAGCCGGCCAGTACCTTGCCCAGGTTCTCGTGGGTCCGCCAGCCGACCAGGAGGGCGACGAGCGCGAGCACGACGAGGGTGAGCGCGGTCTGGACGAGGTCGGCCAGCGTACGGCCGGTGAGGACCGCGCCGCGTGCCATCGGCAGCGAGCGGAACCGGTCGATGAGGCCCTTGTGCATGTCGTCGGCGATGCCCGCTCCGGCGCCCGCGGTGGCGAAGGTGACGGTCTGCGCGAAGATGCCCGCCATCAGGAACTCGCGGTAGGCGGCGGGCGAGGTGCTGCCGTCCACCGAGATCGAGCCGCCGAAGACGTAGCTGAAGAGCACGACGAACATGATGGGCTGGATCAGCCCGAAGATGATCATCTCCGGGATGCGCAGCATCCGGATCAGATTGCGCTTGGCGACGACGAGCGAGTCGTTGACCGACTGCACGATCCCGCCGCGGGGACGGGGCGCCGCGATCTTGACGGCGTCCGCTGTGGTGGTCACTTCGCGCTCTCCTTCCGGGACTTCTTGCCCTTGGCGTCCTTGAGCTGCGCGGCCTCGCCGTTCTCCTCGTCCTCGATCTCGGCGTGATGGCCGGTGAGGGAGATGAACACGTCGTCCAGGGTGGGCCGGCGCAGACCGATGTCGTCGATCTCCACGCCCCGGGTGTCCAGTTCGCGGATGACCTCGGCCAGCAGCTTCGCGCCGCCGGTGACGGGGACGATCAGCTTGCGGGTGTGCTCGACGACGGCGACGTCACCCTTGCCGAAGCCCCGCAGGACCTCCTGGGCGGGCGGGATCTGGTCGGGCTCGTGGACCACGACCTCGACACGCTCGCCGCCCGTCTGGGCCTTGAGCTGGTCGGCGGTGCCGCGGGCGATGACCTTGCCGTGGTCGATGACGCAGATGTCGTCGGCCAGGTGGTCGGCCTCTTCCAGGTACTGCGTGGTGAGCAGCAGTGTCGTACCGCCCTTGACCAGTTCCTGGATGACCTCCCACAGCTGCATGCGGTTGCGGGGGTCGAGTCCGGTGGTGGGCTCGTCCATGAACATCACGGGCGGGGAGACGACCAGGGCGGCGGCCAGGTCGAGGCGGCGGCGCATACCGCCGGAGTAGGTCTTGGCGGGACGGTCGGCGGCGTCCGCGAGGTTGAAGCGGTCGAGCAGCTCGACCGCCCGGCTCTTCGCGTCGCGCGAGCTCATCTGGTAGAGCTGGCCGACCATCTGGAGGTTCTCACGGCCGGTCAGATACTCGTCGACCGCGGCGAACTGGCCGGAGAGACCGATGCACCGGCGGACTTCGTTCGGGTTCTTCAGGACGTCGATACCGGCGACGACGGCCTTGCCGCTGTCGGGCTGGAGCAGGGTGGTCAGTACGCGCACGGCGGTGGTCTTGCCGGCTCCGTTGGGGCCGAGAAGTCCGAGGACCGTGCCTTCGGGGACGTCGAGATCGACGCCGTCCAGAGCCCTTACGTCGCCGAAGGTCTTCACCAGACCTTCGGCGTAAATGGCGCCTGGCATGAGGGATCTCCCAAGGTGGCAGGTGGGTGGGTCGCTACGGGGCAGAAAGCAGGCGGGTGCGAGATCTGTGCGTGGCGGGAACACGTCAGGGCCTCACGTTAACGCGATACATCGCGTCACTCAAGATGTATCGCGATAGTCGTGACGTCACGGCCGCGGTGACAGCGGCGGCCGTCGGCGACAGCCGCGACGGTCGTACGCATTCGTGGCCGTCGTGGCCGTCGTGGCAGGAAGCCCGCGTGACGGTCCGGTGCGCTCAGCTCAGGACGGTGTATCCCGCCCCGCGCAGCGCCGCGGTGACCTCGTCGCAGTGCTCCGGGCCCTTCGTCTCCAGCTGCAGCTCCACCTCCACCTCCGTGAGCCCGAGCCGCGGATCGGTCCTGACGTGACTCACGTCGAGGACGTTAGCGTCGAGCACTGACAACGACCCGAGAAGTGCCGCAAGAGCTCCCGGGCGGTCCGTCAGCCGTACCCGCAGCGACAGATAACGGCCGGCCGCCGCCATACCGTGCCGCAGAATGCGCTGCATCAGCAGCGGATCCACATTGCCGCCCGACAGCAGGGCGACGACCGGTCCCTTGAACGCCCGCGGCTCGCTCATCAGCGCCGCGACCGGGCTCGCCCCGGCGGGCTCGACGACGAGCTTCGCCCGCTCCAGGCAGAGCAGCAGCGCGCTGGAGAGCGCGTCCTCGGAAACCGTACGGACCTCGTCGAGAAGATCGCCAATGATTTTGAAGGGGACCTCGCCGGGGCAGCCCACCTTGATCCCGTCGGCCATGGTGGAGGGGGCGTCGATGGCGACGGGGCGCCCCTGGGCGAGCGAGGGCGGATACGCGGCCGCCCCCTCTGCCTGCACCCCCACCAGCCGGACATCGGGACGGACCGCCTTCACCGCGACCGCGATGCCGGCGGCCAGACCACCGCCGCCCACACCGACGACGATCGTGCGCACCTCCGGGCACTGCTCCAGGATCTCCAGACCCACCGTGCCCTGCCCCGCGATGATGTCGGGATGGTCGAAGGGGTGGATGAAGACCGCACCCGTCTCCTGTGCGTACTGCTGCGCGGCCTCCATGGTCTCGTCGACGACCTGACCGTGCATCCGCACCTCGGCGCCGTACTCCCGCGTCGCCGCGACCTTCGGCAGCGGAGCGCCGACCGGCATGAACACGGTCGAGTGCACTCCGAGCAGCGTCGAGGCGAGCGCCACGCCCTGCGCGTGGTTGCCCGCGGACGCGGCGACGACACCCGCGGCCCGCTCCTCCGGCCGCAGCCCCGCGATCCGTACGTACGCGCCGCGCAGCTTGAACGAACCCGTCCGCTGGAGGTTCTCGCACTTGAGGTGGACCGGCGCCCCCACCAGCTGCGACAGGTACCTGCTGCCCTCCAGGGCGGTGACCCTCGCGACGCCGGACAGCATCTTCTGCGCCCCGCGGACGTCGTCGAGGATGACGGGGCGCAAGGAGTCAGACGTACCGAAGCTCATGACGCCAAGTCTCGCAGCTCAACCGGTCCCCGGCAGAGCCGATCAAGCGTTCCTCATGGGATTGTGCAGGCCTGGTACGCACCGCGTGTGGGCCGCGTACTCTGTCCCCCACCAACCGACCACCGCACGAGAGAGCCCCCTAGCCATGCCCACCTCTCAGGACATGACGACTCATCTCGACCCCGGCCTCCTCGATGCTCTCCAGCACCAGGTCGCCGTCTTCGCACGCCGCGCGGAACAGACCCGGCTCGGCGGGGTCGGCCAGGTCCGCAACTCCATGGACCGCGCCGCCTATCTGCTGCTCAACCGGCTCGACCGGGAAGGCCCGATGGGCGTCAAGGCCCTCGCCGCGGGGATGGGCATCGACTCGTCGACCGTCACGCGCCAGGTCGCCCCGCTCGTCGACACCGGTCTCGTCAAGCGCACCTCCCACCCCGAGGACGGCCGTGCCGTCGTGCTCCAGCTCTCCCCGCGCGGTCAGGCCCGGCTGGAAGAGGTCCGCTCCTCGCGGCGCGAGCTCATGGCGCAGGTGACGGACGGCTGGACCGAGACCGAGCGCGAATCCTTCTGCACTCTGCTCACCCGGTTCAACACCGCTCTCTCCGCCCGCCAGGCCGGACTTCCTCCCGTGGACACGGAGACGCCGCCGACCTCTTGACCCGGGCCGCGGATCTGCCCCTATATGAGGACGTGAGTGAGCGGCGGTCGGCACTGGAGAGCCGCCGCGCCCGGGAGTTCCAGGCGTTCGTCGCGGGCGCGGCCGGCCGGTTGCTGCATGCCGCCACCCTGCTCACCGCCGAGCCCGCACCGCGCAATCCTCAGGCGCAGCAGCTGCTGACCTCCGCACTGGCCCACACCTACGCGGAATGGGACCGGCTGCGCGGCGAGGACCCGTACGACCGCACCCGGCAGGAACTCGCCACCCGCTTCGCCCGCACCGCCTGGCGCCACCACCGGGTGCGGGGCGGCGTACTGGACCGTCTCACGCCGCAGGAGCGGCTGATCCTGGTGCTGCGCCTGTACGAGGGGGTGGCCGAGGAGCAGACCGCGGCGCTGATCGGACTCCCGGTCGAACGCGTCCGCGCCATCTGCGCCCGTGCCGTGGCGACCATGCGCAGCACACCGCCCGCGCCGCCGCGCGCCCCGGCGGAGGCGGTGTCATGAGCGGCGCGGACCGCAAGGAGGACGAGGTCCGCCGCATGCTGGAGGCCCAGCACCCGGTGGTGCCCGCGGACCTGGCGGAGCGTGCCGCCGTGCACGGCGGCCGGCTGCTGCGGCGACACCGTGCGGTCCGTCGGCTGACCTGGCTGCTTCTGGTGGCGGCGGCGGTCGCCTTCGCGGTGTGGGCGTCGGTCACCGAGCCGTGGGTGGCTCCCCCGTCGGACATGACGCCCCCGCTCGAAGGCTGGTAGCGCCGGCGTACCGGGACCGTGCGTGCATCGACGGGTTCGCCCGGTGCGTGCGGAACTATCCTGGAATGAGCGGTGCACCGATGCCGCGAGGAGGCCGTCATGACCAGGAAAGTCGCCGACTGCCGCAAGATGCCGAGCGAGTCGGGATGCAGTCTCACCATTTCCGGTGAGGAAGAGGAAGTCGTACGGGCCGCGAGCGAACACGCGGTCTCCGTGCACGGGCACGACGACACCCCGGAGCTGCGGGAGGGGATCCGCGAGTCGCTGGAGGACGAGAAGGTCCCCGCGTAGTCGCGTAGTCGCGTAGAAAACGGTCGTCGCGTGGGTCACGGTCGTCGCGTGGGTCACGGTCGTCGCGTGGGCCGCGCGTGGACCCCGGCGTCAGAACGCGGCCGCCGCCGCGGCACGGACCGGGCAGCGAACACGAGCCGGCGCCCGGCCGGGCCCGGAATGACCCCACCGGGCGCCGGCCGATGCGCGTAGCGCCCTGCATGACCAGGGCGTATTCCTAGCCGAGCGCCTGCTGAAGGTCCGCGATCAGGTCGTCCGCCGACTCGATCCCCACCGACGCCCGCACCAGGTCCGCCGGGACCTCCAGCGCGGAGCCCGCCACCGACGCATGCGTCATACGGCCCGGGTGCTCGATCAGGGACTCGACACCGCCGAGGGACTCCCCGAGCGTGAACAGCTTCGTACGGTTGCAGACCTCGACGGCCGCCTCTTCGCCGCCCTGGACGCGGAACGAGACCATGCCGCCGAAGGACCTCATCTGCTTGGCCGCGATCTCGTGGCCCGGGTGCTCCGGCAGCCCCGGGTAGAGGACCTCGGTGACCTTCGGGTGGCGGGTCAGCATCTCGACCACCCGGCCCGCGTTCTCGCTGTGCCGGTCCATCCGGACCGGCAGGGTCTTGATGCCCCGCAGCACCAGCCACGCGTCGAACGGGCCCGCTACGGCACCCATGGCGTTCTGGTGGTACGCCAGTTCCTCGCCGACCAACGCGTCCGCCGCGATCAGCGCACCGCCCACGACGTCCGAGTGGCCGCCCATGTACTTGGTCAGCGAGTGCACGACGATGTCGGCACCGAGCGAGATCGGCTGCTGGAGATACGGGCTGGCGAAGGTGTTGTCCACGACCAGCTTGACGTTCGAGCTGCGCGCGACCTCCGCCACCGCGGCGATGTCGGTGATGCCGAGCAGCGGGTTCGACGGCGTCTCGACCCAGATCAGCTTCGTGTTCTCGGTGACCGCCGCGCGGACCGCGGCCGCGTCGGAGGTGTCGGCGACCGACCAGGAGACGCCCCACCGCGAGACGACCTTCGCGAACAGCCGGAAGGTGCCGCCGTAGGCGTCGTTCGGAATGACCACGTGGTCACCCGGCTCCAGCAGCGCGCGCAGCAGGCAGTCCTCGGCCGCGAGTCCGGACGCGAAGGCGAGACCACGGCGGCCGCCCTCCAGCGCCGCGAGGTTCTCCTCCAACGCCGTACGCGTCGGGTTGGCACTGCGGCTGTACTCGTAGCCGCCGCGGAGTCCGCCCACACCGTCCTGCTTGTAGGTGGACACCTGATAGATCGGCGGGACGACCGCGCCGGTCAGCGGATCGGCGGTGTTTCCCGCGTGAATGGCGAGGGTCTCGAGGCTGTGGAAGCTGTGCTGGTCGCTCATGAGGCCCGAGCGTAGTCCTGTGAAGGGGCAGCGCGTGGTTCGCCCCGAACGTCGTCCGGGACAATGGACCCATGGAGATTCTCTGGTTCCTGATCGCGGTGGGCCTGCTGGTCGCGGTGATCGGTCCGTTCGTCAGGCGCCGCCGTGTCGGTATCCACCAGGTGGCGCCCGGTTCGCCCGACGCCGCCGACCCCGACACCTACGGATTCGTGCGCCAGGAGGAGCTGGACATCCGCCTCCCCGGACCCGACCAGGACCTTCTCGACGTGCTCGATGTCGTCCAGGTGACCCAGGACTGGCGGGCCGCCGCGCAGCTGCTCGCCGGCACCCCCAAGGAGGGCGAGGTTCGCTGGCAGCGCGTGCAGGCGTTCGCCGGCGCCGCCTCGCTGGAGCTCCAGCAGAAGCCGGGTGTCGGCGGGGCGTGGCTGCGCGCCTGGCGTTCGGAGTCGCCGAAGGACGCGGGCGCGGCGCAGGTGCACGCGGAGTTCCTCGTCCAGCAGGCCTGGCGGTCGTCGAGCGCCGGGACGGACGAGTTCCGGATCATCCTGGAGGAGGCCCGTTCGGTCTGCGGCGACGCGGCCCTGCTCGCGCCGGGCGACCCCGTCCCGTACATCACGGAACTGGCCGTCGCCCGCGGGCTGAACTACACGCACGAGCAGTTCGACCAGGTGTGGCTGAAGGTCATCGACCGGGCGCCGCAGCACATGGGCGCGCATCTGGCGGCGCTGCACTACTGGTGCGAGAAGTGGCACGGCAGCCGCGAGGAGGCCGACCACTTCGCGACGACGGCCGCGGCCCGCGCACCCCAGGGTTCGCTGCTGGCCGCACTGCCGCTGTTCGCGGTCTTCGAGCACATCCCGGACGTGGTCCTCGTGCAGGACTTCCACCGGACCGCGGTGGTCAGCAAGGCGGTCGAGGGCGCGCTCTTCGCGGTCCACGCGGCCCGCCCGGACGACCCGATGCTGGCGCACGTACGCCATCTGCTGGTGCTCTTCCTCGTACGGTCCGAGCGGTGGGCCGAGGCGATGAACCAACTGGTGCGGGTGGACGGCCACGTGGGCGCGGTCCCGTGGACGCTGAGCGGCGACCCGGCGGCGGAGTACACGGTGTACCGGAACCTGGCGGTGGCGGGCTACGAGTCGAACGGAGGGAGTCCGGCGACGCTGCTGCGCTGAGCCGGCTGCGGTGATCCACTGACGCCGTGGGCGCAGACCGTCGCCCGCGACCCCTCCCATTTCGTGGCACACCGCAGCGCGCTGCGGTACTGGTGCAAGAAGTGGCACGGCTCGCGCGAGCCGGCCTTCTCCTTCCCGAACGGGCTGCTGACGCAGCCTGTTCGGGAATCTGCTGACGTCCCTGTGGCTCACCGCCTGGTGGGAGCACAGGCCGACGGAACTGACCGGCAAGGACTTCCAGGCACGGGACGCCAAAAGGACCCGGCCGAGCTCTACTGCTCACTCCGTGACGTGGCGATCAGGGCCGCCGGTGCGTGAGGGGAATGGCTGCGGGGGCTCCTCGTGTTGACAACGAAGCCAGCGACCACGAGGAGCCCCGTATGTTCCTGTCCCGCCGTGTCCCCGAGCTCCCCACCGCCGAGCAGGCCCTGAAGGGCCGTCCGGACCCGATGTTCTCCGTGCCCGACCGCCACACGGTCCTGGGCAACCCGCTGCTCGGCCCGTACCCCGAGGGCCTCGAAGTGGCGGACTTCGGCATGGGCTGTTTCTGGGGCGCCGAGCGCACGTTCTGGCGGATCCCCGGTGTCTGGACGACGCTGGTCGGCTACCAGGGCGGTCACACACCGAACCCGACGTACGAAGAGGCCTGCTCCGGTCTGACCGGCCACACCGAGGCGGTCCGCGTGGTCTTCGACCCGTCGGTCGTCTCGTACGAGCAGCTGCTGAAGGTCTTCTGGGAGTCCCACAACCCGACCCAGGGTTTCCGCCAGGGCAACGACCGCGGCACCCAGTACCGCTCGGCGATCTACACCCACTCCGCGTCCCAGTCGGAGGCGGCGGAGGCCTCGCGCCAAGCGTACCAGAAGGTCCTGACGGGCTCGGGGTACGGCACGATCACGACGGAACTGCTGCCGTCGGAGGGCCGCCCGTTCTATCCGGCCGAGGGATATCACCAGCAGTATCTCGACAAGAACCCGGCGGGGTACTGCGGGATCGGCGGGACGGGCGTGGCCTGTCCGATCGGGGTTGCCCAGGTCGAGGGGTGAGCCCGGGCTTCACCCCCCAGCTGCTCGCGGGGCTGTGGCAGGAACGGCGGCCGTCCGGTCCGCCCGTCGCCCATAGGTTCCGCGGTACGTACGCGGACCTCTGGGTGCGCTTCCACAGCCTCCCCGGCTCGAAGCGCTACCCGGAGACCGAGGACGAGTACGCGATCGTGCTGCACCGGTACAACACGGTCCTGGACGAACTGTTCGCCGGCGCGGACGTGTTCGTGGTGACCACGGACTGGTCGAGCACGCCGTCCGGGCCGGCCGGCTGGCCCTCACCACGACAGACTCTGCACCCGGACGGCCTCCACTGGTGGACCGAGGCGGACCGGGACGACCCCGACCCGCAGTTCCACACCTACACACGCCTGTACGCCGACCGGCGTCCGTGGAAACGCGGCTGCGTCGACGGAGTGCTGCGCGCCGTCGCGGACGAGGCGCTCGTCGATGTGTTCGTCACCGATACGGAGCTTCGCCGCATCCACCACCCGTACGACGGCGGCGCCGACGTCATCCTCACCACGACCGCGGAGCGGGAACGGCTGCGCGGCGAGCACACAGCCTGGCTCTCCAGCCACCCGTCGGGCCTCTGAGAGCGGCCGGGTGGCGATGGCCGAGGGCGGGGACACCCGCGCATCCCCACCCCGCGGTGGAACACCGGCACCGATCGCGCCTAGAATCGAACATGTGAACGATCGCCCGCCGTCGCGCCTGGAGCTGCTCCGGTTCCTCCAGCGCGTGCAGCTTCAGCAGCTCGACCAGACGCGGCGGTGGCTCCTCCAGGAGGAGGACCGGGCCCAGCGGGATGCCCATGTGGCGCCCCCTCCGCCCGACTGGGTCGTCGAGTACGGCATCGGCGCGGGGCGGCCGCCCGCGTATGTGCACGTCGGGAGCTGCGCGATGCGCGGTGCCCGGTCGAAGCCGGTCGGCCGGGAAGAAGCGCTCCGCGCGATCGCCGAGCAGGTCGATCCCTGCCCCATCTGCCGTCCCGACCGAGAGCTCGGTGTGCTGTGAGCCGTGATGCGACGCAGCCTGGAGGCATGAGCCGCGCGCCGATCGTCGTGCACCGCATCAGCCCGTCCGGGGGACGACGGGTCACGGTGCGCGAGCAGATCATGGGGCTCGCCCACTCGGACCGCGATCTTCTGGAGTTCCTCAGGCGGGCCGGCCTGCCCGACGCGGAGCTCATGCTCGACGACCCCACGTGGGTGGACTGGGTCGGCGACCGGCCGCACGAGTACGAGCGGCTGGAGATCCTGCCCTGACCGGTGGGGGCGCGGATCCGGCGACCGGTCTCCGCTCTGCCGAGGGCGAATCTGCTGCGGGCCGAGAAACCTGACCCGGCCGCCCGGGCGGACCGATGGTGGAGATCGCGGCGACAGTCGCCGCGCCACCACAAGGAGGTCCGATGTCAGCACTCATCACCGGCCGTGACCCGGCCTTCGGCCCACGCGCCTCCGAGGGTGACACCGCGCCCACCCGCTTCGACGACCATCTGGCCGCGCAACTCCTGAACCAGCGCATCGTCCTGCTCGGCACCCAGGTCGACGAGGTCTCGGCCAACCGGGTCTGCGCACAGATGCTGCTCCTGTCGGCGGAGGACTCGCGGACCGACATCTGCCTCTACATCAACAGCCCGGGCGGTTCGGTGACGGCCGGGCTGGCGATCTACGACACGATGCGGCTGATCCCCAACGACGTCTCGACGCTCGCGATGGGATTCGCCGCCAGCATGGGGCAGTTCCTGGTCACGGTGGGCACGGCGGGGAAGCGTTTCGCCCTGCCGAACGCGCGGATCATGATGCACCAGCCGTCCGCCGGTATCGGCGGCACCGCCGCCGACATCGCGATCCAGGCGGAGAACCTGGAGTACACCAAGAAGGCGGTCGAGCGGATCACGGCGGAGCACACCGGCCAGAGCGAGGAGACGATCTCCCGCGACGGCGATCGTGACCGCTGGTTCACGGCCGAGCAGGCGCGGGAGTACGGCATGGTCGACCGGGTCGTCGAATCGCTCGACGACGTGCGGCCGGCCGGTTCACGGCGACGGGCGGGACTCTGACATGGGCCAGTACACGATTCCGAACGTCGTGGAGCGCACCGCGCAGGGCGAGCGGTCCTACGACGTGTTCAGCAGGCTGCTGTCCGAGCGGATCATCTTCCTCGGTACCGAGATCGACGACGGCGTGGCCAACGTCGTGATCGCCCAGCTGCTCCACCTCGAGTCGTCGAGTCCGGACACCGAGATCGCGATCTACATCAACTCGCCGGGCGGCTCGTTCACTTCGCTCATGGCGATCTACGACACGATGACGTTCGTCCGCGCGCCGATCTCGACGTTCTGCGTGGGGCAGGCGGCCTCGACCGCGGCGGTGCTGCTGGCGGGCGGGGATCCGGGCCGGCGGTTCGTGCTCGAACACGCGCGGGTGCTGCTGGGTCAGCCGACCAGTGGCGGCCGGCAGGGGACGGTCTCCGACCTCGCCCTTCAGGCCAGGGAAGTGCTCCGGATCCGGTCGCAGGTCGAGGACGTGCTCTCCCGCCATGTCCCGCATGACGCGGCGACGCTGCGGGCGGACATGGACCGCGACAAGTTCTTCACCGCGCAGGAGGCGGTGGCGTACGGGCTCGCCGACGAGGTGCTCAGCCGTCGGCTCGTGACGGTCTGAGCCCCCGCGGCGCCGACGGCCGCCGCCACCGGCTCCGTGCAGGCGGCGGCCGCCCGGCACAGGTGCCTGTGCCGGTGCCAGTGCCGGGCGTACGTCCGTCAGGCGGCGAGGCGGACGTCGCCCTGGCGCGGTGCCTGCCGTGCGCGGGCCGTGCGCGTGAGCGCCGTAACCCGTACGGCTCGCGCGCTCGGCTCCACCCCGGTCGTCGCCGTGCCGTCGTCCTGAACGCGCGCGTCCTCGGCACCTTCGGCGACCACCCGCCCGGGAGCGGCAGGAGCAGCGGGGGCGGCGGGGACGACCGGTGCGGCGGGCCCGGGCCTGCCGTGCCGCGTCCGCGCCGGCCGCGCCAGTTCGCGGTGGGCCAGGGCGAGAAGATCGGCCAGTCCGAGGCCGAGGGCGTGCGCGGCCGCGGCGAGGACCTCCGACGAGGCCTCCTTGCGGCCGCGTTCGAGCTCGGAGAGATACGGCATCGAGATACGCGCCGCGTCGGCCACGTCCTTGAGCGTGCGCTGCTGGGCGCGCCGTTCACGGCGCAGGACGTCCCCGACGATGTTCCGCCACAGCGGCTCCCGGGCTGCGGGCGCCGCCGTCAGTGGGCGCAGGGGAAGGACGCGGGCTTGGTTCGGCGCGTGGCTGCTCACCACATCAGAGTAGGAGCGACGGGCGCCGCGGAGAGTGCGGCAGCGTTCCGCCCGACGCGAAATCCCGTCCCCGGCGGGACATGTTCGCGCCCGGCCCGCTCGTACCGCGGCAGGACAGCCCCGTTCCCGGAGGGACGTCGGCGGCGAAAATGACTCCTCTCCGCGGCAGGGGCTTGGCTAGACTGGACGCATGGGTTCGCACAAGCACTACTTCTTTCTCTGATTCCGGCCGCGGACGCCGCGTGCTCGTCGTAGCACCGCGCTGACGTCCCCCGGTCCGGCAGAACCCACCCCTGCCCTGCGGTGCGCCGTCGCGCACCCCTTCGCGGGCATGTCATTTTCAGGGAAAGACCATGCGCGAACGCGCCCAACTGACCATGAAGGACGTCTCCAAGGCCTATGGGGACCGCTCCGTACTCGACCAGGTGTCCTTCACCGTCCGGCCCGGCGAACGCGCCGGTGTCATCGGGGAGAACGGCTCCGGGAAATCCACCCTGCTGCGGCTGATCGCCGGGGCCGAGGCGCCCGACGCCGGGGAGATCACCGTCGGCGCGCCCGGCGGCACCGGGCATCTCGCGCAGACCCTGGCGCAGACCTTCGGCCTGGGGCCCGCGCACACCGTGCAGCAGGCCGTCGATGCCGCGCTCGCCGAGCTGCGGGAGATCGAGCGGCGGCTGCGGCACGCCGAGGAACGTCTCGCGGAGGCCGACGAGGACGAGCTCGCCGCGTACGGGGACCTCCTCACCGCCTTCGACGAGCGCGGCGGTTACGAGGCGGACGCCCGCATCGATGCCGCCCTGCACGGGCTCGGGCTGACCCATGTCACCCGGGAGCGTCCGATCGGCACGCTCTCGGGCGGGGAACAGTCGCGGCTGGCGCTCGCCTGTGTGCTGTCGGCCGCGCCCGAGCTGCTGCTCCTCGACGAGCCGACGAACCATCTCGACCGGCAGGCCACCGAGTGGCTGGAGGACCGGCTGCGGGCGCACCGGGGCACGGTCGTCGCCGTGACGCACGACCGTGCCTTCCTCGAACGCGTCGCGACCACGATCCTCGAGGTCGACCGCGACACCCGTGCGGTGACCCGGTACGGCGACGGCTGGCACGGCTACCGGGCCGCGAAGGCCGCCGCCCGCCGCCGCCGGGAGCTCGACCACCAGGAGTGGCTGGCGGACGTGGCCCGTACGGAGGAACTGGTGGCGGCGGCCGGGCAGCGGCTGGCGACGACCGGGAAGGACCCGCGCCAGGGGTTCGGCAAGCACCGGCGTTCCCATGAGGCGAAGCTGTCCGGGCAGGTCAGGGCCGCGCGGGTGCGGTTGGAGCGGCTGCGCAGGGAGCCGGTGTCCCCGCCTCCGGAGCCGCTGCGCTTCGTGGCCAGGCCGGTCAGCGGTGGCCGGGAGGGGCTGCTGACCGAGCTGACCGGCATCGCCGTCGGTGACCGGCTGCGGGTGGACGCGCTGCGGGTGGAGGCCGGGCAGCGGCTCCTGGTGACCGGTCCGAACGGGGCCGGCAAGACCACGCTGCTGCGGGTGCTGGCCGGGGACGTGCGCCCCGACGAGGGCACGGTGCGCCGTCAGGAGCGGGTCCGGGTCGGGTATCTGCCGCAGGAGCTGCCGGCCGTACCGTCCCGCGGAACGCTGCTGGCGGCGTACGCGGCGGGCCGTCGCGGTCTCCCCGAGGAGTACGCCGCCGAGCTGCTCGGTCTCGGACTGTTCCGCGAGGAGGATCTGGCGGTCCCGGTCGCGGCGCTGTCCGTGGGTCAGCAGCGGCGTCTCGAACTGGCCCGGCTGCTGGCGGCCCCCGCGGATCTGCTCGTCCTGGACGAGCCCACGAACCATGTGGCGCTGAGTCTGGTGGAGGAGCTGGAGGAGGCGCTGGCGGCGTACGAGGGAGCGGTGGTCGTCGTCTCGCACGACCGGCGGTTCCGGAGCGGATTCACGGGCGAGCGGCTGAAGTTGCGGTCGGGCCGCGCGGTCGCCTGAACGGCCACCTGAACGGGGCCGCCTGACAGGGGCGCCTGACCGGGGGCTGTCGGCAGGACCTTGTCGGGGCCCGCTGCCCGGCGAGGACCCGCCATTAGGGTTTGCCCGTGGGGATCAGTGAGCGGACTCGGACGTTGCCGGCACGGGCAGTTGAGCGGGACGCGCCGCCGTGGTGGCGCGTCCCGCTCGTCGCGACCGCCGTGGCCGTGCCGCTGTACGCGCTGTGGGCGGTGTGGCTCGCGACCGGTGGCGGGGATCTGGCCGCGCAGCTCGCGTGGGCCGGGTTCATGGAGCGTCACCCGGCCACCGCGTACAACTTCTCCTGGTACGGCGGCACGCACACCGCCAACTACAGCCTGCTGGCACCCCCGTTGATGGCGGTGCTCGGGGTGCGGACGGTGTCGGTGCTGGCCGGTCTCGTCGGGACGTGGGTGCTGGCCTGCCTGTTCGTGAGGGCCGGGGTGCGGTGGCCGCTCGCGCCCGCCGTGGTCGGGGCGCTGGCGCTGTGGTGCAACATCGCCTCGGGGCGGACCACGTTCGCGCTGGGCGTCGCGCTCGGTCTGCCCGCTCTGCTGTACGTCCGCAGGACGGGCGTCGCGATGGTGTGCGCGGCGCTCGCCACGACGGCGAGTCCCGTCGCCGGGCTGTTCCTCGTGGTGGCCGGTGCGGCCTGGCTGCTGGACCGGCAGTGGCGCAAGGGGCTCGCGCTGATACTGCCGCCGTTCGTGGTGGTGGGCGTGGTGACATGGCTGTTCCCCTTCCGGGGCGAGCAGCCCATGGCGACGGAGAAACTGTGGATGCCGCTGGCCGTCTCGGCCGCGGTGGCTCTCGCCGCGCCCCGCGCGTGGCGGGTGGTGCGCTTCGGCGCCGGGGTGTACGGCCTCGGTGTCGTGCTGACGTATCTCATCGCCTCGCCGATCGGCACGAACGTCGAGCGGCTGCTCGGCCTCGCGGCGGCTCCGGTGCTGCTCGCGGCGCTGCTCACGCGGTTCGGCGAGGGCTCGCGCACCGGGCCGGGGCCTGCGGCGTGGGCCGGGGAGTTCGCCCGCGGCCTGGTGCGCCCCGCACGGGCCGTGCTCGCGGTCGCGCTCTTCTTCAGCACGTACTGGCTGATCGACAAGACCGAGGACGATCTGGTCGTCTCCACCGACGTCCCGTCCTGGGCGGCGCACACGGATGGTGTCGTCCGTGAGCTGGAGCGGCTGGGCGCGGACCGTACGCGGGTCGAGGTCGTCCCCGCCCGCAACCACCGCGAGGCCACCGCGCTCGCCCCGCACATCAACCTGGCACGCGGCTGGAACCGTCAGCTCGACGTCGAGCGCGGGCGGCTCTTCTACGACGGCTCGCTGAATCCGGCGACGTACCGGCAGTGGCTGGACCGCTGGGCGGTCGGCTATGTGGTGCTGCCGCACGGGCGGCCGGACGGCCCGGCGGAGGACGAGGCCGCGATCGTCCGCGGCGCGCCGTCGTGGCTGGAGCAGGTGTGGCAGGACGAGGGCTGGACGGTCTACCGGGTGCGCGGCGCGGTACCGCTGGTGTCGTCCCCGGCGACGGTGGTGGGCGGGGACGACGCGTCACTGACGGTACGGATGCCGGCCGCCGGTTCGGTGACGGTACGGGTGGCGTACTCACCGTGGCTGCGGGCGAGCGGTGCCTGTCTGCGGCAGGAGGGCGAGTGGACGCGGCTGACCGTGCCGCGGGCCGGGGAGTACCGGCTGGACTCGCCCTACCGGGTGCCCCGTTCGGCCGGATCCGACTGCTGAGGCGGGCGGGCCGGGATCCCGCCGGCCGGCCACGGCTCGTCGTCGGGGGCGCCGCCCGTGCCGTGTGCCACGCTCGGACCATGCTCGACCACATCTCGCTCCAGGTGGCGGACCCGGCTGTCTCCGCCGCCTTCTACGACCGGGTGCTCGCGCCGCTGGGCAGCACCCGCCTGCTCGACTTCGGCCAGGTGATCGGCTGGGGCACGACGCAGCCGCGGTTCTGGATCGGCCCGGTGACGACGGAGGGTGCGGCGCGGGAGGCGCACATCGCCTTCGAGGCGGCCGACCGTGCGGCGGTGCACGCCTTCTTCGACGCGGCGGTCGGCGGGGGCGCCGAGGTGCTCCATGAGCCGCGGGTGTGGCCCGAGTACCACCCGTCGTACTACGGGGCGTTCGTACGGGACCCGGACGGCAACAATGTGGAGGCGGTCTGCCACCGGCCCGGGTGACGTGCGGTCCTCAGCGCTCCTGGCCCGCGAGCCGGCGCACCAGCCCCACCAGAGTGGCGCGTTCCGTCTCCTCCCCCGGTGCCTCCGCGTAGATCATGCGGACGGCCTGCGGGGCGCTGAACCACCAGGCGCCCAGGGCGAGTACGGCGTAGAACAGGGCCTCGGGGGCCAGCCGCGCGTCGAGCATGCCCTTCTTCTGCGCGTCGCCGAGCGCCCGCACGGCCACGCCGTGAGCCGCCGTACGGTCGGCCTCGCGCAGCGCGGGGCCGCCGGTGTCCTGGAGGCCCTCCCACTGGAGGAGGCGGATGAACTGCGGGCGCGCGCAGTGGTAGTCGTACAGCCGGCCGGCGTACTCCCCGAGGTCGTCGAGCTGTTCGCCGGTGACCGGGACCGTGCGCGCGATGCGCTCCCGTTCGGTGTCCAGAACATGGTCGAAGAGCTGTTGCTTGTTGCCGAAGTACTGGTAGATCCGCTCCTTGTTGACGCCCGCCCGGGCGCCGATGCGGTCGATCCGCGCCCCTTCGAAGCCGTACTCGGCAAATTCGTCGACGGCCGCCGCGAGCAGGACTCTGCGGGTGCGTGCGGTGTCCCAGGCCATGGTCCGAGCCTAGGACCCACCAACTGTTCAGTTGGGTCGGACTGGCCGGATGTGCCGTACGACGAAACCCCGGCCGCGGTGGTCAGGAGGGGGCCTGATCCACCGCGGGCCGGGGTGCCGGAGGGGGCCCGGAAAGGGGGCCGCGGGTCGCTCAGATGGTGGCCGCGTCGATCACGAAGCGGTAGCGCACGTCGCTCGACAGCACGCGCTCGTAGGCCTCGTTGATCCGGTCGGCGCCGATCACCTCGATCTCCGCGCCGAGGCCGTGCTCGGCGCAGAAGTCGAGCATCTCCTGGGTCTCGCGGATACCGCCGATACCGGAGCCCGCGAGGGTCTTGCGGCCGGCGATGACGGAGAAGAGGTTGAGGGACACCGGCTCCTCGGGAGCGCCCACGTTCACCAGCGCTCCGTCCGTTCGCAGGAGACCCAGATAGGTGTCCAGCGGGAGCGGGGCCGACACCGTCGAGACGACGAGGTCGAACGTGCCCGCCAGCTGCTCGAAGGTCGCCTCGTCACTGGTCGCGTAGTAGTGGTCGGCACCGAGGCGCAGACCGTCGTCCTTCTTGCGCAGCGACTGGCTGAGAACGGTCACTTCGGCGCCCAGCGCATGCGCGATCTTGACGCCCATGTGGCCGAGACCGCCGAGGCCGACGATGGCGACCTTCTTGCCCGGACCGGCCTTCCAGTGCGCGAGCGGCGAGTAGAGGGTGATGCCGGCGCACAGCAGCGGGGCGGCGACGTCGAGCGACAGGCCGTCGGGGATGCGCAGGGTGAAGGCCTCGTCCACCACGATGTGGGTGGAGTAGCCGCCGTAGGTGGGCTCGCCGTTCTTGTCGAGGGCGTTGTACGTGCCGACGTTGCCGCCGGAGCAGTACTGCTCCAGTCCGGCCTTGCAGTTGTCGCACTCGCGGCAGGAGTCGACCATGCAGCCGACGCCCACCCGGTCGCCGACGGCGAACTTGGTGACGCCGAGACCGGTCTCGGTGACGATCCCCGCGATCTCGTGTCCCGGGACCATCGGGAAGATGCCCTCGCCCCAGCCGTCACGGGCCTGGTGGATGTCGGAGTGGCAGATGCCCGCGTACTTGATCTCGATGAGCACGTCGTGCTCGCCCACCGGACGGCGCGGGATGGTGGTCCGCTCCAGCGGCGCCTTGGCGGCGGGAGCGGCGTATGCGGAAACAGTCGTGGTCATGCACTCGACTGTGCCGAAGTACGCGGAACCTACCCAGCCCTCTGTTGTACCTACGTCCGGCGTGCGTACCACTGGCAGGGTCAGGCTGCGTGGGAAGGGTGGCGCGATACTGGTGAGCATGGACCAGCGCGCCGAACTCAGCGAATTCCTCCGCTCACGCCGCGCCCGGCTGCAGCCCGAGGACGTCGGCCTGCCGCAGCTGGGCCGCCGTCGGCGGGTACCGGGGCTGCGCCGCGAGGAGCTGGCGCAGCTCGCGGGGGTGTCGGTGGCGTACTACACCCGCCTGGAACAGGGCAACGGGCGCAATGTGTCCACCGAGGTGCTGGACGCGATCGGGCGGGCGCTGCGGCTGTCGGACGCCGAGCGCGACCACCTGAGCCATCTCGCGAAGCCGAAGCAGAAGAAGCACCGGCGGATGGGCAGGCCGCAGCACCTGCGCCCGTCCGTGCAGCAGCTGATGGATGCCATGGAGGGCGTGCCCGCCTACGTGGTGGGGCGGCGGCTGGACATCCTGGGCTGGAACCGCACGGCCCGAGCGTTGTTCGGCGACTTCGCGGCCCTGTCCGCGAAGGACCGCAACATGGCCCGGATGGTCTTCCTCGACCCCAACGCCACGGATCTCTACATGGACTGGGAGTGCAAGGCGACCGAGGTGGTGAGCGTGCTGCGGATGTACGCGGGGTGCTCGGCGGACGATCCGCAGCTGCCGGAGCTGATCGGTGATCTCTCGGTCAAGAGCGAGGAGTTCCGGCGGCTCTGGGCCGCGCACACGGTCCAGGACAAGGGCCACGGCGTGAAGCGGATCCACCATCCGCTGGTCGGCGAGATGACGCTGTCGTACGAGACGCTGCGACTTCCGGACGATCACGATCTGTCGCTGGTCACCTACCACGCGGAGCCGGGCACGCGGTCGGCCGAGTCGCTGCGGCTGCTGGCGGGCTGGGGCGTCGACGGCGAGGACGACGACGCGCGGCTGCGGCCGGGGCCCGCGGCGGGCGCCTAGGGTCTGCTCTCGCGGTCGCTCCGGCCCCCGCACACGCCGAAGGCGGGTCACCCCCGAAGGGTGACCCGCCTTCCGCTGTACGGCCCGGTGGCCGGTCGGATCAGGCCGCGGAGCCGGCCTGCCACTCCGCCCAGCTCATGTTCCAGCCGTTGAGGCCGTTGTCCGGCTTGATCGTCTTGTCCTTCGAGTTCTTGACGATCACGACGTCACCGACGATCGAGTTGTCGTACAGCCACGCGGCGGGCTGGTTGGGGTCGCCCGCGCCCTCGACGTCGTTCAGGCCGACGCAGCCGTGGCTGGTGTTGGCGCTGCCGAAGATCGAGTCGGCGCCCCAGTAGTTGCCGTGGATGAAGGTGCCCGACGTGGACAGCCGCATGGCGTGCGGGACGTTCTTGATGTCGTACTCGCCCTTGCCGTCGTCGTCCGTGAAGCCGACGGTCGCACCGTTCATCCGGGTCTCCTTGAACTTCTCGGAGATCACCATCTGACCGTTGTACGTGGGGTTCTCGGTCGAACCGGCGGAGATCGGGATCGTCTTGACGGTCTTGCCATCCTGCGTGATCGTCATCGTCTTCGTCGCGGCGTCGACGGTGGAGACCTGGTTGCGGCCGATCTTGAAGGTGACCGTCTTCTGCTGGACACCGAAGACTCCGTCGGCGCCCTCGACACCGTCGAGGTTCAGCTTCAGCGTGACGGTCGAGCCCTCCTGCCAGTACTGGTCCGGCCGGAAGTCCAGACGCTGGCCGTTGAACCAGTGACCGACGACCTCCTGGCCGCTGCTCGACTCCACGGTGATACCGGCCTGCACGGCCTTCTTGTCGGTGATCGCCTTGTTGAAGTTGATCGACACCGGCATGCCGACGCCGACGGTGGAACCGTCCTCCGGCGTGAAGTTGCCGATGAAGCTGTTGGCGGGCGAGACCGTGGTGAAGGAGGAGTTCTCGTGGGCCTCCAGGCCCTCGGAGTCCTTGGCGGAGGCGGAGATCTTGTACGTGGTGGAGCGCTCGAGCTGATCGTCCGGCTTCCAGCTCTTGCCGTCGGGGGCGAGCGTGCCCTTCACGGCGGCGCCGTCGGCGGTGGTCATCGTGACCTGCGTCAGCTTGCCGTCGCTGACGGTCACCTTGGCGTCGTCGTTGATGCCGGCGTTCGTCGCACCGTTCTTCGGGGAGATGGCTATTCGGGCCTTGGAGGCGTCCTTCGCGGCCGCCTCGTCGACCTGGGCCTGCGACTTCTTCGAGCCCTCGGCGCTGCCGCCCTTGTCGCCGTCGCCGCTACAGGCCGACAGCACCAGAACGCCGCCGAGCACCGCGGACGCGACCGTGAGGGCCTTGCGCCGCTTGCTGTCCGTCATCACACGCTTCTCCATCGTTGCCGAATCGCCTGATCGCACTGTTGGGGAAAACACCCATTCCGGGTTACCCGGTTCCACATCCCCAACCGATGTGGTGAACACCACTCATCGACGCAGCCGCAGCGGTGCCGGTTGCAGTCCCGCGGCATGCGTTCCGCCGGGCCCCGGCCCGTGGAACCGGGGCCCTGACCGGCCGGTCCGGAAAACTGCCGGTCCAGCAGGCTACGGGCGTCCGCCGCCGGAGTCCACGTCGTCCGATTCCGCGGCGTCGGCATCCTCGTCGGCGGCGTCGTACTCTCCATCTTCCTCGTCGAGGTCCCACTCCTCGGCATCGGGGTCGTAGTCGATCTGCTCGCTGGTCCAGGACGCCTGCGCCAGTTCGACACCGGGGACGTCGCCGACCAGGTCGAACGGATCCACGAGATACGCGACGGCCTCGGCCTCGTCCTCGCGCACCGCCGACTCCGCGTGGGCGCGCTCCTCCTCGGGCATGTACTCGTCCGAGGCGATCCGTTCCAGCGCGGCGCCGGTCAGTGATGCGGGTTCCCCGATCTCCAGCACCAATTCCACCCGCAGGCGCACATACCGTGATGTCTCAGAAGTGGTCATACGACGGAGAGTAGGGCTCCTGGCTGCCCGGCTTTCCCACGACCCGCTGCTTTCACTAGCATCAGCGCACCGGCCAATTCGAGGATGCCTCAAGGGGGATCGAGTCCGTGTCCGTCGCACGTCGACCGCTTCTGACCGCCACTGCCGCTGGGACTCTGCTCTGTGCGCTGTGGTTCGTTCCGTCAGCGAACGCCACTGCCGAGCGGGAGGGCGTGGACAGACAGCAGACCGGTGCGGCGGCGACGTCCCAGGACCTGAAACTCGCCGACACGGGCACCTTCGACACCACGCCGTACATCATCGGCGGCACGACGTTCCTGGGGCTCGGCGTGGGCTTCGTGACCTACTCCATACGCCGGAGCGCCACCGGCGCGACGGGCGCAACAACCGCGCTGTGAAAGCCGGATGACCCGGGGCGGCGCCCCGGGTCATCGTGAGCCTCGTGCCGGGCTCGTGGTCAGGCCAGCGGCCCCGTCACCGGTTCCACGGCGGCGATGAGCCCGCCCTCGCGGACGAAGACGTCCGCCGCCTCCAGGTCGGGGGCGAGGAAACGATCCGGCCCGGGCCCCTGCACACCCGCCGCGCGCAGCGCCTCGATGGCGGCCTGCGAGGCGGGCGCGGGGGTCAGACCGTGCCGCAGCTCGATACCGCGGGTGGCCGCGTAGAGCTCGACGGCGATGATCCGGTTCAGATTGCCGACCGTGGTGCGCAGCTTGCGCGCCGCCGACCAGCCCATGGACACATGGTCCTCCTGCATCGCGGAGGACGGGATCGAGTCGGCGGACGCGGGGACCGCGAGCCGCTTCATCTCGCTGACCAGGGCGGCCTGGGTGTACTGGGCGATCATCAGACCCGAGTCCACACCGGCGTCGTCGGCGAGGAAGGGCGGCAGCCCGTGGCTGCGGTTCTTGTCGAGCAGCCGGTCGGTGCGGCGCTCGGCGATGGAGCCGAGGTCCGCGGCGACGATGGCGAGGAAGTCGAGGACGTAGGCCACGGGCGCGCCATGGAAGTTGCCGTTGGACTCCACGCGGCCGTCGGGCAGGACGACCGGGTTGTCGACGGCGGAGGCGAGTTCGCGTTCGGCGACCAGGCGGGCGTGCGCGAGCGTGTCCCGCCCGGCGCCCGCGACCTGCGGCGCGCAGCGCACGGAGTAGGCGTCCTGGACCCGGGGCGCCTCGTCGTGCTGGAAGTGGCCGACGAGCCCGGAGCCCTTGAGCACGGCGCTCATATTGGCGGCGGAGACGCCCTGGCCCGGGTGCGGGCGGATGGCGTGCAGCTCGGGGGCGAGCACCTTGTCGGTGCCGAGGAGCGCCTCCAGCGAGAGCGCGGCGGTGATGTCCGCCGAGGTGTAGAGGCGCTGGAGGTCGGCGAGCGCCATGACCAGCATGCCGAGCATGCCGTCGGTGCCGTTCAGGAGGGCGAGGCCCTCCTTTTCGCGGAGTTCGACGGGTGCGATGCCGTGCTCGGCGAGCAGCTCGCCCGCGGGGCGCACCACGCCGTCGGGGCCCTCCGCGTCGCCCTCGCCCATGAGGGTCAGGGCGCAGTGGGACAGCGGTGCGAGGTCGCCGGAGCAGCCGAGGGAGCCGTATTCGTGCACGACGGGCGTGATCCCGGCGTTCAGCACGTCCGCCATGGTCTGGGCGACCTCGGGGCGTACGCCGGTGTGCCCGGAGCAGACGGTCTTCAGGCGCAGGAACATCAGCGCGCGGACGACCTCGCGCTCGACGCGCGGGCCCATGCCGGCGGCGTGCGAGCGCACGATGTTGCGCTGGAGCTGGGCGCGGAGTTCGTGGCTGATGTGCCGGCTGGCGAGTGCGCCGAAGCCGGTGGAGACCCCGTAGACGGGCTCGGGCTTGGCGGCCAGGGTGTCGACGACGGCGCGGGCGGCGGCGAGGGCGGCCTGCGCCTCGGCGGAGATCTCGATACGGGCGCCCAGGCGGGCCACGGCGACGACGTCATCGGCGGTGGTACCGGACGTCCCCACCACGACGGTATGCATATCCATATTCAGCAGCGTACGGATTGAATCGCAACCTGTCACTAGTGGTGGGCGGGTGGGCCCCTTACTCCCCCGCCACCCCCCGGCGCCCACGAACCGCACGCCCCCTCCGCGGCCAGACTCCACGGCCTACGGCTCGCTCCAGGGCTCCTCGACCTCCTCCGGCCGCACCCCCCGGAAACGGCGGCGGTCCTGGTGCGAGCGCGGCGGGGCGTCCGCCAGGCGCAGCACCGTGCCGTCGCGGCCCGCCACGACCGGCTTCGGCGAGCGGGCCGCCTTCGCCCGGTACTGGGCCGCGTCCGCCAGCCGGAACAGCCGACGGCCCGAGCGGACGTGCCCGATCGGGTCACCCGTCGACGCGACCCCGCACGCCACCCCTTCGCCGAGCTCCAACTCGGCCGCACGGACGCAGAGTTCGTCGGCCACGCGGACCACCTCGTCGGCCGAGGGGCCGACCGTGACGAGGCAGAACTCGTCGCCGCCGAGCCGGGCCGCGAGCGCCCCGGGCAGCATGGCGCCGCACAGCGACAGGACCGAGCCGAATCTCTCCAGCAGCCGGTCGCCGACCGCGTGGCCGTGCGTGTCGTTGACCCGCTTCAGGCCGTTCAGGTCGCAGACCACCAGGCTGACGACGGATTCGTCCTCGCGGTGGCGCTCCAGCGCCTCGTCGAGGCGGGTGTCGACGGCACGGCGGTTGGCGAGACCGGTCAGCGGGTCGGTGAAGGCGAGGCGGCGGACCTCTTCGAGCCGCTCGGTCTGGGCGATCCCTGCGGCGATCACGGAGGCGAGGACGGTCGCGAAGTCGGCGTCGTGGCGGTCGAAGACGGCGGCGCCGAGCGGACGGGCGACATAGAGCTCGCCCCAGGCCCGGCCGTGCAGCACTATCGGCGCCACGACACAGCAGCCGCGGCGGCGCCGGCGCAGGGCCGCCACCCTCTGATGGCAGTAGCCGTGCTCCGGCGTCGCCGGGCCGTCCACGGTCTCCACCCAGGCGTCCGGCTCACCGCCGCCCGCCCACTGCTCGTGCAGGAACTCCGTGATCTCGGGGAAGCGGTTGACGGGATAGGTCTCCGACTCGGGGAACTCCTCCTCGCCGACGGCCCGTTCACCCGCGTTCACGAGCACCTTGAGCCGCCCGAGCTCCCGCTCCCACACGGACAGCGCCGCGAAGGAGCCCGCCAGCGCGGAACACGCGCCCAGCGCCGCCGCACGCCACGACTCGCGCGGGGTGTGCGCGGCAGCCATCGCCTGCGCCAGCGCCACCACGGCTCGCAACCGCCGATCCTCAGCCATCACCCCAGCTTAGGGAGGTTTGTGAGGATTTGATCAGTTGGAGTGGGCCGAGGTTCTCCGGGTCACTCGCCGGGCCACTGCGGCTTCCGCTTCTCGTTGAAGGCGGCGACGCCCTCGGCCCGGTCCCCGGAGAAGGCGACCGAGCGCCAGGCCGCGTCCTCGACCTCCAGCCCGGCGCGCAGATCGAGCCCCTGCCCGAGACGCAGGGCCCGCTTGGCGGCGCGCAGTCCCACCGGCGAGTTCGCGGCGATCCGGGCGGCGAGGGCGAGCGCCTCGGTGCGGGCGTCCTCCGCGAGCTGGTCGACGAGGCCCAACTCCCGGGCCTCCGCCGCCTCTACACGCCGCGCCGAGAACACCAGCTCGGCTGCGCGGGCGGCCCCCACCCGGCGCGGCAGCAGCTGCGTACCGCCGCCGCCGGGGATGACGCCCACGGACACCTCGGGCAGGCCCACGACCGCGGTCGCGTCGGCCACGATCAGATCGCAGGCCAGAGCCAGCTCGAAGCCTCCGCCGAGCGCGTAGCCGTGCACCGCGGCGACCGTGGGCATCGGCAGTTCCAGCACTCCCGTGTAGGCGGCACGGGCGGTGGGCCGCTGCCGGACCAGCTCGGCGTCCGAGAAGGAGTTGCGCTCCTTGAGGTCGGCGCCGACGCAGAAGGCGCGGTCGTTCGAGGAGGTGACGACGGTGACGCGGACGTCCCGGTCGGCGGCGAGGGCGTCACAGGCGGCGGCGAGCGAACGCGCCATCTCGGTGGAGACGGCGTTCATCGCCTTGGGGCGGTCGAGGACGAGCTCGGCGACGTGCTGGTGCGTGCGGACGAGGACGAATTCTCCGAACCGCTGCTCGGACTCGGACATGAGGACCCTCCCGGTTAACGACGGTTCACCGGATCATAGGCCCGCGGCGTTCTGGGCCGTGCGGGGCCCGGGTCCCGGGGGCACGGGAGGCTCACTGCGGGCGACGGGAGAGCAGCCAGGGCTCGACGACGCCCAGACCGCGGACCGGCCGCTGCCACATCGGCTGGAGCGCGAAACGGTACGAGGGCGGCTCCCGGCCCTCCTTCTCGGCCTTCGTCGCCTCCTCCGCGGCCTCGGCCTCCGACGCCGGCGCCTCGCCGGTCCGCACCAGCTCCTCGGCGAACGCCCCGTCCACCAGTACGGCGTCCTTCGGCGCTATCGACGTGAGCCGGCTCGCCAGATTGACCGTGGTGCCGAAGACATCGCCCATCCGCGTGGTGACCGTGCCGAAAGCGATGCCGACGCGCAGCGCCGGCATCGACTCGTCGTGGGTCATCGTCTCGATGAGCCGCAGGGCGATCTCCGCGGCCGTGCCGGCTTCATCGGCCGCGTAGAGGACCTCGTCACCCAGCGTCTTGATCAGCCGGCCGCCGTGGGCGGCCACCAGGTCGGCGGACGTGGTCTCGAACGCCTCGACCAGCTCGCCCAGTTCCTCTTCCTCCAGCCGTCGCGTCAGCCGGGTGAAGCCGACGAGGTCCGCGAAGCCGACCGCGAGCCTGCGGTCGACCATCTCCTCGTCGTCCGCGGCCTGGACGACCCGTCCGGTGGCCGCGGCCAGCTGTCGTCGCCAGACGTAGATCAGGAACTCCTCCAGCTCCGGCAGGAGCAGCTCCACCAGGGGATACGTGACTTCCGTCCGTGTCATCCCGGGCTCGGGAGGCTCGGTGAGACCCTCCAGAAAGGAATCGATCTGCCATTCGGCCAGCCGGGCGGTGGTCTGGCCGGTGGAACGGGCCACCTGGACCGCCATGGGCTCGCTCAGCAGGCCGGCCTCGACGAGACCGGCGAGCCGGCGCAACGCGAGGACGTCCGCCTCGGTGAGCGCCTTGGCCTGGCCGATGTCCGCGAACCCCATGGCCCGCCAGAAACGGGAGGCGAGCTCCATCGAGACGCCCGCGGTACGCGCCGCCTGGAAAGGGGTGTAGCGCCGTTCGGCGCCGAGGATCAGCTGTTCCAGCCGGATGGCGAGGGGGTCGTCGGTCGGCTCGACCGTGTGGTCGACGGCGTGGTGAGGCGTGGGATGCACTGCCCCGGAACTGCCGGATGCTGCGTTGTCGGCCCCGGCCGCGGACTCGGGAGAACCTGACTCGAAATCGCCCGGCCCGGACCCCCCGGACTCGGAACCGGAGCCGGAATCGTCCGCGCCGGAAGTGGTGTCGTCGACGGTCACCAGCCGCCTCCTGCCCGTTCCCTGCGCACTGTCCTGCCGATCTGTCGCTCGATCGCCTCAACGATACGGCAGGTGTGCCCTGGCTCACGTCCGAGTGGCCCGGCTGGTTCAGCGGCGCGACGCACCGGCTCAGCCGGCCGGCCGCAGGTGCACGATGTCGCCCGCACCGACCGTCTCCCGGGTGCCGTCGCCCGTGGCCAGAACAAGCCGTCCGGCGCCGTCCAGGGCGATGGCCTCGCCGGTCACCGACCGGTCTCCGGGCAGCTCGGCACGGACCCTGCGGCCCAGCGTCGCGCAGCCCGCCGCGTACGCCTCCTGCACCCCCGAGAGTCCCGCGTCGCCGCCCGCCTCGCGCCACTTGCCGTACCACTGCTCCAGGGAGCGCAGGACGGCCCGCAGCAGCGGGTCGCGGTCGGTGGAGACGGCGTTCGCCAGCGCGAGGGAGCCCGCCGACGGCACGGGCAGCTCGTCCTCACGGAGCGTGACATTGATACCCATGCCGATCACCACGCCGCCGTCCCCCGCACGCTCCGCGAGGATCCCGCCGGTCTTGCGTTCCTCGCCACCCACAGTCACCAGGAGGTCGTTGGGCCACTTGAGGGACATGTCCACCCCCGCGGCCCGGCTGAGCCCCGTCGCGACGGCGACTCCGGTGAGCAGCGGGAGCCATCCGTAGTGCTCCACGGGCACCTGAGGGCCGGGGCGCAGCAGCACGGACAGGAAGAGCCCCGAGCGGGCGGGCGCGGTCCAGCTGCGGTCCAGACGGCCCCGCCCGGCGGTCTGCTCCTCGGCGACGAGTACGGCCCCTTCCTCCAGGGAGCCCGCTTTCGCCGCGAGATCGGAGTTGGTCGACCCGGTGGCGGGCACGATGTCGAACGAGGTCCACAGCCCGCCCGGCTGCAGCAGGGCGCGGCGCAGCGCGGAGGCGTTCAGCGGCGGCCGGTCCAGGTCGGACCAGCGGCTCCCGGGCGCATTCTCAAACGTCATGCAAGCCAGGTTAGGTGTGGTAAACGACGCACTGCCGAACGGTATCCACGCCGATACGCTACGAGTCAGTAGCCAACGACCCCGTGATCAGCCAGGGAGCCGCATCCCGATGTCCGAGCCGGAACAGATCGCCAGCTCCAGCAGTCCCAGCAGCCACACCACCGCGGGCAAGATCGCGGATCTGCAGCGCCGCATCGAGGAGGCGACGCATGCCGGCTCCGCCCGCGCGGTGGAAAAGCAGCACGCCAAGGGCAAGTTGACGGCCCGCGAGCGGGTCGATCTGCTGCTGGACGAGGATTCGTTCGTGGAGTTCGACGAGTTCGCGCGGCACCGCTCCACCAGTTTCGGCCTGGAGGAGACCCGTCCGTACGGTGACGGAGTCGTCACCGGATACGGCACGGTCGACGGCCGCCCGGTCGCCGTGTTCTCGCAGGACTTCACCGTCTTCGGCGGTGCGCTCGGCGAGGTCTACGGCCAGAAGATCATCAAGGTCATGGACTTCGCCCTGAAGACCGGCTGCCCGGTCATCGGGATCAACGACTCCGGCGGCGCCCGTATCCAGGAGGGCGTCAGCGCGCTCGGCATGTACGGCGAGATCTTCCGCCGCAACACCCATGCCTCCGGCGTGATCCCGCAGATCTCGCTGGTCGTCGGACCGTGCGCGGGCGGTGCGGTGTACTCCCCCGCGATCACCGACTTCACGGTGATGGTCGACCAGACCTCGCACATGTTCATCACGGGCCCGGACGTCATCAAGACCGTGACCGGTGAGGACGTCGGCTTCGAGGCGCTCGGCGGCGCCCGTACGCACAACAGCACCTCCGGCGTCGCCCATCACATGGCGGGCGACGAGAAGGACGCCATCGAGTACGTCAAGTCCCTGCTGTCGTACCTGCCGTCCAACAACCTCTCCGAGCCGCCGGCCTTCCCCGAGGAGGCCGACCTCGCGACGAACGACGAGGACCGCGAGCTCGACACGCTGATCCCGGACTCGGCGAACCAGCCGTACGACATGCACACCGTCATCGAACACGTGCTGGACGAGGGCGAGTTCCTGGAGACCCAGGCGATGTTCGCGCCGAACATCCTCACCGGGTTCGGCCGGGTCGAGGGCTTCCCGGTGGGCATCGTGGCGAACCAGCCGATGCAGTTCGCCGGCTGCCTCGACATCAACGCCTCCGAGAAGGCCGCACGCTTCGTGCGCACCTGCGACGCGTTCAATGTGCCGGTGCTGACCTTCGTCGACGTCCCCGGCTTCCTGCCCGGTGTCGACCAGGAGTACGGCGGCATCATCCGCCGCGGCGCCAAGCTGATCTACGCGTACGCGGAGGCCACCGTCCCGCTGATCACGGTGATCACGCGGAAGGCGTTCGGCGGCGCGTACGACGTCATGGGTTCCAAGCACCTGGGCGCCGACCTGAACCTCGCCTGGCCGACCGCGCAGATCGCGGTGATGGGCGCGCAGGGCGCGGTGAACATCCTGCACCGCCGCACCATCGCGGCCGCCGGCGACGAGTCGGCCCAGGAGGCCACGCGCGCCCGGCTGATCGAGGAGTACGAGGACGCGCTGCTCAACCCGTACACGGCGGCCGAGCGCGGCTATATCGACGCCGTGGTCATGCCGTCGGACACCCGGTCGCAGATCGTGAAGGGACTGCGTCAACTGCGCACCAAGCGGGAGAACCTCCCGCCGAAGAAGCACGGCAACATCCCCCTCTAGGAAGGGACCTGACGATGATCAAGGTCGTACGAGGAAACCCGACCCCCGAGGAACTGGCCGCCGCCCTGGCGGTGGTCCAGGCCCGCGCCGCGGCGACGGCCTCCGCGCCGGAGGGTGCCGTGGCGCCGGCCGAGCAGTGGTCGGACCCGGCGAGGATCGCCCGCAGTCGCCGTCCGCTGCCCGGCCCGCGGGCGTGGGCCCGCACCTTCTGGCCGGTCTGACCGGGCTCCCGGCTCACCGGGACCGTGACAGCACCCCGGCTGCCTCCGCCGCCATGCGGAGGTAGCCGGCGTCGTTGGGGTGCAGCGCGTCCCCGTGGTCGTAGGCAGGGGCGAGCCGGTCCGGGTCCGCCGGATCGGCCAGCGCCCGGTCGAGATCGACGACGGCGTCGAACTCCCCCGACGTACGGATCCAGTGGTTGACCTCGTCGCTGACCCGGGCCGAGTGCGGCCCCCAGTGGTCGGAGCCCTTCAGCGGCAGCAGCGTCGCGCCCACGACCTCCACCCCGCGGGCGTGGGCCTGCCGTATCAGCTCGCGATACCCGGCGATCAGCTCGGCCGCCGGCACGACCGGGGCGGGCTTGTACGTGGGCTGGTCCTCCGCCTCGCTGAAGCCGATGTCGTTGAGGCCCTGGAGCAGGACGACGGTGGAGACGCCGGGCTGGTCGAGGGCGTCCCGGCGGAAGCGCGCGGTGGCCCGCTCGCCGTACCAGGCGGAGTCGTTGAGGACGAGATTGCCGCCGATACCCGCGTTGAGGACGGGCCGGCCGACGCGTTCGGCGAGGGCGTCGGACCAGCGCCGGTCGGCGCCCGGCGTGGACCCGAAGCCGTCGGTGATGGAGTCGCCGAAGAGCACGATGCCGCCGCCGTGGGCGGGCCGCGCGTTGCCCGCCACCTCGACGCCGGAGAGGTAGTACCAGGACTGCGTGACCTCGGTGAAGCGTGCGCCCGAGGTGTCCGCGCGGCGGTCCCCGGCGGCGCGGTAGGTGTCGGTCCAGCCCTGGGCGTGGAAGGTCGCGGGCCCGGTGGTGCCGGCGAAGTACAGCGTCACGGTCACCGGCTCCAGCGACGTCAGCGGCAACCGGGCCGCGTCGCTGCGCAGTTCGCCGTGCGCGGGAACCGACACCGAGCGGCTGCCGCCGAAGGTGAGGGCACGCACGGAGCCGGGACGCACCGCCGCGCCCGCGCCGGCACGGGCGACGGTGGCACCCGTGAGGTGCAGCGGGGAGGTGCCGTACGCGTTGGACAGCCGGATTCTGATCCGGTCGCCGCCCTCCGTGACCCGGACGACCTGGCGGACGGTCTGCCGGGAGAAGCCCTCCTGGGACCAGTTCGGTGTGAAGCCGGTGCTGGGGGCCTGCGGCGAGGCGGCCCAGGCCGCCGTCCAGTGAGGGTGACCGGTGTCGTCGCGTGTGGGCGCCGCGGCCCGTGCGTCCGTGCCGGCGACGAGGCCGAGGCCCGCGGCGACGGCGGCGAGCGGGGTGACGGCACGGTGCAGATACCGGTGCATGGCGGTGCTCCTTCCCGGTCCCGAGCCCTAATGGGTCGAGAGTTCCATTAAGCGATACGGGAACGGTAGCACCGCGGAGGGCTTTAATGGAACAGCAAGCCCATTTAGGGTCTCGCGGACCGGCCGGGTCATCGTGAAGGGGTCCGCCCGTACCCAGAGCGTTGAGTACCTGTACTCAGGCGCCGAAGGGCCGTCCGGCCGCAGGATCGGAAGCATGCTGTGGTCCGACCCGAAGAACGAACCCCCCGAGGAACTGCGCCAGACCCAGGCGATGATGCGCCGCGTCGGCCTGGTGCTGGCGTTGGCCATGGTGCTTGCGATGTTTGTGGTCGGCCTGCACTGAGCGCCGCCTACGATGGCGCCATGACCGTCCAAGCCCCCCGCCTTGTTCTGGCCTCCGCCTCCCCCGCCCGGCTGAATCTGCTGCGCCAGGCCGGGCTCGCGCCCGAGGTGATCGTCAGCGGTGTCGACGAGGACGCCCTGAGCGCCCCGACCCCCGCCGAACTCGCCCTCGTACTCGCCGAGGCCAAGGCGGCCGTCGTCGCCGCTCGCCCCGAAGCCGCCGGTGCCCTGGTCATCGGCTGCGACTCGGTCCTGGAACTCGGCGGCGAGGCCCTCGGCAAACCCGTCGACGAGGAAGAGGCCACGGCCCGCTGGAAGGCGATGCGCGGACGCTCGGGCGTGCTGCAGACCGGTCATTGCGTCACCGACACCACGACGGGCCGGATCGCGTCGGCCACCGCGTCGACCACGGTCCGCTTCGGTGAACCGACGGACGCCGAGGTCGCCGCGTACGTGGCGAGCGGCGAACCCCTGCACGTGGCGGGCGCCTTCACCCTCGACGGCCGCTCGGCGCCGTTCATCGAGGGGATCGAGGGCGACCACAGCAACGTCATCGGCCTGTCCCTGCCACTGCTGCGCGGGCTGCTGGCCGAACTGGGCTACTCGATCACGGACCTGTGGGTCTGAACGGACCCGGCGCCCTCACCGGCAGACCCCCGCACCCGCACCGCCCGGGCGCGCCGACGGCGGCCGCGGGGCTACGGCGGCCGTCGGACGAGGAACCTGACACCCCCTGACAGGGGCGTGCCGGAGCTGACGGATCGCGCAAGGGCCTGACACATCCGCCCGCCGGTGTCAGGCCGGCGCGGCACCGTTCGTCGGCGCCGGCCCGGCCTGCGGCGCCGGCTTCGCGTCACGCGGGGTGCGCTCCCTGCCGAAGAAGACCAGCACCATCACGATCAGCGCGAGCACGACCATCATGAACGCGAAGGCGGACCAGCCCACCAGACCCACGGTCAGCGCACCGAGCACGCCGTGCGTCACCGCCGCGGTGATCAGCAGGATGCGGCCGAAGCGCCCCGGCGCCCGGTCGCGCACCCCGGCCAGCAGGGCGACGACGGCGCAGGCCGCCAGGTAGAGGCCGAACACGATGCCCATCGCCCAGGTGCCGGTGACCATCGCGTCCGGGTCCATCCCCGCGAGGGACATGTCCTGACCGTCCACGAACGTGGCGAGGATGCCGTTGACGACGACGAAGCCCACGGCCTCCATCAGCAGTACAGCCGCGGCCACCACGGCCACCGTTCTGCGCATCACGGCGCCCCCAACCCTCAGTTACCGGAAGTACGTACGACAGCGCGAACGCTACTAACGGGTAAATGGCAGGACAAGGGTCTCGGCACGCTCGGTCGTCCGGCAAAGAATCATTCGCCCATTCGTAGGGACTCCACAAAGAAACCCGTTCGGCCGCTGGCTCCACGAACAGAGACCTGCGCCACACAAGAGGGCTACTGTGCGAGGAGGAAACCCGTCGTACCGTGGTGCGACAAGGGATTTCGCGACTGGGGCGAGCCTCGAATCACGCTCCGTGTGGGCAAGCTCACCATTGGGGACGGGTCGAAAGGCCGTGTCGGCTGTCCCTAAACTCAGCTTGTTTCAAGGAGGGAGCCATCGTGCGCAAGGTGCTCATCGCCAACCGAGGCGAAATCGCTGTCCGTGTTGCCCGGGCCTGCCGGGACGCCGGGATCGCGAGCGTAGCCGTCTACGCCGATCCGGACCGGGACGCTCTGCACGTCCGCGCGGCAGACGAAGCGTTCGCCCTGGGCGGTGACACTCCGGCAGCCAGCTATCTGGACATGGCCAAGGTCCTTCAGGCCGCGAAGGACTCCGGTGCGGACGCCATCCATCCTGGATACGGCTTCCTCTCCGAGAACGCCGAGTTCGCGCAGGCCGTGCTGGACGCCGGGCTGACCTGGATCGGCCCGCCGCCGCAGGCGATCCGCGATCTGGGTGACAAGGTCGCCGCCCGTCACATCGCTCAGCGCGCCGGCGCTCCGCTGGTGGCCGGCACGCCCGACCCGGTCTCCGGCGCCGACGAGGTCGTCGAGTTCGCCAAGGAGCACGGCCTGCCCATCGCGATCAAGGCCGCCTTCGGCGGCGGCGGTCGCGGTCTGAAGGTCGCCCGCACCCTGGAAGAGGTGCCGGAGCTGTACGACTCCGCGGTTCGCGAGGCGGTGGCCGCCTTCGGTCGCGGCGAGTGCTTCGTCGAGCGCTACCTGGACAAGCCGCGCCACGTCGAGACCCAGTGCCTGGCCGACCAGCACGGCAACGTCGTGGTCGTCTCGACCCGTGACTGCTCGCTCCAGCGCCGCCACCAGAAGCTGGTGGAGGAGGCCCCCGCGCCCTTCCTGACGGACGAGCAGAACGCCGAGCTGTACGCCGCGTCGAAGGCCATCCTCAAGGAGGCCGGCTACGTCGGCGCCGGCACGGTGGAGTTCCTGGTCGGCGTGGACGGCACGATCTCCTTCCTGGAGGTCAACACCCGTCTCCAGGTCGAGCACCCGGTCACCGAAGAGGTCACCGGCATCGACCTGGTGCGCGAGATGTTCCGCGTCGCCGACGGCGAGGAGCTCGGCTACGGCGACCCGGAGGTGCGCGGCCACTCCTTCGAGTTCCGCATCAACGGCGAGGACCCGGGTCGCGGCTTCCTCCCCGCCCCCGGCACGGTGACCACCTTCGCCCCGCCCTCCGGCCCCGGTGTCCGCCTGGACGCGGGCGTGGAGTCCGGCAGCGTGATCGGCCCGGCGTGGGACTCCCTGCTGGCCAAGCTGATCGTCTCCGGCGCCAGCCGTGAGCAGGCGCTCCAGCGTGCCGCGCGTGCGCTGGACGAGTTCACCGTGGAGGGCATGGCCACGGCCATCCCGTTCCACCGTGCGGTCGTCCGCGACCCGGCGTTCACCAGCGACCCGTTCCGCGTCCACACCCGCTGGATCGAGACCGAGTTCGTCAACGAGATCCCCGCGTTCGCCGCCCCGGCGGAGGCCGAGGTCGAGGACGAGCCGGGCCGCGAGACGGTCGTCGTCGAGGTCGGCGGGAAGCGCCTCGAAGTGTCGCTGCCGGTCTCCCTCGGCATGTCGCTGGCCCGCACCGGCCTGGCCGCGGGTGCGAAGCCCAAGCGCCGTGCCGCGAAGAAGTCCGCGTCCGCCGCCTCCGGCGACACCCTCGCGTCCCCGATGCAGGGCACGATCGTCAAGATCGCGGTCGAGGAGGGCCAGGAGGTCAAGGAGGGCGACCTGATCGTCGTCCTGGAGGCCATGAAGATGGAGCAGCCCCTGAACGCGCACCGCGCGGGCACCATCAAGGGCCTCGCCGCCGAGGTCGGAGCGTCCGTCTCGTCCGGCGCGGCCATCTGCGAGATCAAGGACTGACGTCCCGTAGTACACAGGTGCGGATCCCGCCCCGCCGAGTCCCCGGACCGGCGGGGCGGTCCCGTATCCGTACCCGGGAAGCCGCCGGCGGCTCGGTGGCATCCTGGAGACCGGTGCGGCCCAGGGAGGACGGCACGATGACCACGAGTACGACAGCGGCCTCGGCACGGCCGATGCGGGCGGATGCGCGCCGGAACTACGAACGGCTGCTCGTCGAGGCCCGTGCCGCCTTCGCCGAGCACGGCACCGACGCCTCGCTCGAGGAGATCGCCCGCCGGTCGGGGGTCGGTATCGGCACGCTGTACCGGCACTTCCCCAACCGTCACGCGATGATGAACGCGGTCTTCCAGGACGCGCTCGCGTCACTGCTGGAGCGCTCCCGCGAACTGGCCGGCGCGGACCGGCCGTGCACGGCACTGGTGGAGTGGCTGCGCGCCATCATCACTCATGCGGGTGAGTACCGGGGCCTGTCCAGGGCGCTCATGTCGGCGTCCCACGACCGGAGTTCGGCTCTCTCGCAGTCCTGTGAGCCGCTGCGCGAGGCGGGCAACGAGCTGTTGGTACGGGCGCAGGAGAGCGGCGCCGTGCGCCCGGACGTCTCGATCACGGATCTGATGCAGCTGACCAACGCGATCGCGCTGGCCGCGGAGCAGACACCCGACGACCCGGAACTGGCGGACCGGCTCCTGCTGCTCACCCTGAAGGGCCTGCGGCCGGACGGCCCGTGAGGCACCGACGACCCGCGCCGAACACCACCTGCGCGACGAAGACCTACCTGCGGCGGAGGTCCGCCACCCTCGCCGCCCGCTCCACACCGGGGTCGGGCGCGAGCGCTCCGGCCGCGCTGCGCAGCTGATGCCCCGGCCCGCCGCGGGTGCGGCGCTGTCCCGGGAGCGGCACATCACGGCGGGGCGGGCGGCCGGGGGCCGTCTCGGCGGCCCCTGCCGCACCGGCCACGGCGATCTGCACCCCCTGGTCGGCGAGCGCCTGGAGCTCGGTGGCCGCACGGTCGTCGTGGGCCGGCGGCTCGTCCGTGACCAGCCGGGTGATCACGTCCGTCGGCACGGTCTGGAACATGGTGTCGGTACCCAGCTTGGTGTGGTCCGCGAGGACCACCACCTCGGCCGCGGCCTGCACGAGCGCCCGGTCGACACTCGCGGAGAGCATGTTGGAGGTGGACAGACCGCGCTCGGCGGTGAGCCCGCTTCCGGACAGGAAGGCACGGGAGACCCGCAGCCCCTGGAGCGACTGCTCCGCGCCACTGCCGACCAGCGCGTAGTTCGAGCCACGCAGGGTCCCGCCGGTCATGACGACCTCGACACGGTTGGCATGGGCCAGCGCCTGGGCGACCAGCAGGGAGTTGGTGACGACGGTCAGCCCCGGAACACGCGCGAGCCGGCGGGCCAGCTCCTGCGTGGTCGTACCGGCGCCGACGACGATGGCCTCGCCTTCTTCGACGAGGCCCGCGGCGAGGTCGGCGATGGCCGTCTTCTCCGCGGTGGCGGACAGGGATTTCTGCGGGAAGCCGGACTCTCTCGTGAATCCGCCCGGCAGTACCGCACCGCCGTGGCGGCGGTCGAGGAGTCCTTCTGCCTCCAGTGCCCGCACGTCCCGACGTACGGTCACTTCGGAGGTCTGGACGACGCGGGCGAGCTCACGGAGCGACACGGCTCCGTTGGCGCGCACCATTTCGAGGATCAATTGGCGACGTTCTGCAGCGAACACGAAACTGACAGTAACCCCACCGGCCGATAGTTTTCAGCACTATGCGCCGAATAGCAGAAGTTGCCCATATCGGAGTTCGGCAAGTGGTATAGGCGGAGCCGAAGTTGACCGCCGGTGCGCCAAGTGCCCGGGGTTCTTCGGATTTACGCCTCGCCGGCCGTCTTCCGGGTGTGCAACTGGCGTGCCACCTCCGCGATCGACCCCGACAGAGAGGGGTACACGGTGAAAGCGTTTGCGATCTGTTCGACCGTCAGATTGTTGTCGACCGCGATCGAGATGGGATGGATGAGCTCGCTCGCACGCGGCGCGACCACACAGCCGCCGACGACGATGCCCGTGCCCGGGCGGCAGAAGATCTTGACGAAACCGTCGCGGATGCCCTGCATCTTCGCGCGCGGGTTGCGCAGCAGCGGCAGCTTCACCGAACGGGCGTCGATCTTGCCCGCGTCCACATCGGCCTGGGTGTAGCCGACGGTCGCGATCTCCGGGTCGGTGAAGACGTTCGACGAGACCGTCTTGAGGTTGAGGGGCTGCACCGCGTCGCCGAGGAAGTGGTACATCGCGATCCGGCCCTGCATGGCGGCGACCGAGGCGAGCGCGAAGACACCGGTGACGTCACCGGCCGCGTACACGCCCGGGGCGCTGGTCCGCGAGACCTTGTCGGTCCAGATGTGGCCCGAGTCCCTGAGCCGTACGCCCGCGTCCTCCAGACCCATGCCCGCGGAGTTGGGGATCGCGCCGACCGCCATCAGACAGTGCGAGCCGGAGATGACCCGCCCGTCGGAGAGCGTGACCTCGACCCGGTCGCCGACGCGCTTCGCGGACTCCGCGCGGGAGCGGGCCATGACGTTCATGCCGCGGCGGCGGAAGACGTCCTCGAGCACCGCGGCGGCGTCCGGGTCCTCACCGGGCAGCACGCGGTCGCGGGAGGAGACGAGGGTGACCCGGGAGCCGAGCGCCTGGTAGGCACCGGCGAACTCGGCACCGGTGACACCGGAGCCGACCACGATGAGCTCCTCGGGGAGCTCGTCCAGGTCGTACACCTGCGTCCAGTTCAGAATGCGCTCTCCGTCGGGGAGGGCGTCCGGGATCTCCCGGGGGTGGCCACCGGTCGCGATGAGCACGGCGTCGGCGGTGAGCGTCTCCTCGCTGCCGTCGGCGGCGCGCACGATCACCTTGCGGGAACCGTCCATCGCCTGCTGGCCCTCCAGCCGGCCGCGGCCGCGCATGACGCGTGCGCCCGCCCTGGTGACGGAGGCGGTGATGTCGTGGGACTGGGCGAGGGCGAGACGCTTCACACGGCGGTTGACCTTGCCGAGGTCCACGCCGACCACCCGGGCGGCCTGCTCGATGTGCGGGGTGTCGTCGGCGACGATGATGCCCAGTTCCTCGTACGAGGAGTCGAAGGTGGTCATCACCTCGGCCGTGGCGATGAGGGTCTTGGAGGGCACACAGTCCGTCAGTACGGATGCGCCGCCGAGGCCGTCGCAGTCCACGACGGTCACCTCCGCGCCGAGTTGGGCGCCCACCAGGGCCGCCTCGTATCCGCCGGGTCCGCCGCCGATGATCACGATCCGGGTCACAGGGGTTACGCCTCGCGCTCTCGTTACTGCCGGGTGGGGTGTCCCGCTGGGCTGGAGTACGTACTCCATTGTCCCGCACGCTTCAACCCGCTCACTCCCGGGGCCTCCCATGCGGGAAGGCGTCCACCCCGAGTGTCCCGGAAGATCCCCCCACCGCCCACCCGCATGCCCTGCATCCGAACCGGCTCAGGTTCGCGTGTGCCTGCAGCGGCCGCCGGTCTCGTCCCTCGACCCCCGGCAGGGGGCGTGCAGGGTCGTCCCCGCAGGGGATCGGCGGCAACACCCGGGTGACCGAGACAGCAGACCTGTACGCCGCCGACCCCGAGGAGTCGAGCCCGGAGGGCCCCCGGACCCGACGCCGGACAAGAACCCGCAGCCCAGGAACCCACCAGGGACCCGCACGGCCAAACCTTCGCCCCCGGCAGGGGGCGTGCAGGGTCGTCCCCGCAGGGGATCGGCGGCAACACCCGGGCACGCAATGCAACACAGCTGTACGCCGCCGACCCCGAGGAGTCGAGCCCGGAGGGCCCCCGGACCCGACGCCGGACAAGAACCCGCAGCCCAGGAACCCGCCAGGGACCCGCACGACCCAAACCTTCGCCCCGCGGACCCGACGCCGGACAAGGACCCGAGGCTCAAGCGCCCGCCCGCCCCAGGGACCCGCACGACCCAAACGTTCGCCCCGCGGACCCGACGCCGGACAAGGACCCGAGGCTCAAGCGCCCGCCAGGAGGACCCCCACCGGACAGAACCCACCACACCCCCCGCCCCACCTCGCCCGCACGAGCCCGCACCCGTGCCCCTCCCGTACCCTCAATCCCATGTCGCTCTACGCCGCGTACGCCGGCAACCTCGACGCGCGGCTGATGTCCCGCCGCGCCCCGCACTCCCCGCTGCGCGGCACCGGCTGGCTGAACGGCCACCGGCTGACGTTCGGCGGCGAGCAGATGGGCTGGGAGGGAGCGCTGGCCACGATCGTGGAGGCGCCGCGTTCCCAGGTCTTCGTCGCGCTGTACGACATCGCCCCGATGGACGAGGACTCGATGGACCGCTGGGAAGGTGTCGGCATGGACATCTACCGGCGGATGCGGGTCCGCGTGGACACCCTGGACGGCGAGGAGCCGGCCTGGGTGTACGTCCTGAACGGCTATGAGGGCGGCCTGCCGTCGGCGCGCTATCTCGGCGAACTCGCGGACGCGGCCGACTCGGCCGGGGCGCCTCACGACTATGTGATGGAGCTGCGGAAGCGGCCCTGCTGACGGCCGCGCCGGGCACCGGGGCGGACACGGAGCGTGTTCGTCGGAAACGACAAGACAACGATCCGAAGACCGTACGCTGCGTCATCTACGCGCGTAGGAAATGACCGGCTACCCTCATTCGCGTGAACGCATCAGTGAACCCGGATCTCAACGGCGTCTCCGCCGACCCCCACGCCGCGGCCGACGCCGCCGCCGCCCGCCTGCGCGAGCTGACCGGCGCCGAGACACACGACGTAGCCCTGGTGATGGGCTCCGGCTGGGCTCCCGCCGTCGACGCGCTCGGTGCTCCCGAGGCCGAGTTCCCGGTCACCGAACTGCCCGGTTTCCCGCCCCCGGCGGTCGAGGGCCACGGCGGCAAGATCCGCTCGTACCGCATCGGCGGCAAGCGCGCGCTCGTCTTCCTGGGCCGTACGCACTACTACGAGGGCCGCGGCGTCGCCGCCGTCGCACACGGTGTGCGCACCGCGGTGGCAGCGGGCTGCAAGACCGTCGTCCTGACCAACGGCTGCGGCGGTCTGCGCGAGGGCATGCGCCCCGGTCAGCCGGTGCTGATCAGCGACCACATCAACCTGACGGCGGCCTCCCCGATCATCGGCGCGAACTTCGTCGACCTGACCGACCTGTACTCGCCGCGGCTGCGCGCGCTGTGCAAGGAGGTCGACTCCTCGCTGGAGGAGGGCGTCTACGTCCAGTTCCCCGGCCCGCACTACGAGACGCCGGCGGAGATCAACATGGTCCGCGTCATGGGCGGCGACCTGGTCGGCATGTCGACGGTGCTCGAGGCGATCGCGGCCCGCGAGGCCGGCGCGGAGGTGCTGGGCATCTCCCTCGTCACCAACCTGGCGGCCGGACTGACGGGTGAGCCGCTCAACCACGAAGAGGTGCTCCAGGCGGGCCGCGACTCGGCGGCGCGCATGGGTTCGCTGCTGACGAGGGTCCTGGACCGGATCTGACATCTGTCGCCTCCGGGGACCCGGGTCCCCGGAGAACGGCCTCCGGCCGTGTCCTTCATCGCCGGCCGGGCCGGAGTTCCCCCGACCCATCACGAGAGGCACACACCGTGACGCAGGACCTCATCGCCCGGGCCGAGGCCTGGCTGGCCGAGGACCCGGACAGCGAGACCCGGGACGAGCTGCGCAAGCTCATCGAGTCCCGGGAGACCGACGAGCTCGCGGCCCGGTTCGCGGGCACGCTCCAGTTCGGCACCGCCGGTCTGCGCGGCGAGCTCGGCGCCGGGCCCATGCGGATGAACCGCGCCGTCGTGATCCGCGCGGCCGCCGGCCTCGCCGCGTACCTGCAGGCCAAGGGCGAGGAGGGCGGCCTCGTCGTCATCGGATACGACGCCCGCTACAAGTCCGCCGACTTCGCGCGCGACACCGCGGCGGTCATGGTCGCCGCCGGCCTCCGGGCGGCCGTGCTGCCGCGTCCGCTGCCGACTCCCGTACTCGCCTTCGCCATAAGGCAGCTGGGTGCCGTCGCCGGCGTCGAGGTCACCGCCAGCCACAACCCGCCGCGCGACAACGGCTACAAGGTCTATCTCGGCGACGGCTCGCAGATCGTGCCGCCCGCCGACGCGGAGATCGCCGCCGAGATCGACGCGATCCGCAGCCTGCACGACGTGCCGCGCGCCGAGTCCGGCTGGGACGTCCTCGGCGAGGAGGTCCTGGAGGCCTATCTGGCCCGTACGGACGCCGTGCTGGCCGCCGGGTCCCCGCGAGGGGTCCGCGTGGTCCACACGGCCCTGCACGGCGTCGGCACGGAGGTGTTCACCGCCGCCTTCGCCCGGGCGGGCTTCCCGGAGCCGGTCCTCGTCGCGGAGCAGGCCGAGCCCGACCCCGCGTTCCCGACCGTCGCGTTCCCGAACCCCGAGGAGCCGGGTGCGATGGATCTCGCCTTCGAGACCGCGCGCCGCGTCCGGCCGGACATCGTCATCGCCAACGACCCCGACGCCGACCGCTGCGCCGTCGCCGTGCCCGACGACAGCGCACCCGGCGAGTGGCGCATGCTGCGCGGCGACGAGGTCGGCGCGCTGCTCGCCGCACACCTCGTCCGCAAGGGCGCGACGGGCACCTTCGCGGAGTCGATCGTGTCCTCGTCCCTGCTGGGCCGGATCGCGGAAGCGGCCGGGCTGCCCTTCGTGGAGACGCTCACCGGCTTCAAGTGGATCGCCCGCGCCGAAGGCCTGCGCTACGGCTACGAGGAGGCGCTCGGCTACTGCGTCGACCCCGAGGGCGTCCGCGACAAGGACGGCATCACCGCCGCGCTGCTCGTCGCCGAGCTTGCGTCGGAGCTCAAGGAGCAGGGCCGCGGACTGACCGATCTGCTCGACGACCTGGCCGTCGAACACGGTCTGCACGCCACGGACCAGCTCTCGGTACGGGTCGAGGACCTGAGCATCATCGCGGACGCGATGCGCCGGCTCCGCGAGCAGCCGCCCGCCGAACTGGCCGGGCTGCGGATCACCGGCGCGGAGGACCTGACCCGGGGTACGGAGACGCTGCCGCCGACGGACGGACTGCGGTACCACCTCGACGGCGAGTTCACCGCCCGCGTCATCGTCCGCCCGAGCGGCACCGAGCCCAAGCTCAAGTGCTACCTGGAGGTCGTCGTCCCGGTCGCGGACGCGGCCGCGCTGCCCGCCGCGCGCGAGCGGGCCACCGAGGTGCTGACGGCGGTCAAGCGGGACCTCTCGGCGGCCGCCGGCATCTGACGGCGGCCATGGTCCCGCGCTGGGCCCAGGGTGCCGCGCGGGGCCGCCCGTACGGGTGAATCTCGTACGGCGTGGCGGCAGCCCGCCCCGCTCCCCGGGGCCGTCCGGGCAAGGGTGTGACCCGGTAGCGCACGCCGAGTCCCAGGAGCAGCCGCCGTGTCTCCCGCCGCGACCGTCCACGCTTTCGTCCCCGCCTCCCGCCGGCCACCGGCCCCGGGGCGCGGGGACGCACCCGGCGCGGGGAGCCGGCTGCTGCGCTCGCTGCGGCGCGCGGCCCCGGCGCTGACCGCCTATCTCGCCGTCCGGCTGTGCGGGCTGCTGGCCGTCGCCCATCTCGCCCACGCCAAGGGCCACGGCATCTGGCCGACGCTGGCCACGTCCTGGGACTCCGACTGGTACCTCGGCATCGCCGAGCACGGGTACACCGACCGGCTCGGCACCGCGGTCAACGAGAACAACCTCGCCTTCTTCCCGCTCTATCCGGCGCTGGTGAAGGCGGTCGCCGCGGTCACGCCCGGCTCACGCGCCTCGGTCGGCCTGATGCTCGCGATCGCGTGCTCGTTCGTCGCCGCGTGGGGCGTCTTCGCGGTCGGCGACCGGCTCCGCGGACGGCGGGTCGGCACCCTGCTCACGGTCCTGTGGGGCACGCTGCCGGTCGCGATGGTGCAGTGGATGGGCTACACGGAGTCGCTGTTCACCGCCCTCGCGGCCTGGGCGTTGTACGCGGTGCTCACCGGCCGCTGGCTGTGGGCGGGTTCACTCGCGTCCCTGGCGGGGCTGACCCGGCCCACGGGCATCGCGGTGGCGGCGGCCGTCTGCCTGGCCGCGCTGCTCGCCGCCCGGCGCGACCCCGGCGTCCGCGCGACGGCCGTGGCGGGCGCGTGCCTCGCGCCGCTGGGCTGGCTGGGGTTCGTCGCCTGGGTCGGGGTGCGGGTGGGCCGCGCGGACGGCTACTTCGCCGTGCAGCGGCTGTGGAAGAACGACTGGGACGGCGGCCGGGCGACCCTGCTGGAGCTGCGCCAGCAACTGATCTACATGACCCGGCCCCAGCTGTTCGTCCTGGCCGTCTCGGCGGTGCTGATCCTCTCCGTCGTGCTCTACCTGCTGTGCGCGGTGGACCGGCAGCCGCTGCCCCTGCTGGTGTTCACGGGCGTACTGCTGCTCGTGGTGCTGGGCAGCGGCGGCGTCTACTTCCCCCGGGCGCGCTTCCTGCTGCCCGGATTCCCGCTGCTGCTGCCGGTGGCCCAGGCACTGGCCCGGGCCCGGCGCACGGCGACGGTCGCGGTCGTCCTGGGCACGTCGACACTCATGTCCGCGTGGCTGGGCGCGTACATGCTGCTGGTCTGGAAGGGGCCGCCGTGACGCGTCAGCCGGGTCCCCCGACGGCCGGCTCCGCGAGGAGCGAGCGGAAACGCCGCTGGGCGGCACGGCAGGTCGAATGGCGTTCGTACGCCCGCCCGGAGACGGCCGCGGCCCGGCCGTCGGCGTCGCGGAGCAGCCACACCCAGCCGTTGCCGCCGGGGGTGTGCTGCACCCCGCCCGTCATCTCGGCGTGCCCGGCGCACAAGGACGCGAACGCGGCGGCGCACGAGCCGTGATCGCCGAACGTGGTCGCCGACACGGCCACCACGCGACCGTTCGGGGCGATCAGCCGCCAGCCGTACCGGCCTGCGCCGTCGACGTCGATCCGGCACCTCGTCCCGGACAACGCCGCCGTCCAGCTGCCTTCGTCGGTTCGCCCGACCATGCCTCACCCCCACTGCGTCGGCAGGGGCAATCTATGGACGCCTACGGGAGGGGCGGGGCCGAACAGGGGACGTGGAGCCGTCCTTCATCCGGGCGTTGCCCCCCGGCCGCCCCCAGGCCATCGCCCGGTGGAGCGGCTCAGACGGCCAGCAGCGCGATGAGCAGGACGAGCCCGGCGAGGGTGGGCGCGAGCAGCTCGTACGCCCAGCGGACCTGCATCCGACCCTGCGCCTCGGGCCGGGAGGCGTTGCGCTCGGCCATCTCCCGCAGATCGGCGACGGTCTGATCGGCCGGCGCCAGACGTGCCTTGTCGCTCACGTCGGCGTTCACGGACGTCCGCCCGTGCGGATCGTCTTGCGCCCGCTGCATCTGCCGCCGCGAGACCCGCTTGCGCTGCCGCAACGACACGGGCACGGCCCACAGCTGGACCTTCTTCCCCTCCTGCGTGAACACCTCGCTCGAGAAGGACGCGCGCACATCGGCGACGTCCCCCCAGGGCAGGGTGATCGTCCGGAACGGGTTCCTGATCCGCAGCCGGTCGTCGTTGGCGAAGACGGCGGGCCGCATCGTGAACGCGACGACGACGGGCACGACGAGGAGGGCCCCGGCGAGGGCGATCCAGGGGGTGCGCCCCTCGCCCCGGACGAGAGCGTCCCCGGCGATCCATGCGACGAGGGCGAGCAGCAACACTCCACCGCCCATTCCGGCGGACGACCGGAAGACGCGGTCGGCGTAGGTGTTCTCGGCGGGAGTCGGCGAACTGCTCATCCCCCGATTCTGCCGCACCCCCGCCTGACACTCCCCCCACACCCCCTGACCGTCCGTGTCCGCCCTCGCCGGAGTACCGACTGGCCCCGGCCGGTAAAGAGGATCTGGGCCCACACCCCTGCTTCCGCCGAACAGGGCTCGGGTTCGCGTGTGCCTGCAACCGCCACGGGTCGCGTCCTCGCCCCCCGGCAGGGGGCGTGCAGGGTCGTCCCCGCAGGGGATCGGCGGCAAAACCCGGGTGATCAACACAACACAGCTGTACGCCGCCGACCCCGAGGAGTCGAGCCCGGAGGGCCCCCGGGACCCGCACCACACAAGCGCCCGAGGCCCAAGCACCCGGCCCCGCCCGAAGGACCCGCACCCCACAGGAACCCGCAGAACCCGCACCCCCACCGCACAACCACCCCCCTCCCCCTGTACAGGTCGCTACGCGCGTAGATATGCTCATCTGGTGACCATGCCCACCACTGCACCTGCATTCGCCGACGCGACGGCGTCCGACACTGCGCTGCGCCGCTTCCTGCACGGGCTCCCCGGCGTCGACCCCGTCGGCCTCGAAGCGCGCGCCGCGTCCCTCGGTACCCGTTCGATCAAGACCACGGCCAAGGCCTACGCCATCGACCTGGCCATCTCCATGATCGACCTGACGACGCTCGAAGGCGCGGACACCCCGGGCAAGGTCCGGGCGCTCGCCGCCAAAGCCGTCCGTCCTGATCCGACCGACCGCGGCACCCCGACGACCGCCGCCGTCTGTGTCTACCCCGACATGGTCGCGACCGCCAAGGCCGCCCTGCAGGGTTCGGACGTCAAGGTCGCCTCCGTCGCCACCGCCTTCCCCGCCGGCCGCGCCGCCCTCGACGTGAAGCTCGCGGACGTCCGCGACGCCGTCGCCGCGGGTGCGGACGAGATCGACATGGTCATCGACCGCGGCGCGTTCCTCGCCGGCCGGTACCTCAAGGTGTACGAGGAGATCCTCGCCGTGAAGGAGGCTTCCGGCGCCGCCCGCCTGAAGGTCATCTTCGAGACCGGCGAGCTCTCCACGTACGACAACATCCGCCGCGCCTCCTGGCTCGGCATGCTCGCGGGCGCCGACTTCATCAAGACGTCGACGGGCAAGGTCGCGGTCAACGCCACCCCGTCGAACACCCTGCTCATGCTCGAGGCCGTTCGCGACTTCCGGGAGCAGACTGGGGTACAGGTGGGCGTGAAGCCCGCGGGCGGCATCCGCACCAGCAAGGACGCGATCAAGTTCCTCGTCCTCGTCAACGAGACCGTCGGCGAGGACTGGCTGGACAACCACTGGTTCCGCTTCGGTGCGTCGAGCCTGCTCAACGACCTGCTGATGCAGCGCCAGAAGCTGGCCACCGGCCGCTACTCCGGCCCCGACTACGTCACGGTGGACTGAGACCCCATGGACAAGCAGACATTCGCATACGCGCCGGCCCCCGAGTCGCGTTCCGTCGTCGACATCGCGCCGTCGTACGGCCTGTTCATCGACGGCGAGTTCACCGACGCCGCCGACGGCAAGGTCTTCAAGACCGTCTCGCCGTCGACCGAGGAGGTCCTCGCCGAGGTCGCCCAGGCCGGCACCGAGGACGTGGACCGTGCCGTGAAGGCCGCCCGCAAGGCGTTCGAGAAGTGGTCCGCGCTGCCCGGCGCCGAGCGCGCCAAGTACCTGTTCCGCATCGCGCGGATCATCCAGGAGCGCAGCCGCGAGCTCGCCGTCCTCGAGACGCTGGACAACGGCAAGCCGATCAGGGAGACGCGTGACGCGGACCTCCCCCTGGTCGCGGCGCACTTCTTCTACTACGCGGGCTGGGCCGACAAGCTCGACCACGCCGGCTACGGCGCGAACCCCCGCCCGCTCGGCGTCGCCGGCCAGGTCATCCCCTGGAACTTCCCGCTGCTGATGCTGGCGTGGAAGATCGCGCCCGCGCTCGCCACGGGCAACACGGTGGTGCTGAAGCCTGCCGAGACGACTCCGCTCTCCGCCCTGTTCTTCGCCGACATCTGCCGTCAGGCGGGGCTGCCGAAGGGTGTCGTCAACATCCTTCCCGGCTACGGCGAGACCGGCGCCGCGCTCGTCGAGCACCCGGGCGTCGACAAGGTCGCCTTCACCGGCTCGACCGGCGTCGGCAAGGCGATCGCCCGGCAGATCGCGGGAACCGGCAAGAAGGCCACGCTGGAGCTCGGCGGCAAGGGCGCCAACATCGTCTTCGACGACGCCCCGATCGACCAGGCCGTCGAGGGCATCGTCACCGGCATCTTCTTCAACCAGGGCCAGGTCTGCTGCGCCGGCTCCCGGCTGCTCGTCCAGGAGTCGGTCCAGGACGAGGTGCTGGACTCGCTGAAGCGCCGGCTGTCGACGCTGCGTCTGGGCGACCCGCTGGACAAGAACACCGACATCGGCGCGATCAACTCCGCGGAGCAGCTGGCGCGGATCACCGCGCTCGCCGAGACCGGTGAGGCCGAGGGCGCCGAGCGCTGGTCGGCCCCCTGCGAGCTGCCCTCCTCGGGCTACTGGTTCGCGCCGACACTGTTCACGAACGTCACCCAGGCGCACACCGTCGCCCGTGACGAGATCTTCGGGCCGGTGCTGTCGGTGCTCACCTTCCGTACGCCGGACGAGGCGGTCGCGAAGGCGAACAACAGTCAGTACGGCCTCTCCGCCGGCATCTGGACGGAGAAGGGCTCGCGCATCCTCGCGGTCGCCGGCAAGCTCCGCGCGGGCGTGGTGTGGGCCAACACCTTCAACAAGTTCGACCCGACCTCGCCCTTCGGCGGCTACAAGGAGTCGGGCTTCGGCCGCGAGGGCGGCCGCCACGGTCTGGAGGCCTACCTCGATGTCTGACGTGACTCGTCTGAGCGTCTTCAAGACCTACAAGCTGTACGTCGGGGGTAAGTTCCCCCGCTCCGAGAGCGGCCGGGTGTACGAGGTGACGGCGAAAACATCAGCGGCTGACGCGGCGGGCAAGGGCGCATGGCTGGCCAACGCGCCCCTTTCGTCCCGCAAGGACGCCCGTGACGCGGTCGTCGCGGCACGCAAGGCGTTCGGCGGCTGGTCGGGCGCGACCGCGTACAACCGCGGCCAGATCCTCTACCGCATCGCGGAGATGCTGGAGGGCCGGCACAAGCAGTTCAGCAACGAGGTCGCGGCCGCCGAGGGGCTGTCCAAGTCCGCGGCGTCGGCCGTCGTGGACGCGGCGATCGACCGCTGGGTCTGGTACGCGGGCTGGACGGACAAGATCGCCCAGGTCGTGGGCGGCGCGAACCCGGTCGCGGGTCCGTTCTTCAACCTGTCGACGCCCGAGCCGACCGGTGTCGTCGCCGTGCTCGCGCCGCAGGAGTCGTCGTTCCTGGGCCTGGTCTCGGTGATCGCCCCCGTCATCGCCACGGGCAACACCGTGATCGTCGTGGCGAGCGAGAAGGCACCGCTGCCGGCGCTGTCGCTGGGCGAGGTGCTGGCCACGTCCGACCTGCCCGGCGGTGTGGTCAACGTGCTCTCGGGCCGTACGGCCGAGATCGCGACCCCGCTCGCCTCGCACCAGGACGTCAACGCCATCGACCTGACCGGCGCCGACGAGATGCTGGCGAGGGAGCTGGAGATCGCGGCCGCGGACAACCTGAAGCGGGTTCTCCGTCCCCAGGCTGTGGATTACGCGGCCGACCCGGGCACGCACCGTATGACCGCGTTCCTGGAGACCAAGACGGTCTGGCACCCGACGGGTTCGCTCGGCGCGTCCGGCTCGGCCTACTGAGCTGATCCGGCTCCACGATCAGGAGCCTCCCCGATCAGGAGCCCCCTGCCGTCCCGTCCGGCGACAGGGGGCTCCTCTCATGTCCGGTCACGCACATCGGGACGGACATGGGAGAGGCGCTCAGAGCGGAAGTGCTCCCACGACGCCGCCGGCCACCGGCAGGTCCTCGAGCGCCGCGCCCGACGCGAGCGGCCCGGTGGCGGCGGTGGTGGAGAGCGGCTTGAAGTCGGCGACCTGGGTGGCGACTCCGTTGGCCAGCGGGTCGACTCCGGTGTTCGCCAGCGGGTTCAGCTGCAGGCTGCGAAGCTGGGCGATGCCGGTGACGGAGTTGGTGACCACACCGGTCAGCCCGGCGGCCGGGCCGGCGTCCTGCCCGGCCGGCAGAGCGGCGCCGAGCGCATCGGGGCCCACGGGCGCCGCCGGTGCCGCATGGGCGGCACCGCTCGCGCCGAGGGCCGCGGCCACCGCCGCGACGGTCAGACCTGCGCCGAGGGCGAGCCGCCGGGACTGGGGGGCTGTGTGACGTGCCATGGGATTTCCTGACTGGACGAGACGAGTAATCGGTTGAGCACGCAGCGTAGTTGACGTGTGATGCCGAATACCAACGTTCGACCCGAGGGGTCCCCTTCACGGGTCAATGCGTCACACTGGTGTCCCGTGAGCTCATCCCCCATACCGACTCGTGTCGTGCTGCTCTCGGGCCCCTCAGGATCCGGGAAGTCGTCCCTCGCCGCCCGCACGGGCCTGCCCGTGCTGCGCCTCGACGACTTCTACAAGGAGGGCGACGACCCGACGCTTCCGCTGGTGGAGGGAACCTCCGACATCGACTGGGACTCCCCCGGGTCGTGGGACGCGGACGCCGCGGTGGCAGCGGTCGTGGAGCTGTGCCGTACGGGACGGACGACCGTTCCCGTGTACGACCTCGCCACCAGCGCGCGGGTGGGCCGGGGTTCGCTCGACATCGGGCGCACACCGCTGTTCGTGGCGGAGGGCATCTTCGCGGCAGACATCGTGGCGCGGTGCCAGGACCTCGGCGTGCTGGCGGACGCGCTCTGTCTGCGCGGGCGCCCGTCCACGACCTTCCGGCGCCGTCTGCTGCGGGATCTGCGCGAGGGCCGCAAGTCGGTGGGCTTCCTCGTGCGCCGCGGCTGGCGGCTCATGCGGGCCGAGCGGGGCATCGTGGCGCGGCAGCGGGAGCTGGGCGCCCACCCGTGCGGCAAGGACGAGGCACTCGGCCGGTTCGCGGCAGCGGCGGCAGGCCGCTGCCGCCGGGCACCCGCGACCCGTACGCCCGCGTAACACCCGCACCCCGCACGCCGCGTAACGCGCCCCACGGCGGGAGCGGTTCGCACACCCGCGCAATACGACGGAGCGGGGCCGGACAAGACCCCCCGGCCTGTCCGGTCCCGCTCCGTTTCCCCCGTGGGTCCCCCGTGACCCCCGTGATCCCCCACTCCCGCCGTCTCCCCCGAAACGGCGGCCCCCTTCTCTTTCCCCCCAGTACCTTCAGGCCACGAGCTCGCCGAAGGACTCCTCCTCGTCACGGCCGAAGCTGAGGACCTCGTCCTCGCGCAGCCGGCGGAGCGACCGCCAGATGCTCGACTTCACCGTGCCGACACTGATGTCCAGGATCTCCGCGATCTCCGGGTCGGTGCGGCCCTCGTAGTAGCGAAGGACCAGCATCGTCCGCTGGAGTTCGGGCAGCCTGGCAAGCGCCTGCCACAGCACCGCACGCAGCTCCGTGCCCCGCATCGCGTCGGTGTCGCTCGCCGTCTCCGGCAGCTCCTCCGTGGGGTACTCGTTGAGCTTGCGCCGGCGCCAGGCGCTGATGTGCAGATTGGTCATGGTGCGACGGAGGTAGCCCCCGACCGCCGCCTTGTCACTGATCCGGTCCCAGGCCCGGTAGGTCGAGAACAGCGCGCTCTGCAGCAGGTCCTCGGCCTCGAACCGGTCACCGGTGAGGTGGTAGGCGGTGGCGTACAGGGAGGAGCGGCGCTCCTGCACGTAGGCGGTGAACTCCGCCTCCGACAGTCCTGCCTGCTCCCCCGAGCCCTCCCCGTACGCCGCTCCGCTGCCCCCCGTGGGCACGTCAACGACCGTCATGTACGACGGCTTGTGCTGACGCCCGGCGCCGCGAACGCACCCCCGCCCGTTCACGGCGCCGGACTTCTCCGGTCCCCTCACGACGTCATGGAGACGCGTGACAACTGCGCTTGAGTTGGTGCTGTGCAGTGCGTTCATCTCGCGCCCCCCGTCGGTGGAGTCTGTTTCCGTCCGTGTGCCAAAAGCTTGCCCAGGCGATTTCATGGCGGTGTCCGCCGACTGTCACAGGCCTGTCACAGGGGCCGCCGGGCCGTCACGGCCCCGCTGCGCCACCGGTTCGCAAAGCTCTCTTTACGCCTCTCACAAGGGGAGGAAGCGTGTGAGAGCGCTCCAGCAGTCGAACTACGGCGCACACATGGGCCAGAATGACCACCGTGCCTTTCCTGTTGCTGATCGAGGACGACGACGCCATCCGCACGGCCCTCGAACTCTCGCTGTCACGCCAGGGCCACCGAGTGGCCACCGCGGCGACGGGAGAGGACGGTCTGAAACTGCTGCGCGAGCAGCGACCGGACCTGATCGTGCTGGATGTGATGCTGCCCGGGATCGACGGTTTCGAGGTGTGCCGCCGCATCAGGCGCACCGATCAGCTGCCGATCATTCTGCTGACCGCACGCAGCGACGACATCGACGTGGTGGTCGGTCTGGAGTCGGGCGCGGACGACTATGTCGTCAAACCCGTGCAGGGCCGGGTGCTGGACGCCCGTATCCGGGCCGTACTGCGCCGCGGCGAGCGGGAGTCCACCGACTCGGCGACCTTCGGCTCCCTGGTGATCGACCGCTCGGCGATGACGGTCACCAAGAACGGCGAGGACCTCCAGCTCACGCCCACCGAGCTGCGGCTGCTGCTCGAACTGAGCCGCAGGCCCGGGCAGGCGCTCTCCCGGCAGCAACTGCTGCGTCTTGTGTGGGAGCACGACTATCTCGGCGACTCACGACTGGTGGACGCGTGCGTCCAGCGGCTGCGGGCGAAGGTCGAGGACGTGCCGTCCTCGCCCACCCTGATCCGCACCGTGCGCGGCGTGGGCTACCGGCTGGACGTTCCGCAGTGACACATGTCTGCACCGTCATTCCCATGAACGGAACCCCTCGGTGAGCAGTGCCGCAAAGCGCGCCGTACTCGCCCCGCTGCGCTGGACGAGCCTCAGGCTCCGGCTGGTCGTGGTCTTCGCGGCGGTCGCGCTGACCGCGGCGGTGACCGCCTCGGGGATCGCGTACTGGCTGAACCGGGAAGCCGTCCTGACCCGGACGCAGGACTCCGCCCTCGCGGACTTCCGGCAGGACATGCAGAACCGGGCAGCGGCGCTCCCGCTGGAGCCGACGCAGGCCGAACTCCAGGAGGCCGCCGAGCAGATGGCCGACGGCAACGCCGACTACAGCGTGCTCCTGATCGGTCAGCGCGACGAGGGCAAGCCGGTGGTCGTCACCTCCGACCCGGACACCTTCACGCTGGACGACGTGCCCGGGCGGCTGCGCGAGGCGGTGGACAAGCGTCAGGACATAGGTGCGGGCAACCAGGTCCCGTACCACCTGTACTGGCTGCGCACCGAGCGCAACGGCGAGCCCTTCCTCGTCGGCGGCACCCGGATCGTCGGCGGCGGCCCGACGGGCTACGTCTTCAAGTCGCTGGACCAGGAACGGCAGGACCTCAATTCGCTGGCCTGGTCGCTGGGGATCGCGACCGCGCTGGCGCTCGTCGGCTCGGCGCTGCTCGCCCAGGCCGCGGCCACGACCGTGCTGAAGCCGGTGCACCGGCTCGGCGAGGCGGCCCGGCGGCTCGGCGAGGGCAAGCTCGACACCCGGCTGCGGGTGTCGGGAACCGATGAACTGGCCGAGCTGGCGCGGACGTTCAACAAGACGGCCGAGTCGCTGGAGAAGAAGGTCGACGACATGAGCGCGCGGGAGGAGTCCAGCCGCCGTTTCGTCGCCGACATGTCGCACGAACTGCGCACCCCGCTCACCGCGCTGACCGCCGTCACCGAAGTGCTGGAGGACGAGGTCGACACCCTCGACCCGATGATCGCGCCCGCGGTGAACCTGGTGGTGAGCGAGACCCGGCGGCTCGGCGATCTGGTGGAGAACCTCATGGAGGTCACCCGCTTCGACGCGGGCACGGCGAAGCTCGTCGTGGACAACGTCGACGTCGCCGACCAGGTCACCGCGTGCATCGACGCCCGTGCGTGGCTGGACGCCGTGGACCTGGACGCCGAACGCGGCATCATGGCGCGGCTCGACCCGCGCCGGCTCGACGTGATCCTCGCGAACCTGATCGGCAACGCGCTCAAGCACGGCGGCTCGCCGGTTCGCGTGTCGGTGCGCCCGGTCGACGGCGAACTGCTGATCGAGGTACGGGACCACGGCCCCGGCATCCCCGAGGACGTCCTGCCGCATGTCTTCGACCGGTTCTACAAGGCGAGCGCGTCACGGCCGCGTTCGGAGGGCAGCGGTCTGGGCCTGTCGATCGCGATGGAGAACGCGCACATCCACGGCGGCACCATCACCGCGGCGAACTCGCCGGACGGCGACGGCGCGGTGTTCGTGCTGCGGCTGCCGCGCGACAGCTCCGACGCGAAGGACTGCGACGGGCACGGCGACACCGACGCGGACGCGGGGCCGGACGAGGGCACGGACGCACAGAGCCGTGACCGGGGAGAGGAAGGCACACGGTGACGCCGAACGCAGCGGGCAGGCGGGCCGTGGTGGCGTTCGCCGCCCTCCTGGGCGCCCTCGCCATCGGCGGGTGCGGCATCAGGTCCACCCAGGTCCCCGTCGACGCCGGGGCGGCGCCGTCGCGGGTGCCCTGCGAGGTGTCGGGCGGCAACCTCACCCAGGCGCAGCCGGAGAGCGGTGTCCCGGTGCGCGTCTATCTCGTCTGCGCCTCCCAGCTGGAGTCCGTGGACCGTACGGCCGGAGTGCCGGAGAAGAAGGCGCTGACCGACCGGGTGCAGGTGGCCCAGGCGCTGATCGACGAGTTGCAGAAGGAGCCGTCGTCCTCGGAGCGCGAGGCGGGCTTCGCCACGTACGTCCGCGGGCCGATCGTGGCCGCGGGGCCGCGCAAGGGGGACCCGGCGGGCACGCTGCGGCTGAACCGCCAGCCCGAGGACCTGCCCGCGCCGGCTCTCACTCAGATCGTGTGCACGTTCGCGGAGAGCCGGGCGGCGGCCCCGGGAGGCGCCGTGGTGCTCGGCGGTCCGGGTGCGTACGCGCCCCGGAGCTACTCGTGCTCCCAGACGGCCAAGGAGCGGCCGGACGAGACGGTGCCGACGCTCGGAGCGCTGCCGTCCCCGTCCGCGTCTCAGTAGCGCCACGGCCTGGGACGTACGTCACGTGCGTCGCGCCGACGGCCCTGTGGGGTGCGGTGACGGCCCCGAAGGGTCCGCGCGGCGCGACCCGTCCGGCTTCCACTTGAAAGCTTCCGGAACCGATTCGCGCGCAGCGTGCGTCTTGGGGGGCGTGCAGCGTCAAGGTCAGGGCGGCAGTGCCGTCATCCGCTTCCGCGCGGCGGGGGTCACCCTCCTCCTCGCGCATCTGCTGCTCGTGGCATGGCTGACCCTGCGCCCGCTGGACGTGCTGTGGGTGACGGCCGCGAATCTCGAGCCCTTCGCCGGTATCAAGGCCGACCTCGCGCTGGGCCCCGTGGAGGCCGCCCGCCGGATAGGTGAGGGACTGCTGCTGCTCGCGCCGCTCGGCGTCCTGCTGCCCATGGCCGGCGGCAGACTCATGGTCTCGCCGCTGGCCTCACTGGCCCGCACCGTCGCGGCCGGCGCGTTCCTCTCGATCGCCATAGAGCTGCTCCAGACCGGCGTACCGGGACGGGTGCTCGACGTCGACTCGCTGCTGCTGAACACCGCCGGGGTGACGATCGCCCATCTGCTGGTCGTCCCCGCCGGCCGGGCCCGGCTGCGCCGCAGGCAGCGGGGCGCGGATGCCGGGTCCTCCTCGCGTCCGCGCGGTGCCGTCCTTCGGGAGGAGCCCTCTCAGGGGGCGACCCCGACGATTCCCAGGGTCGGGATCGCACCGTAGAGCGACGCTTTGCACCCCTGTCGAGAGCCACCATGGATACATCAGGAGCTACCGGGAACCGCTCCTGAACATCCGCAGACGGTTCTCGTAAAGGAGCCCATCATGGCCGCACTTGTCCGCCCGCGTGAGGGACGCATGATCGGTGGAGTGTGCGCCGCGCTGGCACAGCGCTTCGGCACATCCGCCGGCACCATGCGGGTCATCTTCGCCGTCTCGTGCCTGCTGCCCGGCCCGCAGTTCCTGGTCTACCTGGCGCTGTGGCTGTTCCTGCCGGCCGAGAAGACCGCCACGACGGCCTGGTAGTACACCTGCCGGCTCAGCCGGCCCGCACCTGGCCGACCTTCGCCAGCTGCTTGTCGGCAACCTCCTGGGGGACGCGCGGCGGTACCCGCCGCGCGAGATCGAGCGCCATGAACCGCGCCACCGTGGCGCCTTGGCGCACCACGACCAGATGGACCGGGGCGGCCACGCCCTCGTTGGTCCCGACCGCCGTCCAGCTGACGGTCTCGTCGGCGCCCTTGGCGGTGAAGGGGCTCTCCTTCACCTCACGGTAGGAGCCGCTGCGGCCCTGGAGGGTGGCGGTGAATCCCTTGCCGCACGCGCCGACAGCCTTCTGAAGGCCGTCCATGAGCTTCACCGCGTCCGCCTCGCTGTAGGCACTGACCGAGGCGGACACCGCGAGCCCGACGTTCTCGACCGAGCCCAGCCCGCGGTTGACCGTGCTCTTCGCCCGGGGGCTCGGTGCGTCACCCATCGCATCGGCGAGCGGCTGGCACGTCGGGGTGTCGGCGGTGGGCTGCCCCGCGGGGGCGAGGGCGCTCTTGCCGCTGGACACCTGGAAGCCGGGCAGATCTCCGGTGGCCAGCGCGGAGCGCTCCAACTGGGGGCCGGTGAACGGCTTCGAGGTGTCGCCGCCGGCGGTGCCGCCGTTCCCCTGGCCGCTGTCACCGCCGTCGCCGTTGCCGCCGTCGCTCTTTCCCCCGTCGGCCGGTCCGGCACCGGTGGTCGCGCCCGAACTCGCGGGCGTGTCCGAGCCCTTTGCGGGCTCCTTGCCGTCGTCACTCGTGCAGGCCGTGGCCAGCAGGAGGGCGGAGAAGGCGGAGAGGGCTGTCAGCAGGGTCGGTCGGGCACGTGTCCCGGCGGTCTTCGGGCGCATGGCGGCGATCCTGGCACACAGACGTGGGGCCCACATCCGATTCGGGATGTGCGCCCCACTTCAGTGGCGTCCGGCGGATGTCGGTTGCGCCCGTCGGAAGATCGCCGTCCGTCCGTGTCTCAGCCGAGGGGGAGGCCGCCGAGCGGAAGGCCGTTCAGCGGCAGACCGTTCAGCGGAAGGCCCCCGGCGATCGGGAGGCCGCCGAGCAGACCCGCGACCGGGTCGGCAGCACCGTCGGTGGGCAGCGCCTTGTTCGTGACGCCCTCCAGCGTGGCCGCCACCGGGCTGACGGCCTCGGTCAGGGCCTGCCGGCCACCGACCAGCGACTCGGGTGCACCCGCCGGGAGCTTGGTGACGGCGTTCTGCACGGGCGCCACGCTCGTGACGCTGTCGAGCGGGGTGGCGGTGTCGGGGAGCGTCGCCGGGGCAGCGGCGGCGGAGCCCGCGGCGGCAGCGGCGAAGGCGGCACCGAGAGCGGCGGCACCGAGAGTCTTGACAGCAGACTGCTTCATCAGGGGTTTTCCTTGGGACGGGAATATGAGCGGCTCTGCAAGCTAGCCCCGCCCCACAGGAGTGGCAAACACCGCGAAGCGGCCGAGTGTTGACGTTCCCGGCCGCTTCCCGATAAGTACGATCACTTTCCGCCGGAGGAAGAATCGCTGGTCGCGGCGGTCTGGCGGAACAGCCATTCGGATTTCAACTCGGCGTATCCGGGCTTGATCACGTCATTGATCATCGCCAGTCGTTCATCGAAAGGAATGAACGCCGACTTCATCGCATTGACGGTGAACCACTGCATGTCGTCGAGCGTGTATCCGAAGGTATCGGTCAGCAACTCGAATTCACGGGTCATGCTGGTGCCGCTCATGAGCCGGTTGTCGGTGTTGACGGTGGCCCTGAAGTGCAGTTTCCGCAGCAGCCCGATGGGGTGGTCGGCGTACGAGTCGGCGGCGCCGGTCTGCAGGTTCGACGTCGGGCAGAGCTCCAGCGGGATGCGCTTGTCCCGTACGTACGCGGCGAGGCGGCCGAGCCGCACCGTGCCGTCGTCCGCCACCTCGATGTCGTCGATGATGCGCACGCCGTGCCCGAGGCGGTCGGCGCCGCACCACTGGAGCGCCTGCCAGATCGACGGCAGACCGAAGGCCTCACCGGCGTGGATGGTGAAGTGGTTGTTCTCGCGCTTCAGGTACTCGAAGGCGTCCAGGTGACGGGTGGGCGGGAAGCCCGCCTCGGCGCCGGCGATGTCGAAGCCGACGACGCCCAGATCGCGGTAGCGGTTGGCCAGTTCGGCGATCTCCAGGGCGCGGGCCGCGTGCCGCATGGCGGTGAGCAGCGCGCCGACGCGGATGCGGTGACCGCTCTCCCTGGCACGCCGCTCGCCCTCGCGGAAGCCCTCGTTGACGGCCTCGACGACCTCTTCGAGCGTGAGGCCGGCCTCCAGGTGCTGCTCGGGGGCGTACCGCACCTCCGCGTAGACCACACCGTCCTCGGCGAGGTCCTCGGCGCACTCGGCGGCGACCCGGAAGAGGGCGTCGCGGGTCTGCATGACGGCGCAGGTGTGCGCGAAGGTCTCCAGATAGCGCTCCAGCGAGCCGGAGTCGGCGGCCTCGCGGAACCAGATGCCCAGCTTGTCCGGCTCGGACTCGGGGAGCTGTTCGTAGCCGTGTGCCTGGGCGAGTTCGATGATCGTGCCCGGACGCAGCCCGCCGTCGAGGTGGTCGTGCAGGAGCACCTTCGGAGCACGGCGGATCTGGTCCGCGGTGGGCGTGTTGAGGGTCTGGCTCGTCATCTGCGCACTCTAGCCCCTACGCGCGTAGAGGGAGCCGCGTCGATACGTAACAGTGACCGTGCGTACGGGTGGAGTACACCCGCCCTTCTGAGACTGTTCTGTCATGGCACACCACGCATCGCCCCTGTGGTGGGGGCGTCCGGGCGACCAGGCCAGAGGTACGGGAACCCGCCGTGAGGCGACCGTGGCGAGGGGAGAGCGAGGGAACGGGCGCGGTCGGGAGGCCCGGCTCGGCCGGGCGGTGGGCGGCCGGGCGGCGGGAGCCGGTCCGGCGGTCGGCGGAGTGGTCCTGCTCCTGCCCGACGGGGAGCCCGAGTCCGTCCGCAGACCCTCCCCGCTGTCGTACGCGGCGGCACTGCCGATGGGCCGGTCGCTGGCACGCGCGGGGCGCGAGCACGGACTGGTGGTGCACGCGGTGCACTACCGCTACCGGGGCTGGAACGGGACGGACGCACTGCCTGCCGTGGACGCGGCCCGGTCGGCGGACGACGTGCTCCAGCGGTACGGGGACGTGCCCGTCTGTCTCGTCGGCCACGGCATCGGCGGCCGCGCGGCCCTGCACGCCGCGGGCCACCCGGCGGTCAACTCGGTGCTGGCGCTCGCCCCGTGGCTGCCCGAGGACGACATGGCGGCCACACCCGAACCGGTGAAGCAGCTCGTCGGCCGGCAGGTGCTGATCGTGCACGGCACGAACGACGCCCGTACGGACCCGGAGTTGTCCTACCGGCTGGCCGAGCGGGCGAAGAAGACGAACCGCGACACCTGCCGCTTCGAGGTCCACACGGACGGCAACGCGCTGCGTCAGCACCACGGTGAAGTCCAGGCGCTGGCCGCCGACTTCGTCCTCGGTGCCCTCTTCACCCGGCCCTACGCCCGCCCGGTGGCCGACGCGCTCGCGGCCCCTCCCCCGCTCGGCCTGCGGATGCCGCTGGCGGCCGGCTTCGGCAGATCGCTGCGACGGTAGGGCCGGGCGGCCCACGCAGTCACGTGCCCGGACGCCTCCCGGACCGGTTTCTCAGTCCGGGAGCAGGTTGCCCCGGCGGGAGAGCAGGAACTTCTTGAACGCGGCCACGGGGGCGGTGTCCGGGTGTCCGTCGAGCCAGGCGAGACCGATCTCGCGGACCGCGCGCGGGGCGGTCACCGTCAGCTCCACCACGCCCGGCCGCGCGACGGCCGGCGGCGGCAGCAGGGCCACGCCCAGGCCCGCGGCCACCAGCCCGCGCAGGGTCTCCGCCTCCTCGCCCTCGAAGGCGACCCGCGGGGTGAAGCCGGCCTCCGCGCACAGGTCGTCGGTGATCCGGCGCAGACCGTAGCCGGGTTCGAGGGTCACGAAGACCTCGTCCGCCGCCTCCGCCAGCCGGATGCGGCGGCGGCCGGCGAGCCGGTGGTCGTCCGGCACCACCAGGCGCAGCCGCTGCTCGTCCAGGCGCCGGGCGACGAGGTCCGGCGCGTCCGGCACCGGTGAGGTCAGGCACAGATCGAGCTCTCCCGCGCGCAGCCGCTCCAGCATCGCCTCGCCGTAGTTCTGCACGAGGGTGAAGCGGACGCGCGGATGGTCGGCGCGAAAGGCCCGCAACAGCCCCGGCACGGTCTCCGACCCCATGGTGTGCAGAAAGCCGAACGCCACCTTTCCCGCGCTGGGATCGGCGTCCGCCCGTACCGAGTCCGCCGCCCGCTCGACCTCGCCCAGCGCCCGCTCCACGGAGGCCAGGAAGGTCCGCCCCGCCGGAGTGAGAGAGACCGTGCGGCCCTTGCGCGCGAACAGGGCCAGACCGAGGTCGTTCTCCAGGCGCACCATCGCCCGTGACAGGGTCGACTGCGGCACCCCCATCTCCTGTGCGGCGCGCGTCACATGCTCGTGGCGGGCGACTCCGGCGAAGTACGCGAGGCGCGGCGCGAGCAGCAGCGCGATGTCTTCTTCGTAACTACTCGGTGACAGCCGAGGCTGTGAGCTGTGGTCATGCACCATGGGAACGATTATGGCCAATCCATGCATTGGACGCATGAAGTTCCGGCGCCTACGTTCGAAGCATGTCTCCCGCCAGTACCAAGGCGTCCACTCCCGTGGGCGCCGGCCCGTCGTCACCCGAACTCCTCTCCCCCGGGCAGCCCGGCTACCGCCGCATGAGCTTCGCGCTCTTCGCCGCCGGTATGGCCACGTTCGCCCTCCTCTACTCCACGCAGGCGCTGCTGCCCGCCGTCTCCGCCGATTTCGGCGTGAGCGCGTCCGCCGCCAGCTGGACCGTCTCCGCGGCGACCGCCGCGCTGGCCCTGTTCGTCCTGCCGATGAGCTCGCTCTCCGAGCGCTTCGGGCGGCGCACCGTGATGACGGCGTCGCTGGCCGTCGCCGTGGCGGTGGGACTGCTGGTGCCGTTCGCGCCGAGCCTGGAGTGGCTGGTGGCGCTGCGTGCCGTGCAGGGCGCGGCGCTGGCCGGGCTGCCGGCCTCGGCGATGGCGTATCTCGCGGAGGAGGTGCGGCCGAAGGCGCTGGTGGCCGCGATCGGCCTGTTCGTGGCGGGCAACAGCATCGGCGGGATGAGCGGGCGGATCGTCACCGGCTGGGTGGCCCAGCTCTGGGGCTGGCGCGCGGCGCTCGCCGCGGTCGGCCTGATGGCCCTGGTGTGCGCGCTGGTCTTCCGCGCGATGCTCCCCAGGGCCCGTCACTTCAGGCCCGGTTCGGTGAACCCGCGCGCCCTCGTCGCGACGGTCCGCGGTCATCTCGCCGACCCGTTGCTGCTGCGGCTGTACGCGATCGGCGCCCTGTTCATGACGGTGTTCGGCGCGGTCTACACGGTGATCGGCTACCGGCTGGTCGAGGCCCCCTTCAGCCTGCCGCAGGGCATCGTCGGCTCGATCTTCCTGGTGTACCTCGTCGGTACGGTCTCCTCCGCCGCCGCCGGGAAGCTGGTCGGCCGTCTCGGCCGCCGCGGAGCCCTGTACCTCGCGGTCACCACGACCGCCGCCGGCCTGCTGCTGTCACTGGCGGACACGCTGCCCGCGGTGCTGCTGGGACTGGTGCTGATCACCGCCGGGTTCTTCGCCGGGCACGCGGTCGCCTCGTCCTCGGTGAGCCGTACGGCGAAGACGGGCCGCGCCCAGGCGTCCGCGCTGTACCAGTCCGCGTACTACCTCGGCAGCAGCGCGGGCGGTGCGCTCGGCGCCCTCGCCTACCACTCCGGCGGCTGGGCGGGCACGGTCCTGCTGGGCCTGCTGGCCGTGCTCGGCGTCGTTTCGATCACGCTGTACGGGACCCGGGTGGCCCGCGCCGAGCACCGGATGCTGCTCGCCGGCGCACAGCGCTGACGAACCCGCGCGAAATTGGTCCCTCTCCCGTACAACCGCGGCTCCTCCGTGAGCGTCAAAGCTGGCAGACCCGCGCGTCGGCGCGGTCCACGGAGGGGAGTTGGTGGCGATGGGTCGCACCGGGGGGACACGGGGGACGCAGGGCATACGGGGACGGGCGGGAGTGGTGCTCGGCCTGACCGGGCTGGTGGTCCCGCTCACGATGGCGATAGGCAGCGCGCCTGCTGCCGCGGCCTCGTGCACGACGGCGACGGGGCCGTACCAGAAGCAGGTCGAGAAGTTCATGGGGCGTCCGGTGGACGGCAAGCAGTCGGCGGCCGACTGCAAGGCGATCCGGACCTTCCAGGGATGGCACGGGATCACGCCGACCATCGGTTACGCCGGCCCGCTGACCTGGCAGACGATGAATACGATCCTGGCGCAGCGCGCGGCGGGGAAGAACCCGAACGCGGCCGGGAAGTGTCCGACCAACAAGGGCCGCATCGCCTGTGTCGACCTGACCCGTCAGCTGAGCTGGATCCAGGACGGCAAGAAGCTCGTCTACGGCCCGGTCGCGGTGCGTACCGGCAAGAACGGCACCGAGACCCGTACCGGCGCCAAGAAGATCTACTGGCGGAGCATCAACCACTTCTCCACCATCTACAAGGTCCGGATGCCGTATTCGCAGTTCTTCGACGGCGGCCAGGCCTTCCACTCGGTCACGAAGTCGATGTACAACCCGCCGGGCTCGGGGGGCTGCGTCAATATGCGGCCCGCGGAGGCAAAGGCATACTGGAATCTGTTGAAGAACGGCGACGACGTGCACGTATACGGGCGCAAGCCGGGAACCTGACCCCCACTGTCAGTCCCCTCCTGTAGGTTCCGAAGGGCTGGTGCCGAATGGGCGACAGGGGTGGACCCGATGAGTGATCTGGCAACGACGCAGGACCTGGATTCGAGACTGGAGCAGTACCGGCGAGAGCTGACCGGTTACTGCTATCGCATGCTCGGCTCCGCTTTCGAGGCGGAGGACGCGGTGCAGGACACGATGGTCCGGGCCTGGCGGAATTTCGAGAAGTTCGAAGGGCGTTCGTCGCTGCGGTCGTGGCTGTACCGCATCGCGACGAACGTCTGTCTCGACATGCTGAACGCAGGCAACCGCCGCGCCCGCCCGATGGACCTCACGGCCGCGACCCCCGTCGCCCAGGCCCAGCTGACCAGCCGCCCGGAGGTCACCTGGCTCGAGCCGGTGCCCGACGGGCGGGTGCTGCCCTCGGTGGCCGACCCTGCGGAGACCGCGGTGGAGCGCGAGACGATCAGGCTGGCGTTCGTCGCCGCGCTCCAGCATCTGCCGCCCAAGCAGCGTGCCGTCCTGATCCTGCGCGAGGTGCTGGCCTGGAAGGCGAGCGAGGTCGCCGAGTTGCTGGGCACCACGGTCGCCTCGGTGAACAGCGCGCTCCAGCGGGCTCGGGCGACCCTCGCCGAGTCGGAGCCGGCCTCCTCGGACGGCGCGGACCCTCTCGACGAAGAACAGCAGAAGCTCCTCGCCCGCTATGTGGCGGCCTTCGAGGGATACGACATGCAGGCGCTGACCGCCCTCCTCCACGAGGACGCGACGATGTCCATGCCGCCTTACGACCTGTGGCTGCGCGGCCACGACAACATCGTCGGCTGGATGCTCGGCGTGGGCGAGGTGTGCCGGGGATCGAAGCTGGTCCCGACCGTGGCGAACGGCTCGCCGGCGTTCGCGCACTACCACCCGAGCCCGTCCGGCGAGGGGTACGAGCCGTGGGCGCTCATCGTCCTGGAGCTCTCGGACGGCAAGATCGGCGGGATGGACTTCTTCCTGGACACCAAGAGGTGGTTCCCCCTGTTCGACCTGCCACCGGCCCTCGACAAGGACGGCGCCCCGGTCGCCGGGGTGGCCCCGGAGGCCGCCGCGGGTGAGGGTACGGACGCGGGAGCGGAGGCCCCGAAGACGGCCGGCTAGGACCGTCCCTTGCGGGCGGCTTGCCTCACCGGCGGCGTCCTGAGCCATCCCTGTCAGGCGACTTCGCCCAGGCCCACCAGTTCCAGCAGTGCGCGCAGCTCCGGCCCCGCATCCCGCATCCGGACCCGGCACCCCAGCCGCCGGGCCGTGAGCTGCATCCGCGCAAGGGCGTTGACGGCGGTCAGACTGGCGTGTGTCAGCCCTCCGACGTCACAGATCGCCTCGGTGGCGCCGGTGCCGGAGAGCCGCGCGTGCAACTCCTCGCACAGGCGCGGCACATCGTCCGGGGTCAGCCTCCCGGAAATGCGCATGACGACGGGCTGTGTGGCGTCCACACGTATCAGACTGCCCCTGCGGCCGTAACTCATCGCTGTCAGAAGACTTCGGCGCATGGCTCACGATCCCGTCCCGTCGTCGTACGGATACGTCCTGTTCTGGGGACCGGTGCGGGCGCCCGATCTCATCGGTGCCACGACGGAGAGCGGGACCGGTGGAGATCCACCGGTCCCGCTGTCCGTCGGATGTGCGCCGGTCAGGCGATGCGGTCCAGCACGATCGGGTTCGGGGTGAACTCCGTGCCCGCCGGGGCGATGTCGTACGCCGAACCCAGGGACCGGAGCGCGTAGTCGAACTTCTCCGGGGTGTCCGTGTGCAGGGTCATCAGCGGCTGGCCCGCCGTCACCGTCTCGCCGGGCTTGGCGTGCAGTTCGACGCCCGCACCCGCCTGCACCGGGTCCTCCTTGCGAGCCCGGCCCGCTCCGAGGCGCCAGGCGGCGATGCCGACGTCGTACGCGTCCAGGCGGGTCAGGACGCCGGAGGCGGAGGCGGTGACGACGTGCTGCTCGCGGGCCACCGGGAGCGTCGCGTCCGGGTCGCCGCCCTGGGCAGCGATCATGCGCTTCCAGACGTCCATCGCCGAGCCGTCGGCCAGCGCCTTCTCCGGGTCGGCGTCCTTGATGCCGGCCGCGTCGAGCATTTCGCGGGCCAGCGCCAGGGTCAGCTCGACGACATCGGAGGGACCGCCGCCGGCGAGGACCTCGACGGACTCGCGGACCTCGAGCGCGTTGCCCGCGGTGAGGCCGAGCGGGGTGGACATGTCGGTGAGCAGTGCGACGGTCCGCACTCCGCTGTCGGTGCCCAACGCGACCATGGTGGAGGCCAGTTCGCGGGCGTCCTCGATGGTCTTCATGAACGCGCCGGTGCCGACCTTGACGTCCAGGACCAGCGAGCCGGTGCCCTCGGCGATCTTCTTGGACATGATCGAGGAGGCGATGAGCGGGATGGCCTCGACCGTGCCGGTGACATCGCGGAGCGCATAGAGCTTCTTGTCGGCGGGGGCGAGCCCGTCACCGGCCGCGCAGATCACCGCGCCGGTGGTGTCGAGGACGTTCAGCATCTCCTCGTTGGACAGCAGCGCGCGCCAGCCGGGGATGGACTCCAGCTTGTCGAGCGTGCCGCCGGTGTGGCCGAGACCGCGGCCGGAGAGCTGCGGGACGGCGGCGCCGCACGCGGCGACCAGCGGGGCGAGCGGCAGCGTGATCTTGTCGCCGACGCCACCGGTGGAGTGCTTGTCGGCGGTGGGGCGGGAGAGTGCGTCGAAGTTCATGCGCTCGCCGGAGGCGATCATCGCCGCCGTCCAGCGGGCGATCTCGGTGCGGTTCATGCCGTTCAGCAGGATCGCCATCGCCAGCGCCGACATCTGCTCGTCGGCGACCTCACCCCGGGTGTAGGCGTCGATGACCCAGTCGATCTGCTCGGGGCTCAGCTCACCCCGGTCCCGCTTGGTGCGGATGACGGAGATGACGTCCATGGGATTCCTCCAGAGTTGCTCTACGCGCATAGAAAGAGGGTATGACCGCGGCCCCTCCGCCGGAGCGGAAGGGCCGCGGCCGTACTCCTACGGGAGATGCTGCGGCCCGAACGCCTGCGGGAGCATCTCGTCCAGGGTCAGGATCCCTTCCGGGGTGTCCAGCAGCAGCTCGGGGCCGCCGAATTCGTACAGCAGCTGCCGGCACCGCCCGCAGGGCACCAGCACCTCGCCCCGGCCGTCCACGCACGCGAAGTGCGTGAGCCGGCCACCGCCGGTGGCATGGAGCTGCGACACCAGGCCGCACTCCGCGCACAGCGACAGACCGTACGAGGCGTTCTCGACGTTGCAGCCGACGATGATGCGGCCGTCGTCGACGAGCGCCGCCACGCCGACCGGGTAGCCCGAGTAGGGGGCGTACGCGTGCGACATCGCCTCACGCGCCCGCTCCCGCAGGAGCTCCCAGTCGACGTCCATCCCGGACGGGGTCGTCACTTGCCCTCGCCCTTGCGGTACGGCAGGCCGTCGGCCTTCGGCGGCCGCAGGCGCTGTGCGGACAGGGCGAGGACCAGCAGCGTGGTGACGTACGGCGCCGCGTCCACGAACTGGCTCGGCAGGGCGTCCGTCATCGCGTACCAGGCGAACAGTCCGGCGGAGACGACAGCGGCGATCGCGGCCTGCAGATGCTTGCGCTTGTAGAGCTGCCAGCCCACGAGGAGCAGGAGCAGGATCGCCAGCAGGAGCAGCATCGCGTGGACGTTCTCCGCGCCGCCGCGCAGCTTCAGACCGTCGGTGAAGCCGAAGAGCCCGGCGCCCAGCGCCATGCCGCCCGGCATCCAGTTGCCGAAGATCATGGCCGCGAGACCGATGTAGCCGCGCCCGCCGGTCTGGCCCTCCTGGTAGATCCCGGTCGCGACGATGGCGAGGAACGCGCCGCCGAGACCGGCCAGACCGCCGGAGACGGTGACCGCGATGTACTTGTACTTGTAGACGTTGACGCCCAGGGACTCGGCGGCGACGGGGTTCTCACCGCAGGAGCGCAGCCGCAGACCGAAGGCGGTGCGCCACAGGATCCACCAGGTGCCGGGGATCAGCAGGATGGCGACGATGGTCAGCAGGGACAGGTTGGTCACCAGACCGCCGATCACACCGGCCAGGTCGGAGATGAAGAACCAGTGTTTGGCCTGGAGATCGATCATCCAGTCCGAGAGTCCCGGAATGGTGAACTCGGTGATCTGGTCGATGCGCGGGGACTGCTTGGAGGAGCCGCCGTCCGCCTCGGCGAACGTGAAGTTCGACAGGTAGCGGGTGACACCGACGGCCAGGATGTTGATGGCCACACCGGAGACGATGTGGTTGACGTTGAACGTCACGGTGATCACGGCGTGCAGCAGACCGCCGAGCGCGCCGCCGACGATGCCCAGCAGGACACCGGTCCACGGACCCCACTGGTAGCCGGCCCAGGCACCGAACCAGGTGCCGAGGATCATCATGCCTTCGAGGCCGATGTTGACCACACCGGCCCGCTCGGCCCACAGACCGCCGAGTCCGGCCAGGCCGATCGGCACGGCCAGCTGGAGTGCGCCGGCGACCTGGCCCACCGAGGTGAGGTCATTGGCGCCGCTGATCACCCGGACCAGGGAGAACAGCAGGAGGCCCGCCGCGATGATCAGCATGATCACCGGCAGGGACAGCTTGCGGCGGCCGCCGCCCTTCTTGGGTGCGGTCGACGTCATCGAGACGGTGCTGGTGCTCACGCTGTCCTGCCTTCACTCGCTTCTCCGCCCACTCGGCGCAGGGGCGCGGCCATCCTCGTCGTCCGAAGCCCGACGGCCTCGAGTGCGTCGCTCACAGGACAGCCTCCTCACGGGACTTACGGGCCTGGGCGGCGAGTTCCTCGCCGACCTTCTGCTGCTGGCGGCGCAGCCCGTACTGGCGGACGAGTTCGTAGGACACGACGACCGAGATCACGATCAGGCCCTGCATGATCGTGGCGATCTCCTTCTCGTAACCGTGCTGGTCCAGCGAGGCCGAGGTCTTCTCCAGGAAGGCGATCAGCAGTGCGGCGAAGAAGATGCCGATCGGGTTGTTGCGGCCGAGCAGGGCGATCGTGATGCCGGTGAAGCCGACGCCGACCGGGAAGCTCAGGCTGTACGTGTGGGTCTGGCCCAGCAGCAGCGGCAGACCGGACAGGCCCGCGACCGCACCGGAGATCAGCATGGCGGTGAGGACCATCTTCTTGGCGTCCACGCCGCTCGCCTGGGCCGCGGACTGGCTGGCGCCGGTGGCGCGCAGGTCGAAGCCGAAGCGGGTGCGGTTGAGGATGAACCAGTAGACGATGCCCAGTCCGAACGCGATGAAGGTGAAGCCGTAGACGACCCCGCCCTCACCGGTGTCCAGGCCGGGGAACCAGCCGGACTCGGCGATCTCGCCGGTCGTCAGGTCGTTGGAACCCTCCGGCTGCACACCGAGGTTCTTGGGCAGGATCATCCAGGCGATCAGGCTGGTCGCGATCGCGTTCAGCATGATCGTCGAGACGACCTCGCTGACGCCGCGGGTGGTCTTCAGGATGCCCGCGATGCCGGCCCAGAAGGCACCGACGAACATGGCGACGAGCACGATCAGCAGGACGTGGAGCGGGCCGGGCAGTTCCACGGAGGCGCCGACGACCGCCGCCAGCATCGCCGCGAGGCGGTACTGGCCGTCCACACCGATGTTGAACAGGTTCATCCGGAAGCCGATGGCGACGGCCAGGGCGGCGAGGTAGTACGTACCGGCCTGGTTGACGATCAGCACCTGGACGTCGGTGTACTCGGCGTTCTGGATCATCAGGGTGTACGGCTCGATCGGATCACGGTCCGAGACGAGCAGCACCACCGAGGTGAGCAGGAAGGCCACGACCAGGGCGAGCGCCGGGCCGGCGAGGCCCAGGATCAGCCGGTCCTTGTCGAACTTCTTCATCGGGCCTCACCGTTCTCGGGCTGCTCGGGTGCTTCCAGGTGGCCGGTGGCGGCGCCGGTCATGGCCGAGCCCAGCTCCTCCGGGGTGATGGTGGCGGGGTCGGCGTCCGCGACCAGCCGGCCCCGGTACATCACCCGCAGGGTGTCGGAGAGCCCGATGAGCTCGTCCAGGTCCGCGGAGATCAGCAGCACCGCGAGACCCTCGCGGCGCGCCTCCCGGATCTGGTCCCAGATCGCCGCCTGGGCGCCGACGTCCACACCACGGGTGGGGTGGGCGGCGATGAGCAGCTTCGGCGCGTGGCTCATCTCGCGGCCGACGATCAGCTTCTGCTGGTTGCCGCCGGAGAGGGAGGCCGCGGTGACCTCGATGCCGGGGGTGCGCACGTCGTACTCGCGCACGATCCGCTCGGTGTCCTTGCGGGCCGCCTTGAGGTCGAGCAGACCGCGCTTGCTGTTGGGGCGCTCGGTGACATGGCCGAGGATGCGGTTCTCCCACAGCGGGGACTCCAGCAGCAGCCCGTGCCGGTGGCGGTCCTCGGGGATGTAACCGATGCCGTCCTCGCGGCGCTTGCGCGTGGGCGCGTGCGAGATGTCGTTCTTGCCGAGCGTGATCACACCGCCGTCGGGGTCGCGCATACCCATCAGGGCCTCGATGAGCTCGGTCTGCCCGTTGCCCTCGACGCCGGCGATGCCCATCACCTCGCCTTGGTGGATGGTGAAGTTGATGCCGTCGAGGACCTCGCGCACGACGCCGTCGGGGTCGGTCGCGGTGAGCCGCAGACTGTCCACGGTCAGCATCGGGACATCGGTCACCGTGGACTCACGGGTCTCCGGCGACGGAAGTTCGCTGCCGACCATCAGCTCGGCGAGCTGCTTGGTCGTGGTGCTCCTCGGGTCGGCGGTGCCGACCGTGGTGCCGCGGCGGATGACCGTGATCTCGTCGGCCACGGAGAGGACTTCGCCGAGCTTGTGGGAGATGAAGATGACGGTCAGGCCCTCGGCCTTGAGCTCGCGCAGGTTCGCGAAGAGCGCGTCGACCTCCTGCGGCACGAGCACGGCGGTCGGCTCGTCGAGGATGAGGGTGTGCGCCCCGCGGTAGAGGACCTTGAGGATCTCCACACGCTGCCGGTCGGCGACACCGAGCTGTTCGACCAGGACGTCGGGGCGGACGTTGAGCCCGTACGCCTGCGACAGCTCCTTGATCTTCTTGCGCGCCTTGGCGCCGATGCCGTAGAGCTTCTCGCCCCCGAGAACGACGTTCTCCAGCACGGTGAGGTTGTCGGCCAGCATGAAGTGCTGGTGCACCATGCCGATTCCGCGCGCGATGGCGTCGGCGGGGCTGGAGAAGGTGGCCTGGGAGCCGTCGATGGTGATGGTGCCCTCGTCCGGCTTCTGCATGCCGTAAAGGATCTTCATCAGGGTCGACTTACCGGCGCCGTTCTCACCGACGAGGGCGTGCACGGTGCCCTTGTGGACGGTGATGTCGATGTCGTGGTTGGCGACGACACCCGGGAAGCGCTTGGTGATGCCGCGCAGTTCTACGGCGGCAGGAGGGCTGGACGCGTTGATGACGCACTCTCCTTGGCGGGAAAGGAGCAGGGAGGCAGGGCGGAGGGGGGTTCGGGGGCAGGGGCGAAGTTATCGCGCCGGAGAGGGCTCTACGCGCGTAGCGCTGCCGAATGATGAAAACCCGTGGCCGGAACCCGGCCCGGGGCCCGGGGGGCGGTGTGCACCGCCCCTCCGGGCCCGCGGACGGAAAGGTTTCCGACCGGCGATTACGGAGCGGTCTTGACCTTGACCGTGCCGGCGATGATGTCGGCGCGGGCCTTGTCGACCGCGGCGGTCACATCGGTCAGCTTCGTGTAGGCCGGGTTGGACTTCGCCAGGCCGACGCCGTCCTTGTCGAGGCCGTAGCGGATCTCACCGGACTGCGGCTTGCCGTCCTTGACCGACTTGATCAGGTTGTAGACGGAGCCCGCGACATCCTTGGTCACCGAGGTGAGGATGTAGTTCTTGTAGGGCGCGAGACCCTTCTGGTTGTACTGGTCCGAGTCGACGCCGATGGCCCACTTCTTCGCCTTGGCGGTGGCCTCGATCGAGCCCGAGCCGGCGAGACCGGCGGCGGCGTAGATCACGTCGGCGCCCGCGTCGAGCTGGCCCTGCGCGGCGGCCTTGCCGAGGTCGGGCTTGGAGAAGCCACCGAAGTCCGGCGGCTGGGTCAGGTACTGGACCTTGACGTTGACGCCCTTGTTGGTGTCCTTGACGCCCTGGACGAAGCCCGCCTCGAACTTCTTGATCAGCGGGGTCTCGACACCACCGATGAAGCCGACGGTGTTGGTCTTCGTCACCTTGGCGGCGGCGACGCCGGCCAGGTAGGAGCCCTGCTCCTCGTTGAAGACCAGGTTGGCGATGTTCTTGCCGGTCTTCGAGGTGTCGTCGATGAGGCCGAAGGTGGTCTTCGGGAACTTCGGCGCGACCTCGGCGATGGCCGGGGCGTACGCGAAGCCGACACCGATCACGGGGTTGTTGCCGGCGCGGGCCAGCTCGGTGAGGCGCTGGACCTTGTCCGGGTCGCCCTCTCCCTCGCTCGGCTCGGCCTCGGTCCCCTTGATGTCGAGGTCCTTCTCGGCCTTCGCGAGGCCGGCGTACGCGGCGTCGTTGAACGACTGGTCGCCGCGGCCACCGATGTCGTACGCGATGGCGGCGCTGCTGCTGTCCTCGGCAGCGTCCGAGGACGATTTGCCGCCACATGCGGTGACGGACAGTGCGAGAGCCGTGGACGCAAGGCCCACGGTGGCGATCCTGGTGATCCGGCGCACTGGGGGGCTCCTTAAAACCTGACCGAAAGCGCCACTTCCGGCGCTGGTTTCGCGGCGATCGTAACGCGCGTAGATGTCAGTTAAAGACCTGTTCATCAGTCGTTATCGGATCGTCGCGAACCGGCCATCGGCTTGGTGCGCGCCGCATTGATCGACACGCGACGTACTCCAGTGCAGCGTACGCCCGGCCGTCGCACACGGCCGGGCGGCGACGTCGGGCGGGCGCTACTCCCGTCCGACGTCGAGCAGAGCCGCCGCCGTGAACAGCTCGACGCCGACGTCGATCGCCAACTCGTCGGCGTCGAAGTCGCCGCGGTGCAGGTCGCGCCGGGTGGTGTCACCGGGCGTCCGCACACCGAGCCGGGCCATCGCGCCGGGGACGTGCTCCAGGTACCAGGAGAAGTCCTCGCCGCCCAGGCTCTGTTCGGTGTCCTCGATCGCATACGATCCGCGGCGCGCGGTCTGCGCGTCCCGCAGCAGTTCGGTCACCGCCGGGTCGTTGACCACCGGCGGCACACCGCGGATGTAGTTGATCTCGGACTTGGCCCGGTGGAGCGTGGCGATCTCGTCGATGGCCGCGTGCACCAGGTCGGGGGCCGCGCGCCAGCCCGGCAGGTCCAGGCAGCGGACGGTGCCGGACAGTTCGGCGTGCTGCGGGATGACGTTGCAGGCGTGGCCCGCCTCGATACGGCCCCAGGTGACCGCGAGGCCGGAGCGCGCGTCGACCCGGCGGGCGAGCAGGGCCGGGACCTCGGTGACGACCTTCGCGGCCGCGGTGACGAGATCGGTGGTCAGATGCGGACGGGCGGTGTGGCCGCCGGGGCCGTCGAGCGTGACCTCCAGCCGGTCGCAGGCGGAGGTGATGGGTCCGGGCCGCAGCCCGATGACTCCCGCGTCGACCTTGGGGTCGCAGTGCACGCCGATGATCTTCCCGACGCCGTCCAGGACACCCGACTCGATGGCGTCCGGCGCACCGCCCGGCAGCACTTCCTCGGCGGGCTGGAAGATCAGCCGCACCGGCTGCGGGAGCAGCCCCTGCCGGTCCAGGTCGGCCAGCACCAGGCCCGCGCCGAGAACGGCGGTGGTGTGCACATCGTGACCGCAGGCATGTGCGCGGTCGGGGACGGTGGAGCGGTAGGGCACGCCGATCTTGGTGTCGGGGATGGGAAGAGCGTCGATGTCCGCGCGGATGCCCAGCAGCGGCCGTGTCTCGTCCCCGGTGCCGATGTCACAGATGAGTCCGGTGCCGACGGCCAGTACGCGCGGCTTCAGGCCCGCCTTCTCCAGGCGTGCCTTGATGGCGGCGGTCGTACGGAACTCCTGGTTGCCGAGCTCCGGGTGCATGTGCATGTCCCGGCGGAAGGCGATCAGCTCGGCACGCAGCGCTTCGGACAGCGTGCCGGGCAGTGCGTCTCCCCCGGGCAGGTCTGCTTCGGACTCACGGGACATCAGTTGGTTCACCTGTTGAAGGGTATGCCCAGGCGGGGGCCAACTGACCACTGATCAACAAAAGTTCAACCCGATAGGGGAAGGAAAGGTGGCCCCGAGGTGCATGGTTGCCCACGTGTGTGGGTAAGCTCACGCACCCTTTTCGACCGTACCTCAACCGGACCTGAAGCGATCCTCCGGCGGAGGATCATGGTGTCAGGCCGGTGCGGGCAGCCGCTGGACATCCCGTGCGGTGCCCGTGACCCCGGCGAGGAATCCCTGTGCGCGGGGCGAGGCGCTGTCCCTGAGCCATTCCGGGGAGATGTCGCAGACCGCCACCCGGATGCCGGTGCCCGCGAGGGCCAGCGGAAGGGTGTGCACCACGGTCGAGGGAAAACTGAGGACCGTGGCGCCGATCGGGCCCCTGCGGGCGATCAGCTCCAGCGGCAGATCGGGCCGGACGATCTCCAGGCCGGTCTCCACCGCGAGCCGGTGCAGCTTGTCGGAGCTCTCCCGCCGGTGTGCGAAGTAGCGCGTGGCGCCGTGGGTGCGGGCCAGCGCGGTGACGGCCTCCACGTACTGGTCGGGGTCGACCACCCCCGTCTCCACCAGCGACGTTCCGACCAGGTCGGCGCCTCGGGTGATCTTCGGCGGGCCGAAGCGGGCGCGGGTCCAGCCGAAGAGGTTGGGGGTGACGGTGATCCCCGGCGGCGGCTCGACCGGCATCGAGGTGAACACCTCGACCCGGCGGGACCGCGACGGGGTGAGCCGGCGGCGGGCCAGGAACGTCACGGGCGCGAGGACCATCTCGCGCGGACCGCGCCTGCCGCGACGGTGCCAGCGCACGAGCTTCTCGCCGCTGGCGAGCTGGGCCACGAACTCCATCGTGGCGGTGCCGTCGTCGACGACGGTCAGATCCTTGCCTCCGACCAGGGTGAGCAGCAGCTGCACGTAGCGCGAGAAGGGGTCGCCTATGACGATGCGTTCCGCGCGGTGCAGCATCGGGGCGAGCCGGCGCACGGTCTTCAGCGGCGCACCGGTCCCGCCGCGGGCCTCCTGCCAGCGGACCGTGAATCCCTCGTCACGGGCCAGCTCCGCCATCCGGCGCAGCTGGCCGCGCGACATGGGATCGGTGGGCGAGAGGACGACCACGGTCAGCTCGGCCCCGCGGTCACCCCGCCGCCCCAGGCCCTCCGGCACCACGTCCGGCGGCGCACCGGGCCGGGCGTGGGCCCACTCCAGGACGTTCAGGAGCTGGACCGGACTCTCGACGAAGGCGAGATTCACTGTGGGTCACCTCGTGATCCGGGTGGTCGGGAGTTCCGGGCGGACGGCGATACCTGGTGGACGGAAGTTCCGGGTGGGCGGAGTGCGGGGCGGGAGCTTCCGGGGGCGGAGTGCGGGGCGGGCGGGAGTTCCCGGGGGCCGGGTCGGACGGAGTGCGGGGCGGGCGTGCGGGCCGGTGCCCCCGGCCACGACCGCAGGTCCGGGGTGGCCGTCGAGCGGGTCACGGCCGCGGCCCGGGCGGGCCGTGCAGCGGGTCACGGCCAGGAGCGCCCGGCCCCGCGACCGGGCGCCCCGGCCGCCGGCCCACGGCCGAAGGGCCGGCGCCCCCGGGGTCGGCTGCACCTCGGGTCACCCCGTCGTGCGGGTGACAGGAGCGGTGCGTGCGCCCCCGGGGCGACGGCGGTCGGGTGTCAGACCGCCGCGGGCTCGCGGTCGCCCCCCTCGGCGACGACGCCCGCGACCCGGCGCAGCTTCTTCATCGGGGCGAGCTCGGAGTCGTAGACCTTCTTGACGCCGTCGCCCAGCGCGGTCTCGATCGTGCGGATGTCGCGGACCAGGCGCTGGAGGCCGCCCGGCTCGACGGAGGCCGCCTGGTCGGAGCCCCACATGGCGCGGTCGAGCGTGATGTGGCGCTCGACGAACGCGGCGCCGAGTGCGACCGCGGCCAGCGTGGTCTGGAGACCCGTCTCGTGGCCGGAGTAGCCGATCGGGACGTTCGGGTACTCCGCCTGGAGCGTGTTGATCACGCGCAGGTTGAGCTCCTCGGCCTTCGCCGGGTACGTCGACGTGGCGTGGCAGAGCAGGATGTTGTCGCTGCCGAGCACCTCCACCGCGTGGCGGATCTGCCGCGGCGTCGACATGCCGGTGGAGAGAATGACCGTCTTGCCGGTGCCGCGCAGGGCGCGCAGCAGCTCGTCGTCGGTGAGGGACGCGGAGGCGACCTTGTGCGCCGGGACGTCGAACTTCTCCAGGAAGGCGACGGCCTCGGTGTCCCACGGGGAGGCGAACCAGTCGATGCCCCGCTTCTTGCAGTGCTCGTCGATCCGGCGGTACTCGTCCTCGCCGAACTCCACGCGGTGGCGGTAGTCGATGTACGTCATCCGGCCCCAGGGGGTGTCGCGCTCGATGTCCCACTGGTCGCGCGGCGTGCAGATCTCCGGCGTGCGCTTCTGGAACTTGACCGCGTCGCAGCCGGCGTCGGCCGCGGCGTCGATGAGCGCGAACGCGTTGTCGAGGTCGCCGTTGTGGTTGATGCCGATCTCACCCGTGACGTAGACGGGGTGGCCCGGCCCGGCGGTCCTGGTGCCGAGGGTACGCAGACGGGACGTGCTCATGGGGGGAAGATCCTTAACTCTCGGGGGTGTTGTGGGACGTGGCAGGGGCTGGGGGACTGCCTGCTGGGGTGTGGAGAAGGGTCGGGCCGAGAAGCCAGGCGGCGATCTCACGGATCGCCCCCTCACCGCCGCGGGTGGTAGTGACGGCACGCGCGGCGGCGCGTACGGATCCGTGAGCGCTCGCGACGGCAACGGGCCAGCCGGCGAGGTCGAAGCACGGAAGATCGTTGACGTCGTTGCCGACGTAGAGCACGCGTTCGGGCGCGATCCCCTGGTCCTCGCACCACTGCTTGAGGGCGAGGTCCTTGCGGTCGACGCCGTGCAGGACGGGGATCCTGAGCTTGCGGGCGCGCGCCGCGACCACCGGGTTCTGCTCGGTGGACAGGATGAGCAGGGGCAGACCGGCGTTGCGCAGATGCGCGATGCCGAGGCCGTCGCCGCGGTGCACCGAGACGATCTCCCGGCCCTCCGCGTCGATGTGGACCCGGTCGTCGGTCTGGGTGCCGTCGAAGTCGAGGACGACGGCGTCGACGTCCTCACGCGTGGGCAGCGCGGGGGTGTCGAGGAGCGGGGCGAGCGCACGGGCGCGCTCGAGATCGTGGGGGTCGTCCACTTCGAGGACCCGGGCGGGGTCGGTGCGGACGAGGGCGGTGCGGCCGAAGAAGCGGTGTCCGGCCTCGCGGAAGGCGGTGGCGGCCATGGCGTACGCGGCGCCCGTCTCCAGGAAGTCCTGCGGGCGGTCCTGGCGGCGCGGGCGGAAGGACGAGTCGTGGTTGACGCCGCGGCCGCCGGGGGCGGTGCCGGCGAGCAGTGCGGTGGCGGCGCCGGTGGGCTGTGCGCCGACGGCGGGGCGCACGGCCCCGTACTCGCCCGCGTTCCCTGCCTGTTCACCCGTGGTGCCGACCGGCTCCTCGGCGTCCTCGCGCCAGACGAAGCCGTGGAAGGGGGCCACGGTGACCGCGCTGTCCGCGCCGCGCTCGGCGACCGCGGCGGCCACGCCCTCGATGTCCTGGCGGCTCAGGAAGGGGCTGGTGCACTGGACAAGCAGGACCACGTCGACCTGGACGCCGTTCATCGCCTCGAAGGCGTCCATGGCGTGCAGGACGGCGGCCTCGCTGGTGGCGGTGTCGCCGGCGATCGCGGCCGGCCGCAGGACCACCTCGGCGCCCGCGCTCCGGGCCGCCGCCGCGATGTCCGGGTCGTCCGTGGAGACCACGACATCGGTCACCAGCCGGGCGGCGAGGCTCTCGCGCACGGCCCGCGCCACCAGCGGCACTCCGCCCACCGGCGCCAGATTCTTGGCCGGTACGCCTTTCGAGCCGCCTCGGGCGGGGATCACGGCGAGAACGGTCATCTGGGCTCCTGGGTACGTCGGTTGCGGGTGTGCGCCGCTGCTCTCGTGGGTCACAGCCGGCCCATCCGGCGGAGGACGGGGGCGACGCGCTGCACGCCGTGGCGGTACGCGCCGCGCGCCACCCCCCGTACGGCGTCGCGCACCACACGCCGGACGCCGCTGATCTCGGTGGTCCTCGCCGCGCCCTGGAGCGGGGTGCCGTCGGCACCGAGGTGGTGGCGGGCGAGGATGCCGGGCAGATATCCGGGTGCCGTCGCGGGGGTGTAGTACGGCGTGATCGGCGGGAGTTCGGGCTTCTCCAGCAGCAGGGCGACGCGTTCACGGGCCGCGTCGAAGGCGGAGTCGTACGTCCCGTCGGCGGCGACGCCCTGCCGGGACAGCCAGTCCGGGTCGGGCACAGGGCGGTGGCCGCCGTCGAGGCGGTCCCACGAGGTGAGCAGGCCGGAGCCGAGGAAGTGGTGGTTGCCGAGGGCTTCGCGCACACCGAGGTCGGTGAGGATCGCCGTCGGTATCCCGCGGTGCAGCGACTCCAGCGCGGCCGTCGAGGAGACGGTCACCAGCAGGTCGGCGCGGTCCAAGACCTCGCCCATGTTCCCGTACACCAGACGGAAGTTGGGCGGGAGACCGCCGGGCAGCTTCTCGGCGAGCTTCTGGTACGGAAGCTCTTCGAGGTGCGTCGTGTGCTCGCCCGGACGGGAGCGCAGTTTCAGCAGCACTTCGCGGCCGGGGTGCAGACGGGCGTGCTCGACGAGCCGTCGCAGCAGGTGGGTGCGGTGGGCGCGGGACTCCGGGACGGAGGGCTGGGCGGCGAAGACGACCGTGTCGCGGCCCGCCTCGGGCCGGTAGGGCGTCCCGCCGAGGAAGGGCAGCGCGGCCTCGGTGACGGACGAGGCGTCGGCGCCCACGCCCTCGTACACCGCGCGGAAACGGTCCACGTCGTGACGGGAGTTGGCGAGGACGACGTCGGCGCCGTGCCGCAGCAGCAGTCCGTCGGCGAGCTTCTCGTAGACGACGCCCACGTACCCGGTGACGACGACCGGGCGCAGCGGCATCTTCAGCGCTGCCAGCCCGTGCAGCAGGGCCTGGACGGCACCGCCGACGAGGGCGAGCACGATCACGTCGTACGAGTCGTCCTCGACGGCGTGCAGGAACTCGTTCGCCGTGACCTCGCGCAACTCGTCCACCTGCACACCGACCTCGGCGAGCTGGCGGGCCGTGGGAGTGGCCCGGCCGCGCAGCAGAAAGCCGCTCAGCTCGACGGAGTCGGGGGTGTCGTTCGGGGTTGTACGGCGCGCGGTGAGCGCGCCCCATTTCCACCGGGTGTCTGAATCGGCGAGTACGGCGACCCGTACGGCCTCACTGGTACTTGATGGCACGCCGAGGACGTTAGAAAGGCATTCCGTTTGACGGCCCAACTCGACCACAACAGATGGTTAACAGCGCGTCTACGGTTGGCGAAAGCGCCCGGGAAACAGCGGATCAACCGCACCGTCGCCTTCTGTTCACCTTTCATCCTTGCCGGGGACAGAACGAATGCCGGTTTCCGCCCCTAGCCTCACGGGGGTGGTCAAGCTCTCCGTCATCGTGCCGTTCTACAACGTGCAGACATACGCGCCCGACACCCTCAGAAGCCTGCAGGCGAACGCCCGCGAGGACTTCGAATTCCTCCTCGTCGACGACTGTTCGAAGGACGGGACTCCGGAGATCCTCGAGCGCGCGGAGCGGGAGGTGCCCGGGGCGCGGCTGATCAGACACGAACAGAACGGCGGTCTCGCCACCGCCCGCAACACCGGTCTCGACGCGGCGCACGGGGAGTATCTGGCCTTCCTGGACGGCGACGACTGGCTCGCCCCGGGCCACTTCGAGCATCTGCTCACCGCCATGGAGGACCTGGGCTGCGACTTCGTGCGCACCGACCATGTGCAGTGCACGGCCAGGGCCCGTACGGTCCACCGCGTCCCCGTCGGCCGGCGGGGCGAGGTGCTGCGGCCGCGCGACGCGATCCTGCCCGCCGACCGCTCGACCGGCGTGGACTACCCCTTCGCGTGGGCCGGGATGTACCACCGCCGGCTGGCCGACCGCGGGCTGCTGCACTTCACCCACGGTCTGCGCACCGCAGAGGACCGGCCGTGGATCTGGCGGCTGCACCGCGAGGCGGAGACGTTCGCGGTGATCAGCCACCTGGGCATCTTCTACCGACGCGGCGTCGCATCGTCCCTGACACAAATCGGTGACATTCGGCAGCTGGATTTCATCCGGGCATTCGACCAGGTACTCGAAGAAACGGCGCAGGATCCGGATTCCGCGCGACTTCTTCCCAAAGCAGTGCGGACATACTGTGCGGTCATTTCTCATCACCTGGGATCGGTGGAGAGGTTCGAGCCCGCGGTGGCACGGAAATTGCGTGGGATGAGCGCGGCCGCACTGAAACGGATGCCGCAGGACATTTTGAAGGAAGCGCTCGACTCGATGGACACCGAACGCGCCTCGCGTCTGCGCAGGCTCCGTCGCCGTCCCTCCCCCCTCTCCTCGGAGGCCGCGGCCTGATGCCCACGACCCAGATCTTCTACGCCTCCTCGCTGTACGGTGCGGCAACGCTGTCCGCGGCGATCGACAGCGGCTGCTTCCCGGCCGCGGACCGGCGGCTGCTGCTGGTCGCCAACAACGCCACGACGCCGGAGACTTCGCCCTCGCTCGACACCATGCCGGGATTCGAGCGGCTGCGCGGGCGCTTCGACGGGGTGATCTCCTGGAACGAGGCGATCTCGCCCTTCCACCCCGGCGGCTGGTCGCCGCGCCCGGACGACGGGCCGCTGTGGGAGCGGTATCTGCGCATGCTGTGGGACCTCGGCGACGACCGGATCGAGCTCGCGGTCGAGTCGATCCAGGTCACGCCGGCCCTCGCGATCGCCCAGCTCTTCCCCGACGCGGCGCTGGACGTCTACGCGGACGGGCTGATGAGCTACGGCCCCACCCGCAGCAAGATCGACCCGCTGGTGGGCGAGCGGGTGCGCACCCTGTTCCACCTGGACCTGGTGCCGGGTCTGAAGCCGTTGCTGCTCTCGGAGTTCGGGGTGAAGCCGCTGGTCGTCGCGACCGAGGCGTTCGTCAAGGTCATCGCCGAACTGTCCGACGGCGTCGAGGAGTCACCGGCGCAGGCAGCGGTCGGCGAGGGCGCGGCGCTGCTGCTCGGCCAGTACCTCGCGGCGCTCGGCATCATCACACCGGCGGAGGAAGAGGCCCTGCACGTACGGATGGTGCGGGGCGCGGTCGCGCTCGGCCACCGCCGGATCGTCTTCAAACCGCACCCCACGGCACCGGCGTCCTGGACCCGGACGCTGGAGAGGGAGGCGGTGGCGCTGGACGCGGAACTCACCGTGCTGGACCGGCCGGTGCTGGCGGAGGTGCTCTACCGGCAGCTGCGCCCCGCGCTGGTGGCGGGCTGTTTCTCGACTGCTCTGTTCACGGCGAGCACGTTCTACGGCATTCCGGTGGCCCGGGTCGGTACGGAGCCGCTGCTGGACCGTCTCACGCCGTACCAGAACAGCAACCGGATCCCGCTGACGGTCGTCGACGCGCTGGTGCCGGACCTGGCGGAGGGCGAGGCCGGTACACCGAAGGCCGCGGACGAGGAGGTGACCGGGCTGCTGAGCGCGGTCGGTTTCGCGATGCAGCCGCAGATCAGGTCCGACCTGCGCCCGGCGGCGGAGCGGTACCTCGGCGGCAGCCTGAACGGACGGACGTGGCGCTACTTCAAGCGCCGCCGCCTGACGGTGCTGGGCCTGCCGGGAGGTATCCCGGTACCGCGGCACGCGGCGGTGCGGAGGGTGGCGCGCAAGGCACGCCGCCTGAAGAAGCTGGCGCTGGGATAGGGAGCCGGGGGGCGGGCGGAGCCCGCGGTCACCCGGCGGGCCGGGTCCACGGCCCGCCGCCCTGCGGGTGAGCATCGCCGACACGCGGACTTGCGCGGGTGGCGAAACCCGCCGGCCCGGCCGCCCGCTGCCGGCGGGCACCACCATCGCGCGATGCCACGCCCGCTCGACCGCGCCCGTTCACCCCGGGCCCAGCACCGCGCCCACCCCCGACACCAGCGCCGCCAGGCCGCTTTCGAAGCCCTCGTCCCGGGACCCGAACAGTTCCTCACCCGCCTGCGCTGCCAGCGGGTACTCCGACAGGCGCTCCTCCCGCGCGCCCAGGTCGTACCCCTCCCCCGTCGCCTGTTCCTCGATCACGTAACCGATCGTGTAGCTGTACCCGGTCTGCCACGCCCGTGCCGCCGCCCCCGGCGTGAATCCCGCCTCGGTGAGCGTCCGCAGCTGGGCCTCCATCGGAGCCGCGTAGCTCAGGTCCGTGAAGTGCGTGCCGCTGTAGACACGCGCACCGTCGCGGTAGCGCAGGAGGTGTGACCGCAGCCCCCGCATCGCCGCCGCGTACGCCTCGCGCCAGTCCGCCGGCGGGGGCGCCTGGGCGAGGTCCGCCGTCATGCGGCGGAGCATCTCCGTGGCCATCTCGTCGAGCAGCGCCTGCTTGTCCTTGAAGTGCCAGTACAGCGCCGGGGCTTTGACGTCGAGCTCCTTGGCGATCCCGCGCAGGGTCAGTCCTTCGAGGCCCACCTCGTTGAGCAGGCGCAGAGCGGTGCGCGCCACCCGGATCCGGTCGAGTCGTTCCGTAGCCACGCGCCCACCCTCCCACACCCCCTTGACAACTTAACGCTGTTAAGTTCACTCTGCATGCATGGAACTTAACAGCGTTAAGGACGGCGGGACCGCGGACGCCCAGGTGCTCGTCGTCGGCGCCGGCCCCACCGGGCTCGCCCTCGCCTGTGACCTCGCACGCCGCGGCGTCCGCACGCTCGTCGTGGAGCAGTCCGACACCCTCTTCCCCGGCTCCCGCGGCAAGGGCCTCCAGCCCCGCACCCTGGAGGTCCTCGACGACCTCGGGGTCGTGGACGCGGTCCTCGACGCGGGCGGCAGGGCGCCGGTCGGAATGCTCTGGGAGAACGGCGAACGACGCGGCGAGCACGACATGTTCGAGCGCCCGGGGCCCACGGAGGCCGCTCCCTACGGCGAACCCTGGCTGCTCCCCCAGTGGCGCACCCAGCAGATCCTGCACAGCCGGCTCACGGAACTCGGCGGCACGGTCACCTTCGGCGCAGCCCTCACCGCCCTCACCCAGGACGAGGACGGCGTGACGGCCGAGCTGACGACGGGCACCGTCCGGGCGGACTACGCGGTCGCCGCCGACGGGGGCCGCAGTCTCGTCCGTCGCATCCTCGGCATCCCGATGACCGGCGAGAGCGTCGATCCCGCCCCGATGCTCGTCGCGGACGTCCGCATCCCCGCGCTCGACCGCCTGAACTGGCATGTCTTTCCGGGCGACGGGGCCGCGTTCCTCGCCGTCTGCCCTCTGCCGGGGACGGATGACTTCCAGGTCACGGGCCGGTTCTCGGAGTCGGAGCCCGACATCTCCCCCGCGGGCGTACGGGAGTTGATCGCCGCCCGCACCCATCTGACCACGGACGACGTCACCGACGTGCGCTGGTCGTCGGACTTCCGGCCGCGCGCCGCCCTGGCGGAGCGCTTCCGCGAAGGGCGGGTCTTCCTGGCGGGCGACGCCGCCCATGTGCACTCACCGGCCGGTGGGCAGGGCCTCAACACCAGCGTCCAGGACGCGTACAACCTCGGCTGGAAGCTCGGCCAGGTACTGCTCCACGGCGCACCCGAGGAGCTGCTCGACAGCTACGAGGAGGAGCGACTGCCCGTGGCCGCGCAGATGCTCGGCCTGTCGACGCGTATTCACCGCGGCGAGGCCCGGCGCGGTGAGGCCACCATGCAACTGGGGCTCGGCTATCGCGGCGGGCCGCTCGCCGCGGGGTCCGCGGGCGCGCTGGAGGCGGGCGACCGGGCGCCGGACGGCCCGCTGCCGGACGGCCGCCGGATCTTCGACCTGTTCCGCGGCCCGCACTTCACCCTGCTCGCCGTCGGCACGGACGCCGGACTCCCGTCAGGGGACGGCGATGTGGTGCGCTGCCACCGGATCGACGCGTACGAGCCGTACGGCAAGGGCCTCTTCCTGGTCCGGCCCGACGGCTACATCGGCTGGGCCGGCGAGGACACGGCGGGACTGGCCGCATGGCTGCGCCGGGCCGGTGCCCACGGAGGCCTTGACCTCAAGCACGCTTGAGTTTCTACGGTCACCGTATGCGCTATTCACACGATGACACCGGACTTGTACGCCAGCCGATCGGCTACTGGAGCTGGGCCGCCCACGAGGCGGTGGTGGGCCATATCCGCGGCGTTCTCGGCGAGCTCGGGCTCACCCAGCCCCAGTGGTGGGTCCTCAACCAGCTCGCCGATTCGCCCGCCGGACGGGACCGCACCGAGCTGGTCGCGTTCCTCCAGGGCTATCTCGCGGTGGGGACCGTCCGCATGGACGACGAGGTCGAGGCTTTGATCGGTCGCCGCCTCGTCGCCCTCGGCGAGGACGGGCTGCTGCACAACACCCCCGAGGGCGAGGCGCTGCGGGCCAAGGCGGCCGTGCGTCAGCAGGGCGTACGGGCGAAGATCCACGACGGCATCACGGACGAGGAGTACGTCCGCACCCTCAAGGTGCTCCAGCGGATGATCCACAACGTGGACGGAAAGGCCTGGCACCACTGATCGCCCGGTAACGCTGTCAGCTGCTGCTGAGCGAGAGCTTCACCGCGAAGCCGAGGAACAGGGCGCCCGCCGCCGAGGTGGCTCCCGCGGAGAGCCGCTTGCGGCGGCGGAAGGCCTCCGCGAGATGGGTGCCGGTGAAGATCAGCAGGGTCAGATAGAGGAAGCTCGCCACCTGCGCGAGCGCGCCGAGGACCACGAAGGACAGCGCGGGGTAGGCGTACGCGGGGTCGACGAACTGGACGAAGAAGGCGATGAAGAAGAGGATCGCCTTCGGGTTGAACAGGCTGATCACCAGCGCCCTGCGGAAGGGCCGCTCGGAGTCGGCCGCCGCGTCCGGGGAAGCCGCCTCGCGCTCCACCGCCCGCTCACGGCGCGTACGCCACATCGACCAGGCCGCGCGCAGCATCCCGATCGCGAGCCACGTCAGATAGCCGGCGCCGGCGAACTTCACGATGCCGAACAGCACGGCGTTGGCCTGGAGCAGCGAGGCCACGCCCGCTGCCGACAGCACCATCAGTACGGTGTCGCCGCACCACACACCGGCGGCGGCACGGTATCCCGTCCGCACACCACGGCGCGCGGCGACGGAGAGCACGTACAGCGAGTTCGGTCCCGGCAGCAGAATGATCAGGACAAGGCCGGCGAGGTAGGTCGGCAGATCGGTGACACCCAACATGAGGCGGAGTCTCGCACACGGGTACGACACTCCGCCTCGGCGTTTCGCATCACGGAATCAGAAGGCGTCAGCCGGCACATAGGTGCCCCAGACCGCGCGCAGCGCGTCGCACACCTCACCCACCGTGGCCCGCGCCTTGAGCGCGTCCTTCATCGGGTAGAGCACGTTCTCCGTACCCTCCGCGGCCTTCCGCAGTGCGGCGAGCGCGGCGTCCACCGCCGGCTGGTCGCGTTCGGCGCGCAGCCTCGCCAGCCGCTCCGCCTGCTGCGCCTCGATCGCCGGATCCACCCGCAGGGGTTCGTACGGCTCCTCCGCGTCGAGCGTGTACCGGTTGAGGCCGACGACCACGCGCTCCCCGCTGTCCGTCTCCTGGGCGATGCGGTACGCGCTGCGCTCGATCTCGTTCTTCTGGAACCCGCGCTCGATGGCGGCGACGGCGCCGCCCATGTCCTCCACCCGCTGCATCAGCGCCAGGGCCGCCGCCTCCACGTCGTCCGTCATCTTCTCCACGACGTAGGAGCCGGCGAACGGGTCGACGGTGGCGGTGACGTCCGTCTCGTAGGCGAGGACCTGCTGGGTCCGCAGCGCGAGCCGGGCGGACTTGTCCGTCGGCAGCGCGATCGCCTCGTCGAAGGAGTTGGTGTGCAGCGACTGGGTGCCGCCGAGGACGGCCGCGAGCCCCTGCACGGCGACCCGCACCAGGTTCACCTCGGGCTGCTGCGCCGTCAGCTGCACCCCCGCGGTCTGCGTGTGGAAGCGCAGCATGAGGGACTTCGGGTTCTTCGCCCCGAACTCGTCGCGCATCAGCCGCGCCCAGATCCGGCGCGCGGCACGGAACTTGGCGACCTCCTCCAGGATCGTCGTCCGCGCGACGAAGAAGAACGACAGGCGAGGCGCGAAGTCGTCGACGTCCATGCCGGCGGCTACGGCCGTTCGGACGTACTCGATACCGTCCGCGAGGGTGAATGCGATCTCCTGCGCGGGCGAGGCCCCCGCCTCGGCCATGTGGTAGCCGGAGATCGAAATGGTGTTCCACTTCGGGATCTCGGCCCGGCAGTACCGGAAGATGTCGGCGATCAGCCGCAGCGACGGCTTGGGCGGGAAGATGTAGGTGCCGCGGGCGATGTACTCCTTGAGCACGTCGTTCTGGATCGTGCCGGTGAGCCGGTCGGCCGGGACGCCCTGCTCCTCGCCGACGAGCTGGTAGAGCAGGAGCAGCAGGGCCGCCGGCGCGTTGATGGTCATCGAGGTGGACACCTGGTCCAGCGGGATTCCGCCGAGCAGCACCCTCATGTCGTCGATCGAGTCGATGGCGACCCCGACCTTGCCGACCTCGCCGTGCGCGATGGGGGCGTCGGAGTCGTGGCCCATCTGGGTGGGCAGGTCGAAGGCGACCGAGAGGCCCGTCGTGCCGTTGGCGATGAGCTGCTGGTAGCGGGCGTTGGACTCCACGGCCGTGCCGAAGCCCGCGTACTGACGCATCGTCCAGGGCCGTCCGGTGTACATCGAGGGATAGACACCGCGGGTGTAGGGGAACGCCCCGGGCTCCCCCAGCTGCTCGGCCGGGTCGAACCCCTCCAGATCGGCCGGTCCGTAGACCGGTTCGATGGGCAGTCCCGACTCGGACTCGCGCGCCATGTCTGTGCCTCCGCTGGAGCTACTCGCCGGTAACCGTACTCGCGACGGACTGTAGCGGCGGGTCCGCGACGGTTCGAGAGCCGTCCGGTGGGACCTTGCTCACAGCCTTCTCCCCATGATGCGTGTGATTGCGCAACCGAGCAGAGCGGGAATCCATCTCAGCATGCACAGATGACACAGGGGGGCGACATGCTTCGGAACACCATCGGCAGAACCATCGCCGCGGCCGCCGTACTCGCGGTGACCGTCGGCTGCACCGCCCAGGCCGCCGTGCCCGACCGGCCCGGGTCGGACGGCAAGCCGGGCAGCTCGGCGCCCGCGCCGGAGGCGACACCCGCACCGACCCGTCCGTCACCGGCCACGCCGTCCGGGAAGCCGAAGCAGACGCAGAAGCCCGCCTCTCCGAGCGCGAGCGCCGAGCCCGCCGAGGTGCTGATGGCCCGCGGCTCCAAGGGCGCCAAGGTACGCGAGCTCCAGGCCAGGCTCGCCCAGATCGGCTGGTTCGACGACACCCCGACCGGCACGTACGGCTCGGTCACCGCCGATGCGGTGAAGGGCTTCCAGACCAAGCGCGGACTGCCGGTCACCGGTGACACGGACACCGTGACCTGGCAGAAGGTGCTCGGGATGACGAAGAAGCCGACGAGCGACGAGTTGGCGGGCCGGAAGGTCAACAAGCCCTCGGCCAAGCTCGACCCGCGCTGTCTGACCGGCCGCGTGATGTGCATCAGCAAGACGAGCCGCACGCTGTCCTGGGTGGTCGACGGCACGGTGCGGTCCACGATGGACGTGCGCTTCGGGTCCCAGTACACACCGACCCGCGAGGGCACCTTCGGTGTCTTCGCCAAGTCGAGGGACCACGTCTCGACGATCTACCACACGCCGATGCCGTACGCGATGTTCTTCAGCGGGGGCCAGGCGGTGCACTACTCGGCGGACTTCGCGGCCCGCGGCTACAACGGCGCGTCCCACGGCTGCGCCAACGTCCGGGACAAGGGAGCGATCGCCTCGCTGTTCGCGCAGGTCCGCATCGGCGACAAGGTCGTCATCCACTGGTGAGACGGCCGGGGCCGTCAGGAGGAGTGAGTGGCGCGGGCGGGACCGGGGGAACGTGTCCCGCCCGCGCCATGTGCGCCCAGCCGTAGGTACGGGGGGAACCCCGGCTCGGGCGCGGCCGATGACCAGTCGGCTCACTCTCTACTGCGTCAACGGCTCAAAAAATGTCACACCGCGTGGGCGCGGGCGGAAAACGCCTGTTCAGAAGAGAGAGCCGAGCGTGTCCACGGACGGCAGGGGGCCATTTTCGGACGCGGTGCGCGGGGTGCCCTGCTGCGGCGGTGTCCAGGAGACGGGCGGCTTGGATCCGTGCGGCCGGCCGTCGGAGTCCGAGCCGTCACCGCCGCCGTCGCCCTTGTCGTCGTCGTTGTCCCCGCCGCCGCCGTCGCTGCCGCCGTGGTCGCTGCCGCCGCTCTTCGCGTCACGGTTCAGCAGTTCGGCGCAGAACCGCTCGACCCCGCCCGGCCCCTTGGCCGCGATCTCCAGCTTCTTGCGGTGCTCGGCCGGGAGCGTGCCCTTGCGGTAGTCGAGGCAGGCCGCGACCGTCCTGCGGTACAGCTCGGCCCGCCGCTTGCTCTTGGCGTCTTCCTTGCCGTCCTCCGGCCGGCCGGACGGCTCGCCGCCCGGTCCGGTGGTGGTGCCCGTCGGGTCCGGGTCCTTCACGGGGCCGCCGCTCTCCGCCGGAGGGGCCGAGGGCGAGGTCACCGGATCGGGCGACTGCATGGGCGAGCCAACCGCGCCGTCGGGCGACTCGCTCAGTACCGGTCCGGGTGTCTCCGCCGCCGAGACGGAGGACGCGGGGAGAGGGGTCCCGCCGCCGAAGGGAGTCGGCAGCAGACCGGTGCCGGCCGCGACCGCGACACCGCCGAGCGCGCAGCCCGCGACGAGCGCCGCGATACCGAACCGCACGGGCCGGCGCAGCCGCACGCCGAGCGCGGCGCACGGCGAGGGGGCGAGGCGTACCGTCCCGAGCGCGTCGCCCGCCTCGGCGTCCGCCCTGCTCTTGCGAAAGGCCGCCAGCGCGGCGGCCTCACCCGGCATTTCACCGTCCTCGGGATGGACGGGGACCTCCGGCCTGCCCGCTGCGAAGAGGGCCCGGGACAGTTGCGCGGCCTGTTCACGGGCGTGCTCGTCCGACGTCCTGACCGGCTCGCCGCGCAACAGCTGTTCCGCCGCTTTCCTGTCAAGCCACTCGTACCGCTCGTCGGCCATCACATGTCCTTCTGCGTCCGCGGCCGCGAATGCGTCACACCGGCGGGTGCCGTGGCACCGGGCCGGAGACTGCGCTGCGGAGGTACGCCGTTCAGATCCGCGGCGCGTTCGGCGGGGCCCGCGACCGTGTTCACGGCGTCCGCGTCGGCGACAGCACCGTACGCGTTCGCAACGGCGCCCACGCTCTCGGGGTCCTCGTAATCCGCAGCCCCCAGACCCTCCAGGCTCTCCGCGCCGAGCAGCTCGGCCAGCCGCTTGAGCCCGCGGTGCGCCGCGGTGCGGACGGCTCCGGGCCGTTTGCCCAGCGTCTTGGCGGCGCTCTTGGCGTCCAGCCCGACGACCACCCGCAGGACGACGGCCTCGGCCTGGTCCTGGGGCAGTTGCGCGATGAGGGCCATGGTGGACCCGGTGGCCAGGGCTTCCATGGCCTCGTCGGCGGTGTCCGACTCCGCCGGCCTGCCGCTCAGTTCGCTCTCGTCGCCGCCGACGGCCGGGCGCCTGCCCCGCATCCGGATGTGGTCGAGCGCGCGGTTGCGGGCTATTCGGGCGGCCCATCCACGGAACCGGTCCGCGTCGCCGCTGAACCGGTCCAGGTCGCGGGCGATCTGGAGCCACGCCTCGGATGCGACGTCCTCGGCCTCGGGTTCGCCGACGAGCGTCCGTACATAGCCGAGCAGCCGCGGGTGCACGGCGCGGTACACAGTCCGGAAGGCGCCTTCGTCCCCGTCCTGTGCCGCGAGCACCGCGGCGGTCAGCTCCGCGTCGTCCCCCAGCACTACCTCAACCTTGTTCCGAATCGCAGCTGGTCATCACTGCCGCGCCCCCGTGCGCGAATCAGCACGCTACGTCGTTCCGGGGGGTCGCGTCCATGCCTTGTACAACTTGCAACAATTGGCGACCGGCGCCGTGTGACAGAAAACGCCCGCCCGGCGCTGAGAGAAGTACGGGGTGGCTATGCAACCCCGGCGGACGACGACCGGGGCCTCTCCTGTGGGGGGTGGCGGCCCCGGTCGTCCTTCCACCGCACCCGTCCCGCCCACGCTCAGAGCAGCTGGTTCCCGGCTCTCACCGCTGCACACGGGCACGGCGGGAGACGACCGCACGCAGGATCCGCTGCCCCTCGGTCGACACGTCCAGCGCCTGCCGCAGTCCGACGCCGCCCTCGCCCTCGGCGAGAATCTCCAGGACCTGGATCTGCCGGCGCACCTCCCCGGCCACCAGGGGCCCGGCGCTCGTCGGCTCGCCCTCGCGGCAGCTCTTGAGGACCTCGACGACATCGGCCGCCTCCGGTTCCCCCTCGGCCGGCGATGCGTCGAAGCGGTGATGGAGCTCCAGCGCGGCGACGGAACAGTCGTCCGCCCATTCGCGCAGCGGCTCCCGCTCCCACTCGGACGGCGCGGCACCGAGCATCTGGCGTACGAGAACGGCCGCTTCGTCGCTGACGGTCTCGCTCTCCATCGCTTCCCTGGCGGCACCCAGCCGTACGGACCAGTCCTCCGCGCCGTCCACCAGACCCGCCCACAGCGGACGCAGCACCTCGCTCTCGGACGCGAGCAGCGGCAGACAGCGGTCCAGGCATGCGAGCCCGCTCGCGGCCAGGCCTCTCTCATCGGCCTGTGCGATCAGCTCTCTCAGGCACTTCGACGCCACCGGACGCCTCCCATCGCGGACGCAGTACTTCCTCTTACTGCGCCCCGTGGCTCAATTGCGTCACTGCGACGAAGCGGGAAACCCCGTCCTTCCAGGGATCGGAGGAGAAGTCTCCCGAAGCCGTGTTCGGGCCGCTTGGCGCAAAGTACTCCGTCCGGTGGTCCCGCCGCCACGGTTGTGCGGTCATGAGCGGCTCTGACGGACCCACCATCAATTCCGCGCCACTCGCACACATTTGCGCCACACCTCTGTTACATTCTGCGCACCCGGAACTCGGCTTGCAGGGCGCCCGGTTGGGCCCGCGGGGAGGCCGGGGACCGTGGTGTGGGCCCGCACACCCCCGGGCGGGCCCACACCGCGACGCACCCCATCACGGACAGCGCGACGGACAGCGCGGCAAGCGACCCGCGGCGCCGCCGCCCGGCTCAGCCGAGCCGGTTCGCCAGGTTCTGGAAGTCGGCCCAGCTCGCCGTCGGAGCGCCCGGCACCCACAGCTTCTGGGCCGTCGCCCGCAGGGGCATCCGGATACCGCTCGCGACCTGGGCCTGCGTCTGCGCCTGTGCGAGATCACACCAGACGGCGAACTGGCCGCCGACGATCTGCTTCGAGTACTTCTCCGGCACCGGCTCGGTGCCGCGGAGCACGAACGGCGTCCACTGCTCGTAGATCCGCTTGCCCGTCGGGTAGGTGAAGTCATTGGGCTCGCCGAGCACGTAGTACATGTACTCGTCGTTGAGGTTCAGGAGCTTGCGGCCCTCGGCCAGATACTCCTCCGGCGGCCGCGCGCCGATCTCCTTGCCGGTCCAGTACGCGACCTCGACGTCCTTGTCCACGGAGACGGACCCGCCCCGGAAGAAGCCGTCGTTCCAGGCCTTGGGCCGGAGGCCGAGCGGCCGCACGACCGCCGCGCGGTCGTTCACCCAGTCCGTCGCCAGGTCCTGGACCCGGCCCTCGGGGCCGTACTGCTCCCGGGCGAGTGCCGCGAGCTGCGGGAAGGACGCCTCCGGGTTCTCGCGCACGAGGGCCTGGTACTCGTCACCGCCCAGATGCCAGAACCTGCCGCCGAAGAGATCGGCGTACTCGCGCAGCAGCTCGTCCACGAGCCGCGCCGACTCCGGGTTCCCGATGTCGATCGCTCCGCGCACCGTCCGGCCGCCCACGTCCCTCAGCTGGAGCTGGGGATACGCCGCCAGCACCGCGCCCAGATGCCCCGGTGAGTCGATCTCGGGCACGACCTGGATGTGCAGCGAGGACGCCAGCGCGAGGATCTTCCTGACCTGGTCCTTCGTGAGGTGCTCCTGCGAGACGATCTCGGGGTGGGTGTCCGACTCGATACGGAATCCCTGGTCGTCCGAGAAGTGCAGGCCCAGCTGGTTGAGCTTGAGGTCGGCCATCTCCCGCAGCCGGTCCTCGATCCAGTCCGCGGTGAAGCTCTTGCGGGCGATGTCCACCATCAGTCCGCGCTGCGGCCGGTCGGGGCGGTCCTGGACGAGCCCTTCCGGCATCACCCCGCCGGAGCGCACCGCCTGCTTGAGGGTGCGGGTGCCGTAGAAGACGCCGGACTGGTCCGGCCCGGATATGCGCACCTTTCCGCCGCCGGTCCGGACGGTGTACGACTCCGCTCCGCCCGTCTGCGAGGGGGCCAGTACCAGTTCGACATCACCCGGACCTGCGGCGACGGCTCCCCGGTAGGCGATCTTCAGCTCGCCGGCCAGCAGCCTGGCCTCGTCGGCCAGTGCCTCGCTGCCCTTCGCGACGACGATCCCGGCGGCGGGTCCGGGCTTCCAGCCCGGACCACGGGCGGCGTCGTGCTGCCGTACGGAGGGGATGGTCGCGGGCGCCGTGGAGAGGGGGTACGACCGGGTCGGCGAGGGAGTGGGCGCGGCGGGTTTCGCCCGGGGACCACCGTCACCGCCCGTATCGGCGGAATCGTCACTGGAACAGCCGGTCACGGTCATCGACAGGGCCGCGGCCACGGCGACCATGACGCCGGCGGTCCGGGCGCGCCCAGGGTGCACTATCACTCGGATACCTCCCATATGCAGCGTAACCACGGCGAAGCACCCCCTGCATCGTCCATCACATGAGCTGAAACTCTCCCGTCCGGGTGAAAATCGCGCATCCGTCGGACAGCTCCTCGCACGCGTCGATAGCGTTACGACTCATCCACCCCTCCCTTCCCAGCGGTCCCGCTGTTCTGTTCGAGGAGCCCACGCTGTCCAGCGAATCCCACGCCGGCCTCCCGAAGCGACCGCCGACACTCCACCACACTCTTGGCGCGCTCGCCCCTTCTGCCATACGGTCCCCGCTGCCCGGCCAACGGAGCGGCACACCCGGCCTGGAGCACTTCAACACCGCGCCCGAGAGCGCCGCCGTCGCCACCCTGCTCGCCTGCTGCGCCAGTCGGCGCTGGGCCCAGCGGATGGCCGCCCACCGCCCCTACCCCGACCTGGCGTCCCTGCTCGCCGCGGCCGACGAGGCCGGCTACGACCTGCGGCCCTCCGACGTCACCGAAGCTCTCGCCGACGAGTGCTCCGCCGGGCTGCACCCGGGGGCGCCCCAGGCCGCGCACACCGCGCTGGCCGCGGGCCACGCCGCGTACGAGAGCCGTTTCGGCCACGCCTTCGTGATCTGTCTCGACGCCTACGGTCCCGACGAGTACCTGGACCACCTGCTGGCCGGGATCCGCACCCGTCTGACGCACGAACCGGACGAGGAGCGGGCCGTCGCCGCGGAGGAGCTGCGAGGCCTCGCGCGCTCCCGACTGACACATGTAGTGGCCAACCATCCTGAATCAGACGTCGCAGGGGCTTCCCGGTAGCCCGTACGAGGCTGTTTGATTGCCTGTTTGATCACACCGGCCGACCCCGGGCGAACGAACCGACAAGTCGTCGCTACGATGGCCGGGGCCGGTGGACCGTACCCGGCCGGGCCAGACCGACAACCCCAAGCCGGCAGGCCCCAATCCCCGCTCCCGGAGGGTTCTTCCGTGCCGGCTGGAACGCTGTACCGCGGCCGGGAAGGAATGTGGTCATGGGTGGCTCATCGAGTCACCGGCGTCCTCATCTTCTTCTTCCTGTTCGTACACGTGCTGGACACCGCTCTCGTCCGCGTCTCGCCCGAGGCGTACGACGACGTGGTTGCCACGTACAAGACGCCTATCGTCGCGCTGCTCGAATACGGCCTCGTGGCCGCGATTCTCTTCCATGCGCTGAACGGGCTGCGTGTCATCGCCGTGGACTTCTGGTCCAAGGGCCCGCGCTACCAGAAGCAGATGCTCTGGAGCGTGATGGCCATCTGGTTCGTGCTGATGGTGGGTGCCCTGTACCCGGTGCTCGGCCACGCCGTTCGTGAAGTCTTCGGGAGCTGACGCCAGACATGTCCGCTGACACCTCTTCCACGATCGGCCCCGTCGAGGGCGAGAGCCTCTACAGCGCCGACAACCCGGCGCCGTACATCGAGGCGCCGCGCCGGCGCACGGGCCGCACCCCCAGCTCCACCCGCGGCAACTTCGAGATGGCCGCCTGGCTCTTCATGCGTCTGTCCGGCGTCGTGCTGGTCGTCCTGGTCATCGGCCACCTCCTGATCCAGCTGGTGCTGGACGGCGGCGTCTCCAAGATCGGCTTCGCCTTCGTGGCCGGCCGCTGGGCGTCCCCGTTCTGGCAGGTCTGGGATCTGCTGATGCTGTGGCTCGCCATGCTGCACGGCGCAAACGGTCTGCGTACTGTCATCAATGACTACGCCGAACGCCCGAACACGCGTCTGTGGCTCAAGGGCCTGCTGTACACCGCCACGGTGTTCACCATCCTTCTGGGCACGCTGGTGATCTTCACCTTCGACCCGAACATCCGCTAAAGCCGGGGCTGACGAGACCAATGAAGATCCACAAGTACGACACCGTCATCGTCGGCGCCGGCGGCGCCGGAATGCGCGCGGCCATCGAGTCGACCAAGCGCAGCCGCACCGCCGTGCTGACCAAGCTCTACCCGACCCGCTCCCACACGGGCGCCGCGCAGGGCGGCATGGCCGCCGCGCTCGCCAACGTGGAAGAGGACAACTGGGAGTGGCACACCTTCGACACGGTCAAGGGCGGTGACTACCTGGTCGACCAGGACGCCGCCGAGATCCTGGCGAAGGAGGCCATCGACGCGGTCCTCGACCTGGAGAAGATGGGTCTGCCGTTCAACCGGACCCCGAACGGCACCATCGACCAGCGGCGCTTCGGCGGCCACTCGCGCAACCACGGCGAGGCCCCGGTCCGCCGGTCCTGCTACGCCGCGGACCGCACCGGTCACATGATCCTCCAGACGCTGTACCAGAACTGCGTCAAGGAGGGCGTGGAGTTCTTCAACGAGTTCTACGTCCTGGACCAGCTGATCACCGAGGACCCTGAGACCGGTCTCAAGAAGTCGGCCGGTGTGGTCGCCTACGAACTGGCCACCGGCGAGATCCACATCTTCCAGGCGAAGGCCGTGATCTACGCCTCCGGCGGCACCGGCAAGTTCTTCAAGGTGACCTCCAACGCGCACACCCTCACCGGTGACGGCCAGGCGGCCTGCTACCGGCGCGGTCTGCCGCTGGAGGACATGGAGTTCTTCCAGTTCCACCCGACGGGCATCTGGCGCATGGGCATCCTGCTGACGGAGGGCGCCCGTGGTGAGGGCGGCATCCTCCGCAACAAGGACGGCGAGCGCTTCATGGAGAAGTACGCGCCCGTCATGAAGGACCTCGCCTCGCGTGACGTCGTCTCGCGCTCGATCTACACCGAGATCCGGGAAGGGCGCGGGTGCGGTCCCGAGGGCGACCACGTCTACCTGGACCTGACCCACCTGCCGCCGGAGCAGCTGGACGCCAAGCTCCCGGACATCACCGAGTTCGCGCGGACCTACCTCGGTATCGAGCCCTACACGGACCCGATCCCGATCCAGCCGACCGCGCACTACGCCATGGGCGGCATCCCGACCAACGTCCAGGGTGAGGTCCTCGCGGACAACACCACGGTCGTGCCGGGTCTGTACGCCGCCGGCGAGGTGGCCTGCGTCTCCGTGCACGGCGCCAACCGCCTCGGCACCAACTCGCTGCTCGACATCAACGTCTTCGGCAAGCGCTCGGGCATCGCCGCCGCGGAGTACTCCGCCAAGCACGACTTCGTCGAGCTCCCGGAGAACCCCGCCTCGCTCGTCGAGGCCCAGGTCGAGCGGCTGCGCAACTCCACCGGCAACGAGCGGGTGGCGGACATCCGCCGCGAGCTGCAGGAGACCATGGACGCCAACGTCATGGTGTTCCGCACCGAGCAGACGATCAAGACCGCGGTCGAGAAGATCGGCGAGCTGCAGGCCCGCTACCGGAACGTGTCCATCCAGGACAAGGGCCGGCGCTTCAACACGGACCTGCTGGAAGCCGTCGAGCTGGGCAACCTGCTCGACCTGGCCGAGGTCATGGCCGTCTCGGCGCTGGCCCGCAAGGAGTCCCGCGGCGGTCACTACCGCGAGGACTACCCGAACCGCGACGACGTCAACTTCATGCGCCACACCATGGCGTACCGCGAGGTCGGCGACGACGGCTCCGAGACCGTCCGTCTCGACTACAAGCCGGTCGTCCAGACCCGCTACCAGCCGATGGAGCGTAAGTACTGATGGCTACCCCCACATTGGACAAGCTGGAGGCGTTCGAGGCGGACTCCGCCTCGTCGCACCTCATCTCCGTCACGTTCCGGATCCGCCGCTTCAACCCCGAGGTGGCGGCGGACGCGGAGTGGCAGGACTTCCGGATCGACATCGATCCCAAGGAGCGTGTCCTCGACGCGCTGCACAAGATCAAGTGGGACGTCGACGGTTCGCTGACCTTCCGCCGCTCCTGCGCGCACGGTATCTGCGGCTCCGACGCGATGCGGATCAACGGCAAGAACAGGCTCGCCTGCAAGACGCTGATCAAGGACATCAACCCGGAGAAGCCCATCACGGTCGAGGCCATAAAGGGCCTGACGGTCCTCAAGGACCTGGTCGTGGACATGGAGCCGTTCTTCCAGGCGTACCGCGACGTGATGCCGTTCCTGATCACCAGCGGCAACGAGCCGACGCGCGAGCGTCTGCAGACCGCCGAGGACCGCGAGCGCTTCGACGACACGACCAAGTGCATCCTGTGCGCCGCGTGCACGTCCTCGTGCCCGGTGTTCTGGAACGACGGCCAGTACTTCGGCCCGGCGGCGATCGTCAACGCGCACCGCTTCATCTTCGACTCGCGTGACGAGGCCGGGGAGCAGCGTCTGGAGATCCTCAACGACAAGGACGGCGTGTGGCGTTGCCGCACCACGTTCAACTGCACGGACGCCTGCCCGCGCGGTATCGAGGTCACCAAGGCGATCCAGGAGGTGAAGCGGGCGCTCATCACACGCCGCTTCTGACCCACGGGTCGCACCGGTCACGCCGGTTGCACCGATTCGGTACGAAGGGCCCCGCATCCCGCCCGGGACGCGGGGCCCTTCGCCGTACGGGCTTCACCGAGCGCGGCGATACCTGGCAGGATCGTGGGACGTCTGACATGAAGCTCGAAAGCGGGGACGAGAATTATGACCGAGCCCAATCCGTACGCAGCGGACGGAGAGCCCGAGTACAAGTGGGGCCCGACGCAGCCGCCGGGGACGCCGGCCTACGGCTACCCCAACGCCGCACCCGGGTACGGCTATCCGGGCCCGAACGACACCCCTGCCTACTCGCAGACGCAGCCCGCGGGTGTCCCGGTGCCGGTCAACCCGGTGCCGATGGGCGGCACGCCGCTGGTCTCGATCGGTGACATCACGGTGATGGGCGACTCGATCGTCACCCCGGCGGGCACGCTGCCGCTGCGGGGTGCGGTGTGGAACGCGACGGACATGTCCCGCACCGAGGAGAAGATGCCGACGCACGCGATCGTGCTGGCGATCGTGTTCTTCATCTTCTGTCTGCTGGGTCTGCTCTTCCTCCTGATGAAGGAGAAGACGACGACGGGCTTCATCCAGGTCACGGTGACGAGCGCGGGCAAGCACCACTCGACGATGATCCCGGCGCAGCACCCGGGCACGTTCCAGCAGGTGATGGGCCAGATCAACTACGCGCGGTCGCTGAGCAGCATGTAGTGCTCCGCACCGGGGTGGTCATCGGCGGGGGCCGGTGACCACCGGGCGGGTCTTTGACGGAGCGGGTCACGTCAGTTGACGCCGCATCACCGGGCGCTTCGGGGCGCGCCGGGCCACCTCGGTGAATCCCTCGGCGGTCAGCAGCGAGACCAGGCCGTGGAACGCCTCGTCGGCTCCCACCGGGCCCATCGTGTCGTCCACGGGATAGGCCTCCACCGTCCGTGCACCGTTGTCGCGGGCGAACGAGACGGCCCCGCGGACCAGTTCGCGCGCCACGCCCGTACCGCGGTGCTCCCTGCCGACGTACAGACAGACCAGCGCCCACACCGGGACGTCGTCGACCGGTTTGCTGACCTGGGAGCGGTCGAGGCGGGAGTACTCCGTACGCGGTGCGACGGAGACCCAGCCGACGGGGGTGCCGTCCCGGCGGGCGACCAGGCCCGGACGGGCTCCGTCGTCGACGAGGGCGCGCAGCGCACGGCGGTTGCCCTCGCCCCACTCGGTCTCACGGCGCTCCTGCGGGGTCTGCCGGAAGAACATGCACCAGCAGCCCTTGACCGAGCCGCGTGCGCTCAGGAGTTCTTCCACGTCGGGCCACTCGGTGACGGTCACGGGCCGGACGGTGATCGTGTGGTTCATCAGCCGATGATGCCCGCCCGGCGGGCCGCCGTGAGCCAGGAGGGGAACTCGGTGAGCAGCCTGTCGTACAGCTCGGGGTCCGAGACGACCGCGATGTCGTCGACGGCGAAGAAGCCGACGTTGTCCACGCGGCGGCCGGGGAGGGTGTCGAACCGTTCCAGGACCCCGTAGTCGGATTTCCCGAGGCCGACGAACTGCCAGAAGACGGGCTCCTCGACGGCCGCCCGCAGCTCACGCTCGATCTCGGCGTTGCGGTAGACACCGCCGTCCGAGAAGAACAGCACGAGGGTCGGAGCCTGGGCGGGATTGGCCCGGACGTAGTCCCGGACCTCGGCGATGACCTTCTGCTCCTCGTTCTGGATGCCGACCAGCCGCATGTCGACCTGGCCCGGCAGCATGCCCTTCTTCGGCTTCTTCGGGCGGCCGAACAGGCTCATCTCGCCGCCCCGGACATGCAGTTGGAGCCACTGAGGCAGACCGGCGACGGTCAGGTCGGGGAGCCGGGCCGGGTGGGTGGCGAAGGTCCATGCCTGCATCTCGCCGTCGTCGTCGAGCTGAGCCGCGACGGCGGCCATCCGCTCCACCACGTCGGCGACGACGCCCCGGGAGTACAGCATCGCCATCGAGCCGGAGGCGTCCAGCACCAGGATCACCCGCGCGGTGGCGCCGGCGGCGCCGTGCTTGCTCAGGCTGACGGCGACCTGCTGCTTGCGCAGGGACAGCCGCTTGCGCATGTCGACGGGGAGTTGCTCCTCGCCCCTGTCCGACCGGGCGTCCTGCGTGAGGGTGGGCGGCGGCGCGACAGGCGGGGGCGGGACGGGCGCCTGTGGGGCGGGCGGCTGCGGGACGGGCGCCTGCGGCATACGCGCGGGCGGCTGCGGGACCGGCGCGGGCGGAACCGGCGAGGGTGCGTCGTCCACGGTGATGCCGTAGTCGGTGGCCAGACCCGCCAGTCCGGCCGCGTAACCCTGGCCCACCGCCCGGAACTTCCACGCTCCCGCCCGCCGGTAGAGCTCCCCGGCGACCAGGGCCGTCTCCGCCCCGGCCGTGATGTCGAACCGCGCCAGCTCGGTGCCGCTCGCCGCGTCGAGCAGCAGCAGCCGCAGTCCGCGCAACTGGCCGAAGGTGCCGCCGTCGGCGGACGCACTGAGCACGACGCGGTCGACGCAGGCTTCGAGTGACGAGAGGTCGACCTCGACGGTGTCGGTCCCGTCCCGCTTGCCCTGGTGCCGCACGGCGCCGGAGGAGTGCCGCGGCTGGTTGTAGAAGACGAAGTCCCCGTCGTCGCGCACCCGTCCGCCCTCGGTGAGGAGCAGCGCGGAGGCGTCTGCGTCGGGTGTCCCGGCCCCCGGGGTCCAGCTGAGCACGGCGCGGACAGCGGCAGCGGCGACCGGGATGTTGGCGCCCTTGCTGAGAGGTACGGATGCCATCCGGACAGTGTGGCGGGTCGGACCGCGCCGGGGCGACACCTACGCCGGAGGTACGTCCCCGACGGCACCGCGAACTCGCTTGAACATGTTCAAAAACAGGTCTACAGTCCTTCCTGTCCAGCCTTTTGAACACGTTCAAGGAGGGGTGGGGATGGACCTCACTGTTGTCGCGTACATCGTCTATCTGCTGATCAGCGTCGCGCTCACCGTCTGGGTGGCCCGCACACTGAGCCGGAACGGACGGATCTTCCTGGCCGACGTACTGCACGGGAACGAGAAGCTCGCCGATGCCGTGAACCACCTGCTGGTGGTCGGCTTCTATCTGGTGAACCTGGGCTTCGTCGCCCTCTACCTCAAGGCCGCCGACGCGGTGGCCGACGCCCGCGGACTCTTCGAGGCGCTCTCGGTGAAGATCGGCGTCGTCCTCCTCGTCCTCGGCGTGATGCACCTCGGAAACGTCTACGTCCTCAACAAGATCCGCCGGCGCGGGATCATGGAGCGCGAGCAGGTGCCGCCGGTGCCGCCGCAGGGCTGGACCGGTCCCGCCGACAAGGGGCCGTGGGCCGCACCCGCCGCCGGTCCCGCCGGAGCGTGAGTGCCATGGGGGTCCCGGTCCGGAGACTGACCGTCCTGTACGACGCCCAGTGCTCCCTCTGCGTCCATCTGCGGCACTGGCTCCAGCGCCAGCGCCAGCTCGTACCGCTGGACCTGGTGCCCGCCGGGTCGCACGAGGCCCGGCGCCGGTACCCGCGGCTCGACCACGAGCGCACCCGCCGGGAGATCACCGTCCTGGGAGACCGGGGGCAGGTCTTCACGGGGGCCGGTGCCTGGATCGTGTGCCTGTGGGCACTGGCCGAGCACCGGCCGAAGGCCCACTGGCTGGCCACTCCGGCCGGCGCCCCCTTCGTCCGCGTCACGATGCTCGCCGCGGCCAAGTACCGCGAGGCCACCGCCTCGGGCACACCCTCCGGTACGCAGGCCTGCGACGACCGGTGCTCCGTCCCCGGTTAGGCTCGGACACCGTGACTGAAGTGAAGGCCCCCAAGAGCGAGCAGACCCGCACGCTCATCCTCGAAACCGCGCTCCGGCTCTTCCAGGAGCGCGGTTACGACAAGACGACCATGCGGGCCATCGCCAAGGAGGCCGGGGTCTCCGTGGGGAACGCGTACTACTACTTCTCCTCCAAGGAGCACCTCGTCCAGGGGTTCTACGACCGGATCGCGGCCGAGCACCAGGCGGCGGTCCGGCCCGTGCTGGACAACGAGACCGATCTGGAGGCCCGGCTCGCGGGGGTGCTCACCGCCTGGCTGGACATCGCGGCGCCGTACCACGAGTTCGCCGCGCAGTTCTTCAAGAACGCCGCCGACCCGGAGAGCCCACTGAGCCCCTTCTCCCCCGAGTCGGAGCATGCGCGGGAGTCGGCCATCGCGGTCCACCGCGATGTGCTCGCCGGGTCGAAGGCGAAGGTGGCCGACGACCTGGTCGACATCCTGCCCGAGTTGATGTGGCTGTCGCAGATGGGCCTGGTCCTGTACTGGGTCTTCGACCGTTCCGAGGGCCGCGAGCGCAGCCGACGGCTGGCCGAACGCGGGGCCCGGCTCACCACCCGTGGTGTCGCGCTCGCCCGCTTCCGGGTGCTGCGGCCCCTCGTACGGGAGGTGCACGAGCTGCTCACGGACTTCCTGCCGGGGATGGCGGAGACGGTCGCCGCCCGCAAGCGGTAGCGCGAGCGGCGAACACCCCGGCCGGAGCCGGGGTGTTCACCCGACCGCCGGGCGTGGAGCCGGGGCCCGCCTCAGCGGCTCGCGCCCACCTCCGTCAGCACCACGTCGTGGACCAGCGCATCGCCGCCGATCATGATGTGGCGCGCCCAGGGTTCGTGCGCACCCGCGGTCACGGCCAGCAGGTAGGCGCCGCCCGACGGCGCGGACAGGATGTACGAGCCGTCGGCCAGGGACGTGACCCGGTCGACCTGGCGTCCTCCCGTCGAGACGAGGGTGAGCACCACGTCCGCGACGGCTTCGCCGTCCGGTGCACGGACGAATCCGTACACGACCGACCCGGACTCCTCGACCGGCGCCCCGACTCGGGGACCGGGCACGGCGGATTCCGTCTCCCGGCCGTCCGCGTGGACCGGGCCGGGCTCCTGAGCCTCTTCCTTGGGTTCCACCGCGAGATGGGGCAGCCGCTTCTCCAGGCCCGCGGGCAGCCACCAGTTGGAGCGCCCGAGCAGATGCATCGCGGCCGGTACCAGCGCGGTGCGCAGGATGAAAGCGTCCAGGGCCACGGCCGCCGCCAGCCCGATGCCGGCCATGGCGCCCTCCATGTCGCCGCTGAGGACGAAGGCGCTGAAGACGCAGATCATGATCAGGGCGGCGCAGTTGATGACCCGGCTGGTCTCGGCGAGACCGACCCGGACGGCCCGTGCGTTGTCCTTCGTGTGCACCCATTCCTCGTGCATCCGGCTGACCAGGAACACCTGGTAGTCCATCGAGAGGCCGAAGAGCAGGGACAGCATGATGACCGGCAGGAACGCGGTGATCGGGCCCTCCTTGCCGACGCCGAGAGCCTCCGCTCCCCAGCCCCACTGGAAGACGGCGACCAGGACGCCGAAGGACGCGGCGGCCGCGATCAGGTTCATCACGGCGGCGGTGAGCGGGACGACCAGGGAGCGGAAAGCGATGAGCAGCAGCAGGAAGCCCAGCGCGATGATCGCCCCGATGAAGTAGGGCAGCCGGTCGCCGGTCACGGCCGCGAAGTCCTTGAAGACCGCGGTGACTCCGCCGACATGGACCGTCTCGCCGGACTGCGGGACGACCTCGTCGCGCAAGGTGTCGATCAGCCGGTCCGTCGCCTCGGACTGCGGTGAGGTCGTCGGTACGACGTTGATCACCGTCACGTCGGAGCCGGGCGGGGAGGGCATCGCGGCCACCTGGGCGACCCCCTCCGTGGCGCGCACCCGTTCCACGAGCGCCTGGACCGCGGCCGGTCCGGCGTCCTCGGCCACCAGTTGGAGCGGCCCGTTGAAGCCGGGGCCGAAGCCCTCGGCCAGCAGGTCGTACGCCTCGCGCGTGGTGGTGTCCTCCTGGTGGTTGCCCTGGTCGGTCGCGCCGAGGCGGAGCGACAGCACCGGAACGGCGAGCGCGGCCATCACGACGACCGCGACCAGCGCGATGGACTTCGGGCGCTTCTGCACGGACATGGACCAGCGGGCGGCCGCGCCGCGGGCCTCGACCGGCTCGGGACCCTCGGCCGCGAGCCGCCGGCGCTGCCGCCGGCTCAGCACCCGCTCGCCCAGCACGCCGAGCAGGGCCGGCAGCAGCGTCACGGCCGCCAGCACGCTGAGGACGACCGTGAGTGAGGTGGCGATCACGACGCCGTCGAGAAAGCGCATGTTCATCACGAGCATGCCGGCGAGCGCGATGCAGACCGTGCCGCCCGCGAACAGCACCGCGCGGCCGGAGGTGTTGAGCGCGGTGACCGCCGCTTCCTCGGGGTCCATACCCCGCAGCACACCCTTGCGGTGGCGCGTGACGATGAACAGGGCGTAGTCGATGCCGACCCCGAGGCCGATCAACGAGCCGAGCAGCGGCGCCACTTCGGGTACGTCCGTGACATGGCTGAGCAGCGTCGTCGACAGCATTCCGGTGCCGACGCCGAACACGGCCACGACCAGCGGGAGGGACATCGCGAAGAGCGAGCCGAAAGCGAGGAACAGGACGATCGCCGCGGCGCCGAGGCCGACGAGTTCGGCCGTGCCGGTCGGCGGTTCCTGGATCCGGGTGATCGCCTGCCCGCCGAGTTCGACCTGGAGGCCGTCCCGGCGGGCCTCGCCCGCGGTGTCGACGACGTCCTGGACCAGCTCCTTCGGTACGGCGTTGGCCTGTTCGGCGAAGGTCACCTGCGCGTAGGCCGTGCGCCCGTCCTCGCTGATCTGGGCCGCGCCCGCCCCGGTGTAGGGGCTGGCGACCTCGCCGACCCCCTTCATGCCCGCGATCTCCTTGAGCGCGGGGTCGAGCCGCTCCCGTACCGCCGCATCGCGCACCGAACCCTCGGAGACCCGCCACACCACGGTGTTGGGGTCGCCGGAGCGCTGCGGGAAGGCCTCGACCATCAGGTCGAGTGCCTGCTTGGAGTCGGTGTCCGGGAGGCTGAAGTTGTCCGAGTAGTCGGTGCCCGCCGTGCTGCCGGCCGCCCCCAGGCCGAACAGCAACCCCACCCACAGCACCACGACCACCAGCCGGTGCCGGTAGCACCACCGCGCCAATGCCGCCACGATCTCTGCCCCTTCGTCGATCCGTCTCCCCCGGGCCGGACTTCAGAATCGACCGCGGACCCGGTCCGTGGTGCGGCGCGGCCATGACTCTCAAGGAACTCCAAGACAGCGGCCCGCCCCCCGCACGGGGTTCGCGCCGATACTGAGGTCATGGACCACGAGGGAGCGACCGTGCTGGTCGTCGAGGACGAGCCGAGCATCGCCGACGTCCTCGCCATCGCACTGCGTTACCACCGTTTTGAGGTGATTACGGCGGGAAGCGTACGGCAGGCGCGGCAGTCGGCCGGACAGACGCGCCCCGATGTGGCGCTGCTCGATGTGATGCTTCCGGACGGCGACGGCCGGGTGCTGGCACGCGAGTTGCGCGAGCGGTACCCCGAGACGGCCGTCGTCTTCGTCACCGCGCGGGACGCCCCGGCGGAGATCGTGGGCGCCCTCGGCTACGGCGACGACTACATCACCAAGCCCTTCAACGTCGACGAGGTGGTGGCCCGGATCAGCGCCGTCCTGCGCCGCACCCGGCCCGCCGACGTGCTGCCGGTACGGCCGCCGCTGCGCTACGGGGACCTGGAACTGGACGACGCGACCTGCGCCGTACGCCGGGCCGGCCGCTCGGTGCAGCTCACCCCCACCGAGTACGCGCTGCTGCGCTTCCTCGTCCGCAACGGGGGCCGCATCGTCCCCAAGGACCAACTGCTGCGCCACGTCTGGCAGTACGAGCACCAGGCGGAATCGACGGTGGTGGAGACGTACATCAGCTATCTGCGCCGCAAGCTCGACCCGCTCGGTCCGCCACTGATCACCACCCGCCGAGGCATCGGATACGGACTCGCATGAGGCGCCTGCTGCGGGCGGGGGCCCGGCACACCCGGCGCCACGGCATCCACTCGCTGCGCGCCAAGCTCACGATCGTCAACGTCGCCCTGCTCGCCCTCGGCATAGCGGCCGCCACCGCCGTCAGTCTCATGGGCATGCGGCACTATCTGCTCGACCGGGTGGACAACGAACTGCTCGGCAGCCGCAATGCCATCCAGCGCACCGGATTCACCCAGAAGGAGGTCGACTCGCTCAGCGCGATCAGCGCCCTCATGGAGGAGTTCGCGCCGGTGAACGGCGAGCGGAGCCCGCTCCCGGGCTCGGAGACGGTCTTCGTCGCCCTCGACGCACAGCACCGGCCCATCGCCCTGGCGAAGATCCCGCCGACCCGTCGGCAGGTCGAACTCGCCGATGCCGTCCGCGATCCGGTCGCCTACGCCGACTCCGCCGCGGTGCACGACGTGCGGGTGGGCGGCGATCCGCACCGCGCGGTCGGGTCCCGCCTCGCCGACGGCACGATCGTCCTGATGGCCACCGACACGGGCGCCGTGCACTCCGGCGTCAAGAAGGCGCTGAAGCTCGATCTCGCCTTCGGCACCTTCCTGTTGGTGCTGCTCGCGCTGCTGACCATGCTCGGCGCGCAGCACCGGCTGCGGCCGCTGGAGGACATGGTGGAGACGGCCTCGGCGATCGCGGAGGGCGATCTGACCCGTCGGGTGCCCGCGGGCCGCGATCCCGTCACGGAGACGGAACAGCTGCGGGTCGCCCTCAACTCCATGCTCCACCAGGTGGAATCGGCCTTCGAGACCCGCGAGCACAGCGCCGCCCAGCTGCGCCGGTTCGTCGCCGACGCCTCGCACGAGCTGCGGACCCCGCTCGCCGCGATCCGCGGCTATCTCCAGCTCTACGACAAGGGGATGCTGCGCGAACCCGCCGACCGGACCCGGGCGCTCGCCCGGATGACGGCCGAGGCGGACCGGATGGGCCGGCTCGTCGAGGAGCTGCTCACCCTGGCCCGGCTGGATCAGCAGCCGCGGCCGCGGATGTGCACGGTCGACATGAGCCGGCTGGTGCGCGACGCGGCGGACGACCTGCGGGCACAGCAGCCGGAACGTCCGCTCACCGTGCGGGCCGAGGGGTCGGTGACCGTACGGGGCGACGAGGCGGGACTGCGCCAGGTCATCGGCAATCTGCTGGCCAATGTGCGCGCCCATACGCCGGACGATGCGCCGGTCACGGTGGAGCTGAGGCGGGAGGAGGACGACGGACGCGGCCCGGGCGCCGTGCGGCTGAGGGTCGAGGACGAGGGACCGGGCATGGCGGCCGCGGACGCGGACCGTGTCTTCGACCGCTTCTTCCGGGCCGCGGGCGAGGCCGACGCGTCGTCGCGGCGGCCGCCGGGCAGCGGTCTCGGCATGGCGATCGTGCAGGCGGTGGTCACCGCGCACGGCGGCGCGGTGACGGTGCTGACCGCGCCGGGCGAGGGGCTGACGGTGAACGTCGAACTCCCGGCGGCGACAGGGGCGGCCACGCCCGCGCCCAGCTCGGCGGTGGAGCCGTACACCGGGGCGGGGACGAAGGACGTCGGCGTGAAGGAGACGGGAGCGGGCCGGGACAGCGCACCCGGTCAGGGCGCCGGGGCCGGCTGAGCCGGAGGCTACGCCTGCCGGGACGCGAGCTGGACGACCGTGATGTCGGAGGGCGCCCCGACCCGCACCGGCGGGCCCCAGGCACCCGCGCCCCGGGTCACGTACAGCTGCGTGTCGCCGTAGCGCTCCAGCCCGGCGACGGTCGGATTGGCGAGCTCGGCCAGGTAGTTGCCGGGCCACAGCTGACCGCCGTGGGTGTGGCCGGAGAGCTGGAGGTCGACGCCGTGCTCGACGGCGTCGTGGATGACCACCGGCTGGTGCGCGAGGAGGACGGACGCGCGGCTGCGGTCCCGGTCGCCGAGCGCCTTGCCGAAGTCCGGCCCGTCGCCCTCGCTCTCGCCCGCGACGTCGTTGACCCCGGCGAGGTCGAAGCCCGCGATCTCGACGCGCTGGTTCTCCAGGGGGCGCAGCCCAAGTTCACGGACGTGGTCGACCCATTCGCCGGCGCCGGAGAAGTACTCGTGGTTGCCGGTCACGAAGAAGGAGCCGTGCCGGGCCTTGAGCTGCGCGAGCGGTTCGGCGGCGGGGCCGAGGTCGGCCACGCTGCCGTCCACCAGGTCGCCGACGACGGCGACCAGATCGGGTGACGTGCGGTTGATGGTGTCGACGATGCGCTGCGTGTGGGCCCGTCCGAGGACGGGTCCGAGGTGGATGTCGCTGACGACGGCGATCCTGAAGCCGTGGACACCGCGGGGCAGCTTGGCCAGCGGCACGGTCACCCGGGTGACCCGCGGGCCGCGCAGTACTCCGTACGTCCCGTAACCGACGGTCCCGAGAGCGGCCGCGGCGGCTCCACCGCCCACGACCCGCGAGACGAACAGTCGCCGGGAGACCTGCCGTTGCGCGGGCCCGGTGGGCTCGTCCGCGGAGCTCGTGGACTGCGCTGCGGGCGTCTCGGCCGCGGGGCCGTTCGGCGCGGCGGTACCGGACTCCGGTGCCGGCGCGTCGGCGGCGCCCGCGGGAACGGTGTGCAGCGACGGCTCGGGCGCGGCCACGGCCGGCTCCGCCGGCGACGGCGAGCCCCGGCGCAGCCACACGGCCCGTACGACCTCGCCCACCAGCAGCGCCAGCACCAGGTACAGCAGCACCGCCAGCCACAGATAGCCCGGCCACGCGAGGACGCTCTCCAGCCACAGCGGCGCCCCGGCGCGCCCGGACATCAGCGCGCCCAGGGACAGCAGCGGGAGCACCCACATCACAACGGTGCCGATGCGGCGTGCACGGCCCCGGCCCGCGGTCGTGTCGCGCACGAGCCTGCTCCACACATAGCGGTGCACGCCCGCGAGCAGGGCGATCACCGCGATCGCCACCAGCACGAAGACCACGACCACGGACTGCTCCTCTATCCCTTGTGTGCCTCGCGCCGCAAAGCGCGGACCGCACGCAACCCGATCACTCCGACGACCGTCCCCAGAAGCAAGGACGTCAAGGCGAGCAGCAGATGCACCCAGAAGTAAGCCGTCGGGTCACCCGCGTCGTCGAAGGCGAGACCGCTGCCGTCCGCCCACAGGTTTTTGACGAAGGTGACCCAGATGAACCAGCTCCACACCCCGAAAGCGAGCAGGAACCAGGAGACGGGGCGGCTGAGCTTCATGCACCCAGTATCGCGGGCGTGGTCCGGCCGGGTTCTCCGGGGTGGGCTGTCCTGGCGGTCTTCCCGGCGCGCCTCCGGGACGATAAGCATATTTTCTGTAGCTCCCTGTACGTTCTCGTCTGTGTCCGCTCTGAAGAAGACCGCGCTGACGGTCACCGCCGCCTCGTTGCTGCCCGTGCTCCTCGCCGTGCCCGCCTCGGCCGGCACCACCGACGGCAAGGCCACCAGGAAGCAGCCGAATCCGCCGGCCTCCATGTCGACCGTCGGCGGCCCGCAGCTCGGCAGGGCGGGCACCCAGGTCAGCCTCGGACCGGGCGCACCCGTGCTGCCGAACGAGGTCACCGGCCGGTCCTGGATCGTCGCGGACGCGGAGAGCGGCGACGTCCTCGCCTCGCACAACGCGCACTGGCGGCTGCCCCCGGCGTCCACGCTCAAGATGCTCTTCGCCGACACCGTGCTGCCGAAGCTCCCCAAGACCGAGGCGCACAAGGTCACCCAGGCCGAGCTCGCGGACGTCGGCGAGGGCAGCAGCCTCGTCGGGGTCAAGGAGGAGCACGCGTACACGGTGCACGACCTGTGGCTCGGCGTCTTCCTGCGCTCCGGCAACGACGCGGTGCACGTCCTGTCCGCGATGAACGGCGGTGTCCCCAAGACCGTCGAGGACATGCAGGCGCACGCCGACGAGCTCCAGGCGCTCGACACCCACGTCGTCTCGCCCGACGGCTACGACGCCGAGGGCCAGGTCTCGTCCGCGTACGACCTCACGCTCATCGCCCGCAGCGGGATGCAGAAGAAGGACTTCCGCGAGTACTGCTCCACGGCACGCGCCAAGTTCCCCGGCGGGGTCACGGCGGGCAAGCGCGACTACTTCGAGATCCAGAACACCAACCGGCTGCTCACCGGCGAGTCCGGGGTCTCCCCGTACCAGGGCATGGCGGGGGTCAAGAACGGCAACACCACGCACGCCGGTGCCACGTTCACCGGTGTCGCCGAGCGCAACGGCAAGGTGCTGCTCGTCACCGTCATGAACCCGGACTCCGAGGAGAGCCAGGCCGTCTACAAGGAGGCCGGACGGCTGCTCGACTGGGGCTTCGCGGCGGCCGGGAAGGTCCGGCCCGTCGGTGAACTGGTCCCGCCGAGGTCCGCCGCCCCCGAGGACTCCCCCCAGGTCGAGCCCGCGAGCAACGGCGCACCCGCGAAGGCCTCCGCCGCTGCGGACGAGGGCTCCGGCGGCGTCGGTACGGCCCTCGCCGTGGTCGGCGGTCTGCTCGTGGTGCTGGCGGCGGGGGTCTTCCTGGTCAACCGCCAGTGGCCGCTGCGCCGTCGGTAGCGGCGCCGCCGGGACCCTCTGAGGAGGACGACTCTGCGGCAGGTGACTGCTCCTTGCTCGGCGTCGCGGTCCACGCGGCGCAGAACAGGAGCAGCTTCGCCGAGAAGTTGATCCACAGCAGCAGGGCGATGGGGACGCCGAAGGCGCCGTACATACTCCTCGACGCGACACCCTGGATGTAGCCGCTGAGCAGCAGCTTCAGCAGTTCGAAGCCGATCGCGCCGATGAGCCCGGCGACCACCAGGCGACGGCGCGGAGGGTGCACTCCCGGAAGCAGCGTCAGCAGGTAGAGCAGCAGCAGGAAGTTGGCGACGCCGGCGATGGCGATGGCGGCGACCTGAAGCAGCACGCCCTCGGCGCCGCCGTCCTCGATACCGATCTGCTTCGCCGTCCAGCCGACGGTCGTGGACCCGAGCGCCGACGCGGCGAAGGAGGCGAGGGCGGTCGCGCCGAGGCCGAGGAGCACGACGCCGTCCTTGACCTTGCGGACGACGGGGTTGTCGTCGTCCTCGTCGTCCACCTCCCACACGGCCCGCAGACAGTCCCGCAGCGAGCCGACCCAGCCGATACCGGTGAGCAGCAGCAGCGCGCCCGCGACCAGTCCGACCGTGCCCGCGTTGTCGACCAGCGCGTTGATGTCGAGCTGGTCGGAGATGCCGGGGACCTGGTCACCGATCTTGTCCTCCAGCTTGCCCAGCTGCTCCTTGCTGAGCAGGGCGGCACCGATCGCCGCGGCCACGGTGATCAGCGGGAAGAGGGCCAGAAAGCTGATGAAGGTGATCGCGGCGGCCAGCCGGGCCCAGTGCACCCGGTCGAGCGTCTCGTACGAGCGCCAGGCGTGGGTCTGCATCAGCCGGGCCATCAGGGGCCCGATGACGGGGAGCTTGGTCAGCCAGTCCATGGCGTACGCCTACCCTCCACGCGGAACACCAGCGTCCGGGCCCCCCAGAATCGCAGGCAGGTGGCCAGGACCATCCCGACACCGAGCCCGGAGACGAGGTCCGCGCGCGCCGAGGTCAGACCGAGGCCGTGGTGCGAGACCGCGAGGCAGAGCAGTTGGACGACCGCGCCGGCGACATTGACGCCGAAGAATGCGGCGTACTCCCGCAGGCGCAGGCTCCGGCGCCGGTAGGTCCCGAAGGCGTTGCCGAGGTAGGCGACCGTGCAGCCGGCGAGGAACGAGACCGACTTCGCGGTCAGGGGTCCCCAGTCGCCGGGGCCGCGCAGCAGGGTGAAGAGCGCCACGTCGGCCGCGTACGCACCCCCTCCGACGAGGATGAACGAGGCCGCCTCCGGCCAGGGGACGCGTTTCACAGGTCGGCGACCGCCAGTCCGTACATCGCGGCCCACACCAGGCCGATGACGGCCAGCGGCCGGTCCCGCAGCACCACGTCCTCGGGTGCGCCGGCCGTGCCGCGGTCGGCGAAGACCGCGTACCGCAGCACCGCCATGATGAAGGCGATCATCGACAGCTGCCGCCAGGGCAGCAGCGCCGAAGCGGCCACACCGCCGCTCTCCAGGGCCCACAGGCAGTAGGCGAGGACGGCGACACCGGCGGCGAGCTGCCAGACGAAGCGCAGATAGCCGGTCGTGTACTCGGTGAGCAGCGCCCGGGTCGCGCCCTTGCTGTCGGCCAGCTGCACGGCTTCGGAGTAGCGCTTCGCCGCGACCATGAACAGGGCGCCGAAGCCGGTGGTGATCAGGAACCAGCGCGAGAGCGGGATGCCGAGCGCGACCCCGCCGATCATCGCGCGCATCAGGAACCCGGTGGTGACGACGGCCAGGTCGACGACGAGCACGTGCTTGAGCCAGATGCAGTAGGCGAGTTGCATCGAGAGATACGCGGTCAGCAGGGCGCCGGTCATGGGGGTGCACAGGGCAGCGGCTCCGCCGACGGCGGTGCCGGCGAGCACGGCGCCCACGGTGTACGCGACGGGCACCGGGACCTCGCCCGCCGCGACGGGGCGGCGGCACTTCACCGGATGGGCACGGTCGGCGTCCGCGTCCCGGGCGTCGTTGATCAGATAGACCGCTGCCGCGGCGGCGGTGAACAGGACGAAGACGACGGCCAGTTGTCCGGCCGCGTGCGGGGAGTCCAGTTCACCGGCGGCGGCGGGCGCGGCCACCACGAGCACGTTCTTGATCCACTGCCGGGGCCGGGCGGTCCTGAGCAGTCCGACCGGCAGGCTCACGGCCCGCGGCGGCGACGGTTTCCGGGGCCGCTCCAGCAGCGCGGTACCGGGCTCAGACATGGCACCGGCCCCTCGGACGTCCGGCGGCGCGGGCCCCCGTGAAGCCGGGCGACACGGCGCCGCCCGCCCACCGGGCCCCGGCGCGCGCGGCCAGCCCGCCGAGTACCGCGCCCGCCGCGATGTCCGTCGGGTAGTGGACCCCGGCGACCAGGCGCGAGACGCACATCGCGGCGGCCAGCGGTGGCGCCAGCCGGCGGGCCGCGGGGAGCAGTGCGCCGAAGGCCACGGCGGCGGCCGCGGCCGACGCGGCGTGCGAGCTGGGGAAGGAGTGCCGGCCCAGGGTGTGCACGAGGGGGCGGTGCGAGGGGAGTTCGGGGCGGGGCCTGCGGACGACGTGTTTGACGCCCATGCTCGCCAGGTGGGCCCCGCCGACCACGGCCGTGGCGCGCAGCCAGCGCCCGCGCCGTTCCGGGTCGGCCGCCGCGCCGGTGAGACCGGCGGCGAGCCACAGCGCGGCGTGCTCCCCGGCGAGGGAGAGCGCGCGTACGGCGACCGCGACGCCCGGTCGTCCCCCGTACGCGCGCATCGCTGCCAACAGCCTTCGGTCGGCGGCCGCGCAGTCGACGTATCTCATTCGCCACCCCTTCTCCTGAGCCAGGGGGGACTCTTCTCGGCGACCGGCCGAGTTTCACGCTCATCTTTGATGACACTCGTTTAATCACCCATTTCGGCGCGTCCGTTAGGTCTGCGGAAAACAGGGCATTTACGGCTATACGGTCCGGGGTATGGCTGCCGACACCCGTCCTTCCGCCGCCGGTCCCGGTGGCACCTTCGTGTCCGTCACCGGCTGGGGGCGTACGGCCCCGACGACCGCGTTCGTGCTGCGGCCACGCACCGCCGACGAGGCCGCCGCGGCCGTACGGGACTGGGGCACCCGCGGCGGGATCGCCCGCGGGCTCGGCAGGGCGTACGGCGACGCGGCGCAGAACGCGGGCGGCTCGGTCCTCGACATGACCGCCCTGGACCGCATCCGCTCCGTCGACGCCGACACGGGTGTCGTGGTGTGCGACGCGGGGGTGAGCCTGCACCGGCTGATGGAGGTGCTGCTGCCGCTCGGCTGGTTCGTACCGGTGACGCCGGGGACCCGGCAGGTCACGGTCGGCGGAGCGATCGGCGCCGATATCCACGGCAAGAACCACCACGTCAGCGGCTCCTTCGCCCGCCATGTCGACGCGGCGGACCTGCTCACCGCGGACGGCGCGGTCCACACGGTGCGGCCCGGCACCGAACTCTTCGACGCGACCGCGGGCGGTATGGGCCTGACGGGGGTGATCCTCTCGGCGACCCTCCGGCTGCACCCCGTCGAGACGTCGCTGATGTCCGTCGACACCGAACGGGCCGCCGATCTGGACGACTTGATGGCCCGGCTCACCGCCACCGACCACCGCTACCGCTACTCGGTCGCCTGGATCGACCTGCTCGCCCGCGGCCGGGCACTGGGACGCTCCGTGCTCACCCGCGGCGAGCACGCCCCGCTGGACGCATTGCCCGCACGCGCCCGCCGCGCACCGCTCGCGTTCCGCCCCGGACGGCTGCCCGGCCCGCCCCGCTTCGTACCGCCCGGCCTGCTCACCCGCGCCACGGTCGGCCTCTTCAACGAGCTCTGGTTCCGCAGGGCGCCCCGGCTCCGCCTCGGTGAGCTGCAGAAGCTCTCCTCCTTCTTCCATCCGCTGGACGGCGTACCGCACTGGAACCGGATCTACGGCCGCGGCGGATTCGTGCAGTACCAGTTCGTGCTCGGGCACGGGCAGGAGGAGACGCTGCGCCGGATTGTGCGGCGGATCGCACGGCGCGGCTGCCCCTCGTTCCTCGCGGTGCTCAAACGGTTCGGCGAGGGGGACGCCGGGTGGCTGTCCTTCCCGATGGCCGGCTGGACGCTCGCGCTCGACATCCCCGCGGATCTGCCCGGCCTCGGCGCCTTCCTGGACGAACTCGACGACGAGGTCGCCGGGGCGGGCGGACGGGTCTATCTCGCCAAGGACTCCCGGCTGCGGCCGGAGCTGCTGGCCGGCATGTACCCGCGGCTGGCCGACTTCCGCGCGCTGCGCGCTCGGCTGGACCCCCACGGCGTGTTCGCCTCCGACCTCTCACGCCGCCTCACGCTCTGACCCTGCCCCCGCCCCCGGCCCGGCTCCGCCTCGCCCCCCGACTCCCGCCCCCGGTCCACCAGCCGGGGCTCTCCACCGCTCGTAAGGAGCACTGCTCATGAAGGACGCCTTCGGCGCACCGCAGTCCCTGCTCGTCCTCGGCGGCACCTCGGAGATCGGCCAGGCCGTGGCCCGCCGGCTGATCGCCCGGCGCACCCGTACGGTCTGGCTGGCGGGCCGCCCCTCCCCCGACCTCGAAGCCGCCGCGGACGGACTGCGCCGGCTCGGCGCCGACGTCCGCACCGTCGCCTTCGACGCCCTCGACCCCGCCCTGCACGAACAGGTGCTGGGCAAGGTCTTCGCGGAGGGCGACATCGACATGGTGCTGCTCGCCTTCGGCGTCCTCGGCGACCAGGCGAACGACGAGGCCGACCCGCCGGCGGCGGTCCGGGTCGCGCAGACCAACTACACGGGCGCCGTCTCGGCCGGACTCGTGTGCGCGGCCGCGCTGCAGAACCAGGGGCACGGCTCCCTGGTGGTCCTCTCCTCGGTGGCCGGCGAGCGGGCCCGCCGCGCCAACTTCATCTACGGCTCCAGCAAGGCCGGCCTGGACGTCTTCACCCAGGGACTGGGGGACGCGATGTACGGGACCGGGGTCCATGTGATGGCCGTACGCCCGGGCTTCGTCAGGACGAGGATGACGGCCGGCCTGCCCGAGGCGCCGCTGGCCACCACGCCCGAGGCCGTCGCGCTGGCCGTCGAGCAGGGGCTGCGGCGCAGGGCGGAGACGGTGTGGGTGCCCGGAGCTCTGCGGCTGGTGATGTCGGCGCTGCGGCATGTGCCGCGCCCGCTGTTCCGCCGACTGCCGCTGTGAGCGGAGCGCCTGCGGGGCTTCGTCAGGGCGGAACGGCGGGGCGGCCGGGTCAGGACGTGGCGGCCGAGGGAGCCGTCGCCGGCTCGTCCACCGGAGCGCACTGGGCGGGCACGGAGGCGATGCCGCCCCCGAAGGCGTACTCGTGGAGCTTGCGCCACACGCCGTCCTGGCCCTGCTCGTACAGCGCGAAGGAGGCACAGGTCCAGGCGGCCTCGAAGTCGGCCAGCTCCGCGTACGCCCGGTCCATCGCCTCTTCCGCGATGCCGTGCGCGACGGTGACGTGCGGGTGGTACGGGAACTGGAGCTCGCGCACCAGCGGACCGGAGGCGTCCCGCACCCGCTTCTGGAGCCAGGAGCAGGCCGCGGCGCCCTCGGCGATCTGGACGAAGACGACGGGCGAGAGCGGCCGGAACGTGCCCGTGCCGGACAGCCGCATCGGGAACGGCCTGCTCGCCGTCGCGACCTCGGTGAGGTGCGCCTCGATCGCCGGCAGGGTCGCCGGGTCGGCCTCGGTGGGCGGCAGCAGGGTGACGTGCGTGGGAATGCCGTGCGCGGCGGGATCCCCGAAGCCCGCGCGCAGCTCCTGGAGCAGGCTGCCGTAAGGCTCCGGGACCGCGATCGAAACGCCGAGCGTTACGGTCCCCACGTCGTTCTCCTCACATGTCGTCTCAGTTGTCGTTTGTGTCCGCACTCGCCAGTGTGGCGCCTCCACCGCATGTGTGGCCAGAGGCCTTGGACACACTCGGCCACGGGCACGAGGTCCCGCCACCGGACGGCCGGTGGCGGGAGGCGGTCTCAGTGCTTCGCGGGCAGGAAGCCCACCCGGTCGAATGCCGCGGCCAGCGTCTCTGCTGCCACGGCCCGCGCCTTCTCCGCACCCTTGGCCAGGATCGAGTCCAGCGTCTCGGGGTCGTCCAGATATTCCTGGGTCCGGGTGCGGAACGGAGTGACGAACTCCACCATCACGTCGGCGAGGTCGGTCTTGAGCGCTCCGTACCCCTTGCCCTCGTACTTCTGCTCCAGCTCGCTCACCGTCGTGCCGGTGAGCGTGGAGTAGATGGTGAGGAGATTGCTGACGCCGGGCTTCTCCACGCTGTCGAAACGGATCACCGTGTCGGTGTCCGTGACCGCGCTGCGGACCTTCTTGGCGGTCGCCTTCGGCTCGTCGAGCAGGTTGATCAGGCCCTTGGGCGTGGACGCCGACTTGCTCATCTTGATCGTCGGGTCCTGGAGGTCGTAGATCTTCGCGACCTCCTTGACGATGTGCGGAGCCGGAACGGTGAACGTCTGGCCGAAGCGGCCGTTGAAGCGCTCGGCGAGGTCACGGGTGAGCTCGATGTGCTGGCGCTGGTCCTCGCCGACCGGGACGGCGTCCGCCTGGTACAGCAGGATGTCCGCGACCTGGAGGATCGGGTACGTGAACAGGCCGACGGTGGCGCGGTCGGCGCCCTGCTTGGCGGACTTGTCCTTGAACTGCGTCATCCGGGAGGCCTCACCGAAGCCGGTCAGGCAGTTCATGATCCAGCCGAGCTGGGCGTGCTCGGGCACGTGGCTCTGGATGAACAGGGTGCAGCGCTCGGGGTCGAGACCGGCGGCGAGCAGCTGGGCCGCGGCGAGGCGGGTGTTCGCCCGCAGCTCGGCCGGGTCCTGCGGCACGGTGATCGCGTGCAGGTCGACGACCATGTAGAACGCGTCGTGGGTCTCTTGCAGCGCCACGTACTGGCGGATCGCTCCCAGGTAGTTCCCGAGGTGGAACGAACCGGCGGTCGGCTGAATGCCGGAGAGCGCGCGAGGTCGGGGTGAGGCCATGTTCATCATTCTCTCAGGTGCGGAACCGAACTCCGCCCGCCGGTGTATGAAAGGTGTGAGGACGCGGGAGGGGACCCTGGAGGGGGGCCGCATCGTCGTTGACGAGGGGGCCGTGATCGCGCGGGTGCGCGCCGGAGAGCCGGAGGCGTACGCGGAGCTGGTGCGCGCCCACACGGCGGTCGCGCTCCGGGCCGCCGTGGCCTTCGGCGCGGGCGCGGACGCCGAGGACGTGGTGCAGAGCGCCTTCCTCAAGGCGTACCAGGCGCTGGGGCGGTTCCGGGACGGCGCCGCGTTCCGGCCGTGGCTGCTGCGGATCGTGGTCAATGAGACCAGGAACACCGTGCGCACCGCGGTCCGGCTGCGGGCGCTCGCCGGGCGCGAGGCGCTGCTGCTGGGTTCCGAACCGCTGATACCGGAGTCGGCCGACCCGGCGCTGGCGGCCGTGGCGGACGAGCGGCGCTCGCTGCTGCTGGCGGCGCTGGACGAGCTGGGCGAACAGCAGCGCCAGGTCGTGGTCTGCCGCTATCTGCTGGAGATGGACGAGGCGGAGACGGCTCAGGCACTGGGCTGGCCGCGGGGGACGGTGAAGTCCCGGCTGAACCGGGCGCTGGCCAGGCTCGGGAAGCTCATCGGCGGGAAGGGAGGTGAGGAGCATGAGTGAGGACGGGCGCGGGAGAGCGGGCGGCGGCCGGGAGGCGGAGCGGGAGTCCCTGGCGGAGGAGCTGCGCGAGGCCGGTCGCGGGATCCGGGTCCCTGACGTGTCCGGCGAGACGATGGCGGAGCGGGTGCTGGCGCAGCTCCTCGCCGAGGCGGTGCCGACGCCCGCTCCCGCCGGCCTCGGGACGCGGCTGCGCGGCTGGACACACCGCCGGTGGCGCGCGCTGACCGTGGTGCTCTCCGGGGTGCTGGTGGTCCTGGTGCTCACGCCACCGGTGCGGGCGGCGGTCGCGGACTGGTTCGGCTTCGGCGGGGTGGACGTGCGGTACGACCCGTCGGCACCGCCGCTGGGGGACGCGCAGCCGCCGTGGTGCGCCGAGGCCGTGCCGCAGGCCGAGGCCGAGCGGCGGGCGGGTTTCCGGGCGCTGGTGCCGCCCGGGCTGGGCACACCGGACGCCGTCTCGGTCGTGGCGGGGCCGGCGGGCCGCTCGGTGATCTCGATGTGCTGGAGGGAGCGGGGGCGGACGGTCCGGCTGGATCAGTTCCCGGCGGCGCTGGACCTCGGTTATGCCAAGCAGGCGCGGCTGATGCCCGAGTGGGTGACGCTGGCCGACGGCACGGGGCTGTGGTTCGAGGAGTCGCATCTGCTGCGGTTCGGGATGACCGACGCACGCGGCGAGCAGTGGACACAGGCCGAGCGGACGGCGGGGCCGACGCTGCTGTGGACGTCCGCGGGCGGGCGGACGACGCTGCGGCTGGAGGGCGTGGCGGCACTGGCACGGGCGAAGGAGATCGCGGAGTCGGTGGCCTGGGCGTGGGAGTCGGCGGAGCCGCGGGAGCCTTCCGGGTCGGGGTAGCGGTCAGAGTCGGGGCGGGTTGGGGCCGGTGCGCCCTGGGCGGGCCGGGCCGGCGTGGGCCGGCTGCCGCGGAGGCCCCTGGGTGCCGGGGGCGCGGGGTTCCGGGTGTCCGGGGTCGGGGGTCCGGGGTCCAGGGTCCGGGGTCCGGGGTCCGGGGGTCCGGGGTCCGGGGGTCCGGGGTCCAGGGTCCGGGGTCCGGGTGTCCGGGGTCCGGGTGTCCGGGAAAAGTGGCCGGCCGCGAACGGGAACCTGGCGGGGCCGGGCGGTGTACCAGAGGTGACACGGTGCGGAGGGGCCGTATCCGGTGTCGCTGGGGGAAGTATGCGACTGCTACGACGACTTGCCGCGCTGGCGACGGTGCTGGCGCTGAGCTGGGTCTTCGCTCCGAGCGCGGTGGCCGGCGGCCCGACGAGCGTGCTGGTCACCTCGCCCGAGAGCGGCGAGACCGCCTCGCTCTACAGCAGCAACGCGGAGTACGGCAGCCTGCTGAAGCTGCTGGGCGAGGGGCCGACCAAGGGGCAGACGGACCGGCCGCCGTCGCTGGACATGGCGCTCGGGACCCGGCAGATCACTGTGACCTGGATGATCCACGACGTGCAGCCGTGGCGGGTGGACCAGGTCTATCCGGGCGACCGGGCGGGCCTGGTCTGGATCCATACGGCGACGAACCTGGAGACGCGCCAGGGGTACTGGCACCAGGCACGGCAACCGGCCGAACTGACCGCCCTGTTCACGAAGCTGGGCCTGATGGGCGAGAAGAACGGCGGGGCGGGAGTGGCCCAGTTCCCGCCGGCCCGGGACGGGGAACAGCAGCCGGCGCCGGGGCCCGCGGAGGAGCCCGCGGAGGAAGCGGCAGGCGCCGGGTCGGCGGCGGCGCCGACCGCGGCCGCGCGCACCTCGGACGGCACCGAAGGCTGGTGGTGGGCGATACCGGGGCTCGTGGGCGGAGCGGTGCTGGCGCTGGTCCTGCGTCCGGTGGTCTCCCGCCTCCGGCGCCCGCCGTTCGGGCGGGGCGACGGGACGCGGGAGACCGGACCGCGGCAGCAACTACTGGACGGCTGACGGGATCATCGCGGCCGATGAGGTCGGCGCGGGGCCGGACTCAGCCCGCCAGACCGGGTGCGGGGTGGGCGGACATCAGCTCGGCGACCTCGGAGCGGATCGTGGCCAGCGCTTGCTCGTCCTCCTTGCCGGCCGCGGTCACGCCCCGGTCGATCCAGTCGGCGACGGCCGCCATGTGCTCGGTGCCGAGACCGCGCGAGGTGAGGGACGGGGTGCCGATGCGGATGCCGGAGGGGTCGAACGGCTTCCTCGGGTCGTACGGCACGGTGTTGTAGTTGACGACGATCCCGGCCCGGTCGAGGGCCTTGGCGGCCACCTTGCCGGGCACCTCCTTGGGCGTGAGGTCCATCAGGATCAGATGGTTGTCGGTGCCGCCGGAGACAAGGTCGAAGCCGCGGTCGAGCAGGGCTTCGGCGAGTGCCCGGGCGTTGGCGACGACGGACTGCGCGTAGGTGCGGAAGGAGGGCTGGGACGCCTCGTGGAGGGCGACGGCGATGGCGGCGGTGGTCTGGTTGTGCGGGCCGCCCTGGAGACCGGGGAAGACCGCCTTGTCCAGGGCCTTGGCGTGCTCCTCGCGGGACATCAGCATGGCGCCGCGGGGCCCGCGCAGGGTCTTGTGGGTGGTCGTGGAGATCACGTCGGCGTGCGGCACGGGTGAGGGGTGCGCGCCGCCCGCGATGAGGCCGGCGATATGGGCGACATCGGCGACCAGGACGGCGCCGCACTCGCGGGCGATCTCCGCGAAGGCCGGGAAGTCGATCGTGCGGGGCAGGGCGGTACCACCACAGAAGATGATCTTCGGGCGTTCCTTCAGGGCGAGTTCGCGCACCTCGTCGAAGTCGATGAGGCCGGTGTCCTGGCGTACGCCGTACTGCACACCGCGGAACCACTTCCCGGTCGCGGAGACGCCCCAGCCGTGGGTGAGGTGGCCGCCCATCGGCAGGGCCATGCCCATCACGGTGTCCCCGGGGTCCGCGAAGGCGAGGTAGACCGCGAGGTTGGCCGGGGAGCCGGAGTAGGGCTGGACGTTGGCGTGTTCGACGCCGAAGAGGGCCTTGGCGCGGGCGACGGCGAGGCGCTCGACCTGGTCGATGACCTGCTGGCCCTCGTAGTAGCGGCGGCCGGCGTAGCCCTCGCTGTACTTGTTCTGGAGCACCGTGCCCGAGGCCTCCAGCACGGCGGCGGAGACGTAGTTCTCACTGGGGATGAGGCGCAGGGTTTCGGCCTGGAGCTGCTCCTCCGCTCCGACGAGCGCGGCGAGTTCCGGGTCGGTGGCGGAGAGTGCGGGGTGGGGCAGGGTCATGGTTTCCTCCGGGGTCACTGGGTGTCCCGGGGTGCGACTCGGGCTCCCCCACCGGAGGCAGGGGCGGGCGGCACCCACTGGGGAATGGGTCGCCGGGGTACCCAGGCGGGCGGCACCTCGTCTGCTCCTGCGCGCACGACTCCCTCGGGGTCGGTTCCCCGCTCGCCAGTCGCCGTGCGTACCACCAACCTTAATGCTCGCTCGCCACAGCAAGGTTTCTTCGTCCATGATGCGAGCGACGATAGAAACAGGGGCATCACGCGGACGCCCACGGAAAAACAACCACTGGACAACAACCGCTGTCGGTCCCCCGGCCCCTCCGGCCGCCAGCCCGCACCCCGTGCCGGCCGGACGCCTTGTCTCTACCCGAACGGAGATCCCGTGTCTGTATCGATGAGTGCCATTGCCTCCGCCGAGGCGCACAGCGCGCACAACTACCACCCGCTTCCCCTCGTCGTCGCCTCGGCGGACGGCGCGTGGATGACCGATGTCGAGGGACGCCGTTATCTCGACATGCTCGCCGGGTATTCGGCGCTCAATTTCGGCCACGGAAACCGACGTCTGATCGACGCGGCCAAGGCGCAGCTGGAGAGGGTCACCCTCACCTCGCGCGCCTTCCACCACGACCGGTTCGCCGACTTCTGCACACAGCTCACGGAGCTGTGCGGCATGGAGATGGTGCTGCCGATGAACACCGGCGCCGAGGCGGTGGAGACCGCCGTGAAGACCGCCCGCAAGTGGGGCTACCGGGTCAAGGGCGTGCCGGACAACACGGCGAAGATCGTCGTCGCGGCCGACAACTTCCACGGCCGTACGACGACGGTGATCAGTTTCTCGACCGACCCGGAGGCCCGGGCCGACTTCGGTCCGTACACCCCCGGCTTCGAGATCGTTCCCTACGGCGACCTCGCCGCGATGGAAGCGGCGCTCACCGACAACACCGTGGCCGTGCTGCTCGAGCCGATCCAGGGCGAGGCGGGCGTGCTCGTGCCGCCGCCCGGCTACCTCGCCGGTGTCCGCCGGCTCACCACCGAGCGGAACGTCCTGTTCATCGCCGACGAGATCCAGTCCGGCCTGGGCCGCACCGGCAAGACCTTCGCCTGTGAGCACGAGGGCGTCGTGCCGGACATGTACGTCCTCGGCAAGGCGCTGGGCGGCGGTGTGGTGCCGGTGTCCGCGGTCGTGTCCTCCCGTGACGTCCTCGGCGTGTACCGGCCCGGGGAGCACGGCTCCACGTTCGGCGGCAACCCGCTGGCGTGCGCGGTGGCCCTGGAGGTGATCGCGATGCTGCGCACCGGCGAGTACCAGCAGCGCGCCACCGAGCTGGGCGATCATCTCCACCACGAGCTGGGCCTGTTGACGGGCTCCGGAGCGGTGGAGGCCGTCCGCGGACGCGGACTGTGGGCGGGCGTCGACATCGTCCCCGCCCACGGCACCGGCCGGGAGATCTCCGAGAAGCTGATGGACCGCGGGGTGCTGGTCAAGGACACCCACGGCTCCACCATCCGCATCGCCCCGCCCCTGGTGATCAGCAAAGAGGACCTGGACTGGGGCCTCGACCAGCTGCGGGCCGTGCTGAGCGCCTGACCCGCCGGGTCAGAGGATCACATGGGGAAGGAAGCGGGCGTATTCGTCCGTGACCAGCCCCGCGGACTCCCGGATCCCGAGCCCCGCCGCCTCGCCCTCGACGACCCAGGCACCGAGCACCACTCGGTTGCCGTCGAAGGAGGGCAGCGGGGCCAACTCCTGGTAGCAGCACGGCTCGTCGCGCACGACGGGAGCCAGGCCGGATTCGTGGATCGTGACGCCCGCGCCCTCGCGGCCGAGCAGCGGCTTGGCGACATAGCCGCGGCTGTCCGCGAGTTCGCGCGGGCCGTCGAGATGGGCGGCCAGCAGGTTCGGGTGGCCGGGATACAGCTCCCAGAGGATCGCGAGCAGCGCCTTGTTCGACAGAAGCATCTTCCAGGCGGGCTCTATCCAGCAGGTGGTGCCGGTGCCGCCGCCGTTGTCGAGGGTCGCGAGGACCTGGGGCCCGAAGCGGTCGGTGGTCAGCCACTCCCAGGGATAGAGCTTGAAGCAGGAGCGGATGAAGCGCAGCCGGTCGTCCACGAAGCGGCCGGACAGCCGGTCCCAGCCGATCTGTTCGACGGACAGCGCCTCGGTGGCGAGCCCCGCCTGCTCAGCCGTCTCGCGCAGATACGCCACGGTCATCAGGTCCTCGCCGAGCTCGTCCCCGTCGGAGTGGACGAAGTGCAGCGGGCCGGGCGGCAGAAGCGGGGCCTGGCGCTTCCAGGCGTCGACGAGGCGCTCGTGGAGCGAGTTCCACTGGTCGGCCCCGGGGAAGCGGTCCTCCATCCAGAACCACTGCGGGCTCGCGGCCTCCACCAGTGAGGTGGGCGTATCGGCGTTGTACTCCAGCATCTTCGCCGGGCCCGTGCCGTCGTAGCGCAGATCGAACCGGCCGTAGACGGAGGGGAGTTCATCGCGCCTGCGCCAGGACTCGGCTATCAGGGAGGCCAGCCGGGCGTCGGTGATCCCGAGGTCGGCGAACCGGTCACGCTCGACGATGTGCGCGGCCGCCGCCAGGCACATGGTGTGGAGTTCCTCGACGACCTCCTCCAGCGCCTCGACCTCGGGGAGGGAGAACGCGTAGTAGGCGCTCTCGTCCCAGTACGGGCGCAGCGAGCCGTCGGGGTAGCGGGTGAGGGGGTAGACGAGACCCTGTTCCTCGACGATCTCCTGCCAGCCGGGCCGGGGTTCGATCGTGTGGCGCTGCATTCCGCGGCCTTCCTGGAGTACGGGGGCGGGGCTCGGCCACCGCAGCCGAGGCGGCTGCGGGCGGGGCTCGGCAACCGCCGGAGCAGAGCAGCCTCGGGCGGAACTCAGCCGCCGGCGGGCAGCTTCGGGCGGGACTCAGCCGCCGGCGGGCAGCTTCGGGCGGGACTCAGCCGCCGCAGCCGAGGCGGCTACGGGCGGGGTTCAGCCGCCGCCGGAGCCGGAGCAGCCGAACCCGCCGCGGTCGACCGCCGCCTTGTCGAAGCTGCCGCCCTCGGCCTTGCCGGACGAGTAGCTGCCGCCGTAGTAGTAGCGACCGGTGCCGTTGCTGTCGTCGCACTCGTAGCTGGGGAGCTTCTCCTGGGTCACCGGGTCGACACACCGCTTGTCCGGGTCCGAGCCGCAGGACGTGATCGTCGCCGCGAGCACTCCCATGCCACCGAGCACCACCGTGCTCGACCTCAGCCTGCGTCGCGCCATCGGACGCTCGCCCCCGTTCACCCTCGTACCACTGGAAAACCCTCGTACCACCGGCCCCACGGAGGGGGCCGCGGACAGACTAGTGGCCGCCTCGCGGGTCGCCACGACCGGTCCACCAACCCTCCTCATCTACAGTCACTTTGTGCTCTTTGGGATGATCTGCGCTCTCGCCTCAGCGGTCTGCTTCGGCACGGCCTCCGTTTTCCAGGCAGTCGCCGCCCGCGCGGCGGAGCCGGGAACCGGCTCCGGTGTCGACCCGGCGCTGCTGCTGCGTGCCCTGCGGCAGTGGCGGTACGTCGTCGGTCTCGCGCTCGACGGCCTCGGCTTCGTCCTGCAGATCCTGGCCCTGCGTTCCCTCCCCATCTACGCGGTGGGGGCGGCGCTCGCCGCGAGCCTCGCGGTCACCGCCGTGGTCGCGGCCCGGATGCTCCACGTCCGGCTGAGCGGCACCGAATGGGCCGCGGTGGGCGTGGTCGTCGCGGGCCTCGCCATGCTGGGACTCTCCTCCGGTCCGGAGGGCGAGAGCACCGGATCGACGACCCTGAAGTGGGCGATGCTGGGCATCGCGGTCCTCATCCTGCTCGTCGGCGCGCTCGCCGGCCGGCTGCCGGACCGCTCCCGCGCGCTGGTGCTCGGACTCGGTGCCGGGTCGGGCTTCGGCGTCGTCGAGGTCTCGGTCCGGCTGATCGACACCGTCGCCCTGCCCGAGGTGCTGACCAATCCCGCCCTCTACGCCCTGCTGGTCGGCGGCGGCACGGCGTTCCTGTTGCTGACATCGGCCCTCCAGCGCGGCTCGGTGACGACGGCGACCGCGGGCATGGTGATCGGGGAGACGATCGGTCCGGCGCTGGTGGGTGTGGTGTGGCTGGGCGACCGCACGCGGGAAGGGCTCGCATGGCTGGCGATCCTGGGCTTCGCGGTGGCGGTGGCGGGTGCGCTGGCCCTGGCGAGGTTCGGCGAGCCCCCGGCGGAAACCGACGAGAAGGCGGAACAGCCGGCGTCACCGCCCGGGCGCGGAGCCTGAACGCGCGGCGCACCCCGCGCCCTGTACGGCGACCGGTCCGAGAGCCCGAACCAGCCGTGCGCCCCGCGCCGTTACGTCGGTCCTGTCCCGTCCACCCGGCCCGGGAGCCCGAACCAGTCGTGCGCCCCGCCCCGGTACGTCGGTCCTGTCCCGTCCACGCGACCCGGGAGCCCGAACCAGTCGTGCGCACCGCATCCGTACCCCGCCCGCGCCCGTACGGCGCCCCCTGCCCGGAACCCAGCCCTAAGGAAGCACCCTGCACAGCGCGTCCAGCGAGTTCGCCCACGCGCTGTCCGGCGGCGTCGCGTAGCCCACCACCAGGGCGTCCCTGCCCGACGTCACCTCCTCGTGCCGGAAGGAGGACAGCCCCGAAACCGAGAGGCCCTGCCAGCCGGCCGCCTGGACGACCGACGGCTCGGTGCCGTCCGGGAGTTCGAGCACCGCGTGCAGTCCCGCCGCGATCCCGCTGACGCTGATGTCCGGAGCACGCTCGGCCAGCGCGGCCACCAGCTGGTCCCGCCGTCTGCGGTAGCGCAGCCGCATCCCGCGCACATGCCGGTCGTACGCGCCGGAGGCGATGAACTCGGCGAGCGTCAGCTGGTCGAGCACGCCGCACATCCAGTCGGTCGCCCCCTTCCCCTCGGCCACCTCCCCCACCAGTTCCTCGGGCAGCACCATCCAGCCCAGTCGCAGTCCCGGCACCAGGGACTTGCTCGCCGTGCCCATGTAGACCACCCGGTCGGGATCCAGCCCTTGGAGCGCACCCACCGGCTGGCGGTCGTAGCGGAACTCACCGTCGTAGTCGTCCTCGAGGACCACCCCGCCGGACGCGCGGGCCCAGTCGACGACGGCCGCGCGCCGGTCGGGATGCAGTGGTACCCCGAGCGGGAACTGGTGCGCCGGTGTCAGCAGCACCGCGCCCGCTCCCCGCATCCGCTCCAACTGCGGGGTGGCTGCGCCGAGTTCGTCGCAGGGCAGCGCGGGCGTCCGCATCCCCGCCTCGCGCAGCACGTTCCAGTGCAGGTCGAGGCCGTAGGACTCGACGGCGACCTCGCGTACGCGCCGCGCGCGCAGCACCTTCCCCATCAGCATCAGCCCGTGCACGAAACCGGAGCAGATGACGATCCGTTCGGGATCGGCGCGGACTCCACGCGCCCGGGCCAGGTAGTCGGCGAGCACGGTCCGCAGTTCGATCCGGCCTCGCGGATCGCCGTAGCCGAACGCCTCGTGGGGTGCGGCGGTGATCGCACGGCGGGCCGCCTTGAGCCACTCCGCACGCGGGAACGACGCGAGGTCGGGGCTGCCCGCCCGCAGGGAGTAGCGGGCCGTGGGCCTGGCAGGGCGCGTTCTCGCCACCCCGGCGGGCCGCCGGGGCGCCGCCCGCCGTGCGACCCGTGTCCCCGAGCCCTGCTGGGCGGTGAGCCAGCCTTCGGCGACCAGCTCGACGTAGGCGTCGGCGACCGTGTTCCGGGCGATGCCCAGATCGGCGGCGAGCGATCGCGAGGACGGCAGCCGGGTCCCGGGGGTGAGCCGCCCGCTGCGGACGGCCTCCCGCAGGGCGTCCATCAGGCCCGCGCGCAGGCCCGTACCGCGCAGCTCCAGATGCAGGTCGGCGCCGAAAGTGGACCAGGAATCCGTCATGTAAATGGACCATACTCCTGCGCCACAGCCGGACTAGATTCGACGGCATGAACAGTGAAACGACCACCACGCGTCTGCCCGAACACGCTCCCCGCCTCGATCTCGCGAAGCTCGCTCCCGAGGTCTACAAGGCGATGGTCTCGCTGGACGCGGCGGCCCGTCGGGGCGTCGACCCGGTGGTCCTGGAGCTCGTCAAGATCCGTGCCTCGCAGCTCAACCACTGTGCCTTCTGCCTGGACATGCACTCCAAGGACGCGCTCGCCGCGGGCGAGTCGCCGGAGCGGATCATCCAGCTCGGCGCCTGGGAGGAGTCGCAGCACTTCTACACGGCGAAGGAGATCGCGGCGATCGAGCTCACCGAGGCGGTGACGGTCATCACCGACGGTTTCGTGCCGGACGAGGTGTTCGCGAAGGCGGCGAAGGAGTTCGACGAGACCGAACTGGCCCAGCTGATCGCGGCGATCACCGTCATCAACGCCTGGAACCGCTTCGGCGTGACCTGCCGGCTCGTGCCGGGCCACTACACACCCGGCCAGTACCAGCACTGAGGAGCTGCCGAGATGACCGTCGAGGCCTTCCGCGCACTCCACCACGGCCGGGCGGCGGACGACCCGCTCGTCCTCCCCGGCCCGTGGGACGCGGCCGCCGCCCGCGTCTTCGCGGACGCCGGCTTCCCCGCGCTCGCCACCCCGAGCGCGGGCGTCGCCGCCTCGCTCGGCTATGAGGACGGGCATACACCGGCCGACGAGATGTTCGCCGCCGTCACCCGTATCGCCCGCTCGGTGAGCGTTCCGGTCTCCGCCGACGTCGAAGGCGGGTACGGTCTGCCGCCGAAGGAACTCGTCGCCCGGGTGCTCGACACGGGCGCGGTCGGCTGCAATCTGGAGGACTCCGACCCGGTCACGGGGGTGCTGAAGGACCCGCGGCCGCACGCCGACTGGATGGCCGAGGTCCGCGCGGCAGCCGGGGGCGCGCTGTTCATCAACGCCCGGATGGACACGTTCCTGCGGGGCGTCGCCGACCCGGACGAGGCGATCGGCCGGATCCGGCTCTACGAGGAGGCCGGCGCGGACTGCGTGTATCCGCTGGGCGTCCCGCCGGAGCACCTTCCGCTGCTGCGGGCCGAGACCGCGCTCCCGATCAATGCCTCACCGATCCCGGGTGGCCCCGCGCTCGCGGAACTGGGCCGCCTGGGCGCGACCCGGATCACCTTCGGCCCGCAGCTTCAGCAGGAGGCGATGCGGAAGGTGAGGGGGATCGCGGACCGGCTCCTGGGCTGACACGGACGCGACGACGGCACGCAGGCGGCACGGGCGGCGCGGCAGCACCAAGACAGGCCCCACGACACGACACACAACAGGACGGGCCCGCCGGAGCGGGCCCGTCCTGCCGTCACCACGTCACATCACTTCTTCTTCGGCAGCCACTTCCGCCAGGTCGCCTCGTTCTTCTCGACCCACTTCTTGGCCGCTTCCTCCGGCGACAGCTTCTGTTCCGCGATCATCAGCGCCACATCGTTCTGCTGATCGGTGGTCCAGTTGAACTTCTTCAGGAAGTCCGCCGCCTCGCCGCCCTTCTTCGAGAACGTGCTGTTGAGGAACTTCTGCAACGGCGTGTGCGGATAGGCGCAGGCCACCTTCTTCGGGTCGGCGTCACACCCCTCCTTGTACGCGGGCAGCTTCACCTCGGTCATCGGCACCTTCTCGAACAGCCACTGCGGCTTGTACCAGTAGCTGAGGAAGGGCTTCTTCTGCTTCGCGAACTGCTTGATCTGGGTGATCTGCGCGGCCTCGGACCCGGCGAAGACGACCTGGTAGTCCAGCTTCAGGTTCTCCACCAGCGCCTTGTCGTTGGTGACGTACGACGGCGATCCGTCCAGCAGCTGGCCCTTGCCGCCGCTCTCCGCCGTGCGGAGCTGGTCGGCGTACTTGTCGAGGTTCCGCCAGTCGGTGACATCGGGGTGCGCCTTCGCGAAGTACGTCGGGACGAACCAGCCGATGTGACCGGTGACGCCGAGACCGCCGCCCGGCTCGATCGTCTTCTTGTCCTTGACGTACCGGTCCTCCTGCTCCGGGTGGCCCCAGTCCTCCAGGATGGCGTCGACCCGGCCCTGGCTGAGCGCGTCCCAGGCCGGCACCTCGTCCACCTGGACGGTGTCCACGCGGTAGCCCAGCTCGTGTTCGAGCAGATACGACGCCACGGCCACATTGGCCTGGGCACCCACCCACGACTGGACGGAGAGCGTGACGGTCTTCGCGCCCTGGGCGGCGGCGTACGGCGACGCCTGCTTGGTCATATCGGCCGCGCCGCAGCCGGTGATGCCCACCAGGCCGATCGCCGCGGCCAGTGCGGTGATGCGTAGACGAGTGGCCATGTCAGGCCCCCTTTCCGGCGCGGCGGGCGGTCGGCTGCGTGACCCGGTCGAGCATCAGGCCCAGGCAGACAATCGCGGCGCCCGCGACCAGACCGGTCGCCAGGTCGCCCTGGGCGAGGCCGAACACCACGTCGTAGCCGAGTGCGCCACCGCCGACCAGGCCGCCGATGATGACGACGGCGAGGACCAGCACGACGCCCTGGTTGACGGCGAGCAGCAGGGCCGGGCGGGCGAGCGGCAGTTGGACCTGCCGCAGCTGCTGCCAGCCGGTCGCGCCCAGCGAGCGGGCGGATTCCATGGCCACGGGGTCGACACCCCGCAGCCCCTGCGTGGTGATGCGGACGACGGCCGGCAGGGCGTACACGACGGCTGCCGCGGCCGCGGGGGCGCGGCCGACACCGAACAGCGCGACCACCGGGATCAGATAGACGAACTGCGGCATGGTCTGGAACACGTCCAGCACCGGCCGCAGCAGCCTCTCCACCCGTGCGCTGCGTGCCGCGCCGATCGCGACGGCGAAGCCCAGCACCAGGGTCACGGCGACGGCCGCGAGCACCTGCGAGAGCGTGTCGAGGGAGGGCTCCCACACGCCGAGGACGCCGACGGCGGCCATGGCGAGGACCGCCGTCAGCGCGGTGCGCCAGGTGCCGATCAGCAGCGCGAGCGCACCGACCAGCAGGAGTACGGACCACCAGGGCAGCGCCTGGAGACCGTCCCGCAGGGGGTCGAGCACCCAGCCGGTGAAGCGCGCGGCCCAGTCGGCGGTGCCGCCGACGACGGGGACGCCCGAGTACAGATGGGCGGTCATCCAGTCGACCGCGCGGTTGACGGGCTCGGCGATACCGACGACCCAGCTCTCCGGCCAGGACAGCCGCTCCGCAAGCCGCCCGGCCACGGCGACGGCGAGCAGCAGAACGCCGACCACCGTCCAGCCGCGCCATCCGCGCAGCGCCGAGGTGTCGGGAGCGGCGCCCACCCGGGCACCGGCGGCAGCGGTCGTACGGTCCAGCACGACGGCCAGCAGGACGATCGGGATGCCGGCAGCGAGCGCGGCACCGACGTCGACGGAGGCCAGCGCCTGGTAGACGCGGTCACCGAGGCCGCCGGCGCCGATGACGGACGCGATGACCGCCATCGACAGCGCCATCATGATCGACTGGTTGACGCCGAGGAGGAGTTCCTTGCGGGCCAGCGGCAGCCGGGCGGTCAGCAGCCGCTGCCGTCCGGTCGCGCCCATCGAGGCGGACGCTTCCAGCACGCCGGCGTCGGCGCCGCGCAGCCCGAGTGCGGTGAGACGCGCCATCGGCGGAGCGGCGTAGACCACGGTCGCCAGGACGGCCGCGGGCACGCCGATACCGAAGACCAGCACGACCGGCAGCAGATACGCGAACGCCGGCAGCACCTGCATGGTGTCGAGCACCGGCCGCATCGCCCGGTGCGTCCGGTCCGACAGCCCGGTAGCGAGGCCGATGAGCCCGCCCACGACGACGGACGCGAGGACCGCGACCACCATCAGGGCGAGGGTCTGCATGGTCGGCACCCACATGCCGAGCAGTCCGCAGACGGCGAAGCCGGCGACGGCGGTCAGCGCGAGCCGCAGACCGGCCACCCGCCAGGCGATCAGGCCGGCCGCCGCGGTGACGCCCGCCCATCCGGCGGCGAGCAGCAGCAGATAGACCGCGCGCACGGAAAGGACGACGGCGTTGCTGATGTGCCCGAAGAAGTACAGGAAGACCGGGTGGCTGTCGCGGTTGTCGACGATCCAGTCGCTGGCCCGGCCGAGCGGGCCGGACAGGTCGACGGCGAGGGACGCGGGCCAGCTGCCGCCGCCGAGCAGAAGGGCTCCGGCGATCAGCAGGACGACGACGCCGGCTGCCATGGCCAGGTGGCGTCCGCGGCCTTCGAGCAAGCGGCGCCCGCCGGCGACGGCGGTGACGTCCTGTCCGGTGGTGACGGCGGTCATGCCGACCACCGCCCACGGCCGCCGGCGCTACGGCAGACCGCCGAGGACCGGGAGGCCCGGGAGTTCCGGCAGGCCACCGAGGCCCGGAAGACCCCGGAAGCCGAGGAGCAGGACAGGGTGCGCCCGTCGAAAGCGCAGGGACTCATCACGCCGCCGCCTTCGCCGCGGGCACACCGGCCACCACATTGAGCAGTGCCGCGTGGTCCACGACGCCCAGACAGCGGCCGTCCTGCATCACGCGGGCGCTCGCGCCGCTGCGCGCCACCGCCTCGATGGCCTCGAAGACCGTGGCGTCGGGACCGATGGCCGGCCCCTCCTCGGTCTCGTCGGCGAGAGCGGGCCGCATCGCCGTGCGCACGGTCATGATCTGCTCGCGGGGCACGTCACGGACGAAGTCCCGTACATAGTCGTCCGCGGGCGAGCCGACGATCTCCTCCGGGGTGCCCAGCTGCACGATCCGGCCGTCCCGCATCAGCGCGATGCGGTCGCCCAGCTTCAGCGCCTCGCTCAGGTCGTGCGTGATGAAGACCATCGTGCGGCCCTCCTCGCGGTGCAGCCGTACGACCTCCTCCTGCATGTCACGGCGGATCAGCGGGTCGAGCGCACTGAACGGCTCGTCGAACAGCAGGACTTCGGGGTCGACGGCGAGCGCGCGGGCGAGCCCCACACGCTGCTGCTGACCGCCGGAGAGCTGAGCGGGCCGGCGGCTCTCCATGCCGTCGAGGCCCACCTTGGCGACGAACTCCGCCGCCTTCGCCCGTCGTTCCGCCCGCGGGACGCCCTGGATCTCCAGGCCGTACGCCACGTTGTCGAGCACCGACCGGTGCGGCAGCAGACCGAAGTGCTGGAAGACCATGGAGGCGCGGTGGCGGCGCAGTTCGCGCAGCCGTGCCCGGTCCATCGACAGGACGTCCTCGCCGTCGATGGCGATCGAGCCCGACGTCGGCTCGACGAGCCGGGTCAGACAGCGCACGAGCGTCGACTTGCCGGAGCCGGACAGGCCCATGACGACGAAGACCTCGCCCTTGCGGACGTCGAAGGAGACATCGCGCACGGCCGCGGTACAGCCGGTGCGTTCGCGCAGTTCGGCCGGCGGGAGCTCGGCGAGCTCCGAACCGGGTATGCGGTCCGCCTTGGGCCCGAAGACCTTCCACAGATCGCTGACGGAGAAGACGGGCGGCGTACTCATCAGGCGGTACCTCCCAGAAGCTCGGCGCATTTCTCGCCGACCATCAGCACCCCGATCATGGGGTTGACGGACGGCATGGTCGGAAAGACGGACGCGTCGGCGATCCGGATGCCGTCCAGGCCCCGGATCCTCAGCTCCGGGTCCACCACGGCCAGTTCGTCGTCCTGCGCACCCATCCGGCAGGTGCCGGCCGGGTGGTAGACGGTGTGGGCGACCTTGCGCGCGTACTCGCTCAGCTCCTCGTCCCCGGTGACCTCGGGTCCGGGGCAGACCTCGCGCTTGAGCCAGTGGGCCAGGGGCTCGGTCCGGGCGATCTCGCGGGCGATCCTGATGCCGTCGACGAGGGTGCGCGCGTCGTAGTCGTCCTCGTCCGTGAAGTACCGGAAGTCCAGCGCGGGCTTGACCTCGGGGTCGGCGCTGGTCAGGTACAGCCGGCCGCGGCTGTGGGGCTTGGGGATGTTCGGCGTCATCGATACCCCGTGCGGGGGCCGTTCGTAGCCGAGCCGCTCCGGATTGTCCGTGAACGGGATCTGGTAGAAGTGGAACATCAGGTCGGGCGTCCTGGCGCGCGGGTCGCGGCGGACGAACAGTCCGGCGTCGCTGTCCATCGCGGAGTTCTCCGGGATCGGCCCGTCGGTCTCCCAGACGATCACCGACTCGGGGTGGTCGAGCAGGTTCTCGCCCACGCCCGGCAGGTCGTGCACGACGGGGATGCCGAGCGCCTCCAGGTCGGCCTTCGGGCCGATGCCGGAGTGCAGCAGCAGTCGCGGAGTGTCCACCGCGCCCGCGCAGACGAGGACTTCACGGCGGGCGGTGACGAGCTGCTCCTCGCCGTCCTTCGTCCGTACGTGCACACCGGTCGCCCTGGGGTTCCCGCCGTCAAAGGTGCGGGGACCGTCCAGCTCCAGCCGGTACGCCCAGGTCTCCAGCGCGATGTGGAGGTTGGGGCGGTCCAGGAAGGGGTGCAGATAGGCGACGGAGGCGGACGACCGCTTGTTGTTCTCCGGGTGGTACGCCAGGTCGAAGAAGCCGACGCCCTCGTGGAACGGCTTCTTGTTGAAGCCCTCGACGCGCGGGACGCCGATGGCGGCCTGGGCGGCGTCGACGAAGTCGCGGGCGATGGCGTTACGGTCCGCCTCGTCGACGGGAACGATGTTGTTCCGCAGCCGGGCGAAGTACGCCTCCATGGGCACCGCGCCCCAGCCCTTGGCGCCCGCCGTCTCCCACTCGTCCCAGTCGGACGGCAGCGGCTTGAAGGCGATGAGGGTGTTGTGCGACGAGCAGCCGCCGAGCACCCGGGCCCGGCTGTGCCGGATGTGGGAGTTGCCCTGGGGCTGTTCGGTGGTGGGGTAGTCGTAGTCGAGTTCGCCGCCCAGCAGGCCCATCCAGCGCCGCAGGGTCAGGACGTCGTCGCGTCCGACGTCGCTCGGGCCGCCCTCGATGACGGCGACGGTGACATCCGGGTTCTCCGTGAGACGGGAGGCGATGACCGATCCGGCCGTGCCGCCCCCGATCACGACATAGTCGTACTCAGGCATGGTGTTCTTGGTGCTCCTCGTCCCTCGTCAGCCCGCGAACCAGCGCACGGGGCGCGGAGCGAGGTTCTGGTAGATGTGCTTGGACTCGCGGTACTCGGCGAGTCCGGCGGGACCGAGCTCGCGCCCGATGCCGCTCTTGCCGAAGCCGCCCCACTCCGCCTGCGGGAGGTAGGGGTGGAAGTCGTTGATCCAGACGGTGCCGTGGCGCAGCCGACCTGCGACGCGCCGGGCGCGGCCCGCGTCGGTGGTCCACACCGCGCCGGCCAGTCCGTACTCGGTGTCGTTGGCGAGGGCGACGGCCTCGTCCTCGGTACGGAAGGTCTCGACGGTCAGGACGGGGCCGAAGACCTCCTCCCTGACCACGCGCATCTCGCGGTGGCACTGGTCGAGGACGGTGGGCCGGTAGAAGAAGCCCTCCTGGTCCTCGCCCTCGGGGCGCCGGCCGCCGGCACGCAGTACCGCGCCCTCGGAGAGGGCGGACGCGACGTACTCCTCGGTCTTCGCGAGCTGCTGCCGGGAGACCAGCGGGCCGCACTCGACGCCGTCGGCAGTGCCGCGGCCGAGCCTGATCTTCTCGGCGCGGCGGGCGAGTTCGGCGACGAACCGCTCGCGCAGGGACTCCTCGACGATGAGCCGGGAGCCGGCGGAGCAGACCTGACCGCTGTGGATGAAGGCGGCGTTGAGCGCCTGGTCGACGGCCGTGTCGAAGCCCTCGTCGGTCTCGCAGGCGTCGGCGAAGACGACGTTCGGATTCTTGCCGCCCAGTTCGAGCGCGACCTTCTTGACGCTGTCGGCGGCCGCTCGCATCACCTTGGTGCCGCTGATCAGACCGCCGGTGAAGGAGATCAGATCGACGTCGGGGTGGTCGGCGAGCCGGGCGCCGACGGGGTCGCCCGCGCCGGTCACGATGTTGGCGACACCGGCCGGCAGGCCCGCCTCGGCGAGCAGCCGGATGAGCGCGACGGTGGTCAGCGGGGTGATCTCGCTGGGCTTGACCACAAAAGTATTGCCCGCGGCCAGCGCCGGGGCAATCTTCCAACTCGCCTGGAGGAGCGGATAGTTCCATGGCGTGATCAGCGCGCACACGCCCACGGGCTCGTGCACGACGACGCTGTGGATCTCCTCGGAGCCCGCATCGACCACACGGCCGCCGCTCTCGTTCATCACGAGGTCGGCGAAGTAGCGGAAGGCGTCGGTGACGCAGTCGACGTCGACACGGCCCTCCTCGAGGGTCTTGCCGGCGTCACGGCTCTCCAGCAGCCCGATTTCCTCCCGGTCGCGCTGGAGCAGATCGGCGACGCGCCGCAGCAGGGCGGCCCGCTCGGCCACGGGCGTGCGGGGCCACTCGCCGTCGTCGAAGGCGCTGCGCGCGGCGGCCACCGCGGCGTCGGTGTCCTCGGTCCCGCCCTCGGCGACGACCGTGAGGACGGTCGCGTCAGCGGGGTCGATGATCTCTCGCGTGGCGCCGGAGGCGGCCTGTCGCCACTCTCCGCCCACGTGGATGGTCTCCTGTACCGACACGTCGCGTTCTGCCTTCCGTTCCCATTGGCTGCCACCGGTCACCCGGCGACCTGGCTGCCTGCCCGGAAGTCAGCGATCCATACCCAACGCATGACGGAAAGTGGCCTTACTCACTCTCCGTCATGCACACTCGTCCGCACTCGCCCGCGATGTCCGTGATGTCCGTAGGCGCGCGGCCGTCCCCGCGCCCCGGGTCCACCCCAGGGCCCCCGCCCCGGTGGCCACGGCCCCGCACACCGGGATGCCGCACCGCGGGAAGAACATGTGTACGGGGCCCTGTGCCGCGTCCGGCTGCAGAACCCGGTCCCCCGGCTGCGGCCGGGTACGGCGAAGCCGCCCCCGGAGAACCGGAGGCGGCTTCGTGGTGCCGTTACGCGCGCGGGCTGCGTCAGATGAGGCCGAGAGCGCGGACCGCGTCGCGCTCCTCAGCCAGCTCCTGCACGGACGCGTCGATGCGCGGACGCGAGAACTCGTTGATGTCCAGGCCCTGGACGATCTCGTACGTGCCGTTCTTCGTGGTGACCGGGAAGGAGGAGATGAGACCCTCCGGCACGCCGTAGGAGCCGTCCGACGGGATGCCCATGGAGGTCCAGTCGCCCTCGGCGGTGCCGTTGACCCACGTGTGGACGTGGTCGATCGCGGCGTTGGCGGCGGAGGCGGCCGAGGACGCGCCACGCGCCTCGATGATCGCCGCGCCGCGCTTGGCGACGGTCGGGATGAAGGTGTCGGCCAGCCAGGCCTCGTCGCCCACGACCTCGGCGGCGTTCTTGCCGGCGATCTCCGCGTGGAAGATGTCCGGGTACTGGGTCGCCGAGTGGTTGCCCCAGATCGTCAGACGCTTGATGTCGGAGACGGCGGCGCCTGTCTTGGCGGCCAGCTGCGAGATCGCGCGGTTGTGGTCGAGGCGCGTCATCGCGGTGAAGCGCTCGGCCGGTACGTCCGGGGCCGCGGCCTGGGCGATCAGGGCGTTGGTGTTGGCCGGGTTGCCGACGACGAGGACCTTGATGTCGTCCGCGGCGTGGTCGTTGATGGCCTTGCCCTGCGGCTTGAAGATGCCGCCGTTGGCCTCGAGCAGGTCGCCGCGCTCCATGCCCTTCGTCCGCGGGCGGGCGCCCACGAGGAGGGCGACGTTCGCGCCGTCGAAGGCCACGTTCGGGTCGTCCGTGATCTCGATGCCGCGCAGCAGCGGGAAGGCGCAGTCGTCGAGCTCCATGGCGGTGCCCTGGGCGGCGCCGAGCGCGGGGGTGATCTCGAGAAGGCGCAGCTTGACCGGCACATCCGCGCCGAGCAGGTGGCCGGAGGCGATGCGGAAGAGCAGCGCGTAGCCGATCTGGCCGGCCGCGCCGGTCACGGTGACGTTGACGGGAGTGCGGGTCATGGCGATCTCCGTAAGACAGCTGGCGGTGGGGGTCCCTGCCCCTCGTGCGGGACGCCCCTTCGCACCTCTGCACGAATCTTGACGTGAAGAGACATCCAGCGGTCAGGCTATCCGACCCGGCACCCGGCCATTCCCCCCACCCGTGTGGCGCGGCTCACTGGCCGCCGGTGCAGCCGGTGGTCCCCGAGGTGAGCGTGGCGCAGGCCCGTGCGTCGGCCGCTCGGGCGACGGCGGTCATCGGCGTGTAGGCGTCGGTGTCCTCGTCCACCAGGCCCTGTTGCGCCCCTTTGCCGGCCACCGTGATGCGCACGGTGTCGCCCGCCGTGGCCCGGGTGATCCGCGCCCACGCCGCCTGGCAGGTCTTGCTGTAGCGGACCTCGACGAGGGAGCCGCCGATGGTCGCCGAGGAGGCCGTCGTGGCGAACTCGCCGCCGCAGCCCATCGTTTCCGGGTCCTGGCCGGTGCAGGCCGCGCCGCTGCACTTCACCCCGGCGGGCAGCGGCGGTGCGCTGGTGGTCGGCGTCGCCGACGGCTTCCCGGCCGCGGTGCCGCCGTCGCCGCCGCTCCCTCCGAGGTCGGTCAGCAGCACGGCTGCGGCGATCACCAGCAGCGCGCCCACGACCCCGGCGAGGAACAGGACTACCTTGCGTCGGCCGCCCGACGGGCCGGGGCGGACGTCGCCCGGCGGGTGCGATCCGGGGGGCGCCGGGTACTGCCCGCGCTGTGATGTCCGGGCCCCCGCTCCGGTCCGGGGCGCGGACGCCCGGGCGCCCGGCGGGACGGCGTCCTCCGGTGCCGGACCGTACTCCCCGAGGGCGGCCCGGGCCTCGGCTATGCGCTGCTCGTCCATCGTCAGGTCGTGCCGCAGCTCGGAGCGGCTCCACGCGCGTTCGGCGAGCTCCCACATGGTGATCAGATGGGCCTGGCCGGTGTCGGTCACCTCCGCGAGCGCGAGGATCGCGCCCTTGGGCGCGAGCAGCCGCCCGTCGAGGTACCGCTCCCAGGACGTCTTGCCGTAGCCGGTCCGGTCGGCGACCGCGGCCAGGCTCAGCCCGCTCCGGTCGACGAGCCGGCGCAGTTGCTCGGCGAACTCGCGGATCTGTGGGTCCAGCTCTTCCGGCAGTGCCTTCCAACGAGGCATGTGCCACCCCCCTTGTTCCCCCGAACCGTGCGGTGCCGTGCCGTGTCGCTCCGCCGCCCCCGCTCCGCTCCGGGACCCCCGCCCGAGAACCGGACACCGAGGGAGATGCGCAGGGTCAGGATGTCAGTTCCGCCTGTCGGCTCACAGGGGGAGCACTCAGGACCGGACGCGATACTTCGTGCGCCCCCGGCCGCGGATTTCGTGCGCCCCCCGCGGCCGATTCGGTCTCGCATCCGTGGCGCAACGATCACACCGTGGCGGAATGGTCACTTCCGTGCCACAGGCCCCGGTCGTCCCTTGAACGGTGTTGGCGCGTCCATGACTCTGGACACACGACGGCGCCCGTCCTCCCTCGGGGGAGAGGACGGGCGCCGTTCTGCGTGGTCCGCCGGCCGGAGATCCCGGCCCGGGTCTCCTAGCGCACGGTGAAGTGGACGGCGTCCTCCAGGAACGGCAGGTCCAGCCAGGGCTTGGGCTGGGCCACCAGCGCCAGCAGGGTGATCACGACGCCCAGCAGCCCGTACGTGACCATGTCGGTGAATCGCGAACGCACAGCGAGCATGCCGACCGAGGGCAGGACCCGCCGCATCACCGCACCCGTGATCAGCGCGACCCCGATCAGGATCGTGCCGACACGGAAGGCATCGGCGAACGCGTCCGTGCCGACGATCAGCAGCCCGAGCGCGGCGAGCGCGAGCACGGTCAGCAGCGGCCACTGGCGGGCGGGAGCGGAAGCGTCCCCGGGGGCCGCGCGCCCGCCGCCCTCGGGGCGGGCGGTGTCGGTGGTGAGCGCGGGAAAGCGCCGGGTGGTGCGTACGGGTTCGCCGTCGGGCCCGGGGGAACTGACGACGCCCTTGGCACTGACCTCGCCGTCCGGCTCGTGCACGACGTCCGGCCCCTCGAATCCGGGGCCGGACTCGTCCGCGTGCTCGTCCGCGGTCGCGTCGCCGTCATCGGCCGCGGCACCGTCCGTGCCGCGCGCCCCCTCGGCGCCGGCCGTTTCCGTGTCCCGCGCATCGTCCGCGCCGGACCCGGCGGGCCCGTCGGGCTCCGCCGGCGCCGTGGCGTCCTCGTCGTTCGTCCGTACACCCATGGGGTCAGCCTCTCCGGTCAGCCTGCCGCGACGGCGGCGGCACGCTCGGCCGCCTCGACCACGTTGACCAGCAACTGCGCACGGGTCATCGGGCCGACACCGCCCGGGTTCGGGGCCACCCAGCCGGCCACCTCGGTGACGCCCGGGTGCACGTCGCCCACGATCTTGCCGTGCTCGTCGCGGCTGACGCCGACGTCGAGCACCGCGGCGCCCGGCTTCACGTCCTCCGGCTTGATCAGGTGCGGTACCCCGGCCGCCGCGACGATGATGTCGGCCTGCTTCAGATGCGCGGACAGGTCGCGGGTGCCCGTGTGGCACTGCGTCACGGTCGCGTTCTCGGACTTGCGGGTCAGGACGAGCGGCATCGGCCGCCCGATGGTGATGCCCCGGCCGACGACGACCACATTGGCGCCGTTGATCTCGACGTCGTGGTGACGCAGCAGCTGGACGATGCCGTACGGCGTGCACGGCAGCGGTCCCTCCACACCGAGCACGAGCTTGCCGAGGCTCATCGGGTGCAGCCCGTCCGCGTCCTTGGCCGGATCCATCAGCTCCAGGACCCGGTTGGTGTCGATGCCCCGGGGAAGCGGGAGCTGGACGATGTAGCCGGTGCACTCGGGATTGTCGTTGAGTTCGAGGACGACCGCCTCGATCTCCTCCTGGGTGGCGGTGTCCGGCAGTTCGCGCTGGATCGAGGCGATGCCGACCTGCGCGCAGTCGCGGTGCTTGCCGTTCACGTACCAGCGGCTGCCCGGGTCGTCCCCGACCAGCAGGGTCCCGAGACCGGGCGTGACGCCCTTCTCCCTGAGGGCCGCCACGCGGACGGTCAGATCGGACTTGATCGCGGCTGCGGTGGCCTTGCCATCGAGAATCTGGGCAGTCATGCACCCATCCTCGCGGATGGACCCGCCCCGGTTCCAATTCCGCTCCGCACCGGGCCCGGAACACCCCCTCCCGGCACCCGGAACCGGAGGTTGCACTTGCACAACACATACGCATACCGACTGGACAAAAAGTCGACGTGGAGACGACGATGAGCCGCGCATGCCGCGGAAAGTGTTGGGGGGCCGAACCGCTGATCTCGTGTGACGTTCCTCCGCCCGGACCGCGCAGTCCCCGCACTTTCAACGGAGGAAACCCGCCATGAGCTTCGGCGACCCGAACAACCCCTACGGCCAGCAGCAGGGCGGTCAGCCGGGCTACGGCTATCCGCAGCAGGGCCAGCCCCAGGGACAGCCCGGTTACGGCTACCCGCAGGCACCGCCGGTCCAGCCCTACGGCGCCGGCGGCTACGGGATGGGCCCCACGGAGATGCCGGGCGGTGTGAAGGCTGCGCGGGTCATGCTCTACGTGATCGCCGGCCTCCAGGTCATCGGCGCCGTGCTCATGTTCCTCACCGGCGCGGCCATCGACAAGGCGCAGGACGACCCGTCGCTCCGGGACGACGTGCAGTTCCAGGACCTGGCCGACTTCTCCACCGGCGCGGTCTACGCCATCGGCGTCGGCGCCCTGGTCTGGGGTGCGCTCGCGGTCTTCCTCGCGATCAAGTTCAAGACGGGCGGAAGCGGTATCCGTGTCACCACCATGGTGTTCGGCATCATCACCGCGATCCTCGGCATCTACCCGTTCATCGTCGTGGGTCTGGCGCACACCGTGCTCGCCATCCTCGTCACGGTGTTCGTCGGCAAGTCCGACGGCGGCGAGTGGTTCGCCCGCCCGCGGCACTGACCCCGCACTGCGCGGACAGCCCGCAGCACCCCGTACGGCCCGCCGGTTGCGCAACCGGCGGGCCGTACGCGTGTCCGTCCCCTGCGGGGACGTCCGTCAGTGGAAGAAGTGACGCGTCCCGGTGAAGTACATCGTCACGCCCGCCTTCTTCGCGGCCTCGACGACCTGCTCGTCACGGACCGAACCGCCCGGCTGCACCACGGCCTTGACGCCGGCCGCGGTCAGGATCTCCAGACCGTCGGGGAAGGGGAAGAACGCGTCGGACGCCGCGTACGCGCCTCGCGCCCGCTCCTCGCCCGCACGCTCCACCGCGAGCTTCGCCGAGTCGACGCGGTTGACCTGGCCCATGCCGACGCCGACCGACGCACCGTCCTTCGCCAGCAGGATCGCGTTGGACTTGACCGCGCGACAGGCCCGCCACGCGAAGGCCAGGTCCGCCAGTTCGGCGGCGTCCAGGGCCTCTCCGGTCGCGAGGGTCCACGCCGACGGGTCGTCACCGTCGGCCTGGAGACGGTCCGTCACCTGGAGCAGCGCGCCGCCGTCGACGGGCTTGATCTCGACCGGCGCCGAGGGGGCGTCGGGGCAGCGCAGCACACGGATGTTCTTCTTGCGGGCGAGCACCTCGACCGCGCCGTCCTCGTACGCCGGAGCGACGATGACCTCGGTGAAGATCTCCGCGACCTGCTCCGCCATGGCCACCGAGACCGGGCGGTTGACGGCGATGACCCCGCCGAAGGCGGACAGCGGGTCGCAGGCGTGCGCCTTGCGGTGCGCCTCGGCGACATCCGCGGCGACCGCGATACCGCACGGGTTGGCGTGCTTGATGATCGCCACACACGGCTCGGCGTGGTCGTACGCGGCACGCCGCGCGGCCTCCGTGTCCGTGTAGTTGTTGAACGACATCTCCTTGCCGTGCAGTTGCTCGGCCTCGGCGAGACCGCCGTTGCCGTTCACGTACAGCGCGGCGCCCTGGTGCGGGTTCTCGCCGTAGCGCAGGACGTGGGAGCGCTCGTACGTGGCACCGAGGAAGTCGGGGAACGGCGAGTCGTCGGCCGGGGCGTACGCGGACGCGAACCAGGAGGCGACGGCGACGTCGTAGGCGGCCGTGTGCTGGAAGGCCTCCGCCGCGAGCCGCTTGCGCGCGCCGAGGTCGAAGCCGCCGGAGGAGACGGCGGTCAGCACGTCGCCGTACCGCTCCGGGCTGGTGACGACCGCGACCGAGGGGTGGTTCTTGGCGGCGGCGCGCACCATCGAGGGGCCGCCGATGTCGATCTGCTCGACGCACTCGTCCGGGGAGGCGCCGGAGTCGACGGTCTCGCGGAACGGGTAGAGGTTCACGACCACCAGGTCGAACGGTTCCACACCGAGCTCGGCGAGCTGCTCGCGGTGGGACTCCAGGCGCAGGTCGGCGAGGATGCCGGCGTGCACGCGGGGGTGCAGCGTCTTGACCCGGCCGTCCAGGCACTCGGGAAAACCGGTGAGCTCCTCGACCTTGGTGACCGGTACACCGGCCGCGGCGATCTTCCCGGCGGTCGATCCGGTGGAGACCAGTTCCACACCCGCCTCGTGCAGCCCGCGCGCGAGCTCCTCGAGCCCCGTCTTGTCATACACACTGACCAGCGCTCGCCGGATGGCCCGCTTCGCAGTCTCAACAGTCACGGGAAAACTACCTTTCGTCCCTCAATGCGGTAGCCGTTACGGGCCAGACGCCCCACGACCTCGACGAGCAGCGCTCGCTCGACTTCCTTGATGCGCTCGTGAAGAGCGGTCCCACCGTCCGTGTGGTCCTCGTCCCGCACCTCCACCACGCCCTGCGCGATGATCGGGCCGGTGTCGACGCCGTCGTCGACGAAGTGGACGGTGCACCCGGTCACCTTGGCCCCGTACGCGAGCGCGTCGCGGACACCGTGGGCGCCGGGAAAGCTGGGCAGCAGCGCGGGATGCGTGTTGACGCACCGGCCGCCGAAGCGGGCGAGGAACTCCTTGCCCACGATCTTCATGAATCCGGCCGAGACCACGAGGTCGGGCTCGTACGCCGCCGTCGCCTCCGTGAGCGCCCGGTCCCACGCGTCACGGGTCTCGTGGTCCTTGACCCGGCACACGAACGTGGGAAGTCCGGCGCGCTCGGCGCGCTCCAGTCCCACGATCCCGTCGCGGTCCGCGCCGACGGCGACCACGGCGGCGCCGAAGCCGGCCGGATCGTCGCCGATGGCGTCGAGCAGGGCCTGGAGGTTGGTGCCGGAACCGGAGACCAGGACCACCAGGCGGGCCGGTCGGTCCGGGGCCGGTCGGACAGAGAGGGGCGGGGAGGCCACGGCGGGTCTCTTTCTCGCGGTGATGTCGCGGTGTTTCCCGCGGTGTCGCAGTGCGCGTCGCAGTGCGTGTCGCGGGGGTGTACGTCTTTGTACGGTCGTACGAACGAATCGCACCCCTCGATACGGGGAACTCTACGAAGAGGCCGACCGTCAGCAACGATACCGGCACACAGAAGAGCCCCCACGGGACGGGGACGTGGCCGGGAGGTAGCGTCTGGGGACAGGACCCGTCCCTCGACGGGCACGACGACACAAGACCCCACGCGCGACAGGGTCTGAGGGGAAGACGTTCACCAGATGCCGGACCGACGCCGCCGTACGGACCTCCTGTTGCCGCGGGAGCGCCAGTCCACGGACGACAACAACCCCTTCGCCCCTCCGCCCGAGGGACGGCCGGACCAGCCGTGGCAGCCCCGGCGCCCCGCGAACGACGGTTCCTCCGGCTCCCCCGACGACTCGTCCGGATCGGGATCCGGCCAGGGCCCCGGTTCCTCCGACCCGTCGGGCTCCGACGACCGTCCCGTGTGGGGCAGCCAGTGGAGCAGCCGCCAGCCGGGCCGCTCCTCGGGCGGCTTCGGCGGCCGCCCCGACGGCCGGGACCAGCAGAACAACGGTGGACAGAAGGGCCCCGAAGGCGGACCTCCCGGCACGGGCGGCATGCGCTGGGACCCGACCGACCCGTCCCAGCGCCGGGCGCGCTACGCACTGCTCTCGGGCATGTGGGCGTTCTTCTTCGCCCTGTTCGACTTCCCGGAGATCGCGCTGCTGCTCGGCGCGCTCGCGCTGTACTGGGCGATCAGCTCTCTGCGCGCCAAGCCCCAGCGCCGTCCGGCGGACCCGACGGTCGCGCCGCCGGCCACCCCACAGGTGCCGCAGACCCCGAACCGCTCGCAGATCACATCGGCCGTCAGCGGTCTCGTGATGGCGGGCATCGCCCTGGTGATCGTGGCCGCGTCCTTCACGGCGCAGCTGGTCTACCGTGACTACTACACGTGCGTGAACGACTCGCTGACCAAGACCGGGCAGCTGGCCTGCAACGACAAGCTGCCCGACCCGCTGCGCGGGGTCATCGGCGTCAAGGAGTAGCGGGCGGACCGGAGTCGTCCCGGTCCGCGTCCGCACGGCCCGCGGGCCCGTCCGGCAGAGCGTCGGGCAGCCGGGCCGGGAGCGTGGGGCTCTGCTGAGCAGCGTCCGCCCCGGCAGCGCCGGTAACCGCACGGGTGTCCGTGGGGTTCGTCGCGCGGCTTCTCGCGGAGCTTGTCCCGGGGCCTTCCGTACGGTCCGCAGCCGCAGCGTGCGTTGCCTCGCGGTCCCGCTCTTCGCGGTCCGGTTCTTCGCCTTCGCGGTCCCGTTCATCGCGGTCCGGTTCTTCGCGGTCGGCCTTTGCGCGGTCCGCGTCCAGGGCGATGCTCGACAACCCGGGGGCCTTGGGCCAGGGGCTGAGCGGCACGGCCCACGGTGCGCGATCGTCGCGGGCCGATCCGGTGACGTCCCCGGCCCCTTCCGAGGACTCGTCGGATGCGCCGGCCGTACCGTCCGGCGACGCGTCGGTCTCCCGGGACCCGGTGGGGAACTCCGGCAGGAAGTCGTACGGATCGAACTCCGCGTCGTCCATGTCGTCCATCTCCACGCCGCTCGCGGCAACGGGCGCCGGTGACGCGGGACCCGGAACGGCGGCGGCCGGAATCGGTGACCCATCGGCTCCTACGGCCCGGCCCCGTACCCGCCAGGCCCGCAGCGCCAAAGCCACCGGCACCGCGACGACCGCCGACCACACCAGCGCGGCCGCGCCCGTCAGCCACCACACCGGGCCGAACGCCGTCAGCCGGCCCGTGCCGAGCGGCCCGCCGGCCGCCGCCGCGAGAAAACCCGTCAGCACGCCGCAGACCACAGCACCCTGCAAGGCCGCCAGCGCGGTCTCGCCCATCCCCCACGCCGTCGCACGGTCGCCGTGGCGCGGCGCTGCCCGGTGCGCCGTGAAGTGGGCGACGATCAGCGCCGCGGCGAGCGGAACGGCCGCAGCGGCCCAGTTCAGCGGTGTGCCGGGCCCCTCGGCCGGCACCGCGGCGACCAGCGGGAAGTGCGGCAGGGCAGGGTCGCCGGTGAGCGCCAGAGGGGTCGCCGTCGCGCCCGTACCGAGCGCGAAGCCGGGCCCCAGCCCGTACGCGGCGGCCCACACCGCCGCGTTGGGCACCAGCGCCAGCCCCAGCATCAACACCGCGAGCCGTCCCGACCACACGTCCGCGAGGTGCAGGAACGAGTCCTGCGTGGCGTCCGCGTTCCACACCATCGAGGCCGCGACGAGCAGTGCGCCACCGCCCAGCAGGGTCAGGGCACCGGCGGCCCCGGACCGCATGGCGACAGCCACCCGCGTACGGGCGAGCTCCTTCCGCAGCCGTGCGGGCACCCAGTCCGGCAGCGGACCGCCCGGACGGCCGCTCGCCGTCCACACGCCGGCCCCCACCGCCGCCAGGGTGACCAGCGGCAGATGGAGTACGGCGCTCAGCAGATCCGGCGCCAGTGGTCCGCCCGCCGCATAGACCGTGGCGGCGGCGCCGACCAGCAGATATCCCAGGCTGACGGCACACAGCGCACCTCGCGCCGACGGGCGCGGGCGGTCGTCGGCGGGCAGCAGACCGTCGCGGGCCGCCCGGTGCGCAAGCCAGGCCGGCAGGACCACGAGGAGCAGCGGCACGATCCCGATGGGCGCCGGCTGCCCGGAGAGGGTCTCGGAGCGGACGAGTTCCGTGCCGTGGGCGAGCAGCCACAGCCCGGCCGCGACATGCAGCGCCCCGTTCGGACCGCTGTCCGGATACGGCGAACTGATCCACAGCGCGATCACCAGGACGGCGAACGTACCGAGCCCGAGCCCCGCCGCGATCGCCCCGCGGACGAGGCATGCGGCCAACGCGGGCCGCCGGCCGCCCTGGAGCAGCACCGGAGCCGAGAACGGGGGGCTGTGATCGGTCGTCTGGGTCACGCGGCCATGCTGCCAACGACACGCGCTTTATCCGCGTAACAGGCGAATAGCCGTTGTGTCGCTCAATATACGTTTATGTACTTTTCCGCAGAGTGCTGCGCTTCGGGGAGCCCGTCATGACCCAGAGCACGACACGCTCCGGTTCGAGCACTCCGCTGCCCTCCCCCAAAGAGCGCCGCAGGCTGCGCGAGGCGAAGTCGATGAGCGAGCAGGAGCTCGCCACCGCCGTCGGCGTCACGAAGGCCACGATCCGGTCGTGGGAGAGCGGCCGCAGCGCCCCCCGGGGTCGCCGGCGTGAGATGTACGCCAAGCTGCTGACCGAGGCGGACCCGGACCCCGGCTCGCAAACGGAAGCGAAGGCGAAGGCGGAAGCGGAAGCGGAAGCGGTATCGGGCACCTCCGCTCCGGAGACGAACCCCTCGGCCGAAGCCGCTGCCCCGGTGAGGAAGCCCGTCGCGTCGGCCGCCCGCCCGGCTGCCGAAGAGGCAGCCATCGAGGTGCCCCGGGAGACGGCCGGGGACCCGGTGCCGGTGGAACTGAAGCCGGTGCGGACGGCGTCGCCGGCAGCGGACCCCGAGCCGGACGACGCCACAGCGGAGTTGCCGCCGACGGCCGGGGACGGCGGGTCCGGCGCCGACGACATGGGTGAAGGCGCAGGCGGATGCCGCCCCGAAGGCGCTGGCGAGGTCGGGAGCGAGCCCGGCACGGACCAGGCGGCAAGAACGGCTGCCGATACTGAGCCCCGGGACCAGCGGCCCGTGTCCACCCCCGCCGAGGCCTTCGACGCCCTGTACACGTACAGCGCCCCCGGCCTCGTACGCCAGGCCTATCTGCTCACCGGCCGGCGCAGGCTCGCCCACGAGTCCGTCGAGCGCGCCTTCCACCTCGCCTGGCAGCGCTGGCCCGAGGTGGCCCGCGACCGCGACCCCGCGGGCTGGGTGCGGGCGGCCGCGTACGAGTTCGCCATGTCGCCCTGGCAGCGGCTGCGCCCCGTCCACCGGCACCCCGACAACCCGCCGCTCGTCGACAGCGAACAGCGCGAACTGCTCGAAGCGCTGCTGGAGCTGCCGCCCCCGTACCGCCGCACCCTCCTGCTCTACGACGGTCTCGGTCTCGACCTGCCCGACACGGCCGCCGAGACGGAGGCGAGCACTCCCGCGGCGGCGAACCGTCTGCTGCACGCGCGCGAGGCCATCGCCGAGCAGCTCCCCCACCTCAGCGACCCCACGGTCCTGCGCAATCAGCTGCTCGCCCTCGCGAACTCCGGTCCCGTGCCGCAGCTGAACCCGCCCCGGGCCGTACGGACAAGCAGCGAACGCCGGGCCTGGCTGTGGACCCGGGCCGCCCTCAGCGTCACCACGCTGATCATGGGCGCCACGGGCTTCACTCTGGCCACGGCGCCGACACAGTACGAGCCGGCGGTCTCTCCCGGCCACGAGGTGGGCGGAGTACCGCCGCTCGCCGGGCCGCAGCCGATCAACCCGCGAAGTCACATGCTGCGCCAGAAGCTGCTGTCCGAGCCGGTCCACGGCCCCGAACGACTGGTACCGACGATCCCGTAGACCGGCATGGGCCGGCCACGCGGACGGCCGGACACGCGGACGGGCCCGCGCCTCGTCATGAGGCGCGGGCCCGTCCGTGCGTACGGCGGAGATTCAGGCGGTGACGATCAGCCGCCGAGGATCTCGCGCGCGAGCTTGGCCGTCTCGGTCGGCGTCTTGCCGACCTTGACGCCCGCGGCCTCGAGGGCCTCCTTCTTCGCCTGCGCCGTGCCGGACGAGCCGGACACGATGGCGCCGGCGTGGCCCATCGTCTTGCCCTCGGGGGCGGTGAAGCCCGCGACGTAGCCGACGACCGGCTTGGTGACGTTGGCCTTGATGAAGTCGGCCGCACGCTCCTCGGCGTCGCCGCCGATCTCACCGATCATCACGATCAGCTCGGTCTCCGGGTCGGCCTCGAAGGCCGCCAGAGCGTCGATGTGCGTGGTGCCGATGACCGGGTCGCCACCGATGCCGACGGCGGAGGAGAAGCCGATGTCACGGAGCTCGTACATCATCTGGTAGGTCAGCGTGCCGGACTTCGACACGAGACCGATGCGGCCGGGCTTGGTGATGTCGCCCGGGATGATGCCGGCGTTGGACTGGCCGGGGGTGATCAGGCCGGGGCAGTTCGGGCCGATGATCCGGGTCTTGTTGCCCTTGCTGGTGGCGTACGCCCAGAAGGCGGCGGAGTCGTGCACCGCGATGCCCTCGGTGATGACGACGGCCAGCGGGATCTCGGCGTCGATCGCCTCGACGACGGCCGCCTTGGCGAAGGCCGGCGGCACGAAGAGCACGGAGACGTCCGCCCCGGTCTTCTCCATCGCCTCGGCGACGGAGCCGAAGACGGGCACCTCGGTGCCGTCGAAGTCGACGCTGGTGCCGGCCTTGCGCGGGTTCACACCGCCGACGATGTTGGTGCCGTCAGCGAGCATGAGCTTGGTGTGCTTCATGCCGGTGGCGCCGGTCATGCCCTGGACGATGACCTTGCTGTCCTTGGTGAGGAAGATAGCCATGACTGTGGTGTCCCTCGTCCCTTACTTCGCAGCCGCGGCGAGCTCGGCGGCCTTGTCGGCCGCGCCGTCCATGGTGTCCACGCGCTGCACGAGCGGGTGGTTCGCGTCGGAGAGGATCTTGCGACCCAGTTCCGCGTTGTTGCCGTCGAGGCGCACGACCAGCGGCTTGGTGACTTCCTCGCCCTTGGACTTCAGCAGCTCCAGGGCCTGGACGATGCCGTTGGCGACCTCGTCACAGGCGGTGATGCCACCGAAGACGTTGACGAAGACGGACTTGACGTCCGGGTCGCCGAGGATGATCTCGAGACCGTTCGCCATCACCTCGGCGGAGGCGCCGCCACCGATGTCGAGGAAGTTGGCGGGCTTGACGTTGTTGTGCGCCTCACCGGCGTACGCGACGACGTCGAGGGTCGACATGACCAGACCCGCGCCGTTGCCGATGATGCCGACCTCGCCGTCGAGCTTGACGTAGTTGAGGTTCTTGGCCTTGGCGGCAGCCTCGAGCGGGTTGGCTGCGGCGTGGTCCACGAACTCCTCGTGGCCCGGCTGCCGGAACTCGGCGTTCTCGTCGAGCGAGACCTTGCCGTCGAGGGCGATCACGCGGCCGTCGGCGACCTTGGCCAGCGGGTTGACCTCGACGAGGAGCGCGTCCTCGGCGATGAAGGTCTTCCACAGCGTCACGAGGATCTCGGCGACCTGCTCCGCGACCTCGGCCGGGAACTTCGCCTGCGCGACGATCTCGCGGGCCTTCTCGAGGGTGACACCCTCGTTGGAGTCGACCGGGACCTTCGCGAGGGCCTCGGGGGTCTTCTCCGCGACCTCCTCGATGTCCATGCCGCCCTGGACGGAGGCCATGGCCAGGAAGGTGCGGTTGGTGCGGTCGAGGAGGTACGAGACGTAGTACTCCTCGGCGATCTCGGGCGCGGTCTCGGCGATCATCACCTTGTGGACCGTGTGGCCCTTGATGTCCATACCGAGGATCTGACCGGCCTTCTCGACCGCGTCGTCCGCGCCGTCGGCCAGCTTCACGCCGCCGGCCTTGCCGCGGCCACCGACCTTGACCTGCGCCTTGACGACCGACTTGCCGCCCAGACGCTCCGTAGCCTCGCGCGCCGCCTCAGGCGTGTCGATGACTTCACCGGCCAGCACCGGTACACCGTGCTTGGCGAAGAGGTCCCTCGCCTGGTACTCGAACAGGTCCACGCGCGTCCGTCCCTTTTCTCATCATCGCGGTTCGTTGTCTGCGTGGGCGTGCCGCGAAGGGCAACGTGACTGCGGTGTCACAAGGAAGGCGTACACGGTGTCCGGGCACGCGGCATGTCCGCCTCGCAGGTTATCCCCGTGGAACGTGGCTCCCTAAATTGCAGCTCACAGATGAGCGGTGATAACAGTCACAGATCGCACCACCGGCCACGCGAACAGATCGCACCATCGGCCACGCCACCGACAGATGCCTGCGGACACCGGCGGACACCTTCGGGGGACGCGCCCTGAGCCGGGCGGCCCTCACCCCAATGAGGACCGCCCGATGACCCGGCCCGGGCCGTTGCTTCCTTGCTGCCCACCGGGTCGGCAAGGTATTCGCCCGGGTATCCGGCGATTTCGACAGATGCCGCCGGATCCGTACCGGACCGGTGCCGGATCTGTTCCGTAGCCCGGACGGATCTGTCCGGTGCCGACTCAGATGCCGTACGCCGGGGCTGCCGGGACGTAGCTCGGCGTCACGGCGGCTGCCGTCCCCTGGACGCCCTCGACGGCGTTGCCCGCGAGCGGGTGGACGTCGGCGGTGACGGTGCCCGTCAGGTCGTGGGCGAAGGGCTGTACGCCGGAGAGCGCGGCACCCGCGAACGGCCGCACGTCCCCGGTCACACCCTGCGCCAGGCTCCCCGCGCTGCCGCCGACGCCGTGCGCGACCGGCTGCACGTGGGAGACGACGGTGTCGACCACCGGCCGGACCGAACCGGCCACACCGCCGGCGAACGGGCCGACCTCGGAGACGACGCCCCCGGCCAGGGGCTGGACACCGGAGACGATGCCGCCCGCGAACGGCGACACCTCGCCGACGACGCCGCCCGCGAGGACACCCGCGTCACCCACGGCCCGGTCGGCGACGGGGAGGACCGAGTCGACGGCGGTGGCGGCGACGGGCGGGAGCACGGCGGTGGCCGTCTCGTCGACGACAGGACCCGTGGCACCGACCGTGCCCCGGACCTGCGCCTGCGCGTCGGCCGGGACCCGCTCGAGCTCGGGAGCGAAGTCGGACAGAGGACCGAAGAGGTAGTCGATCTCCCCCTGCGCCTCGGCGGCGGTGCGCTCGACGTCGTGCGCGGCGTCGTGAACGAGGTGCTGGGCCGTCGGCTCGAGGTCCCGGGCCTCGGGGAGGTCCTTCACCTCGGGGACGACCGCGGTCTTCGGGGCGGCGGGTGCCTCGGGGAGCTCCGGGGCCGCCGGGAGCTCGGCCGCCAGGTCCGGCGTGGAGAGCGGCGCGGAGACGGGCAGCTCGTCGGCGCTGGCCATGGCGGTCCCGAGCGCCCACATCCCGGAGGCAGTGGCTGCTACGGCTATGGAACGGCGAATGTTCTTGTTCATGCTGGCTTCTGATCCTTCGAAAGCGTTTCGGCTGTCCGGAGTCGTCCGGACGGCGGGCAGACCTGTCCCACCCCCGCGCGGGAGGTCTCGGGGGGAAAGGGCTGCCCTAGCCGGGGAATTCGAGGATGTCGCCGGGTCGTTCGCGCGTCGGCTCACCGGCCGCCGCCAGGACCGCGCCGGGCGCCGGCGCGAAGGCCGTACCGCCCGCCGGGTGCGTCGCCTGGTCGCCGGGCCGCGGTGTGTGGCTGTCGCCGGACTGCTGGAGCGCGCCGGGCACGATGCCGCACGGCTTCCCGGGCGCCTGCCCGGGCGCGGGCGCCGGGGCAGGGCTGTCCACCGTGGTCCGGGCAGCGGCAGCCGCACGGACGGAACGGTCCACGCCGAAGATCCGGTGCACGGCCGTCGCTGCCGTCGCTGCCGTCGCTGTCGGAGTTCCGGCTGCGGGTCCGCATGTACCGGCGGGGAACGCGGGGTTGAGCGCCGAGTTGTCGGCGGACGGGAGCTGCGGTGCTGTCTGCGGCTCGTTCCCGTCGAGGGACGGCGTACCGAGAGGCGGTGTCAGGCCCTGGGGAAGGCCGGGCGCATGGGGAAGGCCAGGCGTCTGGGCCAGGATCGGCTTCATCGACCCGGCGAGCGATTCGGCGAGTGACTCGACCAGGGGCTGAGCGACCGGTTCGACGATCGTCCGGTTCAGCGGCCGCGTGACGGGTCGGGCGGCGTCGCGAGCGACCGCGCGCACCGGCTCGGCCATCTCCCGGGCGGGCCGCAGCTCTTGGACCGGCTTCGGGACGTCCGCGGCCGGTACGGGCTCTCCGCGGTCGGCGGACGCCGACGCCCCCGAGGCTTCCGAGGAACCCGAGGTCGCCGCACCCCGCACGACGTCCTCCGTGGCACCGCGCATGTCCTGTGCCGCGCCGGCCCCAGCAGTCGTCACCGTCTCCGCGGGGACCGTCGCCTCCGCCGCGTACGCCTGACCCCCATAGAGGAACCCGACCGTCACCAGGCCGCCGAGGAACAGCAGCACCCGCAGCAGCCGCCCCCGCACCGCAGGCCGCTGGACCGCCGCCCCGCGCACGACGCGCAGAACGGCAGCAGCGGAGGGCGCAGCTGCGGCAGACACGGTGAGAGACCTTCCCCATCGGCGGAAGCGGACGTTCCGCGTCGATCGGGGACGATGCTCGCACGTTCCTCCCGGGGCTGCGCAAGTCCCCTGTTACTGATGAGCCGCCATGTCCGGTATGGGCAGTGGTCGTTTCTCGATCGCGGCCGCCATCACGTCCGGGAAGAGGTCGGGCGTACAGGCGAAGGCCGGTGCGCCCAGCGCCGAGAGGGCCGCCGCATGCTCCCGGTCATACGCCGGTGTCCCTTCGTCGGACAGAGCGAGCAACGCCACGAACTGCACACCCGACGCCTTCATCGCGGCCACCCGTTTGAGCATCTCGTCCCGGATGCCGCCTTCGTACAGGTCGCTGATCAGGACCACCACGGTGTCGGCGGGCCGGGTGATCTGCGACTGGCAGTACGCCAGCGCCCTGTTGATGTCCGTACCGCCGCCGAGCTGGGTGCCGAAGAGCACATCGACCGGGTCGTCCAGCTGGTCGGTGAGATCGACGACCGCGGTGTCGAAGACGACGAGCCGGGTGGCGATGGAGCGCATGGAGGCGAGGACCGCGCCGAACACCGAGGCGTAGACGACGGACGCGGCCATCGAACCGGACTGGTCGATGCAGAGCACGACGTCCTTCTTCACGGACTGCGACGCCCGCCCGTATCCGATCAGCCGCTCGGGGACGACGGTGTTGAACTCGGGAAGGTAGTTCTTGAGGTTCGCGCGGATGGTGCGGTCCCAGTCGATGTCCCGGTGACGCGGGCGGTTGATCTTCGCGGATCGGTCCAGCGCCCCGGTCAGCGTCGATCGCGTCCGGGTCGCCAGCTGCTTCTCCAGGTCGTCGACGACCTTGCGCACGACGGCCCGGGCCGTCTCCTTGGTCGTCTCGGGCATCGCCTTGTTGAGGGAGAGCAGAGTGCCGACGAGGTGGACGTCCGCCTCCACGGCCTCCAGCATCTCGGGCTCCAGCAGGAGCGTGGACAGCCCCAGCCGGTCGATGGCGTCGCGCTGCATCACCTGGACGACGGAACTCGGGAAGTACGTACGGATGTCGCCGAGCCAGCGCGCCACGGACGGCGCGGAAGCACCGAGCCCGGCCGAACGGCCGCGGCTGCGGTCGCCGGCGGGCCGTCCGCCGCCGTTGCCGTAGAGCGCGGTCAGGGCTCCGTCGATCGCCACGTCGGTCCCGGCGAGGGAGCAGCCCGTGCCGTCCGCCGACTCGCCGCCGAGGACGAGCCGCCACCGGCGCAGCCGCTCGTCGCCCGGCGCCGCCTTCGCCGCGGTCCGCTCCCGCGTCGTCGCATCGGTCGACGTCACGTCGGTCGTCGCCGGACGAGTCGTCGCCGGAGTCGTCGTTGCATCTGTCGTCGCCGGTTCAGTCGTCCGGGTCATCGGCCCGCCCCCGCAAGGTCGTTGTCGTCGATTCCGAGCAGCATCCGCAGCACGGGCAGCACGGCGTCCGCGCGCTCCTCGTCCAGACCAGCGCCGAAGCCGGGCATCCCCGCCTGCGGCCGCGCCGCACCGCCGGACGCCGCGGCGGGTCCGCGCCGGACCAGTTCGCCGAGTGTGCGGCGCACGCCCGGCTCGTACGCGGAGAACGTGCGGCGCAGCAGCGGCAGAACGTCGGTGAACGCGTCCGCCGGCACGCTCGTCAGCCAGGCGTCGACCAGGCCGAGCAGGCGCTCGTCATGCACGAGGAGCATGCCGCCCCCCGACGCTCCGCCGACGAATCCCTCGATCCAGGCCGCGGCTTCGGCGGGCGGGGTGCCGAGCGAGAGGGCGAGGCTCATCAGCCGCGCGGCCTCGTCCTCCTCGAGCCGCCCGTCGTCCAGCAGCAGCCGGGCGGCCCGGCCGCGTATCACCCCCGGTACGGTGTCGCGGCCGGCGAGCCGGTGCAGCACCGACCCCCAACGGCTGCTCAGTTCGGCGGCCGTCGGCAGCAGCCCGATCGCGGTGTGGACCGCGTCCAGATGGCCGCGCATCTCCGCGGCGCCGTCCGCGTCGAGGTTCGTGCACGCGGGCGGCAGGCCGACGCAGATCCGCTCCGCGAGCCCGGTGGCGACCTCGCCGAGCGCGGCGGTGTCGGTGGACCGTACGTCGCCGTAGCGCAGCGAACGGGCGAGGGCGGGCAGTGCCTGGGCGAGATGTCCGACGTCGGTGTCGAGCGCGGCGCGGTCGGCGAGCGCCTTCATCACGACGGAGAGCGCGTCGGGCAGTTCGGCCAGCAGGCACTGCTCGGCGAGCGTGGTCACCTCGGCGAGGGCGATCGCCGACACCGCTTTGCTCTCCGCCTTCGCCGTGGCGGCAGAGAGCACCGTGGTCCCCCACACGCCGGCCTCGGCGACCTTGACGAACAGCTCGGGCTCCCAGCGCAGCCGCCAGCTCTCCCGGAAGGTGCCCGTGCTGCCGCGTCCCGTCACGGGCTCGCCCCAGCCGACGGACAACAGGCACAGCCGGTGCAGAAGCCGGCTCTTGGCCGCGTCGTTGTCCTTGCGCAGATCCAGCTCCACCTCACGCTCCAGCGCCTCCGGCTTGAGCCGGAGACTGCGCTGGAGCCGGGTGAGATCCCGCTGCAGAGGCACGGCGGGGGCGGCGTCCGGTACCTCGCCGAGCACGTCCCCGACGACGAGCCGGTCCCGGATCAGGTCGAGCGGCACGTCGGAGCCGTCGCACATCACGGCCCGGATCGCGTCGGTCGTCTCGGTCAGTCCGGCGAGGGGGCGGCCGCGCATGGCCGCGAGGGTCTCGGCCAGCCGGACGGCCTCGATGACATGCGCGGAGGAGACCATCCGATCCTCGTCGCGCAGCAGCCGCGCGACCTTGGTCATCCAGCGCTCGACGGGACGGTCGGGTGCCTGGAACAGATGCCCGTACCAGCCGGGAGAGTCGATGCCCGCCCCGTACCCGCTGTGGCGGGCCAGCCGGCGATGGGTCCACGGCACCCAGGTCATCTCCGTCTTGACCTTGGGGAGTCCCTTGAGTAGCGCCCTGTCGGCGGTGAGGGTGGTCTTCTCCGCGAGCGCCGGGACGTGCCAGGCGCCGCAGACGACGGCGACATCGTCGCCGAACTCCTTGCGCGCCGTGCGAAGTTGGATCCGCATATGGGCCTCGCGGGCCAGGTCGCGGTCGTGCCCGCCGTGTCCGTACATCCCGCGCAGCGCGGCCATGGCCTCGCCGAGAGCGGCAAAGGGCGCACGCGGGTCGCCGTCCGCACCGCCCGTGCCGCGGTGCTCGATGACGTCCTCCCACCACCGCTCGGGGTCGTCGTACCCCGCGGTCTCGGCGAGGACGGCGATGGGGTCGATGCGCATGCCGGCGTCGGACGGCGCGCTGTCCGCGCCCGCTCCCGGCTCCCCCGGGACGGCATCCCACCCGGGGTCCCCGCTCCGGGCCGACGGCGCCTGCGACGAGGGCCGGTCCGACAACGGCTCGTGCGGCGACGGCTCGTGCGATGACCGTTCTTGCGGAGACAGCTCGGCCGACGGTGCGACGTCCGGCACCGCGTCCCATCCCGGGTCCGCCGAACCCGCCGCGGGCCGTTCGGGATCAGCGCCCTCCAGCGGGCCGGGCTCCTCGCAACGCGCCCGGCCGGCTGCCTCCTCCTCCGCCGCGAGGGCCAGCGAATGCGCGGCCGGGAGGTCGATGAAGCGGACCGGGACATCCCGGCCGAGCGCCCAACGCAGGGCGACCCACTCCGGGGAGAACTCGGCCAGCGGCCAGAACGCCGCCCGCCCTGGATCGTCCACGGCATGGGCCAGCAGAGCGACCGGCGGCTGCATCTGCTCGTCCGCCGCGAGCGCGAGCAGGGCGTCCCCCTCCGGCGGGCCCTCGATCAGCACCACCCGGGGAGACGCAGCGTCCAGCGCCGCCCGCACCGCATGCGCCGAGCCCGGTCCGTGGTGACGGACGCCGAGCAGCAGCGGGCCCGTCATGCGCTCACCTCGCGGCAGGCACGGTAGAAGTCCTTCCAGCCGTCCCGCTCGCGCACCACGGTCTCCAGGTACTCCTGCCAGATGACCCGGTCGGCCGCCGGGTCGCGCACGACCGCGCCGAGGATGCCGGCCGCCATGTCGCCCGGCCGCAGCACGCCGTCCCCGAAGTGCGCGGCGAGCGCGAGGCCTCCGGTGACGACGGAGATCGCCTCGGCCGTGGACAGCGTGCCCGACGGCGACTTGAGCTTGGTGCGGCCGTCGGCGGAGACGCCTTCGCGCAGCTCGCGGAAGACGGTGACGACGCGGCGAATCTCCTCCAGGCCCTCCGGCACGGCCGGCAGGTCGAGCGAGCGGCCCAGCTGGTCGACGCGCCGGGACACGATGTCGACCTCCGCCTCCGACGTCGCGGGCAGGGGCAGCACCACGGTGTTGAACCGGCGGCGCAGTGCGCTGGAGAGGTCGTTGACCCCGCGGTCGCGGTCGTTGGCCGTGGCGATGAGATTGAAGCCGCGGACCGCCTGGACCTCCTGCCCCAACTCGGGGACGGGCAGCGTCTTCTCGGACAGGATCGTGATCAGCGTGTCCTGGACGTCCGCGGGGATACGGGTGAGCTCCTCGACCCGGGCCGTCATGCCGTCGGACATCGCGCGCATGACGGGACTGGGCACCAGGGCGTCGCGGCTGGGGCCGTGGGCGAGCAGCTGCGCGTAGTTCCATCCGTAGCGGATCGCCTCCTCCGGTGTGCCCGCCGTGCCCTGCACGAGCAGGGTGGAGTCGCCGCTGACCGCGGCCGCGAGGTGCTCGGAGACCCAGGTCTTGGCGGTGCCGGGCACGCCGAGCAGCAGCAGGGCCCGGTCGGTGGCGAGCGTGGTGACGGCGACCTCGACGATCCGGCGCGGTCCCACGTACTTCGGTGTGATCACCGTGCCGTCGGGCAGTGTGCCGCCGAGCAGATAGGTGGCGACCGCCCAGGGCGACAGCCGCCAGTTGACCGGACGCGGCCGGTCGTCGGCCGCGGCGAGCGCCGTCAGTTCGTCCGCGAAGGCGTCCTCCGCATGCGGCCGCAGAGCCTCGGCACCCGTGGCATTTCCGGTTTCGGACACGGTCATGCTTCCTCCTCCAGATCGTTCGATCCGATGTGGTTCCCACCGTGCACCATGGCACTGACAATCGACCGTCGTCGCAGGTCAGACGGGTTTGTCAGTGGCCGCCCGTAACGTCGTCAGCATGAATCAGCAGGGGGTGCGCTGGACGTCGGAACAGGTGCTGGCACTGGCTCCTGACGACGCATCACGCAAAGCGGGAAACAGGCTCGGCATGGCCGGGCCGTGGTCCGAAGCAGGCACGAGCGGCACGGGAGCGGTGTGGGGGCTGTGCAAGGGCAGTGGCAGCAGGCCGTATCAGACGGTCGTGGACACCACGGGGCCCGCGTACAAGTGCAGTTGTCCGAGCCGGAAGTTCCCCTGCAAGCACGCACTGGGGCTGCTGCTGCTCTGGGCGGGGGACGAGAAGGCGGTGCAGGCCGGCAGTGCGCCGGACTGGGCCGAGGAGTGGCTGGAGGGGCGGCGCAAGCGCGCCGTGGAGAAGGAGGGGAGCGACGGCGACGCAGGGGCGCCCGCCAGGAGCGCCGACCCGGAGGCGGCCAGGCGGCGGGCGGAGCGCAGGGCCGGGCGGATCACGGCGGGTGCGACGGAGCTGGAGCAGCGGCTCGGCGATCTGCTCCGCGGTGGACTGGCGGCGGCCGAGCAGTCGGGGTACGGACTGTGGGAGGAGACCGCGGCCCGCATGGTCGACGCCCAGGCGCCGGGACTGGCGGCCCGGGTGCGGGAGTTGGGTGCGATTCCGGGATCGGGGCCCGGCTGGCCGGTGCGGCTGCTGGAGGAGTGCGCGCTCATCCATCTGCTGGACTCGGCGTGGCTGGGGATCGAGCGGCTGCCGCACCCGCTGGCTGCGGCGGTGCGTACGCGCGTCGGTCTCACCTCGCCCGCCGAGGGTCCGCCGGTGCGCGACGCGTGGATGGTCCTCGCCCAGTACGACACGTCCGACGGCAAGATCACCACACGCCGTACGTGGATGCACGGGCGGTCCTCCGGACGTACGGCGGTGATCTTGTCCTTCGGCGCGGCAGGCCGTTCTCCGCAACTGGCCCTGCCGGTGGGCATGATGATCGACACCGAGCTGACTTCTCATGCCGGCGCGGGGCAGTTGCGGGCGGACCTGGGCGAGCAGTTCGGCACACCGGTCCCGATCGCGTCACCGCCGCCCGGCGGTCCGGTGGCCACCGCGCTCGATTCCTACGGACGAGCTCTGCGGGACGATCCGTGGCTGGACTCCTGGCCGGCGACCCTGACCGAGGTGATACCCGTGCCGGCCGGCGACGGGTGGCAACTGGCCGACGCCGACGGTGAGTCGGCGCTGCCCCTGACACCCGGCACCCTGGGCCGGCCCGGTCTGTGGAAGCTCGTCGCGCTGTCCGGGGGCGGCCCGGTGACCGTGTTCGGGGAGTGCGGGCACGAGGGCTTCACCCCCCTCGCCGCCTGGTCCGACGACGCGGCCGAGACGGTTCCCCTCGTCTGAACTGTGAAGGTACGGAGGACGCCACCCATGACCAGCATCACCGATGACGCCCTGTGGGAAGAGCTCGTCACCTCTGCCCTGCTCGGCACCGACCGCCGCACACCGCCGGAGACGGTGACGGCCACGGGCAAGGACGCACCCGCGGCACTGCTGGACGCCGCGGCGATCCACACCGTGCGGCGCAGGGCGGGTCTCGTGCCGGCTCCGGCGGCCGCCCGTCCGGAGCCCGCGCCGGAGGACACCCGCCAGCACCTGCCGGTACCGGCCCGGCGCCGGCTGGCACAGCTGCTGGCCGACCGTTCCGCTCCCTCCTCGGGAGGCCGCAGAGGTACGGCCCCCGACCTGACCGAGCTGCTGCCGCAGTGGCTGGCCGCCGCCAACGAACAGGGTTACCGGGTACCGCCACCCCTGCTGCCCGCGCTGCTGGACGCGGCCCGGGCGCGTACGGACCTGCGGCCGCAGGCACTCGCCTTCGCCGGGGCGCGCGGGCTGTGGCTGGCCCGGTTCAATCCGGAGTGGAAGTTCGCGCTGCGCGGCTCGGCGGGCGGCGGTGCCCTGCTGCCCGACGTGACCGACGAGGAAGCGGTGCAACGACTGTGGGAGGAAGGCCTGTTCGCCGAGCGGGTCGCGCTGCTGGCGGCCGTGCGGGCGCATGACGCGGACCGGGCGAGGACGCTGCTGGCCGGCACCTGGCCGACCGAGCGGGCCGAGGACCGGCTGATGTTCCTCGACTCCCTGCGTACGGGACTGACGGATGCGGACGAGCCGTTCCTGGAGCAGGCGTTGACCGACCGCAGCCGCAATGTCCGGGCGACGGCGGCCGAACTCCTCTCCGCGCTGCCGCACTCCGCGCTGGCCGGGCGGATGGCCGCACGGGCGGTGTCGTGCGTGGGACCGGACCGCAGTGGGGACGGCAGCAGTGCGTCGATAGCCGTGGAGGCACCGCACGAGTGCGATGCGGATATGCAGCGCGACGGAGTGGTGCCCACCCCGCCGACGGGACGGGGTGAGCGCTCGTGGTGGCTCGGCCAGCTGGTGGAGGCTGCGCCCCTGACCGTCTGGGCCGAGCGGCTGGGCGGGCGTTCGGCACAGGAGATCGTGGCGCTGCCCGTCGCGGACGGCTGGGGCGAGGAGCTCCACGCGGCCTGGTGCCGGGCGGCGGTCCGCCAGCGGGACGCGGACTGGTCCCGCGCCCTGCTCGGCCCGCCGGGCACCCCGCCGCAGACCGGCCCCGGCACGTCGTCCCTGGCCGAGCGGTCGAAACTGCTCGCGACGCTGCCGGAGGACGAGCGGGCGGCCTGGGTCGCGCGGTTCATAGCGGCGCACGGACTGTCGGAAGCGTTCCAATTGCTCGGCGTCTGCGAGGTCCCCTGGTCGGAGCCCCTGGGCCGCGCCGTGGTGGATGCCCTCGACATCGCCCGCGACGCCGGCAGCTACCCGTGGAGCTTCAGCGGGGTGATGGGTCTGGCGGAGCGCTGCCTGGATCCCGCGGAGGCGAGCCGCCTCGACCTGCTGACGGCGACGCCGGACGAGGCGGAAGGGGCGTCTCCGGGGGCGGGGGGCTACTGGTCGGAGGCGTTCCAGCGCCTGGTCTCGACGCTGAGGCTGCGGGAGGCGATGCGGCAGGAGCTGATGCCGCCGGCCTAGCGGGACTCTGTCGCGAGGCCGGCCCGCCACGGACCAGGAATTACGTGCTCGGGCCGGCCCTCCGCGGACCAGGAATCACAGGCTCGGGCCGGCCCGTCACCGGCCGGCGACAGGAGGCGCGATCCGTCACGGACCGTGACGGAACCGACCGGGTCCCGGCACAGCCGTCGCCCACAGCGACCATCCGGAGAGGAGCACACCGGCCGTACGGCCCACGGCGCCCGGCCGCACGCCCTGCGACACCCCACCCGGGCCTGCCGTGAGGCACAGCCGCTGGGCCGTTCGGGTCACGCTCCGGCGGGCTCGCGGACGTTCGCGTTGACCCAGTCGACGATCGACGTCGTCGTCGCTCCCGGCGTGAAGATCTCCGCCACGCCGAGCTCCTTCAGCGGTGCGATGTCCGCCTCCGGGATGATGCCGCCGCCGAAGACCTTGATGTCCTCCGCCTCGCGCTCCTTCAGGAGCTCGATCACCTTGGCGAACAGGGTGTTGTGGGCGCCCGAGAGGATCGACAGACCGATCGCGTCCGCGTCCTCCTGGATCGCCGTGTCCACGATCTGCTCGGGCGTCTGGTGGAGCCCGGTGTAGATGACCTCCATACCCGCGTCGCGCAGCGCTCGCGCGATCACCTTGGCCCCGCGGTCATGGCCGTCGAGCCCCGGCTTGGCCACCACTACGCGGATCGGACCGGTCACACCCATCACTGCCTCCACACCTGACTCCGTCGTCAGTGAACGAACGTTATCTCCAGCATCCCGCACCCGACCGTTTCGCGGAGGTCAGCGAGGGGGAAATCACACATGGGACAAGTTCGCTAAGCGTCGTACCCGTACCAGGCGGCACACAAGCCGCCCACGGGGACGATCACAGGGAGCCGCTTCAGGGTCGTACCTCCCCTGCCGTCAGCCGCGCGGCACCGGGGTACGGCACCTTTGCCTTTGGCCCGCCGCCGTCCCCGGTGTCGATACCGGCATCCGGCGCCGGGCCAAAGGCACAAGGTCGTACCTGCGGAGGCCCCATGAGGGCACACGGGGGACGGTGTCGTCTCCTGCGTGCCGTACGGAGGTCGGCCCATGACGGCGGTGCCCTTCATTTCCCTGAGTCTGCGCCCCGTGCGCCACCTGCGAAGCCTCTGCAACCTCAGAGTTCCTGTCACCTTTCTCCAGGCCACCGCCCTCGAGCTGGCGATCCTCGCCGGGCATCTGCTGCTCTACCCGTCCGGGCTGTTCGCCGAGCGCCCCGGCCCCGGCCACCCGCAGGACGGCGACCCCGCGCCGGGCGACGGCCGTCACCGCCGGGCACAGGACGAGGGCGCCTGCAACCCGCGCCCCCTCGATGCCGAGCCGGCGTCCGAGTCCGAGTGCGCGCCCGTGCCCGCCGCCACCGCGCTGCCGACCGGCTCCGGAGCCGTCCGCCCGCCCGCCGTGCTGCTCCACGGCTTCGTCGACAACCGCTCCGTCTTCGTCCTGCTCCGCCGCTCACTGGCCCGCCACGGCTGGCGCCATCTGGAGTGCCTCAACTACTCCCCGCTGACCTGCGACATCCGCACCGCCGCCGAGCTGCTCGGCCGGCACATCGAGGAGATCTGCGCGCGTACCGGCCGCAGCGAGGTCGACATCGTCGGGCACAGCCTCGGCGGACTCATCGCCCGCTACTACGTGCAGTGTCTCGGTGGTGACCAGCGGGTCCGCACCCTCGTCACGCTCGGCACCCCGCATTCCGGCACGACCGTCGCCCCGCTCGCCAGCGCCCACCCGATCGTGCGGCAGATGCGCCCCGGCTCGGCCGTGATCGAGGAGCTGCGCCGCCCCGCACCGGGCTGCCGTACGCGCTTCGTGAGCTTCTGGAGCGACCTGGACCAGCTGATGGTTCCCGTCGAGACGGCCTGTGTGGACCATCCGGACCTCATCGCCCAGAACGTGCAAGTCAGCGGAATCGGCCATCTCGCCCTGCCGGTGCACCCCGCCGTCGCCGCCGGAATCCGGCAGGCACTCGAGACGAGCACATCGTCGGCGGACGCGTCCGGAGCCGTTTCGGTTGCCTGAGCCGCCGCCCCAGCGGTTACGGATTGTCGAACGTTTTTCGAACGTAGGGCCAAAGCTCTGCCCACAGTCCGCCGAAACACGGCCGAATGCCCGTTTCCTGATTGCCTAAAACCTGCGGAAGATTGTCGCCGTCGCATACCGCCGGGTACAGTCGCCGCCACTGCGTTCGCTCTGGGACCTGATTGCACCGTGGCCCCTGAACACAGGTCCTGCTGCCGAGGCGAGAGAGAAGTTGGTGAACGACCAGCACGCCCACGCCGGGTACGTCGGATATGACGGGTACCCCTCCGGCAGCTTTGAAACCGACCCGCTCTTCGGTGCGCTTCCGGGACACGAGGCCGGACACAGCGGTCAGTACGACTCGTCCCAGTGGGACACCGGGTCGCACCAGGCAGGCACCGCCGGTTACGACGTGTACGGCGCGCAGCACCAGGCAGAGCAGGCCCAGCAGTTCACCGAGGCCACCGGCCAGTACGCCACCGTCGGTCAGTACGACGCGACGGGCCAGTACACCACCGCGCAGTACGACGCCGGTGTGCAGGCCGGGGTCCCCTACGACCCGAGCGGCCAGTACGACGCCACCGGTCAGTGGGACGCATCCGCGTGGAACCAGGGTGCGCAGACAGGCCAGTTCGAGACGGCCGCGGCCGCCTTCACCTACGACGCCACCGGCCAGTGGGCGGTGCCGGGTTACGAGACCGGCACCTACGACGCCACCGCCTGGAACACGGGCGCGGAGGCCGTCGTACCGCAACAGTTCACGCCTGAGCAGGAGTTCGGCACTGAGCTGCGGCCGGAGTTCTCCGGTGAGTACACCCCGGACCACACGCAGGAGTACGCGGAGCAGTACGAGCCCGAGGCCACGCCCGGCTACGACTCCCCCGTCGAGGACGTCCAGAACGTCCAGGACACGCAGTACGCGCCGGAGTACGACACCGCGTACGGGTCCGAGTTCGACACCGACCACGAGACCGAGCAGCACACCGACGACAGCACGGCCATGGACGCCGACTCCGTCGAGGAGCCGGGTGACGAGAGCGAGCTCGAGCCCGCGCTCATCGGTGCCGCCCCGGTCACGCCGCGCCCCGTCCGCCGGTCCGGCGGCAGCCGCGGCCGCCGCCGCACTCCGGCCAAGCGCTCCGCACTGCTCACCGTCGCCGTGCCCTCCGCCTGTGTGATGGGCGTCGCGGGCATCGCCGCCGCTTCGGTCAGCGGCATCAGCGGCGGTGAGACCAAGGACAACGGCACCCAGAACCTGGCTGCCGCCGATCCGGCATCGGTCAAGCCGGCCGCCGCGAACAACAAGATGGACACGCAGCTCGCCGCGCTCAGCGCCGATGCCCGCGACTTCGGCGACCGCGCCTCCCGCACCCAGGAACGCCTCGACCTCAAGGCGCGCCAGGAGGCGGAGCGCAAGAAGCGCCTGGAGGAGGCCAAGCGCCTCGAGGCGCTGCGCCCCAAGTTCGTTCTTCCCGTGAAGCAGGGCGGCCTCAGCGCCTACTACGGCCAGGCCGGCGTCAATTGGATGTCCCTGCACTCGGGTATCGACTTCCCGGTGTCGTACGGCACCGAAGTGATGGCCGCGACCGACGGCACCGTCCGTACGCAGTACAACAGCGCCTACGGCAACATGGCCATCGTGACCGCGGCGGACGGCACCGAGACCTGGTACTGCCACTTGAGCACGACCAAGATCCGGTCCGGCTCGGTCAAGGCCGGTGACGTGATCGCGTACTCCGGCAACTCCGGCAACTCCACCGGCCCGCACCTCCACTTCGAGGTCCGGCCCGGCGGCGGCGCGGCGATCGACCCGCTGCCCTGGCTGCGCAGCCACGACCTCGACCCCGCGTAGCCCGACCCTGGCGTAGCCCGAACCCCGTACACCAGCGGGACGTGGTCACATGGCCACGTCTCCACGCAGCCACGCGTCGGTCCGGCCGGCCGCTCGTCGCAGCCGGCCGGCACCCTGCCCGCGCTAGAGCTTCTGCACCGGTGCGTACCGCAGCAGCAGCCGCTTCGGCTTGGCGTCGCCGAAGTCGATCGTCGCCTGTGCGTCGGCGCCCGACCCCTTCACCTCGGTGACGGTCCCCAGGCCGAACTGGTCGTGGGTCACACGATCGCCGACCGCCAGCGAGATCACCGGCTTGTCGGTCGTCCGCCGGGTGGCGAACCCCGACGCCCCGCCTCCCGACCGTGAGCGCGACGACGACAGCGACGACGCGATACCCCCGGTCGGTCCGGCCGGCGCTGCCATCGGGCCGGTGCGCTTCCAGTCCAGGTGCTGTCCCGGGATCTCCTCCAGGAACCGCGACGGCGGGTTGTACGAGGGCTGTCCCCAGGCACTGCGCATGGAGGAGCGCGTCAGATAGAGGCGCTCGCGGGCGCGTGTGATGCCGACGTACGCCAGCCGGCGCTCCTCCTCCAGCTCCTTGGCCTGGCCGAGCGCGCGCATGTGCGGGAAGACGCCGTCCTCCATACCGGTCAGGAACACCACCGGGAACTCGAGGCCCTTGGCGGTGTGCAGCGTCATCAGGGTGATGACTCCGGAGCCGTCCTCGTCCTCGTCGGGGATCTGGTCGGAGTCGGCCACGAGCGCGACCTTCTCCAGGAACTCGGCGAGGGTGCCCGCACCCTCCTCCTCGGCCCGCTCCTGCTCGAACTCCAGCGCCACCGCCGCCAGTTCCTGGAGGTTCTCGATCCGTGTCTCGTCCTGCGGGTCCGTCGACGCCTGCAGTTCGGCGAGATAGCCGGTCCGCTCCAGAACGGCTTCGAGGACGGTGGCCGGTCCGGCGCCCGATTCGACGACCGTACGCAGCTCCTCCATCAGCACGTTGAACCGCTTGACGGCGTTCGCCGAGCGGGCCGCCATGCCGTACGCCTCATCCACCCGCCGCAGCGCCTGCGGGAAGGTGATCTTCTCGCGCAGGGCGAGCGCGTCGATCATCGCCTCGGCGCGGTCGCCGATGCCGCGCTTGGGGACGTTGAGGATGCGCCGCAGCGGGACGTTGTCCTCGGGGTTGGCGAGGACGCGCAGATAGGCCAGGACGTCCCGGACCTCCTTGCGCTCGTAGAAGCGGACTCCGCCGACGACCTTGTAGGGCAGGCCGACCCGGATGAAGATCTCTTCGAAGACGCGGGACTGTGCGTTCGTCCGGTAGAAGACCGCGACGTCACCGGCCTTGGCGTCGCCCGCGTCCGTGAGCCGGTCGATCTCGTCGGCGACGAACTGGGCCTCGTCGTGCTCGGTGTCGGCGACGTAGCCGGTGATCCGGGCGCCCGCGCCGGCGTTCGTCCACAGGTTCTTGGGACGGCGGCTCTCGTTGCGCTCGATGACGGCGTTGGCGGCGGAGAGGATCGTCTGGGTCGAGCGGTAGTTCTGCTCCAGCAGGATCGTCTTCGCGTCCGGGTAGTCCTCCTCGAACTGGAGGATGTTGCGGATGGTCGCGCCGCGGAAGGCGTAGATCGACTGGTCGGCGTCGCCGACGACGCACAGCTCGGCAGGAGGCAGGTCCTCCTGCCCGGTGCCCACCAGCTCGCGTACGAGCGTGTACTGAGCGTGGTTGGTGTCCTGGTACTCGTCCACCAGCACATGGCGGAAGCGCCGCTGGTAGTGCTCGGCGACGTCCGGGAACGCCTGGAGCAGATGGACGGTGGTCATGATGATGTCGTCGAAGTCCAGGGCGTTGGCCTCGCGCAGCCGTGCCTGGTACATCCGGTACGCCTCGGCCAGCGTCTTGTCGAAGCCTCCTCCGGCGCCCTCGGCCTCGCTGCCCCCGCCGACCTGGTCGGCGTAGCTCTCCTCGTCGATCAGCTCGTTCTTGAGGTTCGAGATCTTGGCGCTGAAGGCCTTCGGCGGGAACTTCTTGGGGTCGAGATCGAGATCACGGCAGACGAGTGCCATCAGCCGCTTGGAGTCGGCCGCGTCGTAGATCGAGAACGACGAGGTGAAGCCGAGCTTCTTGGACTCCCGGCGCAGGATGCGGACGCAGGCGCTGTGGAAGGTCATGACCCACATGGCGTTGGCGCGCGGGCCGACCAGCTGCTCGACGCGCTCCTTCATCTCGCCGGCGGCCTTGTTGGTGAAGGTGATCGCCAGTATCTGGCCGGGGTGGACGCTGCGCGTCCCCAGCAGATGGGCGATCCGGTGCGTGAGCACGCGGGTCTTGCCGGAACCGGCGCCGGCCACGATGAGCAGCGGCGATCCGGTGTGCACCACGGCGGCGCGCTGCTGTTCGTTCAGTCCGTCCAGCAGGGCGGCGGGGTCCACGATCGTGCGCGGGGCGCCGTTGCCGTGGTAGGCGTCCCGGGCCGGGGGCACGTCGAACGCGCCCTGGAAGAGATCGTCCGGGATCTCCTCTCCGGGCCCGTCTCCGGGCTCCTCGGGGTGCGGCGGGGGCTCCTCCGAGGTGTGCTGGAGGTTCGCCAGGAAGCTGTCGTCAAAGAGGCTGCTCATCGCTCTACGAGTCTAGGCCGCGGCACTGACAGCTCGCGGCCGCATTGCCATACGGCCCCTGCCGCCCTGCCCGGGAGCGTGACGACCCGGCCGGAGGGCCGGGACAGCGCGGCGCGTTCGACCGCCGTACGCCGGTCCCGTACCACCGATGCACCCAATCCCGCACGACTCCGACAACACTCTGCACCTTTTCGAACGCATTGCGTCATCTCGCGAGCACGTCGGCCGCCCGATCGATAAGGTCACGAAAATGTATCGGGCATATCGAACATCAACCTTCACAGGAGCCACACGAGTTGGTTAGCGTGCTCGATCAGGCAGCCCGTCCCCCGCGGCGATCCACGCCAAACGGGCAGTCAGCGCCGAATTCGGGCTTTTCCCAGAGAAGTTCGGAACCGGGGACCCACCATGCACAACCGGGGTGAATCGGACCCGCACCAGCACGGTCCGTAGGGCGATCTTCCGTTCCGCCCGAACCCGACAGCTAACCCGGTAGGCGGTCAACGGAAGAAGGAGATGTCGGCCTTGGCGTCGCATCGCAAAACGCGAAGTCGAACCGTGAAGACCTCCCCCGCCGTCGGTTTCACGACGGCAGCCCTCGCATCCGTCACGCTGCTGTCGACGCAGAGCGCCAACGCGGCGCCGAGCGACCCGAAGCCGTCGGTCGAAGAGGTGCAGAAGAAGGTCGATGACCTGTACCGGCAGGCCGGCACCGAGACGCAGAAGTACAACCAGGCGAAAGAGGCGACGAAGGAGAAGCGGCAGCAGGTCGGCAAGCTCCTCGACGAGAACGCGCAGCGCACGGAGAAGCTGAACGAGTCCCGCCAGGTGCTCGGCAACTACGCCGCCGCGCAGTACCGCTCGGGTGCGGTCGCCCCGACCGCAGCGCTGCTGTTCGCGGACAGCCCCCAGCAGTACTTCGACCAGACCCAGCTGATGGACCGTATGACGGACCGTCAGCGGGATGTGATCGCCGATTACGAGACCCAGCGGGCAGCCGCGGCCAAGCAGCGGGCAGCGGCGACCGAGAGCCTGGAGTCGCTCACCCGGTCGCAGCGGGCGCTGCGCACCAGCAAGCAGGACGTGCAGGCGAAGCTCGCCGAGGCACGCGACCTGCTGTCGAGGCTGACCGCCGAGGAGAAGGCGCGACTGGCCGCGATCGAGCGCAAGAAGGCGGAGGAGGCCCGCCGCAAGGCCGAGCAGAAAGCCGAGCAGGAGGCGAAGGCCGAGGCGGAGCGGCAGCGGCAGCGGCAGGAGAAGGAGCGCGAGCAGAACCAGGGCGGCACGGGCACGGCGCCCGGGACCGGCACGGGCTCCGGTTCTTCCGACGGCACCTCCACCGCCAAGGCGGCCAAGGTCCTCGACTTCGCGCGCGCCCAGATCGGCAAGCCGTACGTCTGGGGTGCGGCCGGCCCCAGCTCGTACGACTGCTCGGGGCTGACGCAGGCCGCCTGGAAGACCGCGGGCGTGAGCCTGCCGCGCACCACCTGGGACCAGGTGAAGACCGGCAAGCAGATCGGGACGAAGGACCTGCTCCCGGGGGACCTGGTCTTCTTCTACGACGACATCAGCCACGTGGGCATCTACATCGGTGACGGCAAGATGATCCACGCGCCGAAGCCGGGGGCGAACGTCCGCGAGGAGTCGATCTTCTCCATGCCGATCCACGGCAGCGTTCGCCCGGCCTGAGCCGGCCGCACACCGGACGCCCGGGCCCGAGGGTGCCCGGGCGTTCTCATGCCCGGAGCGGAGACGGCAGCGGGCGTTCTCATGTCCGGTGCAGCGCGCTCACGTCCACAGCGTGGCGATGAAGATGTTCGCGACCGTCAGCCCGCCCACCGCGGCGAACAGCGGCTTCTCCACCGACTCCTCGTCCCGCTTGACGTAGACCAGTCCCAGGATCACCACCAGCACCGCCAGCTTGATGCCGATCTTGAGGTTGTTCACGGTCTGGTCGTCCGCCTGGTTGAGGCCCACCAGCGCCACACCCGTGACGAGCATCGTCAGCGCGCCGTGCAGCATCGCCGGGCCGAAGCGCGCCGTCCCCTCGGACATCGCCTTCATCTGCGTGAGGAAGCCGCCCAGCAGGGACGCGATGCCGATGATGTGCAGGGCGACGAAGACATTGATGAGTACGTCCATGCGGCGGAGCCTAACTCCCGCCATATCACCCCCTTCAGGCCGGGTGTGCCTCATTCGGCACATCGGTCACAGAGGTGCGGAGAAGGGACGTGAGCGGGCCGGATCGGCTTGCAGAAAGCGCAGCAAGATGTCCACCTTCGGGCACATTCGGTCCTTGCCCCTCCCTGCCGTGACCCCCAGGTTTAGCGTCCTGCCTCAGATGACCGACTCCCCACCGCCGTCGCAGCACCGGGCGGCAGTCGGCCGTCACGCCGAGAGATCCGGCGGCGGACCGCTCCCCTGTGCGGGCCGCCGCCGGACCCGGACCCGCAGGGATGACGGAAGGACGTACACGCACCCGTGGCCGCGCACCGGAAGCCCAAGCAGCATCTCCTCTCCGGGCCCGCAGCCCGTACCGCCGCCACCCTCGCGCTCGCAGGAGCGGCGTCCGCGACCGCCTTCGACGGAGTCGGCCACGCGGAACCCGCTCTCACACCGGCCCAGGTCAAGGACAAGGCGGACAAGCTGCACCACGAGGCGGAGGTGGCCACGGAGAAGTACAACGGGGCCAAGGAACGCACCGCGGCGTTACGCACCACGGTCGACCGGCTGCGCGACGAGGCCGCCCGCAGGACCGACCGTCTCAACTCCTCGCGCAACGCACTCGGTTCGATCGCCACCGCCCAGTACCGCGCCGGGAGCATCGACCCCGCCGTTCAGCTCGCGCTCACCTCCGACCCCGACGAGTACCTGGAGCGGGCCGCGCTCGCCGAACGCACGGGTGAGCGGCAGGCCGCCGCGATCGCCGGGGTGCACCAGCAGCTGGTGGAGCTCGGCCGGCTGCGGGCGCAGGCGGGCGAGCGGATGGAGAGCCTCAAGGACCGGCAGGCGGAACTGGCCCGGCACAAAGCGACCGTGCAGAGCAAACTCTCGGCCGCCGAGCGGATGCTGGACCGGCTCACGGCCGAACAGCGTGCCTCGTACGAGGCGGGGTCCGGCCACGGGGACTCCGCCCCCACCGCGCGCGCCGACCGCTCCACGGCCCCCCGCGGCGCCCTGCGGGCCCCCGACGCCCGCGCCGCCCAGGCCGTCGCCTACGCCTACGGGGCGCTCGGCAAGCCGTACGTCTGGGGAGCGACCGGCCCGTCCTCCTTCGACTGCTCCGGCCTCACCCAGGCGGCCTGGCGCTCGGCCGGCGTCTCGCTCCCGAGGACCACGTACACCCAGATCAACGCGGGCCGACGGGTGTCACGGTCCGAACTGGCCCCGGGCGACCTGGTGTTCTTCTACTCGGGCATCAGCCATGTCGGCCTCTACATCGGCGGCGGCCAGATGATCCACGCACCGCGCCCGGGCGCCCCGGTCCGGGTCGCGTCGATCGACGACATGCCGTTCGCGGGGGCGACGCGTCCGTCGTAGGGGCCCGGGGTCATCGACGAGCGTCCGCCGTAGGGGCCCGGGGGTCCGGGGGTCCGTCGTAGGAGTCCGGGGCCATCGACGAGCGTCCGTCGCGGGGCCTCGCGCACAGGCGTCCGGCGTCCTCACGCGCAGCGCCCGACCTCACTCCAGTATCCCGCCGCCCGCCCCCGACGGTTCGTCCACCTCTGCCCCCTCCGCCTCCGGACGGTCCTGACGCCCGGCGCCCCCGCCCGGGCCGCCCTGGCCCGGCGTCCCGTCCTCCAGCTTCATCTCCCGCGTCAACCACCGGAACGCGTACGGCAGTTCCGCACCCCACACCCGCGTGACGTGACCGCCCACCGTCGGCCGGACCTCGACCCTGGTCGGCGGCTTCGACGCGTCGCGGAGCGCGAGGCCCGGGAGGTAGCCGTCCGCGCCCTCTCCCGTGGCCAGCAGGGAGACCCGGGGCGGCGTCTTCGCCGCCATGAGGATGTTCAGGACGTCGTTCTCCCGGCGCAGCTGCGGGTCCGCCCCCGTGATGGAGGTCTTCTCCGCCGCCGGGTCGTTGTAGCCGGACAGGCTCACCGCGGCGGAGTAGCGGTCCGGGTGGGCGAGGGCCAGTTTGGCCGCTCCGTGGCCGCCGGCCGAGTAGCCGGCTATCGCCCAGCTCGTGGGGGCCAGCGAGGCGCGGAAGTTGTCGGCGACCATCTTGCGCACGTCCACGGTCAGCCAGCTGTCCGCGTTGACCGTGCCCGGGACGTTCGCGTACCCGGTGTCCTTGTCGCCGAGCAGCATCGTGCGCGGCGAGACGAGGATGAAGGGGGCCACGACACCCGATTCGATCAGCGGCTGGATCCGGGACTGCACCTTCATGGCGCGGAACCAGCTCTTCGAGGAACCGGGGAAGCCGGCGAGCAGCTCGACGACGGGGAACTGCTTGTCGCGGTACGCGGGGTCGTCGTACTGCGGCGGCAGCCAGACGTACACCTCGCCCTCCACGCCGGAGACCGCGCCCTTGAGGTAGGTGCGGCGGAGGCCGTTGCCGAGGCCCGGCTCGTCGACCTTCTCGAAGGTCTGGCGCACCTTCGGCAACGCGGCGATCTGCCGGCCACCGGTCCCGCTGGGCCCGAGGTCGACCGCGTTGTTCACATGGTTGGACGTGCCGAGCAGATCGTCCCAGCTGCCGTAGAGACCGTTGGAGTTGTTCACCGACACGAAGACCATGAGAACGGCCGTGGCCTGCGCGAAGACCACCATGAACACCCGGCACGCGCCCCGCACGACCGCGGGTCCGCGCAGTCGGCTCCACAGCAGCAGCGGCAGCAGCACGGCGATCACGACCAGGACGATCGTGATCACGAAGAAGGTGTTCCCCGTCAGATTCATCACGCACAGCAAGAGGTGAACTCGGCACCGGCGGTTGCCCGGCTATGTACCGATTACCTCACAACGGCTGTCAGACGAGTCGTCGCGCCGTCGCCCACCGGGTCAGTTCGTGACGGTTCGACAGCTGGAGTTTGCGCAGGACGGCGGAGACATGGGACTCGACCGTCTTCACCGAGATGAAGAGCTGCTTGGCGATCTCCTTGTACGCGTAGCCCCGCGCGATCAGCCGCAGCACCTCGCGCTCGCGCTGGGTGAGGCGGTCGAGGTCCTCGTCGACGGGCGGTGCGTCCGTCGAGGCGAAGGCGTCGAGCACGAAGCCGGCCAGCCGCGGTGAGAAGACCGCGTCGCCGTCCTGCACCCGGAAGATCGAGTTCACCAGGTCCGTGCCGGTGATGGTCTTGGTGACGTAACCGCGGGCGCCGCCGCGGATCACGCCGATCACGTCCTCGGCGGCATCCGAGACGGACAGCGCCAGGAACCGTACGGGACGGTCCGCTGCCGACATCAGCGAGGCGCAGCGCCGCAGCACCTCGACCCCTCCGCCGCCCGGGAGGTGCACGTCCAGCAGGACGACCTCGGGCCGGGTCGCGGTGATCACGGTGACCGCCTGGTCCACGTCGGCGGCCTCGCCGACCACTTCCACGCCGGTGGTCTCGGTCTGGCCGATCTCCGCCTGCACGCCGGTGCGGAACATCCGGTGGTCGTCGACGAGCACGACCCTCGCCCGCCGCTCGGTGCTCTCTCCCGCAGCCTCGGTCATCCGTCCGCCCTCTCCATCTTGAGCTCCACTTCCGTGCCCTCGCCGGGTGCCGAGGTGAGCCGTGCCGTGCCGCCGTGGCGCTGCATACGGCCGATGATCGATTCCCTGACGCCCATACGGTCGCGCGGTACGGAATCCAGATCGAAGCCCGGCCCCCTGTCCCTGACGGAGACGAAGACCGTACGGCCCTCGACCTCCGCGAAGACCTGGACCGCCCCGCCCTCGCCACCGTACTTGGCCGCGTTCACCATTGCCTCGCGTGCGGCCTGCATCTGTGCGCTCAGTTTCTCGTCGAGCGGGCAGTCGCCGACGACGACGACCTCCAGCGGGACGCCGTGCTTGTCCTCGACCTCGGCGGCGGCCTTCTTCACCGCCTCCGCGAGCGTGTCCGGCTCCTCGTCCTCCTCCTTGCCGGTGCCCTCGGGCTTGTACAGCCAGTTCCGCAACTCCCGCTCCTGGGCGCGGGCGAGGCGGCGGACCTCGCCGCCGTCATCGGCGTTGCGCTGGATCAGGGTGAGCGTGTGCAGGACGGAGTCGTGGACGTGGGCGGCCACCTCGGCGCGCTCCTGCGCCCGGATGCGCATCGTCCGCTCCTCCGAGAGGTCCTGCGTCATCCGCACCAGCCAGGGGCCGGCGAGCAGGGCGACTCCGGCGATGACCGCGATCGCGGCGGTCAGGACGTTGCCGAGCTGGGCGGCCGAGCCGCGCACCACCATGAAGACGGTCAGGCCCATGCCGACCAGGGCCACGCCGGCCAGCGCACGGCCCACCTGGAGCAGCCTGCGGCGGCGGCCTGCGGCCTGGGTCCAGCGGGCCCGGCGGGCGTTGTCCGCCTGCCGCCACACCAGCACCACACCGGCGCCGATCAGGAGGGTCGGCCAGATGTAGCGGTTGGCGCTACCGCCCATGTCGATGTTCTGGGCGAAGATCGCGGCGCCGATGAGGAGCGCGACCATCGCGAACAGCTGGCCCTTGTCGGGCTTGCGGAGCTTGCGTCTGCCGTCGGGGGTGGTCTCGAAGACGGAGCGCGGCTCGGCCGCCCTGCCGCCGACGCCGAGCGGCACGACGATCCAGAAGACCGCGTACAGCAGCACCCCGAGGCCGTTGGAGAGGAACAGGGCGAGGAAGACCAGCCGGACCCAGATGACCGGCAGGCCAAGATGGCCCGCGAGGCCGCGGGCCACACCGCCCAGCATCCGCCCGTCGGCGCTGCGGTAGAGCTTGCGCACCGGCACCTCCTCCGGCGCGGTGGCGCGCGAGGGTCCGGCGGCTCGGGGCGTGGCGACTGGCATGACCCGATCGTCACACGCGGGGGCACACGGCGGTATCAGGGTCGTCCCTTAATCCGACCCTGAGTGCGGCAGCGGATATCAGGGGACGGCCAGGGTCGGCCCGGGTGCCGTTCGCGCCGGGCGCCCGTCACCATGGACCCATGACTTCGCCGACCACGCCGCAGGCGACTCAGGAAGGGGCGCCCGAGACGCACCCCGACGCGCCGCTGCGCCGCACACCCCGCCAGAAGGTGCTGGCGGGCGTCTGCGGCGGGCTCGGCCGTTACTTCGACCTCGATCCGGTCATCTTCCGGATCGTGATCGGTGTGCTGTCGGTGACCGGCGGCGTGGGCCTGATCTTCTACGGCTTCGCCTGGCTGCTGATCCCGCAGGAGGACGACGACGAGACCGAGGGGCGGCGGCTGCTGTCGGGCCGGGTCGAGGGCGCGTCCTTGACGGCGGTGTTTCTCGCGCTGATCGGCTGCGGGCTGTTCCTCACGATGCTGAGCAACGGGGGCACGATCGCCTTCGCCGTGCTCCTGTCCGTCGCGGCCGCCGGCGCGGCCGTGTGGTCGCAGCGTCGCCGCAGCGTCGTTCCCGAAGGTGCGCCGCTGGATCCGGCGACGGCGCACGCGGTCGCCGAGGCACCGCCGGAGACGAAGGCGCCGCCCGCCCCCGACAGTCCGTCCTGGTGGCGCGACCCGATCGTCAAGGACGGCACGACGGGGCCGGTGCCGTCCGGCTATCTGTGGGGCCCGGAGTCGGCGCTCGGGGAGGCGGTCCAGCCGAAGCGGGAGCGCCCCGCCCGGACCCGTGCGCGCGGTCCGCGCGGCATCGGCGGCACGGTGTTCCTGCTCGCCCTGGCCGCCGGCGGTACGGGCACGGCCGCGAGCTGGGAGACCCATCCGCTGGGCACGAGCCTGCAGATCGGTCTGGTCTGCGCGCTGGCGGTGTTCGGCCTCGGACTGCTGGTCAGTTCGGTGCTGGGCCGTACCGGCTTCGGCACGGTGCTGATGACGGGGATCACGGCGGTTCTGCTGGCGGGCGCCGCCGCGCTTCCGAAGGACATCAGTACCGAGTGGGCGCGGACGGACTGGAAGCCGGCCTCGGTCGCGGCCGTGGCACCGCGGTACGAACTGGGCTCGGGCATCGGCACTCTCGACCTCTCCGCCGCCGCCGTCCCCGCGGGCGAGACCCTGTCGACACGGGTGGAGGTCGGGGCCGGGGGCGTGAAGGTCGTCGTCCCGAAGAACGCTCCGGTGAAGCTGCGGGCCGAGGTCGGACTGGGCGACATCAGGCTGCCCGGCGACGCGAAGAACGACATCGACGTCCAGCCCGGTCAGCAGCGGCAGCAGACGCTGTCGCCGCCCGCCGGGGTCAAGCCGTCGGGCACGATCGAACTCCGCCTCGAAGTGGGCGTCGGACAGGTGGAGGTGACCCGTGCCGCGTCGTGACATCCGGCATGCGTTCAGGCCGGGCAAGGTGGTCGCGGGTCTGGCGGTGCTGGCCGCAGCGCTGCTGTACGCCGGCGATGCGGCCGGCACCTGGCAGATCCCGTGGTTCGTGGTCTTCCCGGTGGTCTTCGGCGGTCTGTTCCTGTCCGGGGCGGTGGGTCTGGTGGACTACAAGGTGCGCCGTCGCCGGGAGGCGATGGCGGCGTCGACGGACAGGACCGACGCCCCGGCGAGCACCAGCGGCAGCCAGGCCATCAGGTAGGCCAGGTCGTTGCCGTAGTAGTACGGCTCGGTCTGCCAGCTGACGGTCAGCCACAGGCTCAGCGAGATGAGCGCGCCACCGAACGCGGCCAGCCGGGCGAGCAGTCCGACGAGGGTGCCGATGCCGACGGCGAGCTCTCCGAAGGCGATCGCGTAGCCGAAGTTCTCGGGGCTCTTGAGGGCGAGGTCGACGAGCCCGGGGACGGCGGAGCTGTCCCGCACACTGCGCATCAGGTCCCCGACCGAGCCGGTGCCGCTCGCCGCCATGAACTGGCTGTCGGTGAGCTTGTCGATCCCCGCGTAGATGAAGGTCACGCCGAGGAAGATCCGCAGCGGCAGCAGGGCGTACTGACTCGCCCGCTCCCTCCAGCCGCCGTGGTGTCCGCCGTCGATCGTGCCGTAGCCGGATGTCGTCCGATATGTATGTGTCATCGCTGGTCCCGCCTTCGGTTGACCCGTCAACTGACCATACGTACGTCGTCGCCGCGCGGCTCACCAGGCATGCGGCTCACACTGCGACAACCACCCCGGGAGTGCTCGCCCGTGACGGGCCGGATCAGTCGGTCACATCGATGACGACCGGGCTGCTCTCACCGCCGGCGGCGGTCACCACCTGCACCTCGACCCGCCCGGGCTCGACCTCCACGGGGACCGGCACCGTCAGCACGGTGTCGGTGGGGTTGGCGAAACCGCCGGGGACCGGGATCAGCGGGACGTGGACGTGGACCGTGCCGATACGCACGACCAGCCGGGCGAGGCGGTCCGGGGAGCCCGCGCCGGGCGGTACGAAGCCGGTGCCGCGGATCTCGATGTCGTCGCCGGTACGGATGGGGGCGTCCAGGTCCCCGGCCTCGCGCGCCCGGACCACCGAGAAGACGACCGGCCGGCCGCCCTCCGCGTACTTCCCCGCGAAGTACGTCACCGCCGAGACGGCGACCAGCAGCGCGAGGCCCCACGGCAGATCGGGCAGCCGCTCGGGCCGGCGGGCGAGGCACACCAGCGTGAAGACCATGGCGACCGCGCCGACCAGGACGTACTGCACGTCCGCGAAACTGCCGCGGCCGCTGTCGTCGCAAAGCAGGTCGGCCAGGCGCGGCCGGTCCGCGCGCACCTTCTGGAGCCGCCGTGCCACGACCCGCAGGGCCACCACCCGGCGGACGGCCACGGCGATGGCGCACGTGAGGGCGAGGACGGAGAGCAGGCCCGCGCCCCGGGCGAGACCGAGGCCGTCGATCAGGGTGTCCCGGCGGGAGGGGGCGGAGGCGAGCGCCAGCTCGAAGGCGATCACCAGCACGGCGTAGGCGACCAGCAGGACCCAGGTGACGGCGACCGCGCGGGAGGTGGAGAGCCGGTTGTCCTCGCCGATGAGGGGCGCCAGGAGGCCGCCGCGGGCGCGGTGCAGCCGGGCGGTCACGGTCAGGAGCGCGCCGAAGAGGACCGCGGCGAGGAGTCCCGCCGTACGTGCGGCGGTCCAGCCCGCGCCTATCGCCGTCACGCTCTGTCCGAGCGCCAGCGCCACCACGGCCGCCCACACCGCGATCACCGAGCGCTGCCAGATCAACTGGAGCCAGGCGTCGCCGGCTTCACGGCTGCGGTCGGCGACCCCGCGTGCCGACTGGGTCAGTTCGTCCGACACCCACTGGCGCGAAGCGCCCGGCGAGTGGGCGACCCCGGCGGGCAGACCCTGCCCCGCGGCCAGTTCGTCCCGTCGTGCGAGAAACGCGGCGACCGCGCGCCGATGACCCTCGCGTGCGCCGTGCGTGCACTCCTCGCACTGTCCCGCTTCCTGCACCGCCACGAACGTCTGCCGCCTTCCGAGCCCCACGTCGACCGAACTTCCTTGCAATTCCAGGGAATTGTGCCGTACGCAAGGGGCGCGCGCTCCGGCGCCCGAGGCCACAGGGGGTGAATACGGCGCCGCTACGTTGACGGGAGACTACTGGAGAAGCCCGGGTTCCGCCCGGCTGATCTGCTGCCACAGCGGCTGGTAGTTGATCCACGCGACCAGATCGGTGCCGAGCTGCTCGCGGGTGGCCACCGCGTCACGGTGATCGATCAGCGCGGGCTTGCCCGCCGCCCGCGCCGTGAGCTGCACCTGGGCGCAGCGTTCCATGGAGATGAACCACCAGGCGGCGGCGTCGACCGAGTCGCCGACGGTCAGCAGTCCGTGGTTGCGCAGGACGGCGGCTTTGTGCGGGCCGAGGGCCTCGGCGATGCGCCGGCCTTCCTCCTCGTCGACCACCACACCGGTGTAGCGGTCCATCAGCGCGTGGTCCTCGTAGAAGGCGCACGCCTCCTGGGTGATCGGCTCGATCAGCTCGCCGAGCGCCGACAGCGCGCGTCCGTGCACGGAGTGGGTGTGGGCGACGGCGACGACGTCCGGCCGCGCGCGGTGGACCTGGGCGTGCACCGCGAAGGCGGCCTGGTTGACATGGTGACGCCCGGCGACGACCTGCCCCTGGCCGTTCGCCAGCACCAGGTCCCCGGCCGTGACATGCGCGAACGGCACACCGAAGGGGTTGACCCAGAAGCAGTCCGCGAACTCCGGGTCCCGCGCGGTGACATGCCCGGACACCCCGTCCTCGTATCCGAACCGGCCGAAGAGCCGCAGCGCCCCCGCGAGCCGCTCCTTGCGGTACGCACGCTCGTCGGCGACGGTCTCGTGCACGGGCGGCATGGCGAATCGCAGCTGGTCAACCGGTATCGGCGAGGGCGTCTCAGTCATGGCACGGAAGCTACCTCCGGGTACCTCAACTGACCAGAGACTTCACGTCCCTTGCGCGAGAATGCCCCCATGAGCGAACACACTTCCCCGCTGGTTCCGCTGCTCGGGCTGGAGCGCCATGTCGAGGGCGGATGGTTCAGGGAGACCTGGCGGACGCCCGGCGGGACGACCCCGCCCGGCTACCCCGGCGAGCGGGCCTACGCCACCGGTATCTACTTCCTGCTGCACCCCGGCGAGCGCTCGCGCTGGCACCGGGTGCGGTCGGACGAGCTGTGGCTGTGGCACCGCGGCGGCCCGCTGCGGCTGCACCTCGGGGGCACCGGGGACGAGCCGTCGCACGACACGACGCTCAGGCTCGGCCCGTCGGTGGAGTCCGGCGAGATGCCGCAGCTGCTGGTGCCCGCCGGCACCTGGCAGTCGGCGGACCCGGCGGGAACGGAGCCGGCGCTGGTGACCTGCGTCGTCTCGCCGGGCTTCCACTACGACGACTTCGAACTGGAGAAGCCGTCGTAGCGGAACTGCCCGGGGACTACTCCCACTCGATGGTGCCCGGCGGCTTGCTCGTCACGTCGAGGACCACGCGGTTGACGTCCGCGACCTCGTTGGTGATGCGGGTCGAGATCTTCGCCAGCACGTCGTACGGCATCCGCGTCCAGTCCGCCGTCATGGCGTCCTCGGAGGACACGGGACGCAGGACGATCGGGTGGCCGTAGGTGCGTCCGTCACCCTGGACACCGACACTGCGGACATCGGCGAGCAGCACCACCGGGCACTGCCAGATGTCACGGTCGAGACCGGCCGCGGTCAGCTCCTCGCGGGCGATGGAGTCGGCCTCGCGCAGGAGGTCGAGCCGCTCCTTGGTGACGTCGCCGACGATCCGGATGCCGAGGCCGGGGCCCGGGAACGGCTGGCGCTGGACGATCTCCTCCGGCAGGCCCAGTTCCTGGCCGACCATCCGGACCTCGTCCTTGAACAGCTGGCGCAGCGGCTCGACGAGCTGGAACTCCAGGTCCTCGGGCAGACCGCCGACGTTGTGGTGCGACTTGATGTTGGCGGTACCGCTGCCGCCGCCGGACTCGACGACGTCCGGGTAGAGCGTGCCCTGGACGAGGAAGGCGACTTCCTCGCCGGCCTCGGCCTCGGCCACGATCTCGGCCTGCGCCTGCTCGAAGACCCGGATGAACTCGCGGCCGATGATCTTCCGCTTCTGCTCGGGGTCGGCGACCCCCTTCAGCGCGTCGAGGAAACGCTCCTCGGCGTCGACGACCTTGAGCTGTACGCCCGTTGCCGCGACGAAGTCCTTCTCGACCTGCTCGGTCTCACCCTTGCGCATCAGACCGTGGTCGACGTACACACAGGTCAGCTGGGAGCCGATGGCCTTCTGCACGAGAGCGGCGGCCACCGCGGAGTCCACGCCGCCGGACAGCCCGCAGATCGCGCGCTTGTCGCCGACCTGCTCGCGGATGGCGGCGACCTGCTCCTCGATGACGTTCCCGGTGGTCCAGGTCGGCTCGATGCCGGCCCCCCGGTAGAGGAAGTGCTCGAGAACCTGCTGGCCGTGCGTGGAGTGCATCACCTCGGGGTGGTACTGCACGCCGTACAGCTTCTTCTCGTCGTTCTCGAAGGCGGCGACGGGGACCACGTCCGTGGACGCGGTGACTGTGAAGCCCTCCGGGGCGGCGGAGCAGGCGTCGCCGTGGGACATCCACACCGGCTGCTCGGACGGGGTGCCCTCGAAGAGCGTCGAACCGGCCTTGGAGACGTGCAGCGGGGTACGGCCGTACTCACGCGCCCCCGTGTTGTCGACGGTGCCGCCGAGGGTCGTGGCCATCAGCTGGAAGCCGTAGCACATGCCGAAGACGGGGACCCCGGCCTCGAAGATCGCGCGGTCCAGGCGCGGGGCGCCCTCCGCGTAGACGGACGAGGGACCGCCGGAGAGGATGATCGCCTTGGGGTTCTTGGCCAGCATCTCGGCGACGGGCATCGTCGAGGGGACGATCTCGCTGTAGACCCGGGCCTCACGGACACGGCGGGCGATGAGCTGGGCGTACTGGGCGCCGAAATCGACAACCAGGACGACGTCCGGGTTCGATGCGGGCGCGGCAGCGGGGGACGCTGATGACACTGGCGGCCTTCCGGCGGTGGGCGGGGTCGGTTCTGCCGATTCTACCGGGGCGCGCGGGGGCCTCTTCCGTCTCACCATCCGAACCCGGCTTTGGCCCCGGGCGGGAGGTCGGTCCATACTGTGCCCATGCACATGCAGCTGACCTTCGTCTTTACCTATGGCACCGGCCCGTCCGGCTGCCATGGTCGTGCTGCTTGAGCAACTGACAAGCGACTTCCCAGGCGCCCCGGGCCGACAAGGCCCGGGGCGTTCTGTCATTTCCGGGCCGTGCCGGACCGGGGACGCCTCCTTCGGAACAAGGAGCCCCACGCCATGACACTCGCCGAGAAGACCGTCACGGAGAAGACCGGCGCCCGCACCCCCGAGGCCGCGGACGTGATCGCCTCCGCCCGCGAGCGGATCGACGCCCTCGACGACCGGATCATCGGTCTCGTGCAGGAACGGATGGCCGTGTCGGCCGTCATCCAGGACGCGCGTCTGTCGTCCGGCGGTCGCCGGGTGAACCTGTCCCGCGAGATGGAGGTGCTCAGCCACTTCCGCGACGCGCTCGGCCGGCCCGGCACCTCGCTGGCGATGACGCTGCTGGAGCTGTGCCGGGGCCGCATCTGAGTTCGGTTGCATCCTCACCCGTACGGCGCGTGACCGCGGGCGACAGGGGGTCGTTGGTCCCGGTGTCCGTGTCAGCCAGGGGCGGGCCAGTGCAGGAAACCACGCGTGGCTCCGCTGGGGCGTGTGACGTATCTCAGGTACGTCGTGGGACCTCGCCCCAGCGCGCGTGACCGGTCGGCAGGGGACAGCAGCCCGGTCACTCCAAGGGCGGTCGGCTTCCGGGGACGCCCGGGGCCGACCGCATCCGATCCGAACAGCTGCTCTCGCAGCACGCCCAGCACGATGCCAGAACCCGCGCATCCCCACTGCGCGACTCCACAGCCAGAGGCCGACACCACCCGTGCGCCGCAGGGGCCTGTCGTTCGGAACAGGCCCCGGGTGCGCACGACGGGCGGCCGTTCCCCGCGGCGCAACCCCCCGGCGCCGCGACTCGGCACCGGCGCTGCCCTGACGCCGGTGCCGATCGCCAAGGGCCCCGCGGACAGCGCGTCCGGCGGGGCCCTTGCTCTGCGTCCGGGCCGAGGGCCCGGTCACGGTGTTCACCGCTTCCGCTCGGGCAGGTCCGGTCTCGTCGATCAGATCCGCCCGGTGACCCCTGCTCGGTCAGTACGACGCGATCGGTGCGACATGATCGGTGCGATCGGCGTCTCACGCACCGGTCGTCGCGCGGCGGCGACGGACGGCGACGAAGAGGACCCCGCCCGCGGCCAGCGCGACGGCGGCGGCCGACGCGGTGAGCAGCGCGGTCGAGCCGGTGGAGGCCAGCCCGCCTTCGGCCGTACCGCCACCGGACGCGGCGGTGCCCGCGGCCGTACCGCCCGTGGACTGCGCCGAGTCGCCACCCGTGGAGCCACCGGTCGAACCGCCGGTGGTGGAACCGCCGGAGGTGCCGCCCGTGGTGGTGCCGGAGTCCTTGCCGTTCAGGACGAGCTTCGCGGTGTTGTTGGCCATGTTCGGGTCGAACTGCAGCGCGGGCTCGGGCTCGTGCCAGTTGCGCACGGTCACGGTTCCCGTCGCGTCGGCGACGACCTTCTCGACCGTGAGCTCGAAGGGCAGCGCGAAGTCCGCGTTCTCCAGGACCACGGAGCCGACCTCGCAGATGTAGCGGGGCGCGCCGAGCTGCTTGTCGCGCTCACCACCCGACGCCGTCACGCCGTTGCAGGACTTCGGCTTGGCGGTGACCTTGGCGCCCTCGGGGATCCTGACGTCCACGACGCCGATGGATTCACCGGAGCGGATGTAACCGATCCACGCCGGGCCCTGGTTGCGGAAGCCGATGCCGGCCTTGACCGTCTCGCCGACGGCGGCCTTCTCCACGCTCACGCCGTACGCGGCGAAGTCCGCCGTGTTCTTGGCGCGGATGCCCTGCTCCTGCTGGTTGTTCCACGGGTCGAGGTCCGCAGAACGGGCCGGGGCGGCCTGCTTCTTCACTCCGAGAACCCCTCCGGTGCCCGGGGTGAAGGCGGCGCCGGCACGCTGGGCGGCACGCTCCTTCGGGCTGTCCTCGTTGACGCGGTAGATGAAGTCCTCGATGAAGGCGTGACCGGCCGCCTTCACCGTGAAGGGCTTCTCCAGCTCGTAGACGGCACCCGGCTCGAAGGGTCCTTCGAGGGCGCAGATCGCGGTGGAGTAGACGTGTTCGAAGTCCTCACCCGTGCCCTGGCTGTACTCGCAGTTGGAGAACCGCTCGGGGATCTCGATGCCGTGCGAGTACATCAGCGTGAGCAGCACATCGCCGGCCGCGGACGTGCCCGCGTTGGCGAACGTGATCGGAGCGCGCTGCGCCTGGCCCGGCTTGACGTCCGCCGTCAGGTTCAGCGGCTTCATCACCAGGTCGGGACCGCCCACGGTCACCTTGGTCGCGAAGGACGTGAAGGTGGCGCCCTCTGCCGAGCCGGAGACCTTGATGTCACCGGTGGCGCCGGGCTTGCTGCCCTTGGCGGCGGAGACCTTCAGCTCGGCGACGCTGCTGAGACCGGCCCACACGCCGTAGTCGGTGCAGACGCCGGTGGTGCCGGTGATCTTGCAGTCCGAGCTCCCGGTGTCGCCGAACTTCACATCGGCGACACCGGCGAGGGCGCTGAGGTCGAACCTGACGGTGTACTCGCCGTCGAAGTCGCCGTTCTCCACGTCCTCGCTGGGGTTGTTCACCGTCACATCGACGGTTGTCGTCTGGGGCTTGCCCGTGGCGGGATACGGGCGCAGCCCGACCTCGGCCGGGCCGCCGAGGGTGAACACGGGGCCGTCCGCGTGGGCGGGAGCGGCGGTGAGCACTGCGCCGGCGAACAGCCCGGCGACAGCGAGGGCGGTGGCCGAACGACGGCCGGCAGCCGGAAGGGACAGGCGTCTCATCAACGAACCTTCGAGATCAGTTGGGATCCGTGGGGCCCCGGGGGTGCATGGGGCGGTGACAGCGCAGGTTCGACCGCGCACCCGGGGGAAAGGTTGTGCGATCACCACAGGCGCCAGAGCGTGACGCGCATCACAGTCAACGGCCGGGCCGGGACGGCGGTTTCAGGACAGCCGGGCCGACGGCACGAGCCGGCCCCCGCCGGCCCCCCGCGACCCCGTGACGACGTATGTGACGGGCGCCACATAAATATTCTGTGAGTTCGTGTGCAACCTTTTCGGCCACTCGCCGGTCATCTATGCGTATCAACGGCCTCACCCGTGCACCCCCACCCCGGAAGGCCCTCCAGACTCAGTGCCGCTGTGATGCGGCACCCGGACTTCACTGAGGTCTTCATGAAGCTTCGCCGCGCTATGGCCGTCGCCGCCGCGACCGCAGTCATAGCCCCCGCCGCGTTCCTGTCGGCTCCGGCCGCGTTCGCGACGGGCTCGCCGACCACCACCGAGTCCACGACTCCGGAGGCCGGCGAGAGCACCACCCCGTCCGGTTCGCCCTCGGCGACCGAGACGGCCCCGGGGACGGCCCCCGAGCCGGGCACGAGCACCAGCGCCTCGCCCAGCGACTCCGCCCCCTCGCCGAGCGCACCGCTCAACACCCCCAGCTCCCCCGCCGCGACGCCCAGCGCGACGGAGTCGGAGCCGGAGGAGGAGCTGCCGGTCGAGTGCGAGGACGCCAAGATCGACGTGTCGATCACGGGGCTTCCCGGCAAGATCGCCGCGGGCAGCGGCTGGCACAAGTTCAGCCTGAACATCTACAACTCGTCGGACAGCACGCTGACCGACCTCGTCTACTTCGCCGGCGCCTCCGCCGACGAGCTGGGCGAGGAGCTGTTCACCCGCAAGCAGGTCCGTCTCCAGGCCTTCGACGCGGACACCAAGACCTGGTACGACCTGCGCGGCCCGGACGGCGAGGCCGTCGGCTTCGTCGGCTGGTCGGAGACGCTGGAGCCCGAGTTCGAGGTCGACATCCCGCTGCGGATCAACGTCAAGGCCGGTGCCCCGGTGGGTGCGGGCTTCTCGCTCGGCGCGAGCATCTACAGCGACGAGGACGCCGAGTGCATCGGCAGCGGTGACATCGCGTACAAGTTCCAGATCGTGAAGGCCGGTACGGACACCGGCGGCACGAAGCCGCAGGAGGGTGGCAAGGTTCCGGTCGCCACCGAGAAGCCGAGCACGGGCACCAACACGGGCGCCCAGGTCACCGGCAGCCTCGCCGAGACCGGCTCCGATTCCGTCCTGCCCGTCGTCGGGATCGTCGGCGGTGTCGCCGTTCTCGCCGGTGCAGGTGTGGTCTTCGCGATGAAGCGCCGCCGTGAGGACGCGACGGCGTAACACGAGCCACCTGCAAGACCGGAAGGGCCGCTGCACTCGGAGGGGGGTGCAGCGGCCCTTCTCTGTGCCCGGGGTGGTGCGGCCGGGGCGGGTGGGCCCCGGCGCGGGCCGTCAGGCCTTCTTCGGCGGGACCTTCGGGATCTCCAGCAGCGGCAGCCGCAGGGCTCCGAACGCCGCGTCCGGGACCGCAGGGGACTTCGGGGCGATCGGGAGCAGACGTTCGTACACACCGCCCTGCGCCGGACGCGGGTCCTCCTCGCCCTTGTTGGGCCAGAACGACATCGCCCGCTCCGCCTGCGCGGTGATCGTCAGGGACGGGTTCACCCCGAGGTTCGCCGAGACCGCGGAGCCGTCCACGACCGAGATGCCCGGGTGGCCGAACAGCCGGTGGTACGGGTCGATCACGCCCGCCTCCGCCGCCGCGCCGATCGGGCAGCCGCCCAGGAAGTGGGCGGTCAGCGGAGTGCCCATCAGCTCACCGATGTTGGAGCCGGCGAAACCGTTGATCTCCTCCGCGAGAAGCGAGGCCGCGCGGGTCGCCTCCGGGATCTGGGTCGGGTTGGGCGCGCCGTGGCCCTGCCGGGCGGTGAGCAGGCCCTTGCCGATGCCCTTGGGCTTGCGGTACGTGGTCAGTGAGTTGTCCAGCGACTGCATGACGAGCCCGATGATCGTCCGCTCCGACCAGCGCCGGTTGGACAGCATCCGCATCGCGAGCAACGGGTGCTTGGTGATGCTCCCGAACCAGCCCGCCACGCGGCGCTTGGTGTTGTACGGGACCTGGAGGACCGTCAGCCCGCCCATCGCGTTGGAGCCCTTGCCGTAACGCACCGGCTCGATATGGGTGTTGGCATCGGGATGGATCGACGAGGTGATCGCGACGCCGCGGGTGAAGTCGACCCGCTCCCCGCCGTGCCGCTTGCGGTAGCGGCGGTTGTCGGTCTGCGCGCCCACGAGCGCCTCGGAGTTCGTACGGGTCAGCTCCCCCAGCCGCCCGGAGATCCGCGGCAGCAGGCCGGTGTCCTTCATCCGGTGCAGCAGGGTCTGGGTGCCGTAGGTGCCGGCCGCGATCACGACCCGGCGCGCCGTGAAGGTGCGCCCCTTGCCCTTGCGCTTGCTGTCGCTCGGCAGCGTGCCCACCGCGAAGCCGCCCCGCGAGTCCTCGGTGACGGTGACGACCGAGGTCATCGGGTGGATGACGGCACCGGCCTGCTCGGCGAGGTAGAGGTAGTTCTCGTTGAGGGTGTTCTTCGCGCCGTGGCGGCAGCCCGTCATGCATTCACCGCACTCGGTGCACGCCTTGCGGGCCGGCCCCACCCCGCCGAAGTACGGGTCGGGGACCTCGGAACCGGGCGCGGCCTTCGCCGTACCGTCGGCGTCTTCGCCGTCGCCGAAGAAGACGCCGACCGGTGCCATGTGGAAGGTGTCGCCGATGCCCATCGCCTGGGCGGTCGCCTTGAGATGGACGTCGGAGGGGGTCATCGTCGGGTTGAGCCGGACGCCGAGCATCCGCCGTGCCTGGTCGTAGTACGGCTGGAGTTCCGCGTGCCAGTCGGTGATGTTCCCCCACTGCGCGTCCTCGAAGAAGGGCTTCGGCGGGACATAGAGGGTGTTGGCGTAGTTCAGCGAACCACCGCCCACGCCCGCGCCCGCCAGCACCATCACATTGCCGAGCAGATGGATCCGCTGGATGCCGAACAGGCCGAGCGCCGGGGCCCACAGGAAGTTGCGCAGGTCCCAGGAGTTCTTCGGCAGGGTCTCCCGGGTGAAGCGGCGGCCCGCCTCGAGGACGCCGACCCGGTAGCCCTTCTCCGTCAGGCGCAGCGCCGAGACCGAACCGCCGAAGCCCGAACCGACGATCAGGACGTCGTAGTCGTAGGCGTCGTCGTCGGGGGCTTCCTGATTCCGGGCAGGGGGGACCTGGGACATGGCACTCCTCGGTACGAAACGGTGCTGACTGCTCGGTTCGGGCCGGCGCCGGGGCCGACGTGGCGGGCTAGCGGAGACGCAGGGCCTTCATCGCCCTGAGGGAGCGGCTCATGAACGCCGCGTACTTCTCGTCGTCCATCCCGAACGACGGGGCGAGCGGGATGAGCCGCTGCTGCGCGACGGTCTGCGCCTCGGTGTACTTGAGGATTCCCTCGGAGCCGTGCCGCCTGCTCAGACCGGAGTCCTTCATACCGCCCATCGGGGACTGCACACTGCCGTACGCCGGTGCGTAGCCCTCGTTGATGTTGACCGTGCCGGTGCGCAGCTTCGCCGCGACGGCGTGGCCGCGCCTGCCGTCACGCGTCCAGACGCTCGAATTCAGTCCGTACGGCGTGGCGTTGGCGAGCGCGACGGCCTCGTCCTCGTCCGTGAAGCGGTAGACGGAGACGACCGGGCCGAAGGTCTCCTCGGTGCACACCGCCATGGGCGACTCGACACCGTCGAGAATGGTCGGCTCGTAGAACAGCGGGCCTATGTCGGGGCGGGCGACGCCGCCGGCGACGAGCGTGGCGCCCTTGGCCACCGCCTCGTCGACATGGCGGGTGACGGTCTCCAGCTGGCGTTCGCCGACGAGCGAGCCCATGTCGGCGCCGTACGCCAGCGAACTGCCCAGGCGCATCGCCTTGGTCCGGGCGGCGAACCGCTCCAGGAAGGCATCGGCCACCGACTCGTGGACGTAGAGCCGCTCGATGGAGATGCACAACTGGCCGGCCGACGAGAAGCAGGCGCGGATCGCTCCGGCGGCGGCCTTCTCGATGTCCGCGTCGTGGAGCACCAGCATGGCGTTCTTGCCGCCGAGTTCGAGGGAGACCCCGATGAGGCGGGCGGCCGCGCCCTGGGCGACCTCGCGGCCGGTGCGGGTGGAGCCGGTGAAGGAGACGTAGTCGGCGTGCTTGACGACCTCCGGGCCGACGACCGGGCCCTCGCCGATGACGACCTGGAAGACCTCGGCCGGCAGTCCGGCCTCGATCAGCAGATCACGGGCCCACAGGGCGGTCAGCGCGGTCTCGGTGTCGGGCTTCATCACGACGGCGTTGCCGGACACGAACGCGGGCAGCGCGTCGCCGACGGACAGTTCGAGCGGGTAGTTCCAGGGCGCGATCTGGCCCACGACACCGCGCGGCTGGCGCAGTTCGGTGGCCTTGGTGAGGACGGGGACCACACCGGTGTGGCGCTTCGGCTTCAGATAGGCGGCGGCCCTGCGGCCGTAGTGGCGGGCGGCCACGGCGACGGCCTGGACCTCTTCGTGCGCGTGCAGCCGGGCCTTGCCGGTCTCCAGCTGGATGAGGTCGAGGACTTCGGCCTGCCGCTCCAGGACCAGGTCGTGGAAGCGCAGCAGCACGGCGGCGCGGGTGCGGACCGGGGTCGCGGCCCAGACGGGCTGGGCGACACGGGCCCGCGCGAAGGCCTCGGCCACGTCCTCGGGAGTGGACTCGGGCAGGTCCGCCAGCTTCTGTCCGGTGAAGGGCGTGTGGTTGGCGGTGCGGCCGGAGCCCACGACGCCACGGGTGAGCTGCGCGACCACCTCGGGAGTGACCACGTCGGCGGCGGTGCGCGCGTTCGCCGGCGCGGCCGCGGTCGGGTTGGTGCCGAGGGCGGCGGCGGGGGCCTTCGAGTCCGTCATGGGGGCGAGAGTATGCCGCAATCAGAGCTTTGGGTACCCGTCGGTAACAGCTTTTCCACACCCCCACATCATCGCGCCAGCGATCGCTGGCACATAAGGCCTGATCAGGGACTGGTCTCGGCTTTGCCGAGCTTCAGGCGGTCCCGGACACCACGGAAGAGATCCTGACCCTCCGCCTCCTCCTTGCCGCCCTTCGGCATCTCGACGAGCACCGAGTAGCGCTCCTGGGCGGCGGTGACCACGTAGAACGCCAGCCGGTGGACGGGCCGTGCGGTGTCGCCCTCCTGCGCGTAGTACGTCACGTCCAGCACGGCCGCGTCGGTGCCGTGGTGATTGGCGGGGACGACGGTGCCGCGCGCCTGGGACGCCGTGAACCCGCCGCCCTGCTCACCCCCGTCCATCAGCCGCCGCAGATCGCGCTGCGCCCACTCGACCGGGCCGGACGCGGACGGGTCCTTGTCGGCGCGCGTGAGCCGTAACCAGACCGGGTTGCCGCGCTCGGCGAAGGTGATCTCCCGATCGGCCGCGAGTGACGCCTCGGAGGTGACGGCCTCACGCCGGTACGACCGGGGGACGGAGATCTCCGCGTCGAGCCGTGACTCGAGGTGGGGTCGCCACCGCCAGGCGTCCGGGGTCGCCATCTGCGGCTGCGAGGAGGGTCCGGTGCCGTTCCCGTGTGCGCCCGAGGATGTGCCCAAGTTGCCGGTGCCGCCGGCCGCGACGGCGGCGACACCCCAGACGGCCGCGGCGACGGCGACGGCCGCCGCCGCGGCCAGGGCGACGGTCCGGCGGGGTTGGCGGAGACGGGAGGGCGTGGCCGTGGAGGTGGGCCGCGGGTCCGATCCGGAGTCGGGTGGCCCGACGTCGGGTGACCCGGAGTCCTTCGGCCGCGAGCCCTGGGTCCCGGACTCCCGCGATCCGGATGCGCGCGGCCCGGGCGCGGGTTCGGCGGCACCGGCTTCGGGACGGGGCTCAGGCGCGCGCCGGGCAGGAGATTCCGGTTCCGGCGCATCGCCCGCCGGCGCCCGCAGCGGGGGGACGCGTCCCGCCGCCACCGCCTCCAGTTCCCGCTCCACCTCCTGCGCGGACGGCCGGTGCGAGGGCTCCTTCGCCAGCAGCCGCACGATCAGGTCGGCCAGCGGTCCCGCCCGTACCGGCTCGGGCGCCTCCGCCTGGAGGATCGCCGCCAGGGTGGACTCCAGCGTCGTACGCCGGAACGGGGACCAGCCCTCGACCGCCGCGTACAGCAGCACGCCCAGCGACCACAGGTCCGACTCGGGCCCGGCCGGGACGCCCTGCATCCGTTCCGGCGCGATCGATTCGAGCGAGCCGACGAACTCACCGCTGACCGTCAGCGGCTCCTCACCCTGGACGCGCGCGATGCCGAAGTCCGTGAGCACTACCCGGCCGTGCGGTCCGAGCAGGACGTTCGCGGGTTTCACATCGCGGTGGACGATCCCCTTCGCGTGCGCGGCGGCAAGCGCGCCCAGGACGGCGAGCCCGATCCGGGCGGCCTCCTCCGGCGGCAGCGCTCCCCGCTTGAGCAGGGCATGGAGGGATTCGCCGCGGACCAACTCCATGACGATCCAAGGGAGTCCGCCGTCCGTGACGACATCGTGCACGGATACGGCCGACGGGTGTTCCACCTGCGCGGCCGCCCGCGCCTCGCGCTGAAGCCGTCGGCAGAGCCGCTGGTGGACGGGGTCGGAGGGGTCGCCGGGCAGCCGCGGCTCCTTCACCGCGCAGTCCCGGCCGACGACTTCGTCCCGGGCCAGCCAGACGGTGCCCATGCCGCCGGAGCCGATGCGTTCGACGAGCCGGTAGCGGCCGCCGATCAGGCGGCCGTCGCCCGCGGCGCTCACAGGCCCTGGATCCTCGGATGCCCGGCGACCCGGTCGACGAGCGTGTCGCCCTCCCGGGCCGCCCAGCTCTCCACCGGGCCGGAGATCCACAGCCGCCGGGCGGCGTCCGGCGACCTGAGGCCGTGGCTGATCGGCTCGTTCGACCGTCCCCCGTTGTTGGTCATGCACACATCCTGACCAACCCCGGTGGTGGATGCCACCGGCACACGGGACCGGATGCAGACCCGTGACAGTGACCGTCCTGCCTCGCCGCACCCCACCGCACGAGGGGCGGTCGGCCGGGGGCAGGCGCGGTCGGCCGGGCGGGTGGGTGGGTGGGGTCGGCCGGGCGGATGCGGTCAGCCGGGCGGGTGGGGTCGGCCGGGGGGCCGGCCAGGCTTGTGCCGGTCAGCCGGGCGGCGTGAAGGAGTCGAGCGCGGTGTCGAAGTGCCGGCGCGCCTCGTCCAGCCGGCCCACGGGCGCGGAGACCCACACGTCGTACATCCTGCCGTTCTCCTCCCAGCAGACGTCGATCGTGTGCCGGGCGCCCTCGGCCTGCGAGAAGCCCTTCCAGGTGAACTCCCAGAGCGCGGCGGTCAGTCCGTTGTGGGTGGTCGGGGTGACCTTGCCGTCGCGGTAGCCGGGGTTGGTGTGCGGTCCGTCCGCGTCCGAGCGGCGCATCGATCCGAGCGGGCCGTCGGGGACCGGCCGCTGCACGCGGATGCCGATCCTGACGGCCTGGTCCGCGTCCATGTAGTACACGCGCTTGTCGTCCTCGGAACGCACGAAGCCATCGGGCACGGCGAGCGCGAACCCGTCCGGGTCCACGACCGCGAGGTAACCCGCGGGCGCCGGAGGCTTCTTGGCCGCCGGGGCCGGGGAGCTCGTCACCGTGACGGTGGGCGCGGGGGCCGCGACGGGAGACTGCGCGGTGCGCGCCGGTGGCGTGCTGTCCGAGGCCGAGGGCCCGGGCGCGGCCGTGCCCTTGCCGTCGTCCTGCATCAGCACCGCCGTCGCCCCGCCCGCCCCGGCGAGTGCGGCGACCACGGCGGCGGCGGCCAGCAGCGGCGCGCGGCGACGGGCACGGCCTGCGGGTGCCGGTACGGACGCCGGCGCGGGCGCCGCCGTGACCGACTCCGTCGGGGTGGGCGCCTGGTGGGCGGGCGCGGGCCGGGCGACATGGCTGGTCGGCGCGCTGTGCACGTCGCGGGCCGGCAGACTGCCCTTCGCCACGTACGTACGCAGCAGCTTCTCCGCCTCCGCCGCGTCGAGCCGCAGCGCCGGATCGCGCTCGAGCAGCCCGAGGACGAGCGGACGCAAGGGCTCGGCCTGGGCGGGCAGGGTGATCTCGGCCTCGACGACCGCGTGCAGGATCCCGCCCAACGAGTCCCGGCGGAAGGGCGATTCACCGCCGAGCGCGGCACACAGCAGCACCCCGAACGACCACAGGTCCGACGCGGGACCGGCGGTGGCGCCCTGCATCCGCTCGGGTGCGGTGTACTCGGGCGATCCGACGAACGACCCCACCTCGGTGATCGTCGTGGAGCCGGTGAGCTGGGCGATGCCGAAGTCGGTGAGGACCACCCGCCCGGTCGCTTCTTCGAGCAGGACGTTCGCGGGCTTCAGATCCCGGTGCAGTACGCCCAGTTCGTGCGCGGCGCGCAGTGCCCCGAGCAGCGCCAGCCCGATGCGGGCGGTCTCGGCGACACCGACCGGGCCGCGGCGCGCGATCCGTTCGGCGAGCGAGCCGCCGTCGACCAGCTCCATGACGATGTACGGAAGCCCGTCGTCGACGACCACGTCGTGCACGACGACGACATGCGGGTGCTTGACCCGCGCCACGGCCCGCGCCTCGCGCAGCGGCGCCGCCGTGGAGGTGTACGGCGAGGCGCCGCGGCCCCCGGGAGAGTCCTCCGGATGCAGCTCCTTCACCGCGACCCGGCGGCCGAGCAGCTCGTCGTCCGCGCACCACACGGTGCCCATGCCCCCGCGCCCCAGCCGGTCCAGGAGCCGGTAGCGGCCCGCGATCAGCCGTGTCTCCTGCTCGGACACCCGAATCCCCCTCGTTCGGCGTCGTCGGTCATGCCGGAGGCCGCCAGCCCCGCAGCATGATGTCGAACTGCTCGCGGGTGGTCGACCAGTCCTCGGCCGGCCCCGACATGTAGAGCGCGTACTCGCGGCCGTCGTCCTCGTAGTAGATCTGGTCGATGGCCCGCCGGTCGCCCGGGTGACTCTTCCGCTCGGTCCAGGTGAACTCCCACAGTGCGGAGTTGGTGTGGTCCCGGAAGGTGTTGGGCGCGAGCTTGACCCGCTTGTACGCGGGCAGCCTCGCGAGCGTCTTCTCCAGGCTCAGCATGTGCATGTACGGGTTCTCGAAGTCCGGCGAGTCGTCGCTGCTGATCCGGATGCGGTGTTTGCCGTTGTCCGGCGTGTAGTCGATCTGGTCGCCGTCCGCCTGCCGCTTCCAGCCCTTCGGCACGAGCAGGCTGAAGCCCTCCGGGTCGTTGACGCGGTGCCAGCCGGGCGGCACGGACGCGGAGGTGTCGGGAGTGGTCTGCGTTTCCGTACCGCCCCCGCCGTCGTCCCCGGCGTACTTCATGGCCGCGAGCCCCGCGCCGACGCCGACGACGGCCGACAGCACGACCACGATCACCGCCCGGCGCAGCCGTCCCGCGCGGCGCTTCGGGGCGGGCGACGGGGCGGGCGAGGACGACGGCGTCAGGACGGGGTTCGGCCGGTACGGCGTCGGGGCCTGGGAGTTGACGGGACCCCCAGACCTCTGGCCGTGGTGCCGATCGTGGCCATGGCCGGGTTCGTGACGCTGTTCGCTGCGCGTCACCCGCTGCGTGGGAACCCGGTGCTGGGCCACGGTCCGCGTCGGGTCCGCCAGCGCGGCCTGGAGCATCCGCTCGGCCTCGGCGGCCGAGGGGCGGTCCGCGGGGTTCTTGCGCAGCAGCGACATGATCACGGGGGTCAGCAGGCCCGCGTGCTCGGGGTGGGGCGGCTCGTCGCCGACGACCGCCTGCATGGTCGACAGCGGCGTCGAACGCCGGAACGGCGACGCGCCCTCCACCGCCGTGTAGAGCGTGGCACCCAGCGACCAGAGGTCGGAGGCCGGACCGGGATCGGCGCCGCGCACCCGCTCGGGGGCCAGGTAGTCGATGGAGCCGACGATCTCCCCGGTCCTGGTGATCGTCGAGTCGCCCTCGATCGCGGCGATCCCGAAGTCGGTGATCAGCGCCCGTCCCCCGGTACGGTCCTCGCCGTGCGCGGTGCCCTGCCGGTCGAGCAGGATGTTCGCGGGCTTGATGTCCCGGTGGAGCACCCCGACCGCGTGCGCGGCGCCGAGCGCCCGCAGCACGTGCAGTCCGACCCGGGCGGCCTCCAGCGACGGGATGCGCCCGGTCTCCTTGGCCGCGTCGGCGAGCGACGGCCCGTCGACGTACTGCATGACGATCCAGGGGCGCGCGTCGTGGTCGAGTACGTCGTGGACGGTGACCACGCCGGGATGGCTGATTCGGGCGGCGGCCCGGGCCTCCTTCTGCGTACGCGCGTGCAGCACGATCCGGTCCGCCTCGGAGGCATAGCGCCCCGCCGTCAGCTCCTTGACCGCGACGACCCGGTGCAGCACCTCGTCGTGTGCGCGCCAGACCTTGCCCATGCCACCGCTGCCGATGCACTCGCCCAGCCGGTAACGCCCGGCCAGCAGCAGTCCCGCGCCCGTCTCTTGAGAATTCTCCACGTCCCCCGCCCCGTTCCTTGGGATCACAGGTTACGGAAGGGAATTACGGACGCGGTACCTCGGATGCCTCAAGTGACCGCACTGTGATGCCCGTCGGCACCTTCCCGCGGTCCGCGACGGGCGTCAGCCGGTCGCCCGGTAGGCCTCGACGGCCTGGCTGTAGGCCTCCGTCACCTTGTCGCGCTGGTCCTCCGGACCGATCACCTGCACCACGTGGTACCGGCCGCCGACGATCATGGCGAGGTTGCGTACGTAGACCTCACGTCCACTGCTGTCCTGCCAGGTGAACTGCCCCTCGGCCATGGCCTGTCGGCCGACGTCGATCCGGCGGAGCCCGGTCGCCGCCGCCCAGGAGGAGTCGCGGAACGGCTGGAGTTCACGCTCCTTGTCCCGCTGGTAGACGAGCGGGTCGTCGCCGTTCGCCTGGACGCTGTCCCGGCCGGGCACCACGATCAACGTGAAGTCGCCGTCGCTGTAACGGACCTGGCCGCTGTCGTTGATGGGCCTGCGCTGCCAGGACGTGGCGACCGCGACCCGGAAGCCCTCGGGATCGCTGCGCAGCGCGTAGCCGGCCGGGAGGTTCCCCGCGGGCGCGGACGTCTGGGGCTGCTGCGAACCGGGGGTGCCGGAAGCCTTCGGCGGCGGAGGCGTGCCGGCTTCGGTACGGCCCGGACCGGGCGCGGAGGCCGTGGGCGCCGGGCTCTGCGTGCCCTGGGAACCCTCCTGCTGCGTACCGGACCGGGGCATGAACATCATGGCGTACGCGATCGCCGCGACCAGAAGCAGCAGGATCAGGAGCAGCAGGAGGCGGCCGAGGGAGCGCGGGCCACGGCGTTCCCGCCGCGACTTCTTGTGACGGTGGCGGCCGTGGACGACCTCGGTGGAACCGGTCCGGCGCTTGCGCACCAGCTCGCCCCGGCGGCGTACGACGGGCAGCCGGCTGCCGTCCACGACACTCGACGGGACCGCCACGACGTCCATCCCGGCCTCGGGCTCGGGCGCGGACCGCACCAGGGACCGCAGCCAGCCGCGCAGTTCCTCGAACTCGGGGCGCTCCGTGGGGTCCTGGCGCAGCAGCGACTCGACGACGGGGCGCAGCGGACCGCACTCCTCGGCGAACGCGGGCGGCTCGGCGCACACGAGCTGCACCAGCTCGTAGGCGCTCTCCTCCGGGTAGGGCGCATGCCCCTGGACCGAGCGGTAGAGCAGGGCGCCGAGCGCCCAGAGGTCGGTGGCGGGGCCGACGGGGGCGGCCAGCTGCCAGTTCTCATGGACGGGCCCGGCCTGCTCGGGCGCCCAGCGCTCGGTCACCGCTCCGACTACGGCGATCCGCGCCTGCCGGGCCCGCTCGGCGGCGAGCGGTGTGGACGGCCCCTGGTACGCCGGGGGTTCGGCGCCGGCCACGACCTCGTCCCAGCCGCCGGCGCCCTGGGCCGCGGGGACGGACCGGCGCTGCGAGTCGGCGCGCAGGGCCTCGCGTCCGGCGCCGCCGCGGTCCCAGCTCCCGGTGGGCGGGGCCGGAACCGGCGTCGGTGACCCGCCGGGGCGGGCGTGGGGCAGGGCGGGGCGGTACGGGTCCGGGCCGGAACGGGGAGCGGGCAGCGCGGGACGGTCCCGGTAGGGATCGCCGGAGCCGCCGCGCCCGGTGCCGCGACCGGCGCCGGGATCAGGGCGGTGGGAACCTCCGGGGAGCGCCTGACGCACGCCGTACGGGTCGACGCCGTACAGGTCGTCGTCGCGCCGGGGGCGCCGGGCCGGTCCGCCACCGCCCGCGGACAGGGGTGCGGGGCCGTCCTGCCCCGGAAGGGGACCGTCGTGCCAGGTTCCGGCGAGACGGGGGCGGCCGGGTCCGCCGGCGCCGTAGTCGTCGTCGAACTCGTCGTCGTCCACATCGTCGTCGGCGTCGTCTGCGTGGCCGGTGTGGTACTCGGCCGGTGCGATGACCCTCTCGCCGGGCTTGGCGGCCCACCAGTCCGGGTCGTTGCCCGTCTGTACGGGGCGGTCGCCCTGGCGCAGGTCCTCGCTGACCCGGGCGGCGGCGCGGGCACCCGCGCGGTACGCGGCGATCGCACCCGCCCGGGCGGCCCTGATGTCGGGAACACCGGTGCCGGAACCGGCGCCGGCGGGACCCGGAGCAGTGGGGCCGGGGCCCGCTCCGGCGCCGGTGCCCTGCGCGGGCGGACGGTAGGGGTAGAGATCGGGGGCCAGATAGGGGTCGGGCGTGGCGTAGGGGTCGGCCGAGTGCGGCGACTCCAGCGCGGCCGTCTCCGGCGAGCCCTCGCCGGCTTCGCCGTAGGAGTAGTCCTCGTCACCGGGGCCCTCGTCGTGAAGGTGGTCCTCGTGTCCGCCGTGCCCGTCGCGGCCGAACTCCCCTTCGTCCGGCTCCCCCTCGTGGAGATCCTGGTCGCCGACGTCGGCGAAGTCGCCGTCGTCACCCTCGTGTTCATGATCGGGGTCAGGGTCCACCGGCGGGGGCACGGGCGCGTATCCGCACAGTGCCTCCTCCGCGGCCCCGGAGGCGAGCCCCGTCAGGACGACCCGTCCGTCGTCGCAGACCAGGACCGTACGGGCGGTGATGTTCCGGTGGGTCCAGCCGTGCGCGTGCAGAACGCGCAGGGCGGTCAGCACATCGGAGGCGACTTCGGCCGCGCGGTAGGGCGTGAGGGGCTTCTCGGCGAGGAGCGCGGCCAGGGGCCGGGCGGCGACGCGTTCGCTGACTATCCACAGCGAACCGTCCTCGGCGAAGACGTCGAAGACCTGGTCCAGCCGCGGGTGGTCGGGAATCTGGGCGGCCGCCTGCGCGGCGTCCATGGCCCGGCGCACGGCCGGGTCCGCGGGCCGCCGGGTCGAACGCCCCTGGGCCCTCCCCGGCACCGCACCCCCGGACAGGCCCTCCATGTCGACGACCTCGGCGTCGACGATCTCCGGCAACGGCACCTGCCGTACCAAGACTTCCTGTCCGCTGTGGGTGTCGAACGCTCGGGTCTCGGCCAGTTCGTAGGCGTCGGACGGAGGCAGGGGAAGCCGATAGCGGTCGGCGAGTACCCGTCCCGCGTAGTCGTCCACGACGCCTCCCCACAAGCGCGCTGTCCGCCGACCGGTCCCGGAGGCCGCAGCAAAACGTCAAAGCACGTCAATTCCGGTCGTTCAGCGGCCCCTTGCGGCTGCGTACCGTCCGCGGGCTCTCACGATACGTGTCCTTGGTCAGTCCTTGGGCTTGAATGTGGCGAACGCCGTCTTGCGCAGCGTGACGCACTCGGCCTTGTCCCACTCACTGGCCTTGCAGCTGATCATGATCGAGTAGCCGCGGTCGGCGTCCACCTTGAAGCCCCTGTTGAGGACTCGTACCCGCATTCCGCCCTGTGTGCGCTCGAACTCCCAGTCCGCTGCCGTCGGATAGCCGTTGTACTCGACCGGCTTGATGCCCCGGTGCTTGTATCCGTCGCTGCTGAGACTGACGGCGACCTGGGCGGCCCGCCAGGCAGCGGCGGCGTCGTCCTTGGGGTTCGCGCCGAAGTCGACCTGGATGCGCGGGAACGCGCCGCTCGTCCGGTTGTATATCGCGCCGGAGTTGGAACCCGCTATGTCGGTGACCTTGAAGCCCTTGGGCATCGCCATGGTGAAGTGGAACTGGTCGTTCGACACCATCGCGTACCCCGCCGGCAGTCCGCCGCCGGCCGGGTCGCCGGCCCCGGGCTTCTCGGGCGTCTGCTCGTCGTCGGAGCCGCCGTCGTCGCCCTTGCCGGAGTCCTTCCCCGAGTCCTCTTCGTCGCCGTTCTTGCCCTTGTCGTCGCCGGTGTCCGTGCCGGCGTCGGTGCCCGTCCCGGCGGCAGCGGCCCCGGGCGTGGCCGACGGGTCGTTCTTGACCTTGCCCTCATTGCCCTGGTCGCCGTCGCCCAGGGTCAGGTACAGCACCGTGGCCAGGATCGCGAGCACGACGACCACCGCGCTGATCACCATCGTCCGGCGGGGCACCACATCGGTGAGCGGCGCCCGCGGCGGCGTGGGCCGGGAGGGCGACGTCTGCTGCGAGGCAGCCGACTGCTTCGGCCGGGCCTCCGGCGTGGCCGCCGCCGCGGCGTTCCGCACGGACCTGAGCGCGCCACGCACCCGGTCGGCCGCCGGGTCCTTCGGCTTCGCCGGGGGCGGCGGGGGCACAGGCGGCAACGACAGGGCGCGGGTGGCGTCCTGGGGCGGCTCGGGCACGACCGGCGCCTCGGGGACCTCGGGTGCGTTCAGCACCTTGGTCAGCAGCGCACGCGCACCGGCGTCGTCCAGCCGCTGCGCCGGATCCTTGGCGAGCAGGCCGTAGATGACCTCCTCCAGCGGGCCCGCGTTCTTCGGCGGGTCGAGCGGCTCGGTCATCACCGCGGTGAGAGTCGCGATCGCGGAGCCCTTGTCGTACGGCGGGCTGCCTTCGACGCTCGCGTACAGCAGACCGCCCAGCGACCACAGGTCGGCGGCGGGCCCGGGCTTGTGGCCACGGGCGCGCTCCGGCGAGATGTACGAGGGGGCGCCGACGAGCATGCCGGTGGAGGTGATCGAGGGGTCGCCCTCGACCTGAGCGATACCGAAGTCGGTGAGGACGACGCGCCCGTCCTCGGAGATCAGCACGTTGGACGGCTTCACATCGCGGTGCAGGATGCCCTCGCGGTGCGCGGAACGCAGGACGTCCAGGATGGCGAGCCCGACCTCGGCCGCCCGGCGCGGCGTCAAGGTGCCGTCCTCACGCACCGCTTCGGCGAGGGACTTGCCCTCCACGAGCTCCATCACGATCCACGGACGGTCGTCCTCGTCGACCACGTCGTAGACGGTCACGGCACTGTTGTTGCGGATACGGGCGATGGCCTTGGCCTCGCGCAGCGTCCTGGTGATGAGGCGGCGCTTCTCCTCGTCGTCGATGCTGGTCGGGAAGCGCAGTTCCTTCACGGCGACGGTACGGCCGAGGGTCTCGTCGACGGCCCGCCAGACCGTGCCCATGCCGCCACGGCCGAGCACACCACCGAGCCGGTAACGCCCGGCCAGCAGACGCCCTTCGGTGTCCCGCCCGGACCCCTGGCGGGGCACCTTCGCCTCGGCGGGCCTCTCGGACGCGGGGGCGGCGGGGGACGCGGGCTTCGCTTCAGCCCGGGCGGCGGAGGGGGCATCTGTCTCGGCGGCGCCGGAGTCGGCCTTCGCCTCGCTCCGCACATCGGCGGCGACCTCGGCCTTGGCCCACGACGGCACGGTCTCCCGGGCCTTGGCCCGCGAGGGAGCCGCGTCCTGAGCAGCGGCAGCCGCTCCGCTCACGGCCTCGTCCTCGGCGGCGGTCCCGGTGCCCGCGACGGCCCCGGACTTGGCGCCGGCTCCCGACTCGGACTCGGACTCGGACCCGGTCGTGGGCTTGTTCTTGGTCCGGGCCTCAGCCTTGGCCTTGGCCTCGGTCGAGATCGCGGTCCGGGGGTCGGTCCGCGGGTCGGCGGGGGCGCCCTCGACCGCCGCCGGCCCGGACGGCACGTCAGCCTTCTTCGCCGCCGCGGAAACTGGCGCCGCGTCGGCCACCTCGTCCTCGGCTACGGGCACGGCGTCAACCGGCGCCCCGGCACGCGGGTCGGCATCAGCCACATCCTCGGCATCGGGCGCAGCGTCAGCCGGCTCCCCGTCGCGGGGCAGTTCGTCAGCCACATCCTCAGCACCGGGCACAGCGTCAACCGGCTCGTCAGCACCAGGCACCGCGTCAGCCACGCTCTCGGCGACAGTCCCGTCCTCGGGCTTCGCGTCGGCCGGACCCACGTCCGCCGCCGTGCCCGACGGCACTCCCGCCACCCCGCCCGCGGGGTCCGCTCCGGAATCCCCCGGCCGGCTGCCCTTCGCGTCCGACCGGCTCCCCGGCTTGGCGTCCGACGTCGCGGCAGGCTTCGCGCCTGACCTCGCACCTGACTTCGCGCCCGTCCTCGCTCCACCCGTGACGCCCGGCTTCGCGGTGACCGGCCCTCGCTCGTCCGACACCGTCGCCTCGGGCTCCTCGGCCTTGTCCCGCTGGGGCTTCCGCGACTGCTCCGCCTCCGACATGCGTCCCCTCTGCGATCCCTGGTATTCGCCCGCGCCTGCCGCTCCCGCGCGATGCGGTAACACGCCTTGGCAGAGCCATCATTGTCCCTCACTCCGGGACCGGCGTGTCTCCCGGGTCCGCCGTCCGTCTCGACGGGGCCGGAAGATCGGGACCACCCCACCCTGCCACTACTCGGGACCGCGCCCGCCCTTGCGCTGGTCGCGGCCCTGCACGGCCGCCGGCGGGACCTGCCCGACCGCCGACGGCACCTCCCCGGCCACCGCAAGGATCAGAGGGGCACGATGTCGGGCGCCCCCAACCGCGCGGCGTCCGCCGTCAGATCGTCCGGCTGCCGCTGCGACTCACGCTCCGCCTCCACCCGCTTCTCGTAGTGCTCGACCTCCTTCTCGATCTGTTCCTTGTCCCAGCCCAGCACGGGTGCCATCAACTCGGCACACTCACGTGCACTACGCGTACCCCGGTCGAAGGTCTCTATGGAGATCCGGGTGCGCCGGGTCAGCACATCGTCCAGATGGCGTGCGCCTTCGTGCGAAGCCGCGTACACGATCTCGGCCCGCAGATAGTCGTCCGCGGCGGCGAGCGGCGCGCCGAGCGTCGGGTCGTCGGTGATGAGCGCGAGCACTTCCTCGGTCAACGTGCCGTACCGGTTGAGGAGATGCTCCACCCGCACCACATGCAGGCCCGTACGCGCCGCCATCCTCGCGCGGGCGTTCCACAGCGCTGTGTAGCCCTCGGCTCCGACCAGCGGAACGTTCTCCGTGACACATGCGGCGACCCGCTGGTCCAGACCGTGCACCGCCTCGTCCACCGCGTCCTTCGCCATGACGCGGTACGTCGTGTACTTCCCGCCCGCGACGACGACCAGGCCGGGAACCGGGTGCGCAACCGTGTGCTCGCGGGAGAGCTTGCTCGTCGCGTCGGACTCACCGGCGAGCAGCGGGCGGAGCCCCGCGTACACCCCCTCGACGTCGTCCCGGGTGAGCGGGACCGCCAGCACCGAGTTCACGTGCTCCAGCAGATAGTCGATGTCCGCGCTGGACGCGGCGGGGTGTGCCTTGTCGAGGTCCCATTCGGTGTCCGTGGTTCCGACGATCCAGTGCCGGCCCCAGGGAATGACGAACAGCACCGACTTCTCGGTCTGCAGGATCAGACCGGTCGTGGAGTGGATCCGGTCCTTGGGCACGACGAGATGGATGCCCTTGGAGGCGCGCACATGGAACATGCCGCGCTCGCCGATCATCGCCTGGGTGTCGTCCGTCCACACACCGGTCGCATTCACGATCTGCTTGGCGCGGATCTCGTACTCCCCGCCGCCCTCGACGTCCTCCACCCGCGCTCCGACGACACGCTCGCCCTCACGGAGAAACCCGATGACCCTGGCGCGGCTGGCGACATGAGCGCCGTACCGCGCGGCCGTGCGGACGAGGGTCATCACATAACGGGCGTCGTCCATCTGCGCGTCGTAGTACTGGATGGCCCCGATGAGGGCGTTCTTCTTCAGGCAGGGTGCGACCTGAAGGGCGTGCCGCCGGGTCAGATGGCGGTGTGTGGGGAGCCCTCGCCCGTGTCCCGACGAGACCGACATGGCGTCGTACAGCGCGACGCCCGATCCGGCGTACATCCGCTCCCAGCCCTTGTGCTGGAGGGGGTACAGAAAGGGCACCGGCTTCACCAGGTGCGGCGCCAGACGCTCCAGCAGCAGACCGCGTTCCTTCAGCGCCTCACGGACGAGCGCGAAGTCCAGCATCTCCAGATAGCGCAGTCCGCCGTGGATGAGCTTGCTGGACCGGCTCGACGTGCCCGACGCCCAGTCGCGCGCCTCCACCAGACCGGTGGACAGTCCTCTCGTCACGGCGTCCAGCGCGGTGCCGGCGCCCACGACGCCACCACCCACCACCAGTACGTCCAGCTCCCGCTCGGCCATGCCGGCGAGTGCCAGAGTGCGCTCCTCGGGTCCCAGTGTCGCTGTCCTCACTGCGTGCCTCCCGTCGCCCCCGTGTCCCCCTGCGGTCGGGTCCACACCGTCGATTCTGTCCGCAGTCGCCGACTTCAGCCACCGACTGTGGATAACACTCGGGCAGCCACGAGCGCGCAATACCGCATAACGGTCATATTTACGCCTAGTCTGACATTGCGCCCGCCCGTTCTGCCCACAGGGCTTGCGCCCCCGCTCCCCTCCGGTTAAAGGGAAGGACGGCCAACGCCATGCCCGCAGATCTTGCTGTCATCGGACTCGGTCACTTCGGCCTGCCCCTCGCCCAGGCCGCCGTCGGTGCCGGCATCGAGACGATCGGCTACGACACCGACCCGCGGCATCTCATCGAACCGGCAGGAGGCTGCTCCCCCGCCGACGTCCGCCGGATGCTCTCCGCCGGGTTCAGGACGGTGACGGACCCGGCCGAGCTCGGCCGCGTACGCACCGCCGTTCTCTGTGTGCCCACGCCGCTCGGTCCGGACGGCAGCCTGGACCTCACCGCGCTCGGCGAGGCCGCCCGCACCCTGGCGACACGCATGCGCCCGCACACCACCGTGGTGCTGGAATCGTCCGTCCAGCCCGGTACGACCGAGACCTTCCTGCGCCCCCTCCTCGAAGAGGGCTCCGGACTGCGCGCCGGCCGCGACTTCCACCTTGCCTACTCCCCCGGCCGCGTCGACCCGGGCAACCGCACCCACGGATACGCCAACACCCCCAAGGTCATCGGCGGCCTCACCCCCGCCTGCACCGAGTCGGCCGCCGCCTTCTACGGCCGTCTCACCGACAAGGTGGTCAGGGCCCGCGGCACCCGCGAGGCGGAAACCGTGAAGGTGCTGGAGACCAACTTCCGGCACGTCAACATCGCCCTCGTCAACGAGATGGCGGTCCTCTGCCACGACCTCGGGGTCGACCTCTGGGACGTCATCCGCTGCGCCGAGACGAAGCCCTTCGGTTTCCAGGCCTTCCGTCCCGGCCCCGGCGTCGGCGGCCACGGTGTCCCCCTGGACCCCAGCTGTCTCCCGCTGAGCGGCCGCACCCCCGGCCATCCCCTGCGGATGGTCGGCCTCGCCCAGGAGATCAACACCCGGATGCCGCAGTACGTGATCCAGCGCTGCGCCACCCTGCTGAACGAGCACGGCAAATCGGCCCGCGGTGCGCGCGTCCTGCTCCTCGGCATCACCTACAAGCCCGATCTGGCCGATCTGGAGAGCTCCCCGTCCACCGAGATCGCCCGCCGGCTGATGGATCTGGGGGCCTCCGTCAGCTACCACGACCCCTACATCTCCGACTGGCGCGTCCACGCCCAGCCGGTCCCCCGTGCGGACTCGCTCTACGAGGCGGCCGCCAACGCGGACCTGACCGTGCTGCTCCAGCACCACCGCACCTACGACCTCCAGGGCCTCGCCGTGAAGGCGCAGCTCCTGCTCGACACCCGGGGCGCCACGCCGGCGGGCGCGGCCCACCGGCTCTGAGGAGATGAGCAGCCCACCGGCTCTGAGGAGATAACCCGTCCGCGGCTGTCGGAGCGGGCTGCTACTGTCCGGATCTTGTCGCACGCTCGTGCGACGATCTGCATCCCTTGGGGGGGACCCATATGAGCCAGCCTGTTCCGCCGCCGTCCGGCAATCCCTTCGCCGACCAGGGCGTTCCCTTCGCGCCGGCCCCGCCGCCGGCCCCCGTCCGTGACAACGTCGCCCTCGGTCTGGTGACCGCGGTCGTCGTCGCCCTCGTCGCGGGCGGGATCTACGGCGGCATCGCCGGAGCCATCGAGCGGGAGATCGGCTGGGCCGCGATCGGCGTCGGCTTCATCACCGGCTTCGCCGCGGGCAAGGTGGGCGGGCGCAATCCCCTGCTCCCCGTCGTCAGCGTCGTCTGCTCGCTGGTGGCCGTGTACCTGGGTCAGCTGCTCGCCATCGCGGTGATCATGGCGGACCTGACGGGCGCGTCGGTGACCGAGGTCCTGTTCGACAACTTCTCCCAGGTCATGGACCTCTGGAACGAGAGCAAGGACGCCATGACCTTCCTCTTCTTCGGTCTGGCCGGATTCGCGGCCTTCTCGGGCGCGAAGAAGTCCGCGGAGTGACCTCCGCCCGCCTCGGCTCCCGCCGGAGCTGATCCGCGCACGCGGAAGGGGCCCGCACCACCCGGTGCGGGCCCCTTGCCGTACGTACCGTCCGCACCGGTCCGGTGCGAGCCGGCCTCAGCGCTTGTGCTGGGAGTCCGCCACCGTGACCTCGACGCGCTGGAACTCCTTGAGCTCGCTGTAGCCCGTCGTCGCCATCGCGCGGCGCAGCGCACCGAAGAAGTTCATGGAACCGTCCGGGATGTGCGAGGGGCCGGTCAGGACCTCCTCCGTCGTCCCGACGATGCCCAGGTCCACCAGCTTGCCGCGCGGGACGTCCTCGTGGACCGCCTCCATGCCCCAGTGGTGACCACGGCCGGGCGCGTCCGTCGCGCGGGCGAGCGGCGAACCGATCATCACCGCGTCCGCGCCGCACGCGATCGCCTTCGGCAGGTCTCCGGACCAGCCCACACCGCCGTCGGCGATGACGTGGACGTAGCGGCCGCCGGACTCGTCCATGTAGTCACGACGGGCCGCGGCCACGTCGGCCACCGCGGTGGCCATCGGGACCTGGATGCCGAGCACGTTGCGCGTGGTGTGCGCGGCGCCGCCGCCGAAGCCGACCAGGACACCGGCCGCGCCCGTACGCATCAGGTGCAGCGCCGCCGTGTAGGTGGCGCAGCCGCCGACGATGACCGGGACGTCCAGCTCGTAGATGAACTGCTTCAGGTTCAGCGGCTCGGCGGCACCGGAGACGTGCTCGGCGGAGACCGTCGTACCGCGGATGACGAAGATGTCGACACCCGCGTCCACCACGGCCTTGGAGAACTGCGCGGTGCGCTGCGGCGAGAGCGCGGCGGCCGTCACGACGCCCGAGTCGCGGACCTCCTTGATGCGCTGCCCGATCAGTTCTTCCTTGATCGGCGCGGCGTAGATCTCCTGCAGACGGTTGGTCGCGGCGTCGGTCGGCAGCTCGGCGATCTCGTCGAGCAGCGGCTGCGGGTCCTCGTACCGGGTCCACAGGCCCTCGAGGTTCAGGACACCGAGGCCGCCCATCTCACCGATGCGGATCGCGGTCTGCGGGGAGACCACGGAGTCCATGGGAGCGGCCAGGAAGGGCAGCTCGAAGCGGTAGGCGTCGATCTGCCAGGCGATCGAGACCTCCTTCGGGTCCCGCGTGCGCCGGCTCGGTACGACGGCGATGTCATCGAACGCGTACGCCCGGCGGCCGCGCTTGCCGCGCCCGATCTCGATCTCAGTCACGTGTGTGGCCTTTCCCTCTACGTCTGCGCCTACCAGTATCCCCGACACATACGTGAGGGGCGGTCCCGGCAATCTCCGGGACCGCCCCTCACGACGTGGGGACTACTTCCTGCTGTAGTTCGGCGCCTCGACCGTCATCTGGATGTCGTGCGGGTGGCTCTCCTTGAGACCCGCCGAGGTGATGCGCACGAACCGGCCGTTCGCCTGGAGCTCCGGGACCGTCCTGCCGCCGACGTAGAACATCGACTGCCGCAGACCGCCGGTCAGTTGGTGCACGACCGCGGAGAGCGGACCCCGGTAGGGCACCTGGCCCTCGATGCCCTCGGGAACCAGCTTCTCGTCGGAGGCGACGCCCTCCTGGAAGTAGCGGTCCTTGGAGAAGGAGCGCTGCTCGCCGCGGGACTGCATCGCACCGAGCGAGCCCATGCCGCGGTAGGACTTGAACTGCTTGCCGTTGATGAAGAGCAGCTCGCCCGGGGACTCCTCGCAGCCCGCGAGCAGCGAGCCCAGCATGACCGTGTCGGCGCCGGCGACCAGCGCCTTCGCGATGTCGCCGGAGTACTGGAGGCCACCGTCGCCGATGACCGGGACACCGGCCTCCTTGGCGGCCAGCGAGGCCTCGTAGATCGCCGTGACCTGGGGAACGCCGATGCCGGCGACGACCCGGGTCGTACAGATGGAGCCGGGGCCCACGCCGACCTTGATGCCGTCGACACCGGCGTCGATCAGCGCCTGGGCGCCGTCACGCGTGGCGATGTTGCCGCCGATGACATCCACACCCGCGGCGTTCGACTTGATCTTGGCGACCATGTCGCCGACCAGCCGGGAGTGGCCGTGGGCGGTGTCGACGACGATGAAGTCGACGCCCGCCTCGATCAGCGCCTGGGCACGCTCGTAGGCGTCGCCCGCGACACCGACGGCAGCGCCGACGAGCAGCCGGCCGTCCTTGTCCTTGGCGGCCATCGGGTACTTCTCGGCCTTGACGAAGTCCTTGACCGTGATCAGGCCCTTGAGCACACCGGCGTCGTCGACCAGCGGAAGCTTCTCGATCTTGTGGCGGCGCAGCAGCTCCATGGCGTCCACGCCGGAGATCCCGACCTTGCCCGTGACCAGCGGCATCGGGGTCATGACCTCGCGCACCTGGCGGCTGCGGTCCGACTCGAAGGCCATGTCACGGTTGGTGACGATGCCGAGCAGCTTGCCGCCGCGGTCGGTCACCGGCACACCGCTGATGCGGAACTTCGCGCACAGCTGGTCGGCCTCGCCGAGCGTCGCGTCCGGGTTCACCGTGATCGGGTCGGTGACCATGCCGGACTCGGAGCGCTTGACCAGGTCGACCTGGTTGGCCTGGTCGGCGATGGAGAGATTGCGGTGCAGCACGCCGGCGCCGCCCTGGCGGGCCATCGCGATGGCCATGCGCGCCTCGGTGACCTTGTCCATCGCCGCGGACAGCAGCGGGATGTTCACCCGTACGTTCTTCGAGATGTACGAGGAGGTGTCGATCTGGTCGGGCGCCATGTCCGACGAGCCCGGCAGCAGCAGCACATCGTCGTAGGTCAGCCCGAGTGTCGCGAATTTCTCGGGCACTCCGTCGACGTTGGTCATGACACCTTCCCCAAATGGCCTTGATCGGTGCGGATGTCCATGCTAACGGGCTCTGAACCCGTCTCATTCCACGATCAAGATCGGCCGGCAGCTTTGTTCCTTCGTACGTATACGTAGACCGTACGACTCACTGCTCGGCCAGTGCACGCAGCCTGCTCAGAGCCCGGTGCTGGGCGACCCGCACCGCGCCGGGTGACATGCCCAGCATCTGTCCCGTCTCCTCCGCGGTCAGACCGACCGCGACCCGCAGCACCAGCAGCTCGCGCTGGTTGTCCGGGAGGTTGGCGAGGAGCTTCTTGGCCCATTCGGCGTCGTCGCTGAGCAGCGCACGCTCCTCGGGGCCGAGGGAGTCGTCGGGGCGCTCGGGCATCTCGTCGGACGGTACGGCCGTCGATCCCGGGTGGCGCATGGCCGCCCGCTGCAGATCGGCGACCTTGTGGGTGGCGATGGCGAAGACGAAGGCCTCGAAGGGGCGCCCGGTGTCCTTGTAGCGCGGCAGTGCCATCAGCACCGCGACACAGACCTCCTGCGCGAGGTCTTCGACGAAGTGACGCGCGTCTCCCGGCAGCCGGCTGAGCCGGGTGCGGCAGTAACGCAGCGCGAGGGGGTGAACGTGCGCGAGGAGATCGTGCGTGGCCTGCTCGTCTCCGTCGACGGCACGGTGAACCAGGGAACCGATGGCCCCCTGAGCGGTCACCGCCTCGTCGTCACGCATCGGTCCATGGTGCCTCGGCGGCTGGGCATCCGCGGCACCGCGTCCAATGTTGTGCACCGAAGCGTTATGAGCAGGTGCGCCGGAACTCATCGCCTGCGCCCTCCCCTTCCGCTCGACAGACTCGTTCCCAAGGAACTCCACATCTCAAGGATGCGGCATCGGGCGGGAAACGAATGCCCGCGGCCGTCCGATTCCCCGCCCACCGTACGGCGGGCGGGGTCCGTCGCGCCCCGGGGGCGACCCAGACGAGACGTCGCGGACACGACCTAGCGGACCAGGCCCCAGCGGAATCCGAGCGCAACGGCGTGCGCACGGTCCGAGGCGCCCAGCTTCTTGAAGAGCCGTCTGGCGTGCGTCTTCACCGTGTCCTCGGAGAGGAAGAGCTCCCGTCCGATCTCGGCGTTCGACCGGCCGTGGCTCATGCCTTCGAGCACCTGGATCTCGCGTGCGGTGAGTGTGGGCGCGGCACCCATCTCGGCCGAACGCAGCCGGCGCGGGGCGAGCCGCCAGGTCGGGTCGGCGAGCGCCTGGGTGACCGTGGCCCGCAGTTCGGCGCGCGAGGCGTCCTTGTGCAGATATCCGCGGGCTCCCGCGGCGACCGCGAGCGCGACCCCGTCCAGATCCTCGGCGACGGTGAGCATGATGATCCGGGCGCCGGGGTCCGCGGACAGCAGCCGGCGGACCGTCTCGACGCCACCCAGACCGGGCATGCGTACGTCCATCAGAATCAGGTCCGAGCGGTCGGCCCCCCAGCGGCGGAGGACTTCCTCGCCGTTGGCCGCGGTCGTCACGCGCTCGACGCCGGGCACGGTCGCGACCGCGCGGCGAAGCGCCTCTCGGGCAAGCGGGGAGTCGTCGCAGACGAGGACGGATGTCATGACCGTCCTCCGCAGCTGATGCGCGTCACCTTGAGCCTCCAGGCTGGGTACGTTTCGTCACCTGTGCGGTTGAACGCTCTCGGACATGTGCCCTAGCGCTTGTTCTTTCAACCGCTTCCGCACTACCAACGACGGTCACTCGAAAGAGTTACGGGTCGGGCTGCCCACTTCAGCACTCTATGTGAGCGGCCGTACGCGACGTAGAGCAATGCAGGTCAACAGGCCTTCACCCGGAAGCTATGCCCCATTTAGCGGCTTTTCTTCACTTTCTGCGGTGTCTGTGGCTAGATTCGCAATGAGTCATATTTACATCTACTTACACAGTAGATGTACGGTCGTGGGGCATGGTGCGGGTGCCGGATACGGCTCGTATCCGCCGCTCGTGCGCGACCTGACCGACCTGACCTGTATCCGCTCAGCACGGTTTCAAGGGGCAAGCGCTATGGCAGATTTCTCCCGCCTTCCCGGACCCAACGCCGATCTGTGGGACTGGCAGCTCCTCGCGGCCTGCCGTGGGGTGGACAGCTCGCTCTTCTTCCATCCCGAGGGCGAGCGGGGCGCGGCACGCAGTGCACGAGAGAACTCGGCGAAAGAGGTCTGCATGAGGTGCCCGGTCCGCGCGGAGTGCGCGGCACACGCGCTGGCGGTGCGGGAGCCGTACGGCGTGTGGGGCGGACTCACCGAGGACGAACGCGAGGAGCTCATGGGTCGGGCCAGGCACCGGCTGATCCCCGCGACGAGCGTGACCGGCATGGGGCGAGGTTGACACCCGTTTGCCCCAACCGTTCGAAGAAACGTTCCTGCACTCACCCCTGCCCGGATCCGGGCAGGGGTGAATCGCGTTCGCGCCAGAGTCGTACAGGGGCGCCCGGAGCCGCGCAGAGGGGGCTCAGCGGGCCGCGGCGAGGGCCAGTCGGTCGAGCGTCGCCGAGACCGCGGGGACCTGGGCGAGGTCCGGGAGGGTGAGCGCGACGATCTCGCGCTCGACGGCGGGGACGACCGTGACCGTCCGCGCACCCTTGGGGCGTACCGACTCCAGCGCCAGCTCCGGCAGCACCGCGACACCCAGACCCGCTCCGACCAAGCCGATCACCGCCGGATAGTCGTCGGTGGCGAAGTCGATCCGCGGGGTGAAGCCGGCCTTCTCGCACACCTCGACCAGTTGGCGGCGGCAGCGCGGGCAGCCCGCGATCCAGGGCTCCTCGGCGAGGTCGGCGACGGTGACCGTGGCGGACGCGGCCAGCCGGTGGCCCTCCGGGACCAGGCCGACGAGCCGGTCCGTGAGCAGGGGCCGGACGACCAGGTCGTCCCACTCCGCCTCCCCGCCGTCGTAACGGAACGCCAGCGCCACATCGCAGTCGCCCCCGCGCAGCATCTCCACCGACCGCGGCGGCTCCGCCTCGACGAGGGAGACCCGGGTGCCGGGATGGGCCGCCCGCAGGGCGGCCAGCGCGGTGGGGACCAGCGTGGAGCTGCCGCTGGGGAAGGAGACCAGCCGCACCCGGCCCGCACGCAGCCCGGCGATGGCGGCGATCTCCTCCTCGGCGGCGGTGAGACCCGCGAGGATGCCGGACGCGTGGCGCACCAGCGCCTCACCGGCCTGCGTCAATCGCATCTCCCGGCCTGTGCGGATCAGGAGCGGGGTGCCCGCCGACGCCTCGAGCGCCTTCATCTGCTGGCTGACGGCCGGCTGGGTGCAGCCGAGTGAGCGGGCCGCGGCCGAGAAGGACCCGGTGGCGGCGACCGCGCGGAGCACTCGGAGATGGCGGGCTTCGATCACTCCACGAATATAAGGGGACCTTGGAGATCGGGGCAATTATCGGCTGGATCGTTTGGGTAAGCCGGGTTAGCGTGCAGTCATGAAGGTTCTGACGGTCAATGTGGGCCGCGCCAAGACGGTGGACTACACCGACACCCCGGACGGGACGACGGGGATCGACAAGCAGCCCGCCGAGGGCGCCGTCATGGTCACGGACCCCGGGCCGAAGGGCCGCGGTGGCAGCGGCCTCGCCGGGGACACGATCTGCGACCTGCGCCATCACGGCGGGACGCATCAGGCGGTGTACGCCTTCGCCCGGGAGGATCTGGACTTCTGGGAGCGGGAGTTGGGCCATCCCATCCCGAACGGCGCCTTCGGCGAGAACCTCACCACGATCGGCCTCGACGTCAACAACGCGAAGATCGGCGAGCGTTGGCGGATCGGCGACTCCCTCGTGCTGGAGGTGACGAGCGGCCGCATCCCGTGCCGTACGTTCGGCTCCTGGCTCGGCGAGAAGGGCTGGGTCAGGCGCTTCACGCGCAACGCAGCACCGGGCGCGTATCTGAGGGTCGTCGAGCCGGGTGAGATCCGGGCGGGCGACGCGGTCGAGATCGTGCACACCCCTGGGCACACGGTGACGGTGGGACTGTCGTTCCGCGCCGGGACCACCGAGCGGGCACTGCTGCCGGAGATACTCGCCGCGGGCGACGCGCTCCACCCCGAACTGCTCGCGACAGCGCGTACGTATGTGGAGAAGTACGGCGCGTAGGACGCTTCCGTGGATCGGGCGGGCACAGCGCGCGAGGGCCCGTCCCGCAGGCCGGGCGTGTACACGGCGCCGACACGCGGGGCACTAACGTGCCGCCTATGACGACTGCACTGATTACGGGAGCGACCGCGGGCATCGGTGCCGCGTTCGCGCGGCGGCTCGCCGCCGAGGGACACAACCTGGTGCTGGTGGCCCGTGACACCAAACGGCTGCAGGAGCACGCCACCGAGCTGCACGACCGGCACGGCATCGAGGCGGAGGTGCTGACCGCGGACCTGTCCGAGGAGGACGGGATCGCGGCCGTCGAGAAGCGGCTGGGCGACCGCAAGAACCCGGTGGATCTGCTGGTCAACAATGCCGGGTTCGGCAACAAGGGACGCTTCCTGGAAGTGTCCATGGCCGACGAGCTGACGATGCTGAAGGTGCACTGCGAGGCGGTGCTCCGGCTCACGGCCGCGGCGACCGCGGTGATGCGCGACCGCGGGCGCGGCGGTGTGGTGAACGTGGCCTCGGTGGCGGCGTTCGTCCCCCGCGGGACCTACGGGGCGTCGAAGGCGTGGGTCGTGCAGTTCACGCAGGGCGCGGCACGGGACCTGGCGGGTTCGGGCGTACGGCTGATGGCGCTCTGCCCCGGATTCGTCCGCACCGAGTTCCACGAGCGCGCCGGCATGGGCACCGACAACATCCCGAACTGGATGTGGCTGGACGCCGACAAGGTGGTGGAGGCGGGACTCGCGGACCTGGCCCGCGGCAAGGCGGTCTCGATCCCGGACCCGCGGTACAAGGCGCTGATGGGAGTGGCGAAGCTGGCGCCGCGCAATCTGCTGGGCGGGGTGACGTCGAAGACGGGCCGCAAGTACGGACCGCAGTAGACCGGACGCGCGCACGTCGCACGCGCGGCCGCGGTCGAAGGACCGCGGCCGCCGGCGCTCGGCGGGCGGGTGCACACCGGCGTGCCGTCATATCCCGTCCAGGCGGGGCAGGGTGAGCGTGTGCCCGTCCGCACCGGGCAGGGTGAGCGGATGTCCGTCGTGCCGGGCGGCCCGGCACATCCCGTCCTCCCGGCCGCGTGAACAGATTCCGCGCCGGGCAGCGTGAGCGGATTCCGGCCAGGCACAAGGAGCAGGGTCCGATCATGCAGCAGCGCACCGAGAAGCGTCCCGCCGTCCTCCTCGCCATGGGCCCGGGGATCGCGGACCAACTGTTCACCGATCCCCTGCGGGCCCGGCTGGCGGCCCTCGCCGACACCGATCCGTATCTGGTCGCGCACGACCTGGCCGCCCCCACCCCCCGGGTCGCCTCGGCGCTCGCCACCGCCGAAGTCCTGCTGACCTGCTGGGGCGCGCCCGTGCTCACCGCCGAGGTGCTCGACTGCGCGCCCAGGCTGCGTGCCGTCGTCCACGCGGCCGGCTCCGTCAAGCACCACATCACGGAGGCCTGTTGGGAACGCGGCATCACCGTGGCCTCCGCCGCGTCCGCCAACGCGTTGCCCGTCGCCGAGTACACGCTCGCCGCCATCCTCTTCGCGGGCAAACGGGTGCTGCACTCGGCCCAGCGGTACGGCCGGCTGCGCGCCGCTCACGACTGGCGGCAGGAACTGGCCGGTGCCGGCAACTTCCGCAGCACGGTGGGGATCGTCGGCGCGTCCCGCATCGGCCGCCGGGTGACCGAGCTGCTGCGCCCCTTCGACCTGGACGTGCTGCTCTACGACCCGTACGTCGGCGCCGCCGAGGCCGAGGCGCTCGGTGCCGTGAAGACGGAGCTCGACGACCTGTGCGCCGGCAGCTCCATCGTCTCGGTCCACGCCCCGGAGCTGGCGAGTACTCGCCATATGATCGACGCCCGCCGGCTCGCACTGATGCCGGACGGCGCGACGCTGATCAACACCTCGCGCGGCTCTCTGGTCGACGAGGACGCGCTGCTGCGCGAACTGCTCCCGGGCCGGCTGCACGCCGTACTGGACGTCACCGAGCCGGAGCTCCCGCCCGCGGACTCCCCGCTCTACACCCTGCCGAACGTGCTGCTGACCCCCCATGTCGCGGGCTCGCTCGGCAACGAGCTGCACCGGATGACGGAACTGGCCCTCGACGAACTGGAGCGGTACGGCAAGGGCCTGCCGTTCGAGGAGCCGGTTCACGCGCAGACGCTGGGCCACTCCGCGTAGGAGCCGGGGGGGCCGACTGCCCACAGAAGCGGAGCCTGTCTCTCCGGCCGGAGGCTGTCACATCCGGCCCGTTTCCCGCGTCATCCCTACGAGGACGACGACGGAGGATGCAGCGATGGATGACCAAGAGTTCCTGGCGGAGCGTTTCCACGCCGACCGGCCCCACCTCAAGGCCGTGGCCTATCGGATGCTCGGCTCACTGAGCGAGGCGGACGACGCCGTGCAGGAAGCCTGGTTCAGGCTCCACCGCTCCGACACCAGCGCGGTCGGGAATCTGAGCGGCTGGCTGACGACCGTGGTCGGCCGGGTCTGCCTCGACATGCTGCGCTCGCGCAAGTCCCGCCGCGAGGAGTCGCTGGACGTACGCGTACCGGATCCGGTCGTTCAGCGGGAAGGCGCGGTCGATCCCGAGCACGAGGTGCTGATGGCCGACTCGGTCGGGCTCGCGCTGCTCGTGGTGCTGGAGACCCTCGGGCCCGCGGAGCGGCTCGCCTTCGTTCTGCACGACATGTTCGCCCTGCCCTTCGACGAGATCGCCCCCATCGTCGGCCGCACCCCGGCCGCGACCCGGCAGCTCGCCAGCCGGGCCCGCCGCCGGGTGCAGGGCACGACCTCCGTACCCGACGATCTGCCTCGTCAGCGCGAGGTCGTCGACGCGTTCATCGCCGCTTCGCGCGGGGGCGACTTCGACGCGCTGGTGGCGCTGCTCGACCCGGACGTGGTGCTGCGCGCGGATGCCGGGGCCCTGCCGGCAATGCCGTCCCGCGAGGTGCGCGGCGCGCGTCAGGTGGCAGGTCAGGCGCTCACCTTCCAGAAGTTCTCGCAGTTCTCGCGGCGGGTGCTCGTCAACGGCGGCGCGGGAATCGTCACCGCGCCGGGCGGCCGCCCGCTGTCGGTCATGGGCTTCACCATCACGGGCGGGAAGATCGTCGCGATCGACATCCTGGCCGATCCGGACCGGCTGAACCGGCTCGATCTGACCTTCATCGGCGACTGAGCCGTACGCACCGTCGGGCCCGGAAAACACCGGCCCGGCTCGCCCGTCGGCTCGGACAGCACCGCCCAACTCACCATCGGGCCACGAAAAACACCGAGCCCGGTGCCCCCGCGACGGGGACACCGGGCTCGGTGGGTGATGTCGGACGTCAGGCGTCGGACGTCAGTGGGAGTGGCCGTGACCGTGGCCGTGGCCCGCGTCGGCCTCTTCCTCCGCCGGCTTCTCGACGACCAGGGTCTCGGTCGTGAGCAGCAGGGAGGCGATGGACGCGGCGTTCTCCAGGGCGGAGCGCGTGACCTTGACCGGGTCGATGACGCCGGCCTTCACCAGGTCGCCGTACTCGCCGGTCGCGGCGTTGAAGCCCTGGCCCTTGTCGAGCTCCGCCACCTTCGCGGTGATGACGTAGCCCTCGAGGCCGGCGTTCTCGGCGATCCAGCGCAGCGGCTCGACGGCGGCGCGGCGGACGACGGCGACACCGGTGGCCTCGTCGCCCTCCTTGCCGAGGTTGCCTTCGAGGACCTTGACCGCGTGGACGAGCGCGGAGCCACCACCGGAGACGATGCCCTCCTCGACCGCGGCGCGGGTCGCGGAGATGGCGTCCTCCAGACGGTGCTTCTTCTCCTTGAGCTCCACCTCGGTGGCGGCGCCGACCTTGATCACGCACACGCCGCCGGCCAGCTTCGCGAGGCGCTCCTGGAGCTTCTCGCGGTCCCAGTCGGAGTCCGTGGACTCGATCTCGGCCTTGATCTGGTTGATACGGCCGGCGACGTCGTCCTGGTTGCCGCCACCGTCGACGATGGTGGTGTCGTCCTTGGTCACCGTGACGCGGCGGGCGCTGCCCAGCACGTCGAGACCGGCCTGGTCGAGCTTGAGGCCGACCTCCTCGGAGATGACGGTCGCGCCGGTGAGGCTCGCCATGTCCTGGAGCATCGCCTTGCGGCGGTCGCCGAAGCCCGGGGCCTTCACCGCGACGGCGTTGAAGGTGCCACGGATCTTGTTGACGACGAGGGTGGAGAGCGCCTCGCCCTCGACGTCCTCGGCGATGATCAGCAGCGGCCGGGAGCCACCCGCCTGGATGACCTTCTCCAGCAGCGGCAGCAGGTCCTGGATGGAGGAGACCTTGCCCTGGTTGATCAGGATGTACGGGTCGTCGAGGACGGCCTCCATACGCTCCTGGTCGGTCACCATGTACGGCGAGAGGTAGCCCTTGTCGAAGGCCATGCCCTCGGTGAACTCCAGCTCCAGGCCGAAGGTGTTGGACTCCTCGACGGTGATGACACCGTCCTTGCCGACCTTGTCCATCGCCTCGGCGATGAGCTCGCCGACCTGCTGGTCCTGCGCGGAGAGCGCGGCCACGGCGGCGATGTCTGCCTTGTCGTCGATCGGCCGGGCGGTCGCGAGGAGCTCCTCGGACACGGCCTTGACCGCGGCGTCGATGCCCTTCTTCAGGGCGGCCGGGGAGGCACCCGCGGCGACGTTGCGCAGGCCCTCGCGGACCAGCGCCTGGGCCAGCACGGTGGCGGTGGTGGTGCCGTCACCAGCGATGTCGTTGGTCTTGGTCGCCACCTCCTTCACCAGCTGGGCGCCCAGGTTCTCGTACGGGTCCTCGACCTCGACCTCACGGGCGATGGTGACACCGTCGTTGGTGATGGTGGGTGCGCCGAACTTCTTGTCGATGACGACGTTGCGGCCGCGGGGGCCGATCGTCACCTTGACCGTGTCGGCAAGCTTGTTGACGCCGCGCTCGAGGGCGCGACGGGCGTCCTCGTCGAACTTCAGGATCTTCGCCATGGAGCGATTCAGCCCTCTCGGAAAGCTGGGGGTGAACGAACTGCGCCCCCGGTCGCCCGGCCCTCTCGGGGTCGCGCGGGCCGGGGGCGCAGCTCACAAGCACAAACTATGTGGTGAATTACTTCTCGACGATCGCGAGCACGTCGCGGGCCGAGAGGACGAGGTACTCCTCGCCGTTGTACTTCACCTCGGTGCCGCCGTACTTGCTGTACAGAACGACATCGCCGGTCTGGACGTCGAGCGGCAGGCGCTCGCCGTTCTCGAAGCGACCCGGGCCCACGGCGAGGACGACGCCCTCCTGGGGCTTCTCCTTCGCGGTGTCCGGGATGACCAGGCCGGAGGCCGTGGTCTGCTCGGCGTCGAGCGGCTGGACCACAATGCGGTCCTCGAGCGGCTTGATGGCAACCTTGGAGCTGGCGGTCGTCACGATCCGACCTCCCCCTTCGGAGATCTCACGGGGTTAACTGAGCAGAGGTGGCGACCAGGTCGATCCGTCGTCGCGGGTGCCGGACCTGCCTGTCGCTGTGTTGGCACTCTCCGGTGGGGAGTGCCAGTGCCGAGACTATGACTGCGATTAGCACTCGGTCAAGCGGAGTGCCAATTCACCACCCTGCGGCGGGTCGTTCCGCTCGTGTGGGGGAAACGCACGGGCGGGGCGGGGCGTTCCCCGGCCCCGGGCGTGTCAGGGGCCGGGCGGGTCAGGGGCCGGGCATGTCAGGGGCCGGCCCTGCGCGGCGCGTCACGGGCTCCCCGGGGCGCGGCTTCGCCCCCACGGCCCGGCCAGGCTTCGTGCGTACGGCCCGGCGCGGCGTCGTACGCACGGTGCGGGCGATGGGCGCGATGGGTGCCATGGGCGCGATGGACCCGGTGGATACGGCCCAGCAGCCGGGTCGCCGGTTCGGCGAGACCCGGAGCGTCGAGACCCTCGGAGCGGACGCGGCCCTCGGCGCGCGACGGTCCCGGGAGTGCGCCCACTCGGCGTACCGCCGGCGCCGTGGGCCCGGGGTCGACCTTCTCGACCGCCCTGCGGCCGAGCCGTTCGAGCGGGTCCACGGCTGCCGGGGCACAGCCGACACAGACGAGCAGCGCACCGGCCACGACCACCGTCGCGGCCGACGGCCGGAGCGCGCGGCTCATACGTAGTCCTCCAGCTTGGCCACGGCGTACCCCTTGTCGGTCACCGTCTTCATGACCTTGCGGATCATGTCGGGCATGGTGCCCTTCCACTCGTCGCTGCCGCGGAAGTGGGTGAGGATGATGTCGCCCGGGTGCAGATCCCGGTCCCACTCGCGCCATTCCATGTGGTCGGGGAACGCCTCGGCGGCCCACAGCGGCACGGCCTTGACGCCGCACGAGCGCGCGGCCCGCAGGGTGTCCCGGTTGTAGTTGCCGTACGGCGGCCGGAAGAGCGGCGGCCGCTTGCCGTACCGCTTCTCGAGCTTCTCCTGCTGGTCGCAGATCTCCCGCTTCTGCGCGGCGTAGGAAAGACCGGGCAGATAGCGGTGGTTGAGGGTGTGGTTGTGCAGCGAGACCCCGCGGTCCTGCATCCGCTGGAAGTAGTCGTAGTCGTCGTTGATGACGTAGTCGCTGAGGAACGCGCTGTACGGGATCCGCAGATCGCTCATCATCCGCAGCAGGTCGGGGTCCTTCTCCGAGCCGTCGTCGATCGTCAGGAAGACGACCTTCTCCTTGACCGGAACGGTCGTGAAGACGGGCGGCATCGAATCCTGCCCCTCGACCTCGAAGCCCTTGCGGGTGGTGATCTTCGGCTTGACGGCGGGCGGCGGCGGTGCGGCCAACGGGGTCCGGGAGAGGCCCCACTTCTTGGCGGCGGCCGCCCGGGCCGTCTGGTCGCGCTTGATCCGGGCCGCGCGGGCGGCGAGCGCGCCTGCCGCGCCGGCCTCCTTCCGGGCCTCGGGATGACGGTCGGCCTTCGGGCCGCCGGCCCCGTCCGTGGACTCGGCCGCACAGGCGGAGCCGAGGAGGGCGACGAGCAGGGCGGCCGCGACGGCACGGCGGTGCGCCCGGCCGCGACGCGATCGGGTGAGTTTTGCTGGCATGTTTCCGTTTTGTCCGACTAGCTGCATGGCGCTGGATCCTGTCAGCACGGATCCCCACGGCCGGGCCGACACCTCCACCACGGGCAGACCATCGCCCACCTGGCCCACAATGGGCCGGTGAACGACCTCCCACTCTTCGCCGCCCTCCGTACCGAGGAAGGCCGGACCCTGCTCGCCGCCCTGCGGGACCACGACCCGGCCGAGGAACTGGCGATCGCCACGCGGCTGCGCCGCGAACACGCCACCGAGCTGGTCTCGGCGGCCCTGGGACAGGCGCGGCTGCGGCAGCGGGCGGTCGCGAAGTTCGGCGAGCAGGACGCGTACCGGATGTACTTCACGCCGAACGGTGTCGAGCAGTCGACGCGCAAGCCGGTCGCGGAGTACCGGGCCCGGCGCTTCGGGGAGCTCGGCACGGCCGAGGTCACCGACCTGTGCTGCGGGATCGGCGGCGACGCGATCGCCCTGGCCCGGGCCGGCATCCGCGTCCTCGCGGTGGACCGCGACCCGCTGACGGCGGAGACGGCGCGCGCGAACGCGGACGCGCTGGAGCTCGGTGACCGGATCGAGGTGCGCTGCGCGGACGTCACGGAGATCGCGACCGGACCGGGCGCGGTGTTCCTGGACCCGGCACGCCGGGGAGGCCGGGGCCGCATCTTCGACCCGGAGGCGTACTCCCCTCCCCTGTCCTGGGCGATCGAGGCGGTACGCCGGGCGGGCACCGGCGCGGTGAAGATCGCCCCGGGCATCCCGCACGAACTGATCCCGGACGACGCCGAGGCGGAGTGGATCTCGGACGGCGGCGATGTGAAGGAGGCGGTGCTGTGGTTCGGCACCACCCCCGGCACCCGCCGCGCCACCCTGCTCCCGGGCCCGCACTCCCTGCCCGGCCGCGGCCTGCCGGACCCGGCGGTCCGCACGGTGGGCCGCTACCTCTACGAGCCGGACGGCGCGGTGATCCGGGCGCACCTGGTGGCGGAGGTTGCGGAGGACCTGGACGGCGGCCTGATCGACGAGACGATCGCGTACATCACGGCGGACGAACTGCGCCCGACGCCGTTCGCCACCGCGTACGAGATCACGGACGAACTCCCCTTCAACCTCAAGAAACTGAAGGCGCTTCTGCGGGAGCGGGAGGTCGGCAACCTGACGGTGAAGAAGCGCGGCTCGGCGGTGGAACCGGAGGAACTGCGCCGGAAGGTGAAACCGCAGGGGCGGAACGCGGCGACGGTGTTCCTGACGAGGGTGGCGGGGGCGCCGACAATGCTGGTGGGGCGTCCGGCGTAGCGCACGTCACACGAGGCTTCCCTTCTGCAACCACCGTGCTGTCAGGGGCCGTTGTTAGGCTGCCGTGGACCACACGACAGGGGGAGCCGTGGAGAACAATGCCGACTTGGTCGCGTCGAGCGGCGACCTGACCCGACTGGCCCGGGACCTCGACAGCATGCAGCGCCATCTGGACAACCAGGTCCGGCGGATGGACGCGATCGTCGACCGCATCGAGGCAGGCTGGCAGGGTGAGGCGGCCAAGGGCTACCGGGCCCTGCATCGGGGCGCGGCCGAGGACGCGGTACGCATTCGGGAAACGCTGAAGGTCATCGAGACGGCGGTACTCCTCGGCAGGGACGGCTTCACTGAGGAGGACCTCGAGACGATGCGGCAGATACGGAGCATCGCCTCTGGGGTGGACGTAGCCCGCGAAGCACGTGAACTGTCCGGTGAACCCTCAGGGGCATCAGCGCGCAGCGCGCTGCGGGACATGTGACCAGAAGAGACCGGCCCGGGGGCACGGAATGACCGACGACCACATAGGTGTGAACTTCTCGACGCTGACAGACCTGGCGAGAGAGCTCGAGGACGTCCTAAGAAAGCTGAACGAGGGCTTGGAGGTCCTGTACGGCAGGACTGAGAAGGCCGTCCTGACCTGGAAGGGCGAGGCGCGCGAGGCCTTCGTCGACGAACTCGACAAGTGGGACCGCCAGATGCAGGACCTCCAGGCGGCACAGGCCTGGTTGCACGAGGTGGTGACGACCGGCCACGCGAACTACGCGGAGGCGCACAGGGCTGTGCTGCGAGGGTGGGGGGCCTCCTGATGGCGGAGCCGACTCCCGCACCCTCCGGCTCAGCTCCTCCTGCATCAGGCGGCGACTCGCCGAAGTCACCTTCTGGCGAGCCAACGCCAGAACCTTCTCCCGGGTCGCTCGAAGACCCCAATGGCGTGGACATCTCCCGCCATGACACCGGGTCGGCGGAACGGGAACGTAAGCGGAACGTCGAGGACCTCAAGCCCGCCGAGCCGCCCAACACCCCTGGCGGGTTCGACATCAGGCCGAGCCACGTCTACTACGCGTCGGGGCTGGTCAGCAACCAGCAGTTCGAGTTCCACAAGTCCGCGACAGGTCTGCTCGGTTCCGTGGGCGGGTGGAGCCAGACCCAAGTGGCCGGCCGCGGTCATGGTGCGGACGCGTTCGCGGACGCCTACAAGAAGGTCGCGAAGCGGTACCTGGAGGTCTGGGCGCGGGCAATCCTCAGCATCGAGGGCGTCGTGGTCGGCCTGACGGAGACAGCGAACAACTATCAGCGTGCGGATTGGAACTCACGTCAGGCCAATCGGCACCACCAGCTGGAGATGCCGCCTCTCCAAAGTCCACCGGTGTGCGTCGGCAAAGTCACTTACGAATCCGTCTCTTCGATCAAATGGACCGGAACGGGCGACCACTCGGGGCCCCTCTTGGCGTGGGCGGGCGACGGGCCGGACTGGCTGGCCGACACCTTCAAGGAAGCGTTCGAACACGGGCTCCGGCTCGGCAAGACGGTGGAAATCACCCCAGGCGCGGACACTGGGCAGCTGAGAGCGATCGGCGACGCGTGGCAGGTGTCGGGCAAGTCTGCGAAGCAGTCGGCCAAGAGCTTCTCGGACTGCATCGCGTACATCACCAATAGCGGCAACAGCGAGTGGCAAGGTGCCATGAACGCGTTCTGCCAGTCGATCTGGGGTACGACCGCCTGGGGGCGGAGCCGCGACTCGGACAACCAGGACGTGGCTCGGGACACTCCCGGCAGCCGGGATTGGAAGACCAAAGGGTCAGAGGCTGCCAATGCCAGGCGCCCTATCATCGAGGTCCTGGCGAAAACCGCCAATGAACTGCATCAGGCTTTCCACGACGCCGCCGACGCCGCCGACAAAGCGCGTGAGACGACTTCCCGCCTCGGGGCCGAGGCAGCGAAAGCGACGATCAAAGATCTCACTACTGGCCTCGACCTTGCGGAGTTGACTCGACTGACGGCGACGTTGGCGTTCGGTGAGATCGTCATGACGTTCCGCTCCCACATGGACAAGTCGGGTGCCGACGCCGCTGTCGAGGCCTGTCACAAGGCCTTCCACGAGGCCTCCGCCAAGGTCGACAAACTCATGGCGGAACTCGACGAGGCATTCTTGAGCGCTCCGACCTTCGCGGCTGGTGAAGCGAGGGCCCGATCGTTCGGAGCACGAGCTCTGGACGAGTTCAAGCCTCGCCACAGATGGACGAAGGATGGCCACACCGACCTGGGCATCTACCAGATCGACCTTGCGTCAACCGAGTGGCTTGAGAACTCCCATACGGCAACACGGCATGTGGGGCTGACGGACGAGCAGCTCGCGCAGCGACTACGGGACGATCTCAAGAAAGGCCCTCGGCCTGTCATCGAAGGGCAGCCCCCACCTGCGTGGCCGCACGGCCAGCCGTTTCCGGCAAACGCCTCGACGTTCAAGGATCTCGACACAGCGCAGCGAGTGACTCAGTACAACATCGACGAGCATGCGGACGAAATCAAGAACTGGATCGAACGCCAGCAGTCCGGGTCCAAGAGGGAGCCCCTTGAACTGCCACTGGACAGCACACCGTACGGCACGACAGGGAGGAGCATCGACCGTCAACACATGAGGGACGATCCCTTCCCGGCGAACAAGGCAGAGGACACCTACGGCGTCAAGACTAAACTCGTCTTCAATGAAGACCTCGATCCGCCCTTCGTCGTCATGACGTCCATGCCTGTAGTGGGCGACAAGGAGAGTTAGCTCATGGCCACATCTGCGCCGCGGCAGCGCGAGCACTTCCGAATCTCGGGTGCCAGAGCTCTCCTGAAACCGTTCCACCGCAAACTTCCGGTAGAACGCGACCTGTGGGAACCCATCGTGGCACCGATGGTGCGAGGGATGGACTACGCCGCTGCCGGCGGCGGACGGAACCTGTGGGAAGTCGCTGCCGAACTGCGCCTGACGGCTGATCTCTTCACCGATGCACTGACAAAAGGAACGCCCCTCCCGAAGAGGATTCCACAAGCAAGTCCGCTGGATATGACACCTGTCACCCTCCGAGAGATCGCCGACCATGTCGAGGAATGCACCTCGAAGCCCAGAGGCGATGTCATGGTGACAACATCCGAGCTCTCTCTGCGTTTTCCACGCCTCATTCCTCTGCTGTCCGTCTACTTCGGCCAGGACGGCACTGCGATCTCCGACGACATGAGTGGATCTACGATTGAAGAGGGCCTCCAGATGTGGATCGATCATGTCCATCCGCAGTGCCCCTGGGAACTCCCCGGAGTGGCCGCCGAGTGCTATGAGGCGCTGGCTGTCTTCCACGACGAAGACACCGTCGACCGATTCTTCGCTCAGGAACACGGCGGAGGCTCGGGGGAGCCGGATTTCATGGAGTTCCTCCCGTTGTTGGCGCAGACGTGCATCGACCATATGAAGGCCCACCACCCACCCGTCTGGAAAAGGCAATAGGTACTCAGAACCATGAGAACTCGGTCCGCCACGTACCCCGACCGGGAGACCGCCCAGTGGGCGACCCAGCACGTCGTGACCGCCAACGAGCAGGTCATTCACCGCTGGCTCGCACAGTCCACCCGCGATCGGCTCACCATCGAGAGCGCCTGGCCGTCCCGCCCTCAGCCCGTAGGGCGCGTCCTGTTGCAGGCGATGATGCTCGCCGGGCGTGAGCCCATTGACGTCCGTTCCGCCCGCGTGGTCCTCAAGCGGGACACGGCGAGCCCCCACGGGTTCACCGTCCACGCCACCTTCCCGATCTACCTCTAGAGGCATCCGTGTCCCTGAAGCCGCGCGAACACGACCGCAAGTTCGGCGAGTTGGACCAGGTCGTCCGCGCCTACACAGGCCGGAACGCCGACGACGACGAACCGCTCACGGCCTACCTCCGGCACACATGGCGCACCCGCCCGTGGGCGATCGCGATCGCCGAGCAGCAACTGCGCGAGTACGCCGGCAACCCGCCCGGGCGGCTGCGCCTGCGGCTCGGCGAGTTCTATCCCGTACCGGACGTCGGTCTTCCCGACGACGAGATCCAGGGGTGGCTCATTCGCCTCGCCGACCGGCTCAAGGAGAGCGTCGAGACGGGCCAGGCCCCGCCTCCCGCCCCGCCCCGGACTCGTTGGGAATGGCATGCCCGCTTCCCGGAACTGGCGCAGCTTCTGGGCGGCTGGTTCTCACAGGACATGCCCGACGAGTTCGAGGACCACGACGAGGCGCTTCAGGACTACTTGGACACCACAGACAGCGGCCTGATCGCCCAGCTCACGGGTGAGGTGCACGATGCCCTGACCCTTCCCCTGGAGGAGTCGGACTACGCCTTGGCCCTGGACGAGTTGGGCATGGAGGTCGACCCGCCGGAGCCTTTCACCCCCAGCGGCTGGCTCGCGGACCTGGCCGTGCAACTGCGCCAGCGGTGAGCAGCCCTTCCCGCGCCTCCGTCAGATCCTGACGGTCCATTCCAGGGCGCCCCTCAGCATGCACGAGATGACCACGTACACCGGAGCTGTCTTCAACAACGGCCCGGTCTCCAGGCTCCTCGATCTGGCAGTCGCGTGCCGACGGGACAGCGCCAACGCCGCCCTTGAGGACGAGCTGGCCCGGTTCTGCCGAACGGTCAGGAACTCACCGGAGACCGACTGGGCCATGCCCGTGGCCACGGTGTCGGCTCTCCTCGATCTGCTCTCGGATCAGCTCGAGTCCGGGAAGCCGCCGGCGACGCCCATCGGGTTCTCCGAGAAGCTTGCCGAAGCCGCCGGCGATCTCCCGGGGCCGGAATTCCTCAGGCTGCTTTCCGGTCTGCTCCGACTTCAGGAACGGGAGTCTCTTCCGGATTTCGATGAACTGCCCATGGCAGCCTGGGAAGCCGTTCTGAAGTTCGGCAGAATCGCGGAGTTCTGGTGGTGGGTGGACTCTGGCGAGTATGAGGACTTCGACGAAGGGGTGCGGGAGGGCGTCGCGAGCGAGCATCCGAACCGCTGCCATCAGGACATGTCCGCGCTGGCCGCACAGGTGCAGGAGGCTCTGCTGTTTTTCCCCACATCGCAGGCGCGGGGGGCCGGGCTCGTCGAGGTGATCCCCTGGGCCTCCAAGCCGGTCCTGCGGGCCATTCTCGACGCCGTCCACGTCCACTTCGAAGAGCAGCACTGAGGCCGCTCCCGTATCGAGACCGCCGGGCTGAGCCCGTCGGGCGGTGATGCCAGCGGATCGTCGCCCCCGTGTCCCCCACCGCCACGTCCGTCGAACTACCAGGACACAACATTACGTACCGTTGTGTGCATCAGAAAGGTCCTCATGCTGAGCGAAGAGACCATGGGGTATTTCCGCTTGTCGGGTGCCCGATCCCTGTTGAGCGTTTTCGCCTCCACCGGCATCCCCGGCGATACCGGGGAATGGCAGAGCCGGCTGCACCCGGTTCTTCGCGGCCTTGTCTACGCCCAGAAGGGCGGCGGGCGGACGCTCTACGAAGTCGCGGCTCAACTGCGCCAGGCCGCCGACCTGTTCGACGCGGATCCGTCGGGCGGGGGCGGCAGAGAAGAGCTGAAAAACCTCCCGCGGGCGGTCCCGGCGGAATGCACATCGACCGCTCTGCGGGCCATCGCCTCCCACGTCGAGCAGTGGTACTCGGGAAGCCGCGAGGAGTACTACCGGCCACCGCTCACCGCCGAGGAACTGCTGTTGCGTTTCCCGCGCTTCCGTCAGTACCTGATGATCTACTTCGGCCAGGACGGCCTGGCGGTCTCGGATGATATGCAAGGCGCCTCCGTGGAGGAGGGCATCCGGATGCTGATCGAGGAGTGCCATCCCGCATGTGTGTGGGAACTTCCCGGTCTGGCCGCCGAAGCCTATGAAGCGTTGGCCCTCTTCCAGAACCACGAAGACTCTCTGGACCGCTTCTTCTCCATGGAACTGGGAGGAGGGTCCGGGTCTGCGGATTTCGTAGAGTTCCTGCCGATGCTGGCGCAGGCATGTATCGGTCACTTGGCAGAAGCGCACCCTCCGGTGTGGGACAAGCACTGAGGCCGCTCCCGCGTCGCGCGGGCCACCGCCTCAGTCCCCCGGGCCCGCCCGCAGCGCCGAGCGCAGGCGCCCCACCCGGTCGTGGACCCCGGCGGACGCGGGCGGCAGTGCGGCAAGCCGGTCCGTGTCCGTGCATGTGCGGCACAGGCCTCCCGGCAAGGACGCCGGTTCGCCCGGGGCTCCGCAGTCCGTGCACTCCATCACCATTCGGGGCGCCGGGGGTTCCGGTGGGAGCTTCGACAGCAGGCGGGCGCGGACGAAGCCGTACGGGTGGGAGACCTGTGCCGGGAGTCCCGCCGTCATGGCCGAGAGCAGTTGGCTCTCGCTCGCGCCGCGCTCGAACCATGCGCCCGCCGCGGCCTCCAGTGCCGCGCACTCCGACGCCGAGAGCGTCAGCCGTGCCTCGATACGCCCGAGTCGGGCCAGGACGTCGTAGCCCGCCGTCCTCGCCAGGGCGGCAGGGATCGTCGAGGTCCCGAGTTCACCGGCCGCGAAGTTCGCCCACCAGGCGTCGTCGCGGGGCGTACGGGACCAGTACGAGCGCCAGACCCAGATGTTCGTGCCCGACGCGCTCGTGACGCACTGGCGGACACGGCGGTAGTGGCCCGCCGCCGAGAGGTTGTTCAGAATGGTCGCCACCGCGCACTGGCCGTAGCCCGGCAGGTGCTTGGCGAGCATCTTCACCGAGATGTCCGCGCCCTCGGGCTGCCGGTCGACATAGTCCGCGACCGCCCCTTCACGCCTGGGCAGATGTGCGAAGTCGTCCGCGCGGCGGGGGCGTTGGGAGGGGGCGAGGCGTTTGCCGTAACCCGGATTGGCCATCGGATGGGCGGCCGGGCGCGGGGCAGGATTAAACTGCTGAACAGCCATGAGATCGGCTCCACGATCTTGTAGGTCAGACCCCTGTGTGGTGTTGGTAGCACCGCATGGGGGTCGTTCTGTCTGCCTTCGGGGCGCACGCTACACGGCAACGGCAGTGTGTCGCGACTCGATCACAAAAAGTCATCTCGCCTGGTGCGCGGCTGAGTTGGGGTGGGTGGGTGGGAACAATCCCCCCACCCAATCTGTAGAGAAGGAGCTCGAATCCCGAGCCCCGAAGCTCAAGCCCCGACCTGCCGCTACGTGGCTCGACGCGTACGACGAACCGGGCCCGGAACGTGCGCAGTTGTGATGCGTCAGGGAGACCGCACCTGAGCTTCGAGCCCCGGCAGGCCGCCCACGGAGGAGACCCTGGAGGCACACCTCGCCGAAGCGCTCGTCGACGGTGATCGTGCTGCGGACGGCACCCCGGTCGTCCGTGTGCTGGACGTCCGTCCGGTCGTTCCGGACCGTACCTGTCGGTGGGATCTCGAAGCTCGCCGTGGCCGCCTACGGCGCGCAGCGTGAGGCACGCTCCAGCAGCAGTTCCCTCTCCCGTTCGTTGCGGGTCAGCGACGCCGCCCGCTCGAACTCCGTACGCGCCTGCGCACCCCGCCCCAGGCGTTCCAGCAGGTCACCCCGCACACTCGGCAACAAGTGGTAGTCCTTCAGGGCCGGTTCCCCGGCGAGAGCGTCCACCAGGGCCAGGCCCGCCTCCGGGCCCTCTGCCATCGAGATCGCGACCGCCCGGTTCAACTCGACCACCGGGGAAGGGACGAGCGCGGCCAGACGGCCGTAGAGGGAGGCGATCGTCCGCCAGTCGGTGTCCTCGTAGCGGACCGCCTGGGCGTGGCAGCCCGCGATGGCCGCCTGGACCGCGTACGGGCCGGTGCCCGCTCGTTGCAGGGCGTCCATGCCGCGCCCGATCAGCATCCTGTTCCACTTGGCGCGGTTCTGGTCCGCGAGCAGCACCGGCTCGCCGTCGGGGCCCGTGCGGGCCGCGATGCGGGAGGCCTGGAACTCCAGCAGCGCCGTCAAGCCGTGCACCTCCGGCTCGCGGGGCATCAGGCCCGTGAGGACGCGAGCGAGGCGGAGGGCGTCCTCGCACAGTGCCGGGCGCAGCCAGTCGTCGCCGGCCGTGGCCGAGTAACCCTCGTTGAAAATCAGGTAGATGACCTCCAGCACGGAGTCCAGACGCTCGGCGCGCTCGGCGGGGCCCGGTACCTCGAAGGGGACGCCGGCCTTCGCGAGCGACCGCTTCGCGCGGACGATGCGCTGCGCGACCGTCGGCTCCGGGGCGAGGTAGGCGCGGGCGATCTCCTCGGTCGTCAGGCCGCCGAGCAGCCGCAGGGTCAGCGCGATCCGCGCCTCGGTGGAGAGCACCGGGTGGCACGCGGTGAAGATCAGCCGCAGCAGATCGTCGTCGATGTCGTCCACGTCCGACGGCTCGGGCGGCGGCACGTCCTCCAGGGTCCGCCCGACCTCGGCGAGCTTGCGCGCGTACGTCTCCTTGCGGCGTACGAGATCGATCGCGCGGTGCTTGGCGGTGGCCATGAGCCAGGCGCCGGGTCTGTCCGGCACGCCCGACTCCGGCCACTGCTCCAGCGCGGCGACCAGGGCGTCCTGCGCGAGTTCCTCGGCTATGCCCACGTCCCGCACGATGCGGGCGACGCCGGCGATGATCCGCGCGGACTCGATCCTGAACACCGCTTCGACCGTTTCGGTCGCGCTTGCTGCCGTCACGGCCACCCATCAGAACAGCCGTGCCGGGGCGGGGCAAGCGCGACCGGCTCTCACTCCTCGATCTGGCGGACCTCGGCGGTGACGTTCCATTCGGCCGGGTGGATCTCCAGGAAGCGCTTGGCCCACTCCAGGGCCTCGGCCTTGTCCTTGGCCTGGATGATGGAGTAGCCGCCGATGACTTCCTTGGTCTCGGTGAACGGCCCGTCGGTGTAGCTGATCTTTCCGGTGGACCAGTGGACCCGGGTGCCGTCGGCGGTCGGGGTGAGCCCGGCGGTGTCGAGCATGACCCCGGCCTTGGTGATCTCCTCGAACAGCGCGCCCATGCGCTCGTCGAACTCGGGGCCGGCGGCCTCCCTGGGCAGGTTCTGCTCCTCGATGCGGATCATGGTCAGGAAGCGCGGCATGGTGACTCCTCGGTCGGGAGGGCGGGGGACTTCCCTGCCTCTCACCCCTGCGTCGAACGGGAGGCCGCCGGATCGACAGCTCCCGGAGAATTCTTCTGAGAATCTTCCCGAGCTGCCATCGGAACGGCCCGGCTACGCCGAAGGAGGCCGCCGAGAGCTTCCACCTGAGTCCGCACTGCCGCCTGCGGTACCGCCGCCGGAACCCGCAGAACCGCCTACGAAACCGCCTCGAACCGCCACCGGTGCACCGGACGCGTCACCAGCCCCCCGTCCGGCTCCGGCAGCTCCGGCAGGTCCGCGTCGAGGCCCGGGGCCTCCCACCAGGTGATGACCAGGACGCGGTCGTCGGGTGCGCGGAAGAACTCGACGCGTACGGGCTCCCGCGGCAGTTCCTGCGCCCTGGCCCAGGCGAGCAGTTCCGGCCCCCGCCCCTGGACCGCGCGGGCCTCCCACATCAGCGCGACGGCCGTCATGAGTACAGGTTGTCCTTGCTGACCTCGTGCACATGGTCGTGGTCGTGGGTGTGGTCGTGCGCGGCTCCCGGGACGTGCGGGTCCGTCACCGGGAGCGAGGAGTCCGCGGACAGCTCCCAGTCGGACGCCGGCCGGTTGCGCGCCACCATCTCCGCGCCCAGCGCGGCGACCATTGCGCCGTTGTCCGTGCACAGCTTCGGCCGCGGCACCCGCAGCCGGATGCCGGCCTTCTCGCAGCGCTCCTGGGCCAGCGCGCGCAGCCGGGAGTTGGCGGCCACACCGCCGCCGATCATCAGGTGGTCGACACCCTCGTCGAGACAGGCGCGCACCGCCTTGCGGGTCAGTACGTCGACGACCGCCTCCTGGAAGGACGCGGCCACGTCGCGCACCGGCACCTCCTCGCCCGCGGCCCGCTTCGCCTCGATCCAGCGGGCGACGGAGGTCTTGAGCCCGGAGAACGAGAAGTCGTACGCCGGGTCGCGCGAGCCGGACAGGCCGCGCGGGAACGCGATCGCCGCCGGATCGCCTTCCTTGGCGAGCCGGTCGATCACCGGACCGCCCGGGAAGCCGAGGTCGAGCACGCGCGCGATCTTGTCGAAGGCCTCGCCGGCGGCGTCGTCGATCGTCGCGCCCAGGGGCCGTACGTCGCTGGTGATGTCGGGCGCGAGCAGCAGCGAGGAGTGACCGCCGGAGACCAGCAGCGCCATCGTCGGCTCGGGCAGCCGGCCGTGCTCCAGCTGGTCGACGCAGATGTGCGAGGCGAGGTGGTTCACCCCGTACAGCGGCTTGCCGAGGGCGTACGCGTACGCCTTGGCCGCCGACACGCCCACCAGCAGAGCGCCCGCGAGGCCCGGGCCCGCGGTCACGGCGATGCCGTCGAGGTCGCGCGCCGAGACACCGGCCTCCTGGAGCGCGCGCTCGATGGTCGGCACCATCGCTTCCAGGTGCGCGCGCGAGGCGATCTCGGGCACGACTCCGCCGAAGCGGGCGTGCGTGTCCACACTGGAGGCGATGGCGTCGGCGAGCAGCGTCGTGCCGCGGACGATGCCCACGCCGGTCTCGTCGCAGGAGGTCTCGATGCCGAGTACGAGCGGTTCGTCAGCCATCAGTTAAGTCTCTGTTCCTTGTACGGGGAGCCGCATGACGAGGGCGTCGACATTGGCCGGCTGGTAGTAGCCGCGCCGGAGTCCGATGGGCTCGAAGCCGAAGCGCGCGTACAGCTTCTGGGCCCTGGTGTTGTCCACGCGCACTTCGAGGAGCACCTCGTCGCACTCGAAGGCGGTGGCGTGCTGGAGCAGATCGGTGAGCAGCCGGGCGCCCAGTCCCGTGCCCCACTGATCGCGGGCGACGGCGATGGTCTGGACGTCCGCGAGACCGCCGGCGGCCGCCAGGCCCGCGTAGCCGACGATCTTTCCGTCCGCCTCGGCGACCACATAGCGGCGCGTCGCGCGCGGCCCGCGGGAGTGCGCGAGCTCGGACCAGAACATGCCGGTCGACCAGGCATCCTCCGGGAACAGGGCGTGTTCCAGGTCGAGCACGGGCCCGATGTCCCACCAGCGCATCTCACGCAGCGCGGCCGGGGAAGCGCTCACTTGGGCGTGACCACCTTGTAGTTCTTCGGCACCTGGGCGTCCGGCCTGCGCAGATACAGCGGCAGCGGGGGCAGGAACTCCTCGCCCGCGGCCAGCTTCTCGGCGGCCAGCGACGCCAGGGCCGCGGCCGACACATGCTCGGGGCCGCGGGTGTCGGGGAAGGCCTCCGGGTAGAGCAGTCCGCCGGCCCCGACGACGGGCAGTCCGGCCACCTGCTCGGCGATGTCGGCGGGCCGGTCGACCGCGGGCTCTCCGATCCGCTCGCGCGGGGAGGCGTAGCGGGCCCAGTAGACCTCCTTGCGGCGGGCGTCCGTGGCGACGACGAACGGTCCCTCCAGGCCGGAGGCGTATGCGAGGCCGTCCAGCGTGCAGAGGCCGTGGACCGGCACTCCGAGCGCCGAGCCGAAGGTCGTGGCCGTCACCAGGCCGACCCGCAGGCCGGTGTAGGGGCCGGGTCCGACGCCGGCCACCACGGCGGTGACGGCGTCGAGTTTCACCCCCGCCTCGGCGAGGACGCGGTCGACGGCGGGCAGCAGCAGTTCGCCGTGGCGTCGGGCGTCGACGCTGCTGGAGGCGGCGACGACGGACGTGCCGTCGTGGAGGGCGGCGGTGACGGCGGGCGTGGCGGTATCAACGGCGAGCAGGAGCACGCAAACAGCCTACGGCTCCCGCGCCGGGGGCATGGAGCGCCGTCGGCCCGAGCGCCTGCTGCTACCGTCACCTCCACCAGGACATGGGGGCGCTCCCCGGCCCGCGCGGCCGAGGGAGAGAGAGGCGGACACGGTGGCACGGAGCAGCTCGGGTCTAGTGGCCGGGCTCACGGCGGCGGCTCTGGCGGCCGTATGTTTCCTCGCCTATCAGGCGCAGGCGAGCGCCCCCGACTCACTGGGCACGTCCCGGACACCGAGTGCGGCCCCCTCGGCGAAGGTTCCCGAGCAGAAGCCGGAGAATCCCCTCGCGCTGCCCGCCGATTCGGGCGCCGGCGCCCGTGTCGTGTACTCGCTCGGCGACCGCCGGGTCTGGCTCGTGAGCGCGAAGAACAAGGTCACGCGGACGTTCGCGGTCATGCCGTCGACGGTGAGCCCGGCGCCGGGCTCGTACTCGGTGACCTCCCGCTCCGGGCAGGTGCCCGGTTCGGACGGGGTGCCGATCGAGCATGTGGTGCGGTTCGCCAGCGTGGACGACGTGGCGATCGGCTTCAGCGCCGCGACGAACGGCGTGCTGGCGAGCCCCGACCCGGAGAAGAAGACCGGCGGCGTGCGGATGAAGCGGGCGGACGGCGACGCGATGTGGACGTTCGCGACGATCGGCTCGAAGGTCGTCGTTCTCCCGTAGGGACGGCTCCCGCGGGCCACAGAGGACTCGGCTCATGCCGGCCCGTCGCCCACCGGAAACCCCTCGGAAAAACCGCTCGTACGAATGACGAGCCGTGACCGAACTGGACGAGTCGCGGCTCGTCTTCCCAGTTTCCCGGGCCCCGAGCTACGCGGCGTCGCGGCGGGGCTCGTCCCGGGTGGCGGGCTGTTCGTCCCTGGGCGGTGTGGACACCGCGCTGGCCGCCGCACACGAGGCCAGCAGATCGCGCATCGACAGGAGGGACGGCGACGGCGGCGCGGAGTGCGCCGGCTGCTGCCGTGGCTGGTGCTCGCGTTCGGACGCCGGCATGGATGCCTCCTGGGTCTCCGGGGGCAGGCCGGTTAGGTAGACCTAACCAGATCTCCGTACCATGTGACCATGCGCAGTGCGACCTGCGCAACATCTTCCCGACGGAATGTCGGAACATCGTCTCTTCGGACCGCGGGGACTCCCGGAGCGGATGCGGCGAGGCAGGTACGGACGGGCCCGGTGCGGGGGTCCGTTGCGCCGGGCTCGGGTGCCGCGGGTCCGGTCGCCCCTGTGCCGCCGGGTCCGGGTGCCGCCAGGCCCGGGTGCCGCCAGGCCCCGGTACCGCCAGGCCGGGTGCCGCCACCTCGGCTGCCGCCGGGTCCGCGATGCCCGTCACTCGGGCCCGCGACGTCCCTCGCTCAGATTCCGGCCGCGGCCAGGTCCACACCCGACCACCGGCCGCCGAACCCGGTCAGCGTGACATCGCGGTGGTCGTCGTCCGTGTCGCCCACGACCCGGTGGATGACCACATGCAGCCGGTCGTCGGAGAGGTCCTCGACCTTGCCGTCGCCCCACTCCACGACCACGACCGACTCGGGCAGCGAGACGTCGAGGTCGAGGTCCTCCATCTCGTCCAGTCCCCCACCGAGGCGGTACGCGTCGACGTGGACCAGCGCGGGGCCGCCGGTGAGCGAGGGGTGGACCCGGGCGATGACGAAGGTCGGGGAGGTGACGGCGCCGCGGACCCCGAGGCCTTCGCCGAGGCCCCGGGTCAGCGTCGTCTTGCCGGCGCCGAGCTCACCGGTGAGCATCACCAGGTCGCCGGGGCGCAGCAGTTTCGCGAGCCGGCGCCCCACGTCCTGCATCTGCTCGGGGGATTCGACGGCGAGACGGGCGACGGCCTCAGCCGCCGGGCTGTGCGGTGCTTCCATACGGGCCAACGTTAGCCGCTGCCGGTACGGCTCCGACGCGTGCCAACAGGTCCGCCAGCCGGTCCGTGACGACCTCCGGGTGCTCCAGCATCACCAGGTGTCCGCCGTCCGGCACGATCACCAGCTCGGAGTCCGGGAGCAGGTCCGCGATGGCCTCGCTGTGCGAGCTCGGGGTCACCAGGTCCTTGTCACCCGCGAGGACGAGCACCGGCACCTCGCGGAAGATGGGCAGCGCCTCCGCCTTGTCGTGCTCGACGAAGGCCGGGTAGAACTCCGCGACCACGTCGATGGGGGTCGACTCGATCATCCGCTCGGCGAACCGCGCGACCGCCGGGTCGACGTCCTTGGACGAGAACGAGTAGCGCTTGATCAGACCGGCGAAGAGGTCGGCGGTGGCGCGCCGGCCGCGCTCGACCAGCTCGGCCTGCGAGCCGAGCGCCTTCAGGACGCCGGGGAGCACCCGCCGTACCGCGTTGACGCCCGCGACCGGGAGGCCGTAGTTCACCTCGCCGAGCCGGCCGCACGAGGTGCCCACGAAGGCGACGCCGACGACGCGCTCGCGCACGACCTCGGGGAACTGGTCGGCCATCGCCATCACGGTCATCCCGCCCATGGAATGCCCGACAAGCACGAGCGGACCCTCGGGCGCCGCCGCGTCGATGACCGCCTTCAGGTCACGGCCCAGCTGGTCGATGGAGACCGGTACGGCGTCCGGGCCCGACTGCGAGGCGCCCCGGCTGGAGCGGCCGTGGCTGCGCTGGTCCCAGTGCACGGTGCGCACCAGGCCGCGCAGGGCGGCGCGCTGGAAGTGCCAGGAGTCCTGGCTGAGGCAGTAGCCGTGGCTGAAGACGACCGTGACCGGCGCGGGCGCCTTGCGGCCGAAGAGCCGGCGGCGGCGCGGGCCCGCCGCGTCCGGGTCGACGTCGTCCACCTCGTAGTACAGCTCGCTGCCGTCGTCGGCGAGTGCCTTGCCGGGCAGTCCGCGCAGCGCGCCGTACGGGCCCGCCGCGTCCAGTGCGAGCCGGGCCTTCTTGCGCATGCCGCGGCCCACCGTCAGCCGCTCCAGTGCGACGCCGGCCGCGGCGCCGGCGGCGATCACGCCTATCGCGGCGCCGGCGACGCCCGCCCGGCGCCAGCTGCCCGTCGCGGCGGACTGAACGGCCGTAGCCGCCACCGCCACGACGTCCCCCGTGCTGGTCTCGCTCACCGTGCCGCTCCTACTCGTCGGAGTCCTCGTTCAGATGGACGCGCGGAACCCTTGTTCCGATGCGGGTGACGATTTCGTAGGCGATGGTCCCTGCCGCCTCCGCCCAGTCCTCGGCGGTCGGCTCGCCCCGGTCACCCGGCCCGAACAAGAGTGCCTCGGCGCCTTCGTGGATCTTCTGCCCACCGAGGTCCACCACGAACTGGTCCATGGCGACCCGCCCCGCGATCGTGTGCCGTTCGCCGCCGACCAGCAGCGGACCCCGGCCGGACGCGTGGCGCGGGATGCCGTCCGCGTAGCCGAGGGGGACGAGGCCGAGCGTCGTCTCGTGCGAGGTGACGTAGTGGTGCCCGTAACTGACGCCGTGTCCGGCCGGGACCTGCTTGACCAGCGCGAGGGAGGCGGCGAGCGTCATGACCGGCCGCAGGCCGAGCTCCTCGTGCGTGCCGAGCTCGGGGCTGGGCGAGATGCCGTACATCGCGATGCCCGTACGGACCAGGTCGAAGTGCGAGTCGGGAAGGGTCAGGGTGGCCGGGGAGTTGGCCAGGTGCCGGACCTCGGGCTCGACGCCCTCCTTCTCGGCGTACGCCACCATCTCGCGGAACACGTCCAGCTGGGCGGCGATCGAGGGGTGACCGGGCTCGTCGGCGCACGCGAAGTGGGACCACAGGCCGGTCACCTTCACGGTGCCCTCGGCCTCCGCATCGAGCGCGGCGGCGACCAGTTCGGGCCAGTCGGCAGGCTGGCAGCCGTTGCGGCCGAGGCCGGTGTCGGCCTTGAGCTGGATCCTCGCCGGGCGTCCCGCCTCCCGGGCGGCGGCCGTGACCTCGGTGAGCGCCCACAGGCCGCTCACCCCCATGTCGAGATCGGCCTCGATGCCCTCGCGCCACGGGTCGCCGGGGGTCCACAGCCAGCACATCACGCGCCCCTGGATGCCGGCCGCGCGCAGCGCCAGCGCCTCCTGGGGGGTCGCCGTGCCGAGCCAGGTCGCCCCGGCCGCCTGGGCCGCCCTGGCGCAGGGCACCATGCCGTGTCCGTACGCGTCCGACTTCACCACGGCCATGAGGGCGGCCTGGGGCGCGCGGGCGCGCAGGGCGCGGACGTTGGCGCGCAGGGCTGCGAGATCGATCTCGGCGCGGGCGCGCGGCGGCGGTGTCTGGCTCATCGCGCCCAGTGTCTCAGAGGGCGGTGAGGATCCTTTGCGGGGCGGCCTGGCGGCCGCAGGAACCCGGTCCTGTGGGCGGGGACGCGCCGCCGGCCGGCCGCGCCTGTCGTCGCACGGCACGCTCTACGGGCGTGTCCTCAAACGCCGGACGGGCTGGAATTACCTGCCCCGCACAGCCGGTGTGCGGCACAAAATCAAGCCCCGCCAGGGCAAGCACCCGCACATCAAGCCCCGCCGGGGCATGGGCCCGCACATCAAGCCCCGCCGGCGATTGAGGCGCGGGGCCCGGGGCAGCGCCCCGGCCACCACCCGCACCCCTCGTCACACCGCACGCCCTACGGGCGTGTCCTCAATCGCCGGACGGGCTGAAATGCCTGCCCCGCAGACCACGCCCGCCCCGCACATCAAGCCCCGCCGGCGATTGAGGCGCACCCCCTCAGGTGTGGGTCACGTCGTGCCACGCCGACGAGAGCGCCGATGCCACCTCGTACGACGTGATCGGCGTGCCCTCCGCCACCGCGTGCCTCGCCGCCAGTCCGTGCAGATACGCCGCCACCGACCCCGCGTCGCGCGGCTCCAGACCCGCCGCCAGCAAGGAACCCGCGAGGCCCGAGAGCACATCGCCACTGCCCGCCGTCGCCAGCCACGGACTGCCCATCGGGTTGACCCGTACAGGCGTACCGCTGCCCTCCGGCGCGGCGACCAGCGTGGTCGAGCCCTTGAGGAGCGCCGTCGCGCCGTAGCGCGCGGCCAGTTCGCGGACGGAGGCCAGCCGTGAGGACTCCACCTCCTCGCGCGCTACACCGAGCAGCGCCGCCGCCTCGCCCGCGTGCGGGGTCAGCAGGGTGGGCGCCTCGCGGTCGCGTACGGCCGCTGCGTCCAGCAACCGCAGACCGTCCGCGTCGACCAGCACCGGGACGTCCGAGGCGAGGACGTCGCGTACGGCCTCCTCGTCGTCGCCGAGACCCGGGCCGACGACCCAGGCCTGTACCCGGCCCGCCTTCGCCGGCGGTCCCGCGTGGACCAGCGTCTCGGGGAACCGGGCGATCACCGCCTCGGCCGCGTGCCCCACGTACCGCACGGCCCCCGCCCCGCCGCGCAGCGCGCCCGCCACGGCCAGCACCGCCGCGCCGGGGTAGCGGGCGGAGCCGGCGACGACGCCGACGACGCCCCGCCGGTACTTGTCGCTCTCCGCCGCCGGTTCGGGCAGCAGACGGGCCACGTCCGCGTGCTGGAGCGCCTCCAGGTCCGGCACGGACGGCAGATGCGCCTCCAGGCCGATGCCGACGAGCCGTACCGTGCCGGCGTACTCGCGGGCCGGGTCGATCAGCAGCCCCGGCTTGTACGTGCCGAACGTCACCGTCGCGTCCGCCCGCAGGGCCTCCCCGCGCACCTCGCCGCTGTCCGCCTCGACACCGCTCGGCAGGTCGACGGCGACGACGACGGCGTTCGAGCCGCGGGCCGCGCGGGCCACCGGTACGGCGTCCGGCCGCAGACCCCCCTTGCCGCCGATGCCGGTGATGCCGTCCAGCACCAGGTCGGCGACGGCCAGCACCTCGAAGGGGTCGTCCGTGACCCGGCCGCCCGCGCCGGTGAAGGCCGCGAGGCCGCCCTGATGTGTCCGGTCCGGGGCGAGGAGCACCGCGGAGACACCCGCACCGCGGCGGGCGAGCCGGGCGCCGGCGTACAGCGCGTCGCCGCCGTTGTCCCCGCTGCCCACGAGCATGACGACGCGCGCTCCGTACACCCGGCCGAGCAGATCGGCACAGGCGGCGGCCAGCCCGGCCGCCGCCCGCTGCATGAGGACGCCCTCCGGGAGCCGGGCCATCAGCTCGGTCTCGGCGTTCCTGACGGTCTCCACGCTGTACGCAGTACGCATGCCCCCGAGTCTGCCCCACCGGGTGCCGGCCCGCGCGGGATCCAAGTGCGCCGGGCGGGAGCGCACTTGCCCGTACGAGCGCGCGGGCGCCGGCCCCCCCTGTCAGCCCTCCGCGATCACCACGGCGGAGGCCACGCCCGCGTCATGACTGAGCGAGACGTGCCAGGACCGCACCCCGAGTTCCTCGGCCCGTGCGGCGACCGTGCCACGCACCCGCAGCCGGGGCC